>JBBRBI010000005.1:0-103005 GCA_038206015.1 Bryobacterales bacterium | reverse complement strand
GCAGCGGGCGGCAAACTCCGGTCCATCGCAATGAATTCGCCCTACCCCCAACCTGGTTCGCCCAAATACGCCAATCTGGGCCCTTGGCTCTTTGCTTTCAGCATGCCAAACGCCGCGCAGTTGCTAATTTGGACAGCAATGGAGTCAACCACACCAACCGCGTTCTTGGCGTCAAACAATAGCTCGGCACCAACACTCGATCAACGTGATTCGGCGCTGCCGAGTTGACGGAGATATCCGGCAGCAAATATACCGGATTAGCGTTCACAGGAAAATTCAATAAATAATACCAACATAAAGTCTTTACTTTCTATATTTTATAAATATACTACATATATAGCTGTATATTTACAGGATCTCGAGTTGTAATCTATAAGGCGAGTTGAGGTTGTCCCTGTTTTGGGCTGGCGAGGCGTTCAAATGCACATGGCTAGCCTTTTTTTCGGACTGCCTCGACCCAACGGAAGGAAAATCATATGGATTTTGAATCTATTCGTTTCAGGCGGATACTCTCCGCTCAAGCTCTACTTGCCGCGATCTTCGCCACTTGCGAGGTAGGCAGCTCCCAGCCGGTTCTCACCAGCATTCAGGACATGGTATATCTCGCCGAAGGGAGTCGCTTCAACGGCCTCGCCTACGTCGAATGGAAAAGCTTTGATACACCGAATGGCGCAGTAATCGGCCAATATAACAAGGTTATTAGAATTGTAGATGGACTATTTCAGGTAAAACTTGCACCAACTTCATCAGTGAATAATGCGTACTATACCGTCAAGTATTCGAGCGGCGGCCGTATTTTATTCACCGAAGTGTGGTCTGTGCCCCAAACTACCGCGCTACTGAAGCTGCGCGATGTCCGGGCAGTACTCCTACCTGGAGGCTTTGTCTCTTCTCCCGGAATCCCTGGCGGTGGCGGCACCTTTCCCCCTGGAGTCGGCGCGGATACGAGTGGCTTGTTTATCGATGCCGAAACGCCGACTGGACTTATCAACGGCAGCAATCAGGTTTTCACTCTGACTGCGACGCCACTGCCGTCCACGACGCTGGCCCTGTATCTGAACGGCATCTATCTCAGCGCTGGCATCGACTTCACGATCACCGGCAACACCCTTTCCTTTATTTCAGGAGTCATGCCTCAAAGCGGTGACATCCTGCGTGCCTTTTATCGGACGGGTGGGATTGGCGGCGGTCCTCATACGCTGCTCAGCGACACCCATTCCGATACATTTTCAGAAGCAGTGCAACGCGGCGATCTCATCGTGGGCCAAGGATCGATAACCAAGTGGATGCGGTTGCCTTTAGGAACTGCAAACCGTTGCCTGGTCTCCAACGGGCTCGATGCAGTCTGGAATGCCTGCCTCTTCACCGGTTTCACAAGCGGCGCGATTCCCTTTGTCAATTCCACTTCAATCCTTGCCCAAGACAGCTCGGCGTTCTTCTGGGATTCGACCAACAAGCGGCTTGGCTTGGGAACCAGTGCGCCGTCGGCCAATCTCACCATTCAGGCATCGCCCACACAGGCTTCGACACACTTCACTCGCTGGCTCAATAGCGCCGGCACGGAATTGGCACGCATGGAATCGGACGGCTCGCTCGTGGCGCAGCGCCTGCAAGCAACCACGACATCAACCCGCGCCGCTTGGCGGGACGCGGGGGCTAGTGGAGACCCGGCTTCAAGACAAAATGGTGATTTTTGGTTTAACAACGCACAGCAGGCTCGCAAATCCTACGAAGCTGGCCAGACCCATCCAATGCCACAGGTCCTATGCAGCGTTGCAGGTGGCTCGACTAGCGCTACTAGCTCGACGCAGATTGGATCCTGTACCGTGCCAGCATATTTCCTCGATGCTGGTGATCGCCTTGAGGTGATTGTCGACTATGAACATACCGGCACTTCAAGCGCGTTTACAACTGAATTTCGCATTGGATCCACCAGCGTTTGGAGTCGCAGCTTTGCAACCAGCGATGCCTTGGCAACCGCTCGCACTTTCATCGGTTTTTATCCCAGTGGAATCACAGCTACTCCTGTTTCCGGTGCTTGGTCAACAACAAGCTTTGGCAGCACCTCAACGGTTGTTGCCGCAATTACGGCGACGAACATCGATAATCGAATTGCATTCACCATCTCGTTGCGAGGAAATCTTGCAACCGCTTCGAGTGACGGTGTCGCGATCCGCAACTACACCGTGCTCCGCTACCCAGCGCAGTTCAACCCCTAAAAACGTGCCGTGGGGAGCGGGCATTTCTGCCATGCCCCCACGGCAAGCCTCATTCATAGTATTCTCGATAGAGAATAGTATTATGGAAGTTCTTATGCCCGTTGAAGCACAGTTTGACCAAACGGTCCAAGCCGATATCGCTTTGTTCCGCAGCCAGGTAGACGACTTTCTTGAGGGTAAGCTCACCGATGACGAGTTCCGCGCATTGCGCCTGCGTCGCGGCGTGTATGGCCAGCGGCAGTTGAACACCCAAATGATCCGTACTAAAGTTCCTGGTGGCTTATCCACGTCTGAACAAATGGAGCGCATGGCGGACATCGCCGACAAGTACGCTGCCGGCAAGGGTCATCTGACGACTCGTCAAAACATGCAATTCCACTTCATTCCCCTGCCGCAAGTGCCCGATCTGCTCTCCGAACTTGCCGCCGTCCGCCTCACCACGCGCGAAGCCTGCTACAACACCGTCCGCAACGTCACGGGCTGCACGCTGGCTGGCATCAGTCCAAATGAAGTCTTCGATATTTCGCCTTATCTGCGCCAGGCGGCCTACGCCTTTCTGCACCAGGACCTCACGGACAACCTGCCGCGTAAGTTCAAGATTGCGTTTTGTGGTTGCGGCAACGATTGTGCCGTTGGCGGCCTGCATGACCTTGCCTTCAATGCCGAGATCCGCGACGGCAAGCGGGGCTTCCGCGTGTTGGCCGCAGGCGGGCTTGGGCCGTTGCCCAGCGAAGCGCAGCTACTCGACGAATTTCTCCCGGTCGAACGACTTGTCAATCGATGCGAAGCGGTGATCCGTGTTTTTGGGAAGTACGGCAATCGCAAGAATAAGCACAAGGCCCGGCTCAAGTTCATCGTCCGCGAACGCAGCTGGGACTGGTTCAAAGAGCAGGTAGAAGTTGAGTACGCCGACGTCCTCGCCAATGGTGGCATCTCTGCCCCAGAGGCCGTTCCAGAGGGCTTTGGCGCGTATTCGAAGACCCTGCGACCGCTCGGCCGCGAAGCCCTGTTGCCCGTAATGCCAGACGTTGCGCCTGACTACGAACGTTGGCTTCGTACAAACGTCCAACCGCAACGCCAACTCGGCAATGTGATCCTTACCGTTAAGGTGCCTCAAGGCAACATGACATCAGCCCAGATGCGTGCCGTTGCAGAAATCGCGCGATCCGCCGGAGACAGCCTGGTGCGGATCACGATCGATCAAAATCTACAGATTGCCTGGATTCAACAGAATCGACTGCGAGAGATCTACTCTCTCATGCAGCAAGCAAAGCTTGCGGAGTCGGGTGCGGACGAGATTGACGACATAGTGACTTGTCCAGGGGCTTGGAGTTGCAATCTGGGCATCACCAAGACAATGAAACTCGGCGAAGCACTCAGCGCCTCCTTGCGCAATCACCCCGATTCCCTTGTCCGCAAACTGCACATCAAAGCCAGCGGCTGCCCCAATTCCTGCGGCCAGCATTGGATTGGCGACTTTGGCTTTTTCGGCAATGTACGCAAGGTAAACGGTCGGGAAATTCCGTACTACCAGATGCTCCTCGGCGGTGGCAAGGATAGGGAAGGTCTTCTGAAGTATGGCTTCACGATCCAAAGCCTTCCTGCAAAATCGATCCCCGAAGCCGTCCAACGCACTCTCGAACACTACATCGCGAATCGTCAGGTCGGCGAAACATTCCGCGAGTACGTCTTGCGCTTTAAGGTCGAGACTTTCCGAGCACTTACTGCCGATCTGGCCAAGCCGATGGAGTACGAACCCGACATGTACCTAGACTGGGGCGACACGGACACGTTTAGCCTGCAACTCGGACGCGCAGAATGCGCAGCGTAGGTTGAGACGTGTGCGGCCTAAATTAAAGCCTACCGCGCTGCTTGGAAGTTGCGGCAGCGGAATTTGATTTAGGCTGATCTTGAGATACCGCTGCAGCCAAAGTGCCCAGTTGCACTGGCACGCTGGTATCGATCATTTCGAACATCGTCCCAATAGGCAGGCCCTCTGCTTCTTTGGTGAAGGTCAGTTCCCGCTCTTGCGCATCGAAGTCGATCCGCAAGCAATCGCCGTCGTCAATCTGCTGCGTCGCCAATAAGTTGGATAGCGGTTGCACCAGTAACCGCTCCATGCTCCGCTTCAGATGCCTTGCGCCATAGCGAGGGTCGAGCCCCTCGGCCAAGAGAAAACCCTTCGCCTCATCCGAGACAGCGAACACAAACTTTTTCTGGTTAACCCCTGCCAGCATTCGATGCTGAAAGATTGCCAGTTCGATGTCCAGAATCCGCCGCAGATCCTTGTCCATCAGGCTCTTGAAAACAACGACTTTGTCCAGCCGATTCATGAACTCCGGAGTAAATTTGCGCCGGGCCGCTTCTACACCTGTCTTGGCCATCTTTTCGTCCAGTTTGATCGGGTCAGAGTGGACTGGCTGCAAGGATCTCGCAAATCCCATTTTAGGATTCCCGATCTGGCCCATCTCCGCAGCCCCAAGGTTGCTGGTCATGAAAATCATTGCGCGAGAGAAATCCACCTTGCGGTTGTCCCCAAGTGTAAGAATGCCCTTGTCCAAAATCCCAAGCAACAGATTCCAAAGCGCGTCACTAGCCTTCTCAATCTCGTCGAAAAGAACGAAGCTCAGCTTGACATCGTCATTCCAATACTGATTCAACGTGTCCTGGCTCAACAAAGCCTGTGTTTCGCGATGGCCCAGGTATCCCGGAGGGCTGCCAATCAGCTTGGCAATCTCGTGGCTGTGCTGAAATTCGGCACAATCGATCTTTACCACCGGGCTTGGTCGCCGCAAAAGGCATTCTGCCGCTGCTTCCACCAAACGCGTCTTCCCTGTACCGGTCGGTCCCAAAAACAGGAAGCTACCGATCGGTCTTCCAGGCGAAGTCAACCCCGTCGTATACATTTGGAACATGTTGACGATCTGGCCGATGGCGTCGTCTTGTCCCGCAATCAACTGGCGCAAGCGATATTCCAAATATGCTGCATCCTTACCCGATCTCTTAGGGTCCAGCGCGGTCCGCATCTTGCGCGGAGCCATACTCAGGCCGAGAATACTTCGGCCATAATTCAGTGGGTGCAACATCACGTCATCTGGCAGTGCACTTTCACTGCCATTTTCATTTCGAGATTCAACGTTTGTCCCAAGGCGCAAGTCGAGGTTCCTTAGTTTCTTATTCGGCCCTGTGGCAGGAATCTTTAGGAACTCGCCCTTATACTGAAGATTATGCCGGACATGAGCCTATTTTGGCTGCGAATCGCGGCAATCCTCTATGCTGCGGGTCTATTTCGCACCCTTTGGACCGTTGTCAAGAGTCGCCAGGCTGAAGGCCCCAGCGCACCAGGGCTAGCCATTTTGGGAAGCTTTGCCGTCGGAACAGTGCTCCATCTGGTGTCCATCGTCGAACGCGCCATCGCCGTTCAACACCTGCCAGTGGACAACTTCTTCGAATCGGTCAGCTTATTCGCATTCCTCCTCGCCCTCTTCTACCTTTTCGTTTATTGGCGTTATAGCTTTTATTCGATTGGAGTGCTCTTGTTTCCAGTAGTCTCCGTCCTGACTTGGATCGCCTCAACGGAAAGCCCGATCACCGTATGGTCCAATACACGTGTCCGCGATGCTTGGCTTATCGTTCACGTCTCTCTGATCCTGTTTGGTATTGCCAGCGTTTGCCTCACTGCTGGCGCATCCATTTTCTATCTCATTCAGGAACGTAAGCTCAAACTCAAGGATCTGGCTGGCGCTTCCCGCCTACCCGCGTTGCGAACCCTCGACAGCCTCATCAATCGCGCCATGGGGCTCGGCTTCGTCTTCACGACTTTGGGCGTCCTGGCCGGGGCAACATGGGCCTATATCGAAAGCGGTACCCGCTGGATGAGCAACGCCAACGTTCAGCTCGCTCTCTTCACTTGGCTGTTTTATCTGACAATGATCTTCCTCCGCACAAGCCAGGGCTGGCGCGGTCGCAAGACGGCGTACATGGCGCTAAGTCTGCTCGGCTTCTCGGCTCTCACTTGGGCCACGCATGTAGGGTTAAGGGCCTCCCTCGAGCGATGAGCCGCTTCGCGATCTGTGGGCTGAGCCACCGTACGGCACCAGTGGAGGTGCGCGAGAAGCTCGCGCTGCCGGCCACCTCCCTTCCCGGTGCACTCACTGATCTCAGCCATCAGAGCGGTGTGCGTGAGAGCCTGATCCTATCCACGTGCAATCGCGTCGAGCTCGCTTTTTCGCTCGAGGATACGGCCAACCTCGACGACGCGCTCAATAGTTTTTTGCTGAAACAAAGTAGCATCAGCCTGGATGCCGTCGATCCTTATCTCTACAAGCTGGAAGGCCGCGATGCAGTCCGTCATCTCTTCCGCGTCGCCTCAAGTCTCGATTCAATGGTCGTCGGCGAGCCCCAGATTCTGGGCCAGCTCAAAGAAGCATACTCGCTAGCAAAAGAAATGGGCACGATTGCGACGCAGCTCGACCAGCTTGTCACCAGAGCCTTCCACGTTGCCAAACGGGTTCGTTCCGAGACAGCCATTGGCGACAGCGCCGTCAGTGTAAGCTACGCCGCTGTTGAACTAGCGCGGGAGATTTTTGGAGACCTTGCCGGCAGCAAAGTCATGTTGGTTGGAGCGGGCAAGATGAGTGAATTGGCGGCGCGCCACCTTCGTAACACGGGGGCCAAGCAGATCTACGTCACCAACCGCACCCATGATCGTGCCGTCGAACTGGCCCGTCTTTTCGACGGGTGGATTATCGACTTTGCCTCATTCAAGGAGACGCTGCCGAGCGTCGATATCGTCATCACATCTACCGGTGCACGCGAGCCCATTCTCACGAAAGAGGACATGCGCGTCATCATGAAGGCGCGGCGCAACAAGCCCATGTTCATCGTGGACATCGCGGTGCCACGCAACGTCGAACCCAGCGTGAATGAGTTAGACAACGTTTTCCTTTATGACATCGACGATCTGCAAAAGGTTGTAGAGCGCAATGTCCTGGGCCGTCAGACAGCTGCCGAGCACGCCGCGCGAATCATTGAAGAAGAAGTGCAATGGCTGGAGAGCCGCATGCGCGAGCGTGAAGTCTCGCCCGCCATCATTGCACTCCAAGGCCGCTTGGAAGAGATCCGTGCCGCCGAGATTGAGCGTCACCGCAATAAATTTGGCAGCCTGAGCACTTCTCAGGAAGAAGCACTTGAGGCGCTCACACGAGGCATTATCAACAAGATCGCTCACGGTGCCATCGCAGAGCTCCGTCGCCAGGGCGCGCACGGCGACCCGACGGCGTTGATCGATACCATCCGCCGCACCTTTCGATTGGAGACCCACGAATGATCGTTATCGGTTCCCGAGGCTCGATGCTGGCCCTGTGGCAAGCCCGGCACATCCAGGCTCTGCTAAGAGGCCTCAACATCGAAGCCCGAATCGAGGTTATCCATACGACCGGTGACAAGATCACCAACGTGCCGCTGTCGCAGCTTGGTGCCCAGACATCCACAAAGGGCCTCTTCACCAAGGAGCTTGAAGACGCCTTGCTCGATCACCGCATCGACATCGCCGTGCACAGCCTGAAAGACATGCCGACCGATCTTCCCCCAGGCCTCGCCATCGTCGCCGTACCCGAACGGGAAGACCCCTACGACGCGATCGTTGGCAGCACCCTCGACGAACTGCCTCTCGGTGCCGTCGTTGGCACTAGCGCCCTACGCCGCCAGGCTCAGTTGAAAGCGCTACGTCCCGATCTCGATATCCAGTCAATTCGAGGCAACGTCGATACGCGCTTGCGCAAATTGGATGAAGGTCAATACAGCGCCATCGTTCTCGCCTGCGCTGGCCTGAAGCGTCTGGGCTGGAGCGGCCGGATTGCGGAACGTCTCGATGCCTCCCGCGTTTGTCCAGCCGTGGGCCAGGGTGCCCTCGCCATCGAAGCCCGCATTGGCGATACCGCAACCAGCATCCTTACCCACTTGCCTACATGGAACGCCGTGCAGGCCGAACGCGCCTGCCTGCGGGAGTTCGGCGGCGGCTGTCAGATCCCATTGGGAGCATTCGCAACCTACAAGCGCGAAGTCCTGCATCTGGAAGCAGTGGTGGCCTCGCCCGACGGCCTCGTCGTGATCCGTCACTATGCGCAAGGTACAGACCCGGACAAATTGGGCAAGATCGTCGCAGCCGGCTTGATCGAGCGAGGCGCGCACGAGGTATTGAAATGAAGGTTTACCTGGTGGGCAGCGGTCCGGGCGATCCGGAATTGCTCACCGTCAAGGCGCGCCGTCTACTGGAGAGCGCTGACACCGTACTCTACGACCACCTCGCCAGCCCGGACGCATTGCGCTTGGCGACGCGCGCCGAAAAGATCTACGTCGGCAAGCAGCGCGATGATCACAGCTTTCATCAGGATGAAATCGGCGCGATGCTCATCGAGCATTGGAAAACGGGCAAACGCGTGGTGCGCCTCAAGGGCGGCGATCCTTATATCTTTGGCCGAGGTGGTGAAGAGTGCGAAGCACTCGCCCGAGCCGGCGTGCCCTTTGAAGTCGTTCCCGGTGTCTCTGCCGCCATCGGGGCGGGTGCCTATGCGGGCATCCCATTGACCCATCGCGACCATGCCTCCAGCGTTGCCTTTGTAACTGGCCATCATCCCGCATCGATCGAATGGCACAAAGTGGCGCATGCCGACACGCTGGTGATCTTCATGGGCGCATTCCACTTCCCTGAATTGGCCGCTGGCCTGATTGCCGCTGGGCGCTCGCCAGACACACCCGCCGCAGCTGTAAGCTGGGCAACGCGGCCAGAGCAGAAGACAGTTCTCGGAACCATCGCGAGCCTTGCCGAACTAGAGCTGCAAGCGCCCGCCATCGTCTACATTGGCGGAGTTGCCAGCTTGACCCAAGAGCTGAACTGGTTCGAGAAGCTGCCGCTGCATGGCATTCGAGTGGCGATCACACGGCCCTACGCGCAATCCCCGGGTACGGCCTATAAGTTAATGGCGCTGGGAGCAGAAGCCATCGAATACCCGACCATCGAAATTGTCCCGCCACTCAGCTACGTGGCTCTCGATGAAGCCATCGCAAATCTGGAACGCTACGACTGGCTGATCTTCACCAGTGCCAACGGTGTGCGCGCCTTTTCTGATCGGCTCGCGGCTTCGCCCCGCGACCTGCGCGGCCTGCGCGCCAAGCTGTGCACGGTCGGGCCGATGACACGCAAGACGGTCGAAGACATGCACCTCAAAGTGGATGTCGTGCCGACGGAATATGTAGCCGAAAGCATTATCGCGGCATTAGCTTCTTACGACATGGGCGGTAAGCAAGTATTGATCCCGAGGGCTGCAGTGGCGCGCGACACAGTCCCCCAAGCCTTGAAAGCGCTAGGCGCTACTGTCACGATCGCAGAAGCCTACAGAACAGTTGTGCCAGCCTCTGGCCCCGCCCCTGTTGCCGATTGGGTGACCTTCACGAGCTCCTCAACGGTCAAGAACTTCCTGGCCTTGAATGAAGCTGGCGCCATCGCCCGCTACAAGACGGCTAGCATCGGGCCAATCACGACCGAGACGATGCGCATGCACGGAATCGAACCAACGGTCGAAGCCACACCTCACACCACCGAAGGAGTCATTGATGCCATCCTCCGCTATCACCATCCGCAAGGCTGAGCCAGCAGACGCGGCGTCCTTCGTCCACTTCAACACGGCGATGGCTTGGGAAACGGAGAGCCTGAAGCTGGACGACGCCGAGATCCGCGCTGGTGTCGAAGGGCTGTTCGCCAAACCGCAATTTGGCTTTTATGTTTTAGCCGAGTGCGAGGGCGAGGTGGCTGGCGGTCTGATGATCACCTACGAGTGGAGCGACTGGCGCAACAAGGTCTTCTGGTGGATCCAGAGCGTCTACGTGTTGCCCGAGCATCGCGGCCACGGCGTTTATCGCGCGCTCTACGAAGGCGTCAAGCAAATGGCAAATACCAACGGGGAATGCTGCGGCTTCCGCCTATACGTCGAGAAGACCAACGCGTCCGCGCAACAGGTATACGCGAAACTAGGCATGAAAGAGAGCCACTACGTCATGTTTGAAGGCGAAAGCTAGTCCCGTCGCTTGTCTATTTTCGTGACCGAGGTGAGCACCAACTTCACCAAATATAATCCTTAGCCGACTCCCGCCGCCCATACCCATCCAGCACATGCACAACGCGCAGCTTCTTGATCCGTGTCGGCGACATCTGCCCGATCGGAATATACAGAATCTGCCGTCTCAACTGATTCGCAATCGACCGGAAGATCGACCTCGGCGGCTTCGGCGCGACATACACGACATATCTCGCCGTCGAGTAATCCAGCGCCGCCATCAATAGCCTCTCCGCTTTGTTCTCCGCAAAATCGTAATCCGGGTCGCTCCACACATCCCACAAACGACGCGATGGCAGCGTCATCAAAAAGCCCCCGTACTCGGCCCGGCCAATCCCCGGCCCCACCAGATGAGCAAATGGTTCCGTCGAATAGAACGCCATGTCGCTTTCATTCTGATGCTCCCCCAGCCACGTCGTCAGATAGCGGTAACGCCCGTCCGTATCCTCGTCGAACACCACGACGATGCTGCTGACATCCCCCGCCGCACGCTCCACGCGCTTGACGTAGATCTTATTCAGATGCCAATTTCGCATCGTCTCGCGCAGGTCAATCCCATCCAACATCGACGCCTCAAAGGGCTCTGTCCTGGTCCGCTCATCCGTCAAAATCGACTTCGCCTTCTTCTTCAGGAAGCGCCCAAAGTCCTCAATCACAATGTCCTCCGGCGGATACGAGCAGATTGAATTCCCATTCAACTCATGCGCCCATTCCCCTGGCTTGCCTTCCTTTCGGTGCTCCTTCAAGCCCCTCGGCTTAGAGCGCTGCTTCGGCCTTGGCAGCCGTCTGCGCAGCTTCAATTTCCGGGTCCGAAAGAATACCTCGTCGCCACTCAACTTCAGGGTCTCGGGCGTCGAAGTCTCCTGTTGAAACTCATATCGGCTGCCCGCCTGCCAAACTTCCCACGCGTAATTGTCATCGACCAAAGACCGCGCTGAAACCGTCAACTCATAGAGTGTCGACATTAGATAGCCGGACACATGGGCCAGGTTTCGCGTGAACTTGGCGAGCAACTTCCGCTGATAAGGCAGCACCTTATCGCCCGTGCTCTTCTCGTAATCCACTTCAGCCCGTCGCAGAGTGTCGTACTGCGCCGCTGGCCTGTCCACGAGTCGGACATCGGACATCTGCTTACGCCAATACTCATAGCGCTGCTGCAACGCCGCATACTCCGTCAACACCTCCCCCAACGAATCCGGATGCACGTTTACAACATCCACATACTCGATCGGCATGCGCCGCCGGGGTTCATCCTGCGGCGTCTCCACCGCATCCAACACCGGGTCCAGCAGGTTGAGAGACACGACAACAAATACATCTTCGAGCGGATCCACTCCTTGCAACTTCCAGGCGATCCCTGAGGCGAAATCGTTCACCTCATCGTTGCGCACTTGCGGAAACAAACGATAACTCTCAACATACTTTTCCAATCCCAATCGCTGGATGGCGAAGGTATCGGGGTAGTCATCCGGCAGGTGTGGCCTCTCGCCTACAGCCGGGTCGATCAGCAAAACCTCCGCACCAATCTCGTGCGCGGTGCGATAGGCCTCAATGAACGCGTCGCACGGCTCAAGTACAAAGTAAATCGCCGTCTCTTCCGACTCCCCGCCGCCCAGCCTGTCGGGATACACCAGCGCACTGATCTCTGGAAAGCGCGCGGCTGCTTCATAGAGGCGCTTCTCAAAAAACGCAGGCAATTCGATTGCGACAACCTTGGGCTTCTCGCGCAGCAGCGCGCGGCGCACCTCCATCGCAAACTCCATTCGCCCCGGCGCTACTGGAAAGTAGCGGAAGCGCCCGCGACGCAGGCTTGAAAACTCAGCGAGAAAATCCCCTGGGGAATCAGACGCCCCGGACATAGCGCATGGCTTCCGGGCCAAGAATCGTCTTTACGGCCAGCGGGAGCGCGATCCGCTCATCCACTGACGAACTCACCGTCGCGCGCAACTTCAGCGTGTAACGGATGATGTTAATGCCGTCGCGAATGGAGTATCGCTCCTCCGCCGCATGTGCCTGCTGCAAGAAATCCGTCACATATTCAAGAATCTGCGAATCCGCGTAAGGCAGATTCTCCTTCAGAATCGCCAACTCTTCGTCGCGCTCCGGGAAGTCCAAAAGGATTTGCGGCTGCAGGCGGCTCTGGATGTATTCAGGCAAATCAAAGGTGCTCGCGTCGTCATTCATCGTCGACACAAATCGGAAGAGCGGATGCGCTTTGATCTTGATGCCCGCAATGATCGATTCGACGTAGCGTCGCGTGTCGAGCAGCGGTGCCAGACTCGCCCAGCTCTTCTCGCTCATGCGATTGCCTTCATCGAGAATCGCCACGCCGCCGCGAATCATCGCCGTCACCAGAGGCGAGGCGACGTATCGCAGCTTCCCCTGTTCCTCCAATACCGGCGTGATGATGAGGTCCTCCGGTCGGGTATCGACGGTGGCCTGCATGATGTAGACCTGCTGCCCCAGTCGCTCGGCGGCAGCCCAGGCAAGCGAGGTTTTCCCGACGCCCGGCTTGCCCACCAATCGCGGGTTCATCGGCAGGTCGTGCTCATCCAGCACCAGCCATGCAGCCAGCAACTGGCGCATCGGTTCCTCCTGCCCAATCCAGCTAACGCTGAGTTCATCAGGTGCCCCAAGGTGCACTTCAACGCCGCTTATGCGGACAAGATCTGTTTTACGGTCCATTCGTGAGTAGAAATCCAGCTTATCGCCTCTGTCGGCTGGTTACCATGAGAGAAAGCACTCATGGCGAACATTCTTCAATCTCTGCCCATCGGCGAAAAAGTCGGCATCGCATTTTCTGGCGGCCTGGACACCTCAGCGGCCATCTACTGGATGAAGCAAAAGGGGGCGGTCCCGTATTGCTATACGGCAAATCTGGGCCAGCCCGACGAGCCCGACTACGACGCAATTCCAAAGCGCGCGATCGAATGTGGGGCCACGCTGGCCCGCCTGATCGATTGCCGCGAACAGCTCGTACGCGAAGGCCTCGCGGCGCTGCAATGCGGCGCTTTCCACATCACCACGGGTGGCTTGCCCTACTTCAACACAACCCCCATCGGCCGAGCCGTCACTGGCACCATGCTGGTGGGCGCAATGAAGGAGGACGAGGTCAACATCTGGGGCGACGGCTCCACCTACAAGGGCAATGACATCGAGCGTTTCTACCGCTACGGCCTGATGGTCAACCCCACTCTGAAGATCTACAAGCCCTGGCTTGACCAGACCTTCAACAACGAACTCGGCGGCCGCAAGGAAATGTCTGAGCTTCTCGAGAAAGCTGGCCTCGGCTATAAGATGTCGAAAGAAAAAGCCTACTCGACCGACTCGAATATCTGGGGCGCGACTCACGAGGCGAAGGATCTCGAAGCCCTCTCCACCGGCATGAAGATCGTCGACCCGATCATGGGCGTCGCCTTCTGGCGCGACGATGTCGTCGTCAAGGTCGAAGAAGTCACAGTTCGATTCGAAGAAGGCCATCCAGTCGCACTCAACGGCAAGACTTTCGACAATGACGTCGAACTGGTTCTCGAAGCCAACCGCATCGGCGGGCGCCACGGTCTCGGCATGAGCGATCAGATCGAGAACCGGATCATCGAAGCAAAATCTCGGGGCATCTACGAAGCCCCGGCCATGTCCTTACTCTTTCTTGCCTACGAACGCTTGATCACAGGTATTCACAACGAAGGCTCGATCGAGCAATATCGCGACATGGGCCGCCGCCTCGGACGACTGCTCTACGAGGGCCGTTGGTTTGATCCCCAGTCGATGATGTTGCGCGAGACCCTGCAGCGTTGGATCGCCAAGGCCGTCACGGGTGAGGTCACTTTGGAACTTCGCCGGGGCAATGACTATTCGATCCTCAACACCGATTCGCCTAACCTGACCTACGCGCCCGAGCGATTGTCGATGGAGAAGGTCGATGGTGCCTTCACGCCGCTCGACCGTATCGGCCAGCTCACGATGCGTAATCTCGACATCGCTGACTCGCGCGCCAAGCTCTTCATTTACTCAAAGGCCGGCGTGCTGCCGCCGACGACCTTCGCAGGCTTGAAGTTGCTCGATGGCGACGGAAAAGACTAAGGCCGCACCAGCTCAAAACGCCCACGCGTGTCGCAATAACCCGACCCCGCCAGCCGCCCAACGGCCGCCAGCATCTCCGGGTCCACCCGGAAGTCCTCCACCAGCCCCTCGGCAAAGTGGAAGCACAACACATCGCCCAGAACCAGGATCCCGCTTGACGGCTGATCGCCAAGCGGGATCACCTGCCTTACCCTGCATTCCATCTTCGCCACCGCCTCGCGCACCATCGGTGACTTCACCATCGTCCCTGGCTCTGCAGTCACACCGGCCAGCGCAAACTCGTCTACCTCCGGCGGCACTTCTGCCGCACTTCGGTTCATCGCCTCAGCCAGATGCTCACTAACGACATTCACTACAAAGTCCCCGGTAGCTTCCAAGTTCCGCAGCGTATCCTTTCGCCCGTCTGCACTAGGTCTCCTTGCAATCGAAATGCAGACCACCGGCGGATCCGCCGATAGCGCATTGAAAAAACTGAACGGCGCAAGGTTGTAAATCCCGTCCGAACTTACAGTCGACACCCACGCAATCGGCCGCGGCACCACCATCCCGGTCATCAACTTATAAATGTCCCGCGGCTTCTCGAGCTCTGGATAAATCGTCATGCTTTCTTTGCTCCCCAGCTCGCCCAATAGTCTTTCCACTCCACTTGCTCGCCAGCATCCAACACATGGATCGGATTCAAACCGTCCAGCATCACAGCATACTCGTCAGTGCGCGTCTTTGAGCCCTGATTCGCGAGCGCCTTCGGGTGTGGTCCATGATGGATGCCACGCGGATGCAGGGTCGCCATCCCTGGCTTGATGTTGTCCTTAGAAAAGAAGTCCCCATCATGATAGAAGAGGAACTCGTCATAGTCCGTATTGCGATGAAAGAAGGGCACCCGAAGCGCCTCTTTGTCTTCCTCCAATGGCCTCGGCACAAAGCTGCACACCACCGCTCCCTCAGTCACAAACGTCGTGTGCGCGCTCGGCGGCAAATGGCTTCGATGACTCATCACTGGACGTATGTCGCGCAGGTTGATCTTCCATGCACACAGATCTCCCTTCCACCCGATTGCATCAATCGGATTGAACGGATAGAACACCTTCGAATACTCCCCCTCCGAAGAGATCCGTACTTCCCATTCCGGTCCCTCCAGCGTCCCTGGCGCAGGATCGGGAACAACAATCATGCCTGGATCGTAGAGCGCATGCTGCCCCAGCAGCCCCTTCTCCGGCTGATCGAATTCCGCTTTCGATTCCATCAACAGGAAGAAGTTATCCGTCGTTTTCGGGACCACGCGATAGGTCACCGCGCGCGGCAAAACCAGATAGTCGCCCTTCTCAAATTCAAACGGCCCAAAGTCCGTCTCGACAACCCCAGTGCCACGATGTACAAACAGCAGCTCATCAAAGTCGGCATTGCGATAGTAGAACGGCATCGGCGCAGAGCGGCGCGACACCGACACGCGAATCTGCGCGTTTCCCAAAAACGCAATCGGGCCACCATCGGCGTCACTCAGATCACTCGGTACCAGATCATTCAGGTCAAACAAGTGCGGCCGTAGCTTTCCCTCAAAGCGAGTCCATCCGGTCGGCGGGTTTGCATGATAAATATGCGCCGTCTTGCCAAAAAAACCCTTGCGCCCATGCTCTTCCTCATAGGTCCCTTCGGGCAGGTTGACATGAGCCTGCGCCGAGAACACACCACGCTTTAGGGGGTACATTACTTCAGCCTACCGCTACATTAGACTCAAGTGAACTATCTCGGCCATCTGCTCGTCTTGCCCGATGCCGGCCTCACCACGCTCGGCAATCTTCTGGGCGATTTCTTCAAAGGCCGCACAGATCTCATCGAGCATCCCGACCTCCGCCTTGGAGTCACGCTCCACCGCCAGATCGATCAATTCACCGACACCCACCCTATCGTTCTCCACAGCAAGGCGCGCATCGGCGCTGACCGTCGTCGTGTCGCAGGCGTGCTGGTCGACATTTTCTACGACCATTTTCTCGCCCAGGATCTCGATATCGAATCCTTTCGCGATCCACTGCTCCGACACGCCAACCATCTCCCAGAGAAGCTACGCGACTTGCCAAACCGGATGATCTCAACCCGTTGGCTCGGCTCTTACTCAAGCGTCGAATCCATCGCCTACGTACTCGTCCGCATGCAACAGCGCCGGGCCCGCGTCACCGGCCTCATCGGTGCAGAACAGGATCTCCTAAATCACTACGACGCCCTCAGAGAAGATTGCAAAGCCTTCTTCCCTGATCTTCAGGCCTTTACCAAAGACGCCATTCATCGTCTCCAATCGGCATCCCCGGAGGAGCCTCAATCGGCCTCGGCAGCGGCAACTGCTTTGGATCCTCCTGGAATCGTTTGATCTGTTCGCGCACCCATCCATCGTTCCACCCCGCGCCCATCTCTATCACCTTCTCGTACGCAATGGACCGCGCTCGTGGTGCCGTCTGCTGATCGCTGGCCAGAGCCATCAAATGGTAGAGTACCGACACGTTAACGGCATACTGCGTCTCGCGCTGCATGCCCGCCAGATTCTTTGCCTTCCAGGTAGCGGACGAAAGCTTGTCGATAACTTCCTCCAGCGACGGATTCTTTGCATCGCGCGCATTCTGCTGCACGATTCGCGACGCCCGCTGCGGATGCAAAATCAGCCCAACGGTCAGATTCGCCGCAGTCTCCACTGGCGCAAGCGCATCAAAGGTCAGTCCAGTTCTTCCCTTGAAACTTTCACGCGTCCGTGGGAAGCCCAGGGCCGGCGGTGGCATCAAAGCCAGCAGTCGCTCAGGCACGGTCAACGCTTCCGGCTTCAACGTCTCAAGCAGTGCCGCCAGCGCCCGCCGCTGCTCTTCTGGCGCAATAACCTTAGCCACAGTCTGCCCGTCCCCGCGCAGTGCATAGCGATAGTCGAGCCCACCCAGCACCTTTGCCACAGCCTCCACCTGATAGCGATGGCTCAGGTAGATCGGCACCAGTTTGTTTTCCAGCTCCGACATTGGCGTCCACAGCGGAATCACTTTTTCCCCAAACGTATCCATCGCCTTCGTGCGTACCTTCATCATCCGCGTCAATTCATCCACCGCGTTCGAACCGTTATCCCAAAGATGACCAGTCGGATGCGCCCCGCCCGTTGCCCGCGAATCGACATCGGAAATTAGATACAAGCCCTTTTGCTGGGCCCGTTCCATCACCTTGCGTAACTCGGCATTCTCATCCGTTCCCGCAGGGAAGTGCTGATATCCATACTCAATCACCACCTTGTCCCACTCCCCAGCGCCCTCCGCATATGCATCGCTCAAATCCAGCGAACCATCGCTCTTGAAAGTAATCAGCGGGTGCGGGTAATCCATCACACTCGATCTACCAAATGCACTCGCTGCAAAGTTGTGCGCCAGGCCAAGCGTGTGTCCAATCTCATGAGTCGACAACTGCCGGATCCGCGACACGCTCATGTCAAGCATCCGCTTTGTCGAAACATCCTTGCCCACATATGGTGCCATCAGCCCTTCGGCAATCATAAAATCCTGGCGGATCCGCAAACTCCCCAGCGTCACGTGGCCCTTGATGATCTCGCCGGTTCGAGGATCAGAAACACTGGCCCCATAGCTCCAGCCGCGCGTTGACCGATGCACCCACTGCACCAGGTTGTATCGCGCATCCATTGGGTCGGCATCCTCCGGCATGAGTTCCACGCGAAACGCGTTTCGATAACCGATGGCCTCAAAGGCTTGATTCCACCAACGGCCACCTTCAACCAGCGCACTGCGAATCGGTTCAGGCGCTCCGCGATCAATGTAGTAAATAATCGGCTTCACTGGGTCACTCATCTTGGCGCTCGGGGCCACCTTCTCCAAGCGATGCCTTAGGATGAAGCGCTTCTGAAGCGATTGCTCCACTGGTGTCGCGTAATCGGCATAACGCGATTGGTTAAAGCCAGAACGTGGATCATACGCGCGCGGCTTGAAACCAGGCGGCGGCAACTCAAGAAAACTCAAATGCACGCGTAAGGTCATCGCATCTGGCGTCGGCGTCACGCTCGACACAAAATTGCCAACGCCTTCGCCCGCAAACGTAATCGTCGCCTCTACTTCGGTGTTCTTTGGAAATGCTTTGGTCCTCGCCATGTAGATCGCGCTGCGCAGCGGGTCCAGTCGAAAGGTTCCCTGGTTCTGCTGCTTCAATCGCCCCGCCACATTCATCGCATCGCGAACTGCAAAAGTTGTGAGGTCGATCAGCACCTTGCCGCCCTCTTCGGCTTCAATCGCAAAGCCCGCCAAGATGCTTCGGGCAAAGCTGTCCGCGACGGCCTTTCGCTCCAGTGGGTCAGCTGACACTGCTCGGTATTCGAGGCTTTCCTGCACCAGCATTACCTTGCCGCCAGCCCGCTCAAAGTGCACGACCTTCTGCTGGCCAAGTAGTCCACGATCGAGGCCAGTGTCGTTCGAGCCCAACCCTGCTGGCAAGCTCTCATAGAAAAGAAAATCCTTATCGAATTTGTCTACAAGCAGGAAAAGCTTGCCAATCTTCGCGTCATAGTAGAGCGGAAAGTAGCCATCCTGCTTTTCGAGGCCTGCGGTCTTCGCCGCAAAGCCACTTTGTCCAAACAACGGTAAAGAGAGCAGAAGACTGAGGATCAGCACACGAGTCATACTGGCTATTATGCGGGTCGGATTGTTCCTATTGCTACTTGGTATCTCCCTATGGGCGCAGGCCCCCTGTCCTGACACGCCCGCCTTCAGCACTTGTGATATTGACTTCACCCTCAATCCGGGCGAATCCTGGACCTCGGCTCAGATAACTGCCGAAGTCAAGAACCCACGCTTTCGCACCTTCCTGACAGAAGCATTCTGGGATGGCGGTTCAAAATTAGTCCTCCGCGTCACGCCTACGAACGAAGGGTCCTGGGATCTTAAGCTCACCAGCAACATCCCCCGCTTCGATAATCTCTCGATCAAGTTCAATGCACTCCCCAGCGAAGCCCGTGGCTTCATCCAGCCCGCCAATGTCCATCACTGGCGCTACACCGGTACGCTCAAGGCACATCTCTGGCTCGGCATGGAAATCTGGGATCTGCCCTCAGCCGCCGAAGAGAGTTTTCTCACCGCAAAGACGCAAAAAGCCTCTCACGTCCGCACGCTCTTTGCGCCTCAATGGCCCCCGGACCCCGCCAGCTTCCAGGCATTTGAAAAACAGGTCCGTGCGCTGAATTCAGACGGCATCATCGTCGACATCGTCCTCGCTGGCCCCGATGGCGCTCTGACCAAAGCACTCCCCGACACCGCTACGCGTGACAAATACATCCGCTACGCCATGTCCCGCCTGGCACCCTACAATGTCACTTGGGAGATAGTCAAAGACTGGGAAAGCTACCCTAACGGTCGCGTCCTTCTTAAGGAGCTTGGTGCCTTGATCAAACGCTGGGATCCTTACGACCACCCGCGCAGCGCATACCCTCTCGGCAGCACCGCTGCCTTCGCCAAAGACGGCTGGATGACTCACATCTTGTGCAACAGCGATGACCCTGCCGTCCCTGCACTTGAACATCAGACCTACGCTTTCCCCATCATCAGCGTGGGTAAGCGCAACAGTACCAAAGCCCTTTGGCAGGCCATCTCCGCCGGGTCCTACCTCGGATATGGCGCCACCAAGGCGATTAGCGAGGCTCTCGAAGACACGCGCTTCTGGGAACTTGAACCTTACTTCGATGTCTCCAACGGCCGGGCCCTCGCACTCGAAGGCACAGAGTATCTGCTGGTAGTTGATCGCCCCGGCATCGTCGAAATGGAGGTGGAAAAACACGGCTACGACACGGCCTGGATCAATGCCTCCTCGGGCGAAAATACCCACCTAAAAGATTTCAAAGGCGAACACTTTATCGGCGAGCCGCCCGCGCGCACCGGCGACTGGCTGCTCCACCTCTCACGCGAAGGCCGCAAGGAAGGCATGCTCAAGAGCGTCAAGTTCGACAGTCAGCCGCTCATGATGCAGGAAGCCGAGGTAGACCCCAAACGCATCCCCTTTGACATCAACATCAAAGACAGCACCGATATCAGGGCGGGGGTTGCTATACCTTACGAAATCCGGATCACCAAAGACTCCCGCGCAACGCGCTTCATGCAATATCTGATCACCGCTGACGTCCCCACTGAGAGCCAGGGCATGCGCGTCATCTCAACGCAATCCAAGGGCACCCTAATCCTGCCTCCCTCACTCGCAACCAAGTTTCCTGCGGTGCTCAACCTCCGCGTCGCTGGGATGAACGCCAACGGCAAGATCTACTTCATTGATCGCATCGTGAGCTTGATCAAGTGATTCTCGCTATCGATACGACACACGATTTCGGCAGCATTGCCCTCGTAGATAACGGCACAACCCTTGAAGAACTGCTTCTTGACGGTGAGGATGGCTTCTCCGGCCTTCTCTTCACCGCGATTCAAGACCTGCTTGCGCGGCACAATCTAACGCTGGGCCAGATCGACGCCTTTGCTGCTGCCTCAGGGCCCGGCACCTTCACCGGCATCCGCATTGGGCTGACCGTGGCCAAGGGCTTTGGAGAGTCCATGAATAAGCCTGTCTTCGGCATCAGCAATCTCGAGGCGCTCACAAGTTTTGCGCCCGGTACCATCCCCTTCTATGACGCCCGACGCGGCGAGGTGTACACCATGCTCGCTGACGGAATTGAGCGCGTCGTCCCCTTCGATCAACTCCCCAGCCTTGCCCCAGCCGATGCAACCTGGGTCACTTTCAACCCCGCTCTCTACCCTACCCTTCCCGCCATCCACGCACCGCTCGCGATCGCAGCATTCATCGGCAAACTTGCGGAGGCCCGCTACAGCGCCGGTCAGCGCCCCGACGCCTCAGCGCTCGACGCAAACTACGTCCGCCGCAGCGATGCTGAACTCAACCTCCGCATTACTTGACCTTCCCCGTCGCGGCCCATTCCACCGCCCGCGCAATCAACACCCGAAATTCAGGCACCTCATAGTTGGCATTCGGCTCGTTTTTCCAGCTATGACCCAGCATCGTCGTGTACACCCGCCCTTTGCCATAAATCCGCCACCAATCCATTGGCTCGTTGCGCTTGGAATCCTTGCTCCACGCATAGGTCAACACATGCACCTCAGCCGGCCCATGCTGCCCATGCGTAAGCTGTTCACTGCGATGCATCCAGAATCCTGGCAAAGTTCGCGTTACTGCGTGTTTGCGATCCAGCACATCGACGCGAAAATCGTGCCGTGGCCCATGTCCTGCTGCCGGTCCGTCGCCTGCCGGAACCACCACGACATGCTTTTTTTCATCCACCACCAGGCCCGGACCAAAACTCTTATCACGCCACAGTAGCCCTGTCATCTCATTAAATTCAGGCCAGAGTAGAAACGCGTTATTCGCCGCATGGAAGTTCACCACTCCCCCGCCACCACGCACAAACGCGACGAACGCTTCTTCGACAACACGCGGCCAACGGATACCCGATTTCAAGTGCCCACCGTTGAAGTTGTTTACAATCACGCGATAGTCGCGAAACTTCGGTCGCCAGCTCTCGATGTCTGTCGGCGTCGTCGAGACATCCACCTGAAAGCGCCCCGTCTTCTCCAGCGTGCTTTTGATAAAAGCCGTCCCGGCCCGCCAGTCGTGGTTATTTACGCCATCGACAATCAGAACGCGAATCGGCGCAGCATAGAGTCCAAAGGCCAGCCACAGTCCAGCCAGCATCCTCATCGGATCTCGCTCCCGGCGTATAGAATCCACGCCGACCCATGTTGCGTAAACCCGACGTGTGGATAATAGGCAACCGCCTTCGGCGCAGCCAGCAGGATCAGATTCGCCCGGACCGCGGCGCCTTGTGTGCGTCGCATCAATTCTTTGCCGATTCCAAAACGCTGGTGCGATGCACGCACGGCCAGATCGGCTAGATATGTCGCGTAGCAAAAATCAGTCACGGATCTAGCGATCCCAACCAGCAAGTGCCCATCCCAGGCACTTACAACCAGATTCGCGTTTTGCAGCATCTCGCCCATCCGCTCATGGTCATCGACAGGCCGCCTATCACCCAATGTAGAGGCGCGATAAAGTTCAATCACATCATCGAGAACCAAATCGTTCCCGACGCGATATTCAATGTTTGCCACGCCTCCACATTACAGGACTTTCTAGCGACGCCAATAGCCGTGATAAAAATTTCGATTGGAATAGCGCGGGGCAACCCAGCGCGCTCCGGCATACGGGACCCGCGCCCAATAGCCGGGACTCCAGACATATTTGCGGCCATTGTGGCCCCAGTAGCCGTCAACAAAAACGTATCCGTGGCCGGGCCTCTGAGGCGCATAGTCGTAGTGCGGAGGCGGGGGCGGAGGCGCATGATAGCGCTGTCCGTATAGCGAGCTTCCGGCAACAAACAGCAGCGCCAGCAATCTCTTTTTCATTTTCAATCTCCTCCTGACGCAGCTTAACTATGCAAACGATCTGCCAAATCTAACCCATTGATTTCAAACATCTACACGTTAATTACGCTCGGTGCAACACCACCAAATGGTGCTTTTCCACCACCGCCTGATACAATCCTCCCCATGAACCAGGCGCTCTACCGTCGCGAATTTCTAAGCTTTCTCGCTGCCAGTCCTCTCTTCGCGCAGCAATCCGACGGCGCAATCAAGACACCCCTGGACGCACTCAACGTCATGGACTTTGAGGCCAAGGCAAAGCTCACAATTCCCCCGGCCCACTTCGGCTATCTCACCACCGGTGTCGACGACGACAAAACCCTTCGCGCCAATCGTGCCGGCTTCGACAAACTCTACCTCCGTCCCCGCCGCATGGTTGACGTCTCCAAGATCGGCACATCCGTAACGCTCTTTGGCGAGCGGTGGCCGACCCCGATCATCCTGGCCCCGGCTGGCAGCCAAAAGGCTTACCATCCGGAAGGCGAAGTTGCCGTTGCCCGCGCCGCCAACGCCGGTGGCCATCTCCAGATCCTCTCAACAGTCACATCCTGTCCCATCGAGGACGTAGCCAAAGAACACAAACGCCGCATCTGGTATCAGCTCTACCCGACTTCACGCTGGGACATCACAGAGGGCATGGTTCGCCACGCAGAGCAGGTCGGCACACCCACACTCGTCATTACTGTCGACACCCAGGGCGGACGCAACACCGAGACTGAAGCGCGCTTCAAGCTTCTCGACGCCCGCCAGTGCAGTGTCTGTCATCCGGTAAACGCAAATGGTCGCCGGGGCGTGTCGATCAGGCCCATGACAAAGGACTTTGACCTAACCGGCGTCACCTTGCACAATCCAGCTCAGACTTGGGCCTACGTTGCCAAGTACCGGCAACTCACCAAAATGAAGTTGGTGATCAAAGGCCTTGAGACGGCAGAGGACGCCCGCCTCGCCGTCGAGAATGGGATTGACGGAATCATCGTCTCCAATCACGGAGGCCGTGCCGCCGAATCCAACAGAGGCACAATCGACTGCCTCCCTGAAATCGCTACCGCCGTCTCAGGCCGAGTCCCTATCTTGATCGACGGCGGCTTCCGCCGAGGCAGCGACATCTTCAAGGCTTTGGCCTTGGGAGCCAGTGCGGTCTGTATTGGTCGCCCCTATCTCTGGGCGCTCGGAGCCTTTGGCGAGCCCGGTGTCGCCCGTTGCCTGGAGATCCTCCGTGCAGAATTCGCCCTCGCCATGCGCCAGGCGGGTGTAACCTCCGTCGCAAATATCAACAGCTCCTACGTCGGAAAGTCCTAGCTGACGGCCGCTCAGTCATGGAGACAGCGCGATCCAATCTCAGCGTCGCTGTTCAAGCGCCGCGAGAACTAGCGTGGCGACCGCCGCTGATGAACCCGGGTTTTGACCGGTGATGAGATTGCCGTCCTGGCGCGTGTAGGATTGGAAGTCGCCGCCTTTTGAGTACTTGGCGCCGCGAGCAATCATCGTGTCCTCTACGAAGAGAGGAACGATCGTGCTGAGCCCGACAGCTTCCTCTTCAGAGTTGGTGAAGCCGGTTGCGACTCGCCCTTTCAGAATGTAATCACCGTTTTTGTCCTTCGCATTAACCAGAGCAATGGGAGCATGGCACACGGCGGATACAGGCTTGTTTTGTGCCCAGAAGTCTTCGATCAACCGAATGGAGGCTTGGTTGTCGACAAGGTCCCAAAGCGGGCCGTGGCCTCCGGGGTAGAAGACCGCGTCAAAGTCGCGGGCTGAGATCCCGTCCAACTTAACGGTGGCGGCCAGTGCAGCATTTGCGGCGCTGTCCGCCTTAAAGCGACGAGTTGCGTCGGTCTGCGCGTCGGGATCGTCACTTTTGGGGTCGAGCGGTGGATGGCCGCCCTTGGGGGAAGCCAATGTAATCGAGACTCCCGCGTCTTTGAACACGTAGTAGGGAGCAGCAAGCTCTTCCAGCCAGAAGCCCGTGGTGCGGCCCGTGTCCCCAAGCTGTTTGTGTGACGTCAGTACGATCAGGATTTTATGCATGCTTTTCTCAATTCTGTTTAGGTGGCAACTGCCTCATCGGTCAGACGCTGCCACGGGTGGCGAGTGTTTCACCGGTGACTCACCAGGGCAGGCGTGAGCCGCCGCAGATTGGATTTCCAAGCAGGAGCGGATCAGACCTACTCGGCTCTCCATTGTCCGCTGAAATGGAAAAGTGCGGAAGACATCTTGATTGCGACGTCGCGATTGAGCCGGGGGTCACGAGCGCGCTAGACTTCGCCCATGCTGCCGGAACCGATGGGGCTGAGGATCTCGTAAGGACCGAGCTTTGTTCCCGGGGACAAGCGGCATCTCGTGACTATGTCGAGTTTACAGCAAGCCAGGTGGGTACTTGAGGACGACGGATTTCGGCGTAGAGACAAGCCTACGGCTTTGAACGAGCGCTCGGCCAAGCCTTTTGGCGGATTCGGTGGCAGAAGCCTAACTATCGCAAGGTCAATCGGGTTGAGCGACTCCACTACGGCAAGGTCGCTGCCCTTGTGCCAATTGTATGAAATGCGGGCGTAGGCCAGATTCTCAAGAACCGAGGCACCGTCCTTTTTCGCCTAACGACATGGTCAACCTGGTGTTAAAAACGAGAATTGTCCTCGTGTATGAGGCATTCTCATCCGCAGAGGATCTGCAAAGAAGCCGGGAAAAGCTAAAATTGGCGAGGGGCCTTCCATGAGGCGATATACGACCGGGAATTGCCAGTTACCATCTAAGTGCCGCCCAACAATCGATCCGGCCGCTACCTGCTCGGTGCGATTGAAGCCTTTCGGGACGACGTCTCTTACACAACGAAAACTTTAGCGGCAGGCTAAGAGAGGAATTCATGAATACGAGGCAGTTTCAAAATCTGTTCGGGGCCAGAAGCCGCGCTGCGACTTGGCGCAAGCATCCCAATGAGGATCGCCCGCACTGGACATTGGATTACCGGACCCCGAGTGAGTTTGCAGAGCACGCTCTGACCTTTGAGACCAAGCGACTTAACGATTTGGCTGCCACGTGAAAAATGGTAGCTAGCGATTTACCGCCGGTACAGAATATAGTCGCAGCTCGGATCGAAGCTCCAGCAATGAGCTACTTAGCATGAGTAACGGCATTCATCTGCAATGTAACCGCAGTCTGTGCGAACAGGCTACCGTTGATGGATGCGCCAGCCTGCATCGCAATCATTGTCTTACCCAACATGATTCCCTCGAAGTGCGAGGTCGTTCCAAGGGTTGTTGCTCCGGCCACCTGCCAGAAGACGTTCTTGGCCTGCGCGCCGCCAGCGAGGTGAACGGCGACACCGTTACTCACGGTGAGCGTCCCCGATATCTGGAGGATCCAGACATCATTAGGGCCACCCGAGAGAGTAACATCGGATGGTATTAATACACCGGTGCCCCATTTGTAGAGGCCAGGGACAAGTGTCTGCCCACCTATATCTCCGGCACCCAGTTCAGTGAAATCGGGGCCCGGTCGTCCGGCTGCGTCGGTGTAGGCCTTTCCCATGTCCATGATGGCGAGGGTTAGTCCGACCGGGTCAATAATACTGCAAGGACCAGGGCCAGCAGCGTCGACTGAGATAACCTTCCCGGTCACTTCGCTACACGTTACGAGGTCAGCAGCACCAGTGATCGGGCTCGTCCCGATATCTCCGGTAATCGCTGAAGTCGGAACATCTGTAATTCCGGTTTTTGTCAGAATCGTAAAAGCGTCGGCCGATCCAAGGGGTACGGGCGCTGGGCCGGGCGCTGCTGCGTGGACGCTCCCGGCAATTGCGAAAAGCACGATGGTGGTAATTCCAGAGGTGAAAGTGTTTGTCATCATGTAGACAGCGTAGATCCGGACACCGCATCGCGGACATCAGCCGCGGCTGATTGCAATGTAGCCGCAGGCTTAAAGATTTGTGAGGTTTCGCCTACAGGAATAGATTTGGCGGAATTCTTCAGATCACGAGTCCGTTACGGATCGCGTACCGGATCATTTCGGCGCTATTTTTGAGGCCAAGCTTCTCGAGGATGCGCGCGCGGTAGGTGCTGACAGTCTTTGCGCTCAGCGACAGTTCTACGGCGATTTCGGTGGGAGTCTTTCCCGCAGCGATACGGCACATGACTTCATACTCGCGGTCCGAAAGCGTCTCGTGCGGGGTGCCCGTAGAATCTTTGCCAACTCTGTAGGCTAACTTTTCGGCCAGGGTGGGGCTTACATATCGCCCACCGGCCAGGATCTTACGGACGGCTTTGACCAGTTCCTCGGGAGCGCTTTCCTTGGTCATGTAACCCTCGGCACCCGCCTTGAGGGCACGAACGGCGAATTGGTCTTCGGCGTAAGCACTCAAAACCAGAACCGGGAGCTTGGGCCACTTGATTCTTAACTCTTTGAGCAGATCCAAGCCATTTTTCCTCGGAAGAGTAATGTCAAGAAGCGCTACGTCCCACTCTTGCTTCTGCAACTGATCCTGAGCTTGCCGGGCATCGGCGGCTTCTCCAAATACAGCCTCGCGAAATTCATCGGCGAGCAGCGACTGCAAACCACGACGGAGGATTGCATGATCGTCGACGATGAGGACCCTCATCATAGGTTGGACTTAGATTCGTCCGGGGGCAGAAGCGGAATCCAAGCGGCGACGCTGGTGCCTTTCCCCGGTGAACTCGTGATATTCACGGAGCCCCCCAGGATGGCCGCGCGTTCCCGCATACCCAGCAGACCAAGGGATTTCGATAACGAAGGGTCTGCGGGATCGAAGCCTCGTCCGTTGTCGCGTATCAGGAGAACCAGACCGTCCCTTTGCTCCTGGAGGACGACCTCGATCCGCGTGGCCCCGGCATGTCGCGCGACGTTGGTCAAGGTCTCCTGGAAAATGCGAAACATGGCCGTAGAAAGGTCTGGCGCGACCAATACTTTTTGGGCGAGCAGCCGGAGCTTGCAGACGATGCCTGTTCGGGCCTCGAACTCCTGGGCCTGCCATTCCACTGCGGCCGCCAGGCCCAACTCCAAGATACCGGGCCTCAGGTCGGTGGAGATCCTGCGGACCGATTTGATGAGGGTGTCCGCCAACTGAAGCGTGGCACCGATCCTTTCGCGCATCGGACCGTTTACGGGAGAAAGCTTGCCCGCCAACCAGGAGGTGTCGATCTTCACGGCGGTCAACGACTGGCCCAGCTCATCGTGGATCTCGCGGGCAATTCTGGCCCGCTCCTCTTCCCTAACAGATAGCAGGCGCGCCGCAAGATTTCTTAACTGGTCGCTCGACGCACGCAACTCCTGCTCGGCATGCTTCACCTCTGAGAGGTCCGAAGCGATCAGGCAAAATGCATGAGTGCCGTCCAGGCGCAGGGCATTCAAGGAGAGACGGACGGGCAAAGGCTCGCCAGTATGCGGCATCAAACGGACTTCGCCCCGGCAGTTTTCTTGTGCCGCGCGTAGTAGTAAGACTTCCAGACTGGCACGGTCTTCGGCACAGACGAGGTCCTCTATGGAAGCACCGATGACACTCTGAAGGGGCGCTCCCAGCAAGCGAGCGAAACAGTCGTTGCAGTGCAACACGATGTACCCGCTGCTGAGAACAGCGGCACCTTCGTTCATCCGCTCCACGAAAACACGGTAGGTATGATCCGCCCCCTCAAGGGTGAAGACCTTCTCCCCGCCGGGGCCGGCCACAACGATGGCATCCACCTCTCCGGAACGAATCGCGCGGATGGTTGCTTCGGCTTCCTGCAGGCGCAGGATGATTTCCTGGCGCGACAGCGCCGGAGGCACTTGCGAGGAGCGAGGCGGAGTTGCGGCTACTGAAGTCCGTCCGCGTTTCATCGGCTACTGGTCCCGCTCGGCCAGATCCAGGCCCAAGAGTACACTTTCCTTGTTCGACAGGTCCCCGATGAGCCTTCTGAGCGGCAGAGGGAAGCGCTTAATTAGCGTGGGCACTGCAATAACCTGATCGCCCCTGGCGAGATCCGGCTGCTGGTAGACATCCACCACTTCCAGGCGGTATCGGTCCTTCAAGTGCTCCTCGCAGACCCGCTTGATATTCTCAACAGCCCGAGCGGATTTCAAAGTGGAGCCGCTTACATACAAACGCAGCTCGTACTGTGCCTGGCGCCCTGGCCTGCTGCCCGGCTCCGGTTCCTTGGCCACCGTGGTTTTCCGGCTCCCCGTGGGTCCGCGCTTCTTCATCAGGGGTTTTCTCATTGGAGGAATCGCTGCGTTAGGTCAGTCGGCCTCCTGCGGATCTAGACCCACCAATAGTCTTTCGGTGTTGGACAGGTTCGCAAATCTCTCGGATCGGTTTTGGAAGTCGGATTACCAGGGTCGAAAGGGCGACGAATCGGTGGCCGCAGGCTAGTTGCGGATGCTCCAGAAGGAGGATCACTTCGATCCGATAGCAGCCCTTCACGCGTTGCTCGAACAGCACCTTGAGGTTGGCAGTGGCGCGAGTCGACACGGCGGCCTGTCTCGTCACATGGAGCCGCCGATCCCCGGCCACCGGTTTATGCCGGTCGGGTTTCCGACGCCGCGCTGGAGTTTGTGCCTGGGTCATGGGCAATTATCGCAAGCGCGCCCCTTTTACGCGCCCTTTTTTCTCGTCGGAGGAGGAGCCCGCTGTCCGGCTTCGAACCATCTCGGTACTGTCCTGGACCAGTTCGGCCTGGAGCAATTCCGATTCGGAAATGTTCTGTTGAATTAGCTCTTGATCCCCTTCAAACTCCGCGCGGAACATGGCTGCGCGGGCGTCAAAGATTTGCCGCTTGCGCTCCAGATCGCGCCGCACGCGCTCCAATTCCTGACGGCGCACCGTGTCCGTCGCTTTCTCGCGCACTTCCTGCGATAACCGGGCGGAGCCCGTCAGCACCCCTTCCGGCCCGAGGTAAGCGTCCAGCAATTGGAAGCCGTGGTCGGTGAGCTGGAATTCGCGAATCTGGTTGGAATGCGCCATGCCGCGCGATTTTTGCACGTAGAGTACGCGGTTGCGCTCTCCCCCGACCTCGATTGTTTGCAGCAGGAGCCAAGTATCCATGAGGGAGGAGACGTCCACCCCGGTGGCTTCCAAGGCGAAGCCTCCTGCAGTTAAATCTGTGAACATCGCGGTGATCCCTGCGGTCTTCAGGAAGTCGACCAGTCGGGTGAGCATGGACCGGACTTCGTTCTGGTTGCCAATCACGGTCAAATTGGTGACCGGGTCCATCACGACCACTTGGGGCTGGAAATTGGCGATGTAGTTGTGGACCAATAACAGGTGGTGTTCGATCCCCCAGTAGGATGGCCGGGCAGCATGGAATTCCAGGAGACCTTTGCCCACCCAAGGCTCAAGATCAATGCCGATCGAACGCATATTGCGGATAACCTGCCGCGGTGATTCCTCTGATGCCAGATACAGGCAGCGCTCGCCGCGGCGGCAAGCGGCATCCACGAAATGCGCGGTAATGCTGGTTTTGCCGCTCCCCGAGGCGCCAGTCACCAAAATACTGCTCCCCTGATAGAATCCCTTGCCGCCCAGCATTGTATCCAACCGGTCAACGCCGCTCGAGATTCGTTTAGCGGGGGCGTCGTGGTCCAGGCCCAGTGAGGAGATCGGCAGCACGGAGATGCCGTGATCGTCGATCAGGAAAGGATATTCATTGGTGCCATGGGTCGAGCCCCGGTACTTGACGATGCGTAGGCGCCGCGTCGAGATCTCCTCCCTGATTCGGTGGTCCAGCAGGATCACGCAATCGGAGACGAATTCCTCGATGCCGTGCCGGGTCAGCTTGTCGGGCTGGTCCCGCTCCGCAGTAATGATCGTGGTCAATCCCTTTTGCTTGAGCCATTCGAACAGCCGCCGTATTTCAGAGCGTAAGATCGCTGGGTTCGGCAACTCGCCGAACAGAGATTCAATCGTGTCCAGCACGATCCGCCTGGCTCCAACCCTCTGGACAGCGTCGGCAACTCGGATGAAGAGGCCTTCGAGGTCATACTCACCGGTTTCTGCAATTTCGGCACGTTCGATATGCACATAGTCCACGAACAGCTTCTTGTCCGCGACCAAGCGGTCAAGATCGAAACCTAGAGAGGCGGCGTTCTTGGTAAGGTCCTCGATCGGTTCCTCAAACGACATAAATACGCCGGGTTCGTCGTATTTGGTTGCGCCCCGAACCAGGAACTCCAGCCCGAAAAGCGTCTTGCCTGCGCCAGGGCCTCCGCTGATTAGAGTCGGGCGACCGCGTGGCAACCCCCCGCCGGTGATTTCGTCCAACCCTTGGATCCCGGTGGATGCTTTCGGAAGCGTTTTGGAAAACGGCTGACGCGCGCTCTTCTTTTGGGCCATCTACTTCTCCTCTGCCCGGCGAGCTAACGCAGGATTTCTTCAGTCAATATCCTGAACCGTTCCTTATGGAGCAAATTCCCGATTGGGGTACTCATGTAGCCGCCCATCAAAGAGGGGCAACCCTCGGCAGAGGCGGCGGATGGAATCGGCAGCCCACGGAAAACGACGCGCAGATGTTCAAACTCCATGAAATGGTCAATCTCATTGTTCTCACCAGGAGACAGGATGGTTTCTTCCTCTCGTTCCATCAATTCGGCGACTCGCCGTTGGGCCTCAACGGACGACCTCAAACGAATGACTGCTTCCGAGCTTGCGCCCCAAATTACGCTAATTCAACCAGAGAGAGCGATCCAACGCGACGATGTCTGCGTGCCAGAACCGGCCGTTCTCAGCATCGCCGCACTCGTATTCACCGGCATCTTCGGTCGCCCGCCCAGGAACACACGCGGCTCCCTACTGCTCGAAAACCAGGGTCGCTTTACCTGCGGCCCCGCTGTAAATAACTTCGATGTTCTTGATCGACGCATCCTTACCGCGATACGGAAAGAAGATAAGTCCAGCCTGCGGCACTGGGCGATCACCTTCGGCCAAGGTCGCCTTCAGCACTTTTTGCTCCATCGCCCGCCGTAACGGGAATGGCATCTTCGGCGGCTCCGGTTTCGGGTCACCCTGCGCCCCCCCCCCCCTCCACCGGTGCTGATACCTCCGCCCTTCGACTTCGGACCTTCCGCCACCTCTGGCTGCCATTCTGGATCTTTCAAGGACCTCATCATCATTCCAAATGGCGCACTGGGGCTCGCTTGTTTTTTCCCGTTGATCCGAATCGAAAAGTCGTCTGTCGCCAGCTTCACCTTCGCCCTATCGGGTCCGTAAAATGCAACCTCAATGCAGACATAGTCCTCGGAAGTCATCAAGCCCTGTGACGTTGGGATAGAATGTCCAACGAAATCGGCAGCGATCGTAATTGGGCCAATTGCAGCCTTAGCTTGATAATCTGTCGCGGCCGTTCGGGCCGGAAGCCCCTGCCCTTCTACCGGAAGCGCAACCGGCGAAGAGATCTGGGCGCATAGGCAAACAGCCATAGAAAAGGCGACAAAAATCGGGGGGGGCATCGAAACTCGTGAAACTAGCATTCCTCGTGCTAACTTAACACGCGTACGCGCCCTTATGGTGCCCCCTATCGCTTGCTGATTGTCTGATGCTCGTGAGCCATCGACAACGCCATCGTGGCCCAAGCTGTCCCGGCGACAGAGATCCACTGGTTATGGGCATACGGGAAGCCACTCTCAAAATATGGCTGAAACCATATCGACCGCGTCTGTACCTGCCACGATCCATCCTCAGCCTGCGATCGCAGTAGATACTTAACACCCCGCTGATAATTCTCGTCAGAGATCGGCATCGCCCCTGAAGCAGCCAGCGCATACATTGCCTGACCGGTTGCGTATGCGTCCGTGCCCATACCCGGCAATTGACTCCAGCCGCCATCGGCACGCTGCGTGGCGGAAAGAGCTTTCGCGCTTCGATCTATAGCGGGCACACCAGCTTTGGCCCAGACCAATCCCATCAGTTGAAACGCCCGGTCCTGCGTACCATTCGGCTTAGCTTTTTCCAGCCACGCCGCAGCACGGACGACAGATTGCAGCGAGTCGGCCTTCTCGCTCGGAGTCGAAAATTGCTGCAACGTGTAAATCGCCAGTGCCGCCGTCTGATACTCACCCGCGCTCATCGGCGGGCGACGGCTCTCCGGGGTCAGCCAATTGCCCGTCGGGGTCTGCATCGTCTTGATGTATCGAACGATAGCATCGGTGTAGGTATTTCTCGGCATACCATTCATTCCAAAGTCGAAGGTCTCCCACGACACACTGCCAACGCCAAAGGCACCCAGATCCATGATTCGCTCCGGGCCCACGCCGCGCATCGATTCGGGAAGTTGCGCGATCACCTTCGGCGCGTTTAGACCCCGTGCCCGCGCCAACGCCGCCGCAGCAGAACTGAGGTCCTGTGCATGGCAGGAATTGCAACCTCCAATGCGAATGAAGTTGTGGCTCTGCTTCTCCAACAACACCATCGCTTTCTCCACCGCCACCGGCAGCGGAGATCCGCGCTCCCGCAGCATAACTTGAACAACCCCACCGCGCTTGCGCTCAGCCTCAGAGACTCCCAATAACCGCGCCACTTCGCTATCCCCGCGCTTGGCTGCCAGGCTTCCCGCCGTTTCATCCTCTGCCGTCACTTTCGGATCGGCACCCTTGGCAAGCATGAGTTTCACGACACCCACCGGCAGCGCATCCGATCCAGCCGCATACATCAGAGCCGAGTAACCACGGTCATCCCGAACGTTGACGTCGGCACCATGCTCCAACAGCAAACGTACAGATTCTTCCACTCCCGCCGTCGCAGCAGCGCCAAGCGCAGAATCCAGCTTCTTGCTCAGCAATTTCGCATCGGCACCATTGTCCAGCAACAGTCGTACTGCCTCAGAATTGCCAGCCGCAGCAGCGGCCATCAGCGCGGTTCCACCGGCACCGTTGCGCGCATTCACATTCACCTTCTTCTCCAGCAACAGCTTCGTCGCCTCGACACTGTTGCGCGCTGCAACCATCAGCGGAGTCTGGCCTGCTGACGTGACCACGTTTGCGTCCACACCCTTCTCCAGCAATAGCTTCACAACCGCAGTACCATTGCCAATCGACGCAGCCTGATAAAGCGGTGTCCGCCCGTCAGCCTGCTTCTTGCTGGCATCCGCGCCACGCCCTAACAACAGACGGACCTTCGCCTCGTCATGAATCGCCCAAAACAACGGCGTCGATTTACGCCGGTTGGCCGCATTCACATCCGCACCCTTGTCCAGCAACAGTTGCATTGTCGCAATCGAAGCAAACCCGGCCGCATGATGCAGCGGCGTCGAGCCCCCTTCATCGCGCACTTTCACCAGATCCGCATTAGAAGCCAGCATCTTCTGCACCGTCCGCCGGTCGCTCGCCCGCACGGCTGTAATCAGCGCCTGCACCTTGGAATCGACACTCGGCGGCGCCGCCTCCGATTTCACCTCAAGCCGGAAGTCCGCGCCCTGGTCGATCCACGCACGCAACAGCGCAATTTCTTCCGTTGCTAGCGCTCCCGTCGGAGGCATCTGTAAGCCGCCATCGCCATTCACCAAACGGCGAATCAGCTTGCTTTCGGCGCTCTTGCCCGGGACGATCACCGGCCCGTAATCACCGCCGCGCATCGCGTTCTGCCTCAAGTCCAAACGCAACCCTGACTGCTGTACTTCGTCTCCATGGCAGGAAAGACACTTCTGCGCCAGCAGCGGTTGAATGTCGCGCATAAAGTCAACCTTGACGCTGGCGGCGGGCGGAAGGGAAGTCTGCGCGGCGGCCGCAGCGCTGGCAATCAAGAGATACAGCACAGTGCGCATAGGCACCTCCGATAAACTGCCCTAAGATCATTGGGGCGACTGGAAGGCTATCACAGTCCGCTAGTTGGATCAACCCCGTTGACACCCCGTTGACACCCCGACACCCCGCTGACACCTCCTGTCAACGCCAAGTAGAAATGTCCTATTGACGGCCTCAAGCTGGCAGGATCGAAAGCGGAACCCTGACGATGACCCAATAAGTGCGCGACCGGCCGGTGTCTGAGCGCGGGGCAGCCGCACCACGAGAACTGTTGCAGTCGCCCGCATCACCGGAGCCGTCCGCACAATCGGTTCTCGATAATCTTAACGCCCAAAGGGCTGGCTGAAAAAACTTTCAGCGAAGCAAGCTCAGTAGTAGAACCAATATTTTTGACCCCATTTTCTCAGCAACCACGCTTCTCTCGATGCGGCGGAACATTCTTGGACCTCAGTTGTCCAGAGCCGTGATGCTGAAGAAAGAAGGCGACGATGACACACGTTTTAGGACGAGGAGTGCGGTATTGCATCAGCACTCTTGGATTGGCCGCGTTGCTGCTGGGCGAAATCCCGGCGGCCGCGGCAACTATGGACTACAAGGATTGGACCGCGAGTTTCTCAGGGGGCTCTTACGTCTATTCAAACACCAGCGCCGCCGGGACGATTTCTGGAACCAGCGGTCCGTGCGGCGGCGTCGGTTGCATTGGAAATAATCCCGGCACGTGGGGAGTTGCGACAGCGATCACCCCCAAGCAATTTACCAACGAGTTCACTGCGAACGGCCAAAAGCCGGGTTCGTCGATGAACTTTCTCTTCTCCGTGGGGTATGGATGGGGCACCGGAGGCGAGATGCTGATTGGAAACATTCACAACTACTTCGAGTACACCATCGAGGCTTGGGATTTTCTCGGCAATGCGATCGACGTCAATACCTGGACAACGCCGTCCGGACAACTCAGCGAATACCTCCATGGCGCGCCTGGACAGCTTGGATACTTTTCCACGAGTTCAACAGGTCGATGCGCCGGCGGGGCGGCGAACATCCCATCAGGTCAAGCAGTCTGTCCCGGATCAACTTCAGCCTCAAACTTTTTTGTGTACGATACCGGGGCTGATACAAACGGTGGTCAAGGCGGGGTGCTGGCACTCGGGGGCTTGATCAATGTTGGGAGGATTCAAGTGACTCTCGCATCAAGCAGTCTTGCACCGAACGGCCAAAGCGGTGACCTCCTCCTGTTTAACGTTGGCACCCCAGTGCCGGAGCCTTCCACCGCCGCGATGCTGGGACTGCCAGCAGGCCTTTCCTGTTGGATCTTGTGGAAACGGCGACGGCGATTGGCTTAGGTGCCGTCGTGCTTACCCATCGGGACAGACAACACCAGTCTGTCCCAATTCACTGAAAGCCCGGCAAATTGTCATCGAACACCCCGCCTAAATATGCAAAAGATAGCGCGCCAGCAACTCCTTCAACTCATCCAACGCTTCCTTACGCTCCCGCTCCCCTGGCTGGCTGTACGCGTAAGCAATCAAACGATCCCCCACCTCAGCCGCAATCCGGATCTTTAACTGCAACCGCTTACCCGGTTTTAGCCCCAACTTCTTTACCAGCAGGTCCTGCAAGATTCCGCCCGGCCCTGTCGCTGGGTCCGATTGATTCTCGCGCGTCCCCTCGCTGATGTGCCGCCCCAGCGCCAATTCGCGAAAATGGGGCCGGCTGTCCAGGAAGTCAATGTAACTGTCGAGAATTCGATGCAACGACTTCTTCGGTGTAAACAAAAGATGCCGCGCCTTCACCGACTTCTCGATCCCCTCGCGAAACTCCGTCAGTTCACGCACCGCGATTGCGTCGTAAATTTCCTGCTTATCGCCATAGAAGCGATAGAGCCCGCCAACCGACAGCCCCGCCGCTTCCGCAATCTTGCTCGTCGTGATCTGCTCAATCGGCATTCGCCCCAACAGCGAAGAAGCCGCATCAAGAATCGTTTTCACGGTCTCGCTGCTGCGGGCCTGGACCGGGGCGCGTCGTGTTGAAGAGGCATTCATGAGGCGTGCCTCCAGTTTGGCACTCCTTCCAAACGCGAATGCGACTTCGCTTTCGTGTACTCTAAAAATATGCCGATTCCGGTTTCTCAAATGTGGACAGTCGCCAGTTATGTAGTCAAGCAAAAGTTGCTTAACCGCAAGCAATACCCCTTGGTCCTCATGCTCGAACCGCTTTATCGTTGCAACCTGGCCTGCGCCGGTTGCGGCAAGATCCAATATCCCGGCCACATCCTCAAACAGAACCTCACTCCCGAACAGTGTTTTCAGGCAGTCGACGAGACCGGCGTCCCCACCGTCGCCATCCCCGGCGGCGAGCCGCTGATGCACCCTCAGATTGATGAAATCGTCGCTGGCCTCGTCGCACGCAAAAAGTACGTCTACATGTGCACCAACGCGCTGCTGCTTAAAGAGAAGCTCCACCTCTTCACGCCCAGCAAGTACCTCACTTTCTCCGTCCACATGGATGGCGACAAGGCGCACCACGACTTCTCGGTCTGCAAGGAAGGCGGCTACGAGATAGCCCTCGAAGCCATCCGCTCTGCTGTTGCCAAAGGCTTCCGCGTCACCACCAACACCACTCTGTTCGACGGTATCGATTCCAAGTCCGTCCGCCAGTTCTTCACCGACATGATGGATGTCGGGGTCGAGGGCATGATGATCTCCCCAGGCTATTCCTACGACAAGGCCCCTGACCAGCAACACTTCACCGGGCGTGAGCGCAATCAGGCCATGTTCCGCAAGCTCCTCTCCAATCGCGATCCCAAGTGGCGCTTCAACATGTCGATGCTCTTTCTCGAATTTCTAATGGGCAAGCGCAATCTCGAATGCACCCCCTGGGGCATGCCCGCCTACAGCATCTTCGGCTGGCAGCGGCCCTGCTACCTCCAACAGGATGGCTACGCAGACACCTATCAGGAACTGCTCGATTCCACCGACTGGAGCAAGTATGGCTACGAGTCCGGTAACTCCAAGTGTGAAAACTGCATGTTGCATTCCGGCTACGAGTCCACAGCCGTCCACTACACCTTCACGATTCCTGGCATCCTCGCCACCGTCAAGTCCATGCTCTTCTCGGCCTACACCGACAAAGAAGCCCTCCGCCTTTTAGACGATGAAAAGCCCGTTTCCCCGCTGGTCCAGATCGACCTCGCCGCGCTCGGCCAGACCAAAACCTTGCAGGGTCAATCCGCAGTTGGCGATCAATTGGCCGACGGCGTCGAGCAGGCCTTCGATTATCGCGGAGACGTTACCATCAAACTCAAAACCGGCGATCAAATCGAGGGCTACATCTTCGACCGCCAGGGCTCGCCCACCTCAGGACAGGCAAAGCTCCGCATCATGCTCCGCAATGAAGGCCGCAAGATCGTCGTCGAACAGTCCGAGATTGAAGAACTCACCTTCAGCGGCCGCGACATGGCGGACGGCAAGAGCTTCGAGGCCTGGGTCAAGAAGTACGCCGCTGGCAAAGCCGCCGGCGAGACCAACATCGAACTCGTCCCCGAAACTCTCGACTAACCCGATAATTCGCGCATGGCCCTACTTCTCGTCTCCGCCAGGTCGAATGGGAGCGTCCGCCTCGTCATGCGTCGGTAGCCACTTTGCCAGTTCCTTCTTCACCGCCACCATTTCTGGTTTCGCCGCAAGGTTCGTCCACTCATTCGGGTCTTTGTCCCGGTCATACAATTCCTCGCTGGCATCGCGATACCGGATATACCGCCACCGCTCCGAGCGAACTGCATGATTTCCAAACTGGTAAGTCGTCAACGCCGGCGTCTTCTTGGGTGCCTTCGGATTCTTCAACCACGTCAGCAGGGATTCACCCTCCTGCACACCCGGTGCCTTCAATCCAGTGAGATCCATCAGCGTTGGATAAATGTCCATCATGCTCACCGGGCGCTCACAGACAGTCCCCGGCTTCGTGACCCCAGGAGCCACAACCATCAGGATGTTTCGCGTTGATCGCTCCCACAGCGTAAATTTACGCCAATGCGACTTCTCACCAAGGTGCCATCCATGATCACTCCAAAGCACGAGTGTGGTGTTCTTGGCATTGGGGCCCGTCTCGAGCGCGTTCAACACTTTGCCCACCATCGCATCGGCAAAAGTGATCGCTGCCAGATACCCCTGCACGCCTTTCTTCCAGGCCTCTGCCTTTGTAACCCGGGCATGATCTCCAGAGGCGCGCGCAAACTTCTTCCCGATTTCCGGGACGTCGTCTAAGTCGTCTTCTTTGACGATCGGTAACTGGATGCCATCCAGCGGATGCATATCGAAGTACTTCTTGGGCACATACCAGGGGAGATGCGGCTTGGAAAATCCACAGGCAAGAAATATCGGTTGATCGTGCTGTTTCCCTAAATGCTTCGCGGCCCATTCGGCTGTTTGGTAATCGTGCATCGCCTCGTCGCCGGTCTCCGTCGGTCCCCAATCGAATTGCGCCTGCGCAGCAGCACCCGCCATTGGCGTCGGCCCAGCGAGCTTGAACGAATCGCTCGTTTTCCCATACTCGTGCCACCCTTGGTCATCCGCAAACCTCCCTTGCGTGCCGTGATAGATCTTCCCGCAGCCAAGCGTTAGATAGCCGTTGTTCTTGAAGTGCTGATTGAGAGTTACGGCCCCGGCACTCACTTTCGAGCCATGGTAAGGCTGGCTGTTCAGATATACGCCCGTCGATGAAGGCCGTCGCCCGGTCATCAACGCCGCTCGCGCTGGATTACAGAGCGGAGCCGCACAGTGCGCGCTCGTAAAATTTATTCCAAGCGCGGCTAGGCGATCCAGGTTCGGCGTGATGGTATTAGGGTGCCCTTTGAGACACCCGATCCAATCGTTCAGATCATCAATCGCGATAAACAGTATGTTCTGCTTCGTAGCCTCCGCACTCATCATCGGCGCAGCGGCCATCAGTGCCGCAAAGGTGCGGCGTGTCAAGGTCGGCATAATTTTCGCTCCAGATCAGCTTTAGTAAAGCCCGGCAATCACTTCAATCTCAATTCGCGCCCCGGCAGAAAGCCGTTTCACCTCGACCCCTGTCTTCGCCGGTGCGTGCGCAAAATACTCAGCATAGACAGCATTCAAAGCCGCAAGTTCATCGACATCGGTCATAAACACGGTCGTCTTGACCACATGCGCCAAACTGCTTCCGGCCTCCGCGAGAATCGCCTTCACATTCTCCAGCGCCTGACGGTATTCTGCAAGCTGACCTCCGGCCACCAGTTCCCCCGTCGATGGAACGATCCCCAATTGTCCGGAAACAAACAGGAGATCCCCCAGACGTGCGGCCTGATTGTATGTGCGATTGCCGCAAGGCACCGCTGCAATTGTTAACGATTCAGGAATCATGTTCCCTGTATCCTATCGCTAGCTGCCAGGATGCTTGCCCTGCGCGGCCACCAGCATCGCATTCATTCCACCAAGCAAATAACCCAACGAAGGATTTGGCCGATATCCTTCGCCCGCCGGTCGCCCCGCCCCTCCTTCAGTCTTCGGGTTGCTTCCAACCCCTGGAATATGATCAGGGATCATGATCCCGTCGAACTTGACCTCTACCAATGCACGCATGATTTTGCTCATGTCGTAGTAGCCGTCATCGATCATCGTCTCGGTAAAGTGAGGTAGGGGTGCGCTCACATTGCGAAAGTGAATCTTGAATAACTTCTTGCGCGCGCCAAAGTATTTGATTACCTCAGGCGGCTCCGCCCCGGTCATCTTGCCACCTTCAAGCCACGATCCGCAGCAGAGGCAAACACCGATATTTGGGCTGTTCGCGATTTCAATGGCACGTTTGTAGCCTTCGAAGTTAGAGAAGATACAGCGAGGCACTCCACCAAGCATCGGCTGCGGCGGGTCGTCCGGGTGAATTCCTATTCGCACCCCCGCTTCCTCTGCCACCGGTACAACCTTCTTGATGAAATAGGTGTAGTTCTCCCAGATTTCCTCTTTCGTGTAGACCCTGCCATGCGACAACGGCCGGTCAAAGGTCTTGCCGCCCCAACGCCCCACAGCATCTGGGCTGGAGAGGTCAAGCGTAGAACCGGAATACCCTCGCGGCAACACTTCCCGGCCACTGCGCCAAATTCCATTCCCCATATGCGCATAAGTAGAGTAAGGGATGCCTGCCTTCCCCAGAAAGCGAATGTAGTTCAAGTACTCTTCGATCTTCTTATCGCGACCCGGAAGGTTCAGAGTTACTTCCTCCATGTTATGGAGACTGCCGCTGGGGCCAACGCCGCTCCCGATGTTATAGACCTTGAAGCCAGCACCTTCCCAACGTTCCCGGATCTTGATGAAGCCTTCGGCTGTGGCATCTGCGGGCGCGACACCAAGGCTCACCCATGTCACGCCAAGTTGCTTCAGGTAGAGTAAGTGCTCGTCGCTTGCCTGCCCCCCACTGACGCCGATCTTGATGCCGGGCGGGATCGGTATCATTTTGCCTGAGCTGTTGCCCGCTGCTGCCAGCAAGGCCGCCCCCGCGATCGCCAATTGGGCCACTTGTCTTCGCGCCGGTTGCGGCGCCTTTTCGCTGATCTTCGCTTTGTCTTGATTCATCTCAGAACTCCACCCGAATCTGTCCAAAGTCCCGCAGTTGGTCGGTTCCTGATGCGAGAGGACGGTAGCCGAAACTTTATCAACTTCCAAATGCCGACACAAGCGAATAGCGATCATCGAAGTGCAGACGAGTCAATGCGATTACGAATGAAGCGAGGGAATGCCTTCGTATTGAGCACCGGATATGCGCTGCCCAAAGCTGCGATGCCCGGGTATGGCTGGAATCAACGACTTCAGGCCTGGCACTCGATCACTTCGCAAACAAATATCGTCCGATGAAGGTTGCGGCGAAGACGATTGCGGAGAAGCTTCTACCGTTTCAGAGGTAGAAGCCAGCGGAGGCACCGACCCATTCGAGGTTCTTGTTGTGATCGACGCCCATCTGGTTGCCCCGGCCCATTCGCACGATCATGTTGGCTGCCAGAGGCAAGTCCATCGACGGTAGCCAAATGTACATGATGCGGACTTCGGCCATCGTCGGGCCGTGGGGCGTCGCGATTACAGGTTCAAAGCGTATACGCTCCTGCAGAATGTAGTTGCGGCGCTCTCTGGGTGCGATGGCTTCGAGTTGCTCGTGTGTCGGGCCCACTACGACACCAAGGCCTGCAAACGAGTAGAGCGGCTTCAGTACGTAGTTCTCGGGGGCTTGCGGCAGTTCAGTGACTTCGTGGAAGAATTGGCTCTTCGGCACGCAAGGGTGGTTGAACCATGGGATCGAAAACTTACTGAGGCGGAAGAACCAGTTGGGGTGGCCGGCCCACTCCACGTCGAGGTCGTCCGTCCAGGCGAAGGGGATCTCAGCCCTCTTGCGCTCGAGTTCGTCGAAGATCGCCCGGTTGTAAATTCGATGGATGGGAGTCCAGACGCCATCGCGATCATAGAGGAGCTTGCGACCCTGCTTCTTGAGTTTAGTGATGCAGACAGCACGGACGCCGTAGATGCGCTCTGTGCAGATGAAATCGCAGACAGTCTTTTGCTGTTCGGGCTCGATCTCCAGCAGAATGACGTTCTCGGGGCTGTGCGCACCGAGGATGGCCTCGCCGAGCAGCTTATGGTAGCTACCAAGGTCCAGATCGCTGAGGAGGTGGCGGAGGCCGGGATCAAGATCGTAGCCGCGCATGTACTGGCGGGCCATTTCGGTCTGATAGCAATAGAGCGAAGGAAAGCCCTGGATCTCGACCAGCTTTGGCGCGAAGCCGCCATTCTCACGAACGATGCCGAAATCGGCCTGGATGAAGAGGGGCTTGGAGGCTTCGTTGGGGACCCGGTAGATTTCTGGGATCTCGCGCGACGAGGCCTCGAGATACAGCTTGTTCTGGAGGAGTTGTCCAACCAGCTCTCGTCCAGCGCGTGACATCTGTTGTAACAATTCACGCGGGAAGAAGCAGGGCGTCTCACTATGGCGAAAGGCTACGTGTTGGCCAATGGCCGCGTCGAGCGAAGCCGAGAATGCCGCGTAGCTGGCGGGCGTCCATCGTCGGTTGAAGTCTTCGCGGAGGGCAGGAATCATCGCTATACCGTGATCAGGAACTGGCCGTCGCGCATGATCTGACGATCATCGGCCCAGATGTTGAAGTTGCGACCGACGACATCGATATGCGTTGCAGAATACCAATCTGCGCCGGTGTGTGCGCCATAGGGATTGCCAAAGGCAATGTGGATGCCGGGGATCTTCTCGTCCTGAAGAATATTGCCGATGACGTCCTTGAGCGCCAGATTGGTGCCGATAGCGAACTCGCCGACGCGGTCTGAATTCTCGTCGGTGTGGCAATAAGCCCAGAACTCATCGCGGAGTGCGGTGTTGGTGGATTCAGCGGAAACTAGGCGGTTCTTTTCGATCTTGATGGTCAGTGGCGTTGCGCGCAGGTCGCCATATTTGGCGCAAAGATAATCGCCCACAACGCCATCAATGACAAAGGTCCCGTTGACCTCTCCCGGGGTGGTGAAGCATTCCCCACCGGGGAGGTTGCCCCACTTATTAGGGCTGATGATGCCGCTAGTTTTGAGCCAATTGTAATTGGGGTTCATGTCAGCGGTGATGTCGGTTCCCGCGTTGGTCGTAGCTCGGATCTTTGTGGCGGCGGCCGCGATGGCGCGGACCTCTACACTGAGGGCATCAACTTTCAAGAAGTCTGCGCGCATGCCTTCGAGCATAATTCGCTTCTCGATATTGACCATGTGGGCGTGGCGCATCTTGCGACGGTTGACGACGTCGGTCATCTCCATGCGGCTCTTGAGTTCGTGCTGTTGCGCGACCACAGCAAAGATGGAGACCTGGCTTGTTTCCATGTCGTCGAGGACTTCTTGGGGCATGCCAACCAAAGGGCGGGGGGCGAGGTCCTCAACGGTGAAGGCCGTCCATTGGCAACCGAGCTGAGTGAGCTGCGCCGCGATGGAGGCAGCAATCTCCTGGCTTACCGTGTCCGTGATGAGCGTTACCTTCTCGTCGGGCTGGATGCGCAGGCAAGTGTAGACGGCGTTGTATGCACCGGGGGTGAGTTCGGGATCGAATGTATCAGGCAGCAACTAAAGGCCAGCCTCCGTTTCAGAAATGATGTAATCGACGACAGCTTTGAGGTCGCCCGTTTCGCGCCAGACACGCAGTTGCCGGTCAGCGCCGGTGCCGTTGCGCAGCATTTTGTAGATGTACGAGATCTGCTCTCGGCTACCGAGCTCGTCGACTACGTCGTCGACGAAAGCCAGATACTCAAAAAGCAGGTCTTTGAGAGGGACTTCAATTTGCTTGCCGAAGTCGACAAGTTTGCCGTCGAGACCATAGCGCGCGGCACGCCACTTATTTTCCATGATAAGCGCGCGGCGGTAGAGCCGGAATCCCTGGTTGTTGCTGTACAGCTTGTAGAGCTTGGCGACCGTTGCCTGGATGAGCGCGGTGACGGCAATGGTTTCCTCAAGCCGCATGGGGAGGTCCATGATGCGGAACTCCAGAGTTGGGAAGTGCGGATGGGGACGAATATCCCACCAGATCTTCTTGGCGCTATCGATGCAGTTGGTCTTGATGAGCAAGTTGACGAAGTTGGTGTACTCGCCCCAGCTGGGAAAGTAATCGGGGATGTTGGTGCGCGGAAACTTATCGAAGACTTTGCACCGATAGCTCTTGAGACCAGTCTCGAGGCCAAGCCAGAACGGAGAGTTGCCGGTTAGGCCGAGGATGTGGGGCACGAAGTAGCGCGCCGCGTTCATGATCTGGATGGCGGCTTCGCGGTCTTCTACGCCGATGTGGACGTGTAGGCCAAAGATCAGATTACTGCGGGCGACAGACTGCATGTCCTCGACAATTGTTGCGTAGCGCTCGTCGGGGTAGATCTCCTGTTTGCGCCAGTCTGCAAATGGGTGGGTGGACGATGCGGCGATGCGGAGGCCATTCTGTTTTGCCAGACCGATGAGGCCGATGCGGAGTTCCCGAAGATCCGCTTCGGCTTCCTGAATGTTCTTGCAAATTCCGGTGCCTACTTCGACCACGCTCTGGTGCATTTCAGGCTTGACACGCTCAGCGAGAAGAGTTTGTCCCTTGCCAATGATTTCGGCGCTGATGTGCGATCGGAGGTCACGAGTTTCCGGATCGATTGTCTGGTATTCTTCCTCGATCCCGATGGTAAGCGACGGCTTGCTCATAGATACAGATTATCCGCTGAAGCCGCTGAGCGATCAAAAGTTTCTTGGTCGCCGGGAACGGAATTGAGAATACGACGATTCGCCTCCTGGTCGTTCACTATTGCGTGATACCGCTCATCGGGAAGGTTGCGCGAGTGAAAGCCGACCCGCAGCGTCATCTCACGAACGATTCCGTGAAATTCCTCACGCCCAACTACTACGACATTGCGGTTAGTGAGTAGATAGCCATTGCGTAGCATCGATTCCGCCAGCAGATCGGTTGAAACCCTTCGTTGAGCCAGAGAACGGATGGCCGCGCTTGCGCCTGCGGGGAATGTTCCAGCCAAGTTCATCTACGCCTAGGCGGGGTTAGTAGCCGTAGCGGCCCGCTTCATATTCGAGACGAACCTGGCGCAGAGAGACATCGAAGATGGCCGTCGAATGCCCGAGCTGAGCGGCGGCCGAATCCAGTAGCGCCTGGTTGAATTCGAGAAAGGTGCCTACGCCAAGGCGATAGCGAGTCTCAGCCATGCGCAAGGCGATCTCCGCCTGCTGGCGAAACTTTGCCGTGACTTCGAGTGTCTTGCGCGCCGTAATCCAATCGAGATAGGCAAGACGCATTGTGGTTTTGACTTGCAGGACTGCCTGCTTCCAATCCTGTTCTGCGGCGAGGGCTTTTTCAGCTGACTCCAAACGACGCGGCTCAAAGCTGCGACCATTCCAGATCGGCACCGTGAGGTTAACGGCCGCCGCATCGTAGTGATTGCGCAGACGCGGATCCCTGGCGGGGATGACGCCCGCAACGCCTACGCCACTGATGGTCGGCAGTGACAGCTTTTGATCGCTCCTGGAATCGAGCTTGGCTGACTCCAGGCGCTTGCGTTGCATGGCCAGCTCCGGGCGCGCGCGGAGGGCTTCTTCCATCAACTGATCCAGCGTTTCCGGGACGTCGGCGGGAGCGAAATTTTCGAGAGCCCAATCCAGCGGCGTGTCCATGCCCATGGCGTTGGCCAGTTGGACAAAGCTGGCGGCGAGGTCATTTTCGGCGCGAGTGATCACGACTTCCGCCTCCGCGCCGCGGACTTCGGCAAAGCTTGCGTCGAGGGTGGAGCGCAGGCCGTTCTCCGTCAGTGTGCGGGTCTGACGCGAGAAGGTGTCGCGGACTTCTTTGACTTTTTTGGCCACCTGGACGGCCGCCTGGGCTTGGAGGGCGCGGTAGTAAGAAGTGCGGGCCGCAAGAGCAACGTCGGCGGCAGTAAAACGTGTGAGATCCTGTTGCGCTCCGGCAAGCAATCGGGCGCTTTCCACTTGCAGGCTGGTGCGACCGAAGTCCGTGAAGAGTTGGGTGACGCTGACGCCAGCGCCGATGCGGCTAAATAAGTCTGGCGCGTTGGCACCGCCCACGCCCATGCGAGTGCCATGCTCGGCGAGGGAACCGGTGACTGTTGCCTCGATTTGGGGCAGCAGGCGTGCGCGCACTTGTTGCGGCAGAGTGGCGGCCGCACTGGCGCGGTGGGCGGCGGCGAGGATGCGCGGCTGATTCTTTTGCGCGATTGCGACTGCGTCGGCAAGGGTGAGCCGTTCTTCAGCGAACAGGGGCGTGAAAAGAGGTAGCGCAGCAATCCAAATGAGATGTATTGGCTTCAAGCGGCGAGCCTTTCGTGTCGCCGGTACACCAGCGCATAGGCGGCGGGAACTAAGAAGATTGTCGTGACAAGAGAGACGCTTAGCCCGCCGACGATGGAGCGGGCCAGCGGAGCATAGGCTTCACTCCCGGTGCCTAGCGCGAGAGCCATCGGAAGCATGCCGATGATGGTAGCGAGCGAAGTCATGAGGATGGGGCGCAGGCGGATTTGGCCGGCCATTGAGGCGGCCTCTGTCGCGCTTAGGCCTTGCTCGCGCTGACGATGAGCGGCGTCCACGAGCAGGATGCTATTAGAGACGACGATGCCGCTCATCATGATCACTCCCATGAGACTTTGGACGTTGACGGTGGTGTTGGTCAGGTAAAGCGTGAGCAGCACGCCCGCCGCCCCGGGCGGGATGGCCAGCAAGATCAGAGCAGGATCGATCAAGGAGCGAAATTGCGCCACCAGCACGAGATAGAGCAGCACAAGGGCAAAGGCTAGGCCGAGGCCGAAGCTTGTAAAACTGGTGTGCATCCCTTCCACGGCACCGCGCAGAGTTGCCGTGACGCCTTTGGCCATCTTGGTGTTGGCGAGAAGGCCCTGGATCGCTTGCTCCGGCCCCCATAAGTCCTCACCGCTGAGATTGACGTAGACATCGACGGCCTTGCGCAGGCCGTAGTGGGCCACTTCCGTGGGGCCCAGCACCCGCGTCAAATGCGCTACCGCGTCGAGGCTTACAACCCCATCCCCTTTGGTACGGAGGGGAAGCTTATTCAGTTCATTCACGCTCTGGAAGGAGTTTTCCGGTAGTTGCACGGCGAGGAAATAGTCGTTGCTGGATTTGGGATCGGTCCAGAAGGTGGGCGCGATCATGGTGTTGCTGGCGACGGCGGTGATGAGGTTGCTGGCGATCTCGCGCTGGGTCAGACCAAGAATACTGGCTTGGGTGCGATCAACATCGACCCGGAGCGCGGGGCTATCGATGTCCTGAGGGATGAACACGTCACTGACCCCCGCGACAGTTTGAAGCTTGCGGGCCAAGTCGACGGCGGCGGCGTGGATGGACGGCAAATCGGGGCCGCTTACCTGGACGTCAATGGGTGCCGGCATGCCAAAGTTCAAGACGGCATCTACAAAGCCGCCCGATTGGAAGTAGGCCACCATCTCGGGCATTTCCTCGCGCAAGGCGGCTCGGGCGCGGCGCATATATTCCTGGCTGGAGACCTTATGTTTTTCCTTGAGGCTGACCTGAAGAAAGCCGGTGTGCGGGGCCGAATTTGGCGTATAAATGGCGCTGAAGTCCGGCACGACTCCGATGTTGGACACCATGATGTCCAGATCCGCCGGGGCGACAATGCGCTTGACTATTTGTTCCGCGCGGATGAATTTGCGTTCTGTCTCTTCGAGGCTGGTGCCGGAAGCTGCCTTGAGGTTGATGACGAACTGTCCGGCATCGGTGCGAGGAAAGAAGCTCTTGCCCAGGAGCGGCCAGAGCGGCAAGGTCATCGCCAAGGTGGAAAAGCCAAGCACCAATACGAGAGCTGGCGCACGGAGCCCGCAGTTGACGGCGCGCTCATAGCCGGTCATCAGCTTGACGAAGAGCATGTTGAAGGCTGTGAACCATTTGGAAGGCTTGCCGTGCAAGCCAGGAACGAAGGCGCAGAACAACGGCACGATAGTCATGGAAACCACATAGGAGGCGGCGAGGGAGAGGACCACCATGGAACCGAGAGCGACGAAGAGATCTCTGCTTACGCCGGTGAGAAGGCCGACCGGCAAAAAGACAATCGCGGTTGTGATGGTGGAGGCGAGGACCGGCATGGCCACTTCTCGCGTGCCTTGCTCCGCCGCTTCGCGTGGAGGCTTTCCCATCTCCAGGTGGCGGAAAATGTTTTCGAGGACCACGACGGAATCGTCAATCAGGCGCGAAAAGGCCAGGGCCAGCCCGCCGAGAGTCATCGAATTGAGAGAGCCGCTGGTCAGCTTGAGGAAGAGAATCGCCGCCAGCGCGGACAACGGAATGGAGAAGAACACTGCGACTGTGGCGCGGGCGCTGCCCAAGAAAACGAGGATAGTGAGAGTAACCAGCGCCAGGCCTATGCCGCCCTCATTGAGCAGAGTCTCAATCGCTTTTTTTATGAAGGTGGATTGGTCAAAGACGACGCGCGCCTCCAGACTCTCGGGCACATCGAGAAGGCGCTTGACTTGGGCACGAACTGCGCTGACAATCTCGATAGTGTTGGCGTCTCCGCCTTGGCGCAAGACCGGTTGGTAGACCGACGGCTGGCCATCGACGCGTACCGTGTTGAACTGTACTTGCGCGGCATCCTGGACGCGCGCCACATCGCCCACACGGACGGCGGCCAACCCGCTGGTACGAATGGGGAGATCGAGAATGCCATCGAGATCGGTGAACTGGCTGTTTGTGTATATGGGGTAATCGACGGGGCCGACTTTGACCGTTCCCGCCGGCATGATCAGATTGGACTCATTGATCGCGCGAACGACGTCCATCGCGCTCATGGAGTGGGCCCCCAGTTTGCGCGGATCGACGTAAACCATGATTTGGCGATAGCGGCCACCGAAAGGTGGTGGGACGGCCGCGCCTTGCACCTTGGCTATCTGGGTGCGCACGCGGTAATGGCCCACGTCGCGCAACTGGGCCTCGCTAAGGCCGTCGCCCCGCAAGGCGATGAGGCAGACGGGAAGACTGGAGGCATCAAAACGGACGACGATGGGCGGGAGCGTGCCGGGGGGCATACGGCGCTGCTCCGCCGCAGCGAGATTTGTGACGGTTGAGATGGCGGCGTCGGGGTTGGTGCCCGGCAGGAAGAAAATCTTGATGATGCCAGCGCCAGTTATTGAGCGGCTCTCAATGTGTTCGATACCGGGGGCGAGCGTGAAGAAGCGTTCCTGCCGCTCGGTGATGTTTTTCTCCACTTGCTCGGGCGGCATTCCAGGATAGAAGGTCGCGACCGCGACGACCGTCTGGTTGAGCGTGGGGAACATATCCACGGGCATGCGCAGCAACGTAACGGAACCAGCCAGGATCAAGATGACCGCGCAGACGAGGATAAGGTAAGGGTTGCGAATCGAGAAAGACGCCATCTACAGCGAGGCTCCGTCCTTGACTTCCACCTTCTGGCCCGCCTTGAGGAGGCTGCGGTTGCCGATGACGACGCGTTCGTCCTTGGCGAGACCCGAGAGTAACTCAACGTGGGTGGCCGTCTCCAGGCCAATTTGGATTCGACGGTCCTCCAGAGTGTTGTCCGCGCGGACCGCGAGCACATAAGTTTGGCCGCCGCGCCGGACGACGGCTTGCACGGGAAGGCCCATCGCCTCACGCGCCGAGCGCCCGTGGACGCCAATTTCAGCGATCATCCCGGCGGCAATTTTGTGGCCTGGGTTGGGCACGTCGACTTCGGCCTCCATGCTGCGCGAGTTACTGCTGAGTTGTTGAGTGAGGCGGGCGACCCGGCCTTCGAGGTGCAGCTCCAGCGCTGGCACTCGGATAAGGACGGGCGTGCCCACTCTTACTTGCGCGACGCCGTTCTCCGGCAGGACGATCGCGAGACGCAGCATATCGATATTGCAAATGCGGATAATGGGTGCGACTTGGATCATGTTGCCCGGGTCCACGTAGCGCTTAGTGACGACGCCTGAAAAGGGGGCGGTGAGCCTCGAGAAGTTGAGCATGGAGGCGGCGCGCTGGGCGCGCGCCTCCGCCGAAACCGTCTGTTGGCGCCCGGCATCGCGATTGGCCTTGGCGCTGGTCAGGTCGGCTTCGGCGGATCGGGCGCGGGCGATTGATTCGTCAATTTCCTGCGCTGCAATCAAGCCTGGCTCTTTTTGATTGACGCTAGTCAAACGGCGAAAACTCGCCTTGGCCACGTCGAGTTTCGACTCAGCCAGCTGGATGCCGGCAGCCATGCGGGCCTCTTCACTCTTGGCCTTGAGGATTGCAGCCGTTGCTTCGCCCAACTCCGCTTCGAGTTCCGGAGTTTCGATTACGCCGACCAATTGCCCAGCTCTCACCGTGGAGCCCGCGTCGACCGTGAGGCTTTTGAGGTATCCGGGAACCCTCGCTTGCAACTCCGCCTGTTGCCAAGGACGGAACTCGCCAGTCAGCTCAAGATCCTGGCCGATTGTTACAATCTCGGCCTTGACTGCGGCTACGCGAGCAGGTTGCGGAGTGGGCTGAGTTTGGGCTGGCGTCGTCTCGCTCTTAGCTGAGATGTCGCTACATGACTCAAAAATAACGACGAATGCGGCAAGGCCAAGGAAGAGAAAGAGACGCGGGGGCATCGAGTTACCTCACTGAAAATGACAGTTCGGTAACTATTATGTTTCAATTCTGTTACAAATGCCAGTTCAAATGCGATGTGTCCTCACGATAGCCTGACCCAGACTCTTGAATTGTTTGATAAGAGGCACCATCATGGTTTCGCGATCACCGATTTCTTAGGCACAATTGGGGACGACGACGCTCGCCTGGCACCTTGCTGAAATCCGACGACTGGCGTTGGGGCAGCAACGATACAAATCAGCAACTAGATTTCCCCCTGAGGGAGATTCTCGACTACTTGCCGTTGAGGAAGTTACTCCAGCGATATTCGGCCTGAGGGGTGTCATCGCTGAGGGCTTTTTGAACGGCGAGTTCGGCTACATTTTTGACGATCCAATCAAAGTTGGCTTGGCCGACAGATTCGATGCCAGCGTCGGGTGCCGGGTTCATGAAGTCGATCGCGTAGGGCACTCCATTCTCGACGGCGAACTCGACAGTGTTGAGATCATAGCCGAGGGCCTTGCAAATGGTTAAGCAGTCCCGAATCAGCCTGGACTTCATCTCGGGATCGAGCGGGGCGGGGTCTTTCACGTAGCGCTCGGCGTGCGGGGCCTTAGGGTCGTACTGCATGATGTGGACCTTCTCCTGCCCGACAACATAGCAACGATAGTATTCGGTGAAGTTTACGGCGGTCTGCAGTGTCATGCAGAGGTCACGGGAGTCGTTGTAGGCGGTGAATAATTCTTCAGGGGAATCCACTTTGTAAACATCGCGCCAGCCCCCGCCATCAAAGGGTTTCAGGAACGCGGGAAATCCGACATATTCGAAAATCTCCTCCCAGTTGAGGGGGTACATGAGATTGCGCATCGACTGCGCGGTCGTTCCAGGAGGGTGAGAATGGTGTGGCAGGATCACTGTATTGGGGATCGCGACACCCATCTTGGAAGCTAGAGCGTAGTTGAAAAACTTGTCGTCGGCGCTCCACCAGAAAGGGTTATTGATTACGTAGGTGCCACAAAGAACGGCATTCTTCAGGAATGCCCTGTAGAACGGGATGTCATGGCTAATGCGATCGACGATGACTTTATAGCCAGAAGGCACAGCCATCTTGATGCCGCCAATTCTGAGGTGCTCCGCCGCAACCCCCGGAACTTTCATGGCGTTGATGTAATCAACGAGGGCTGGTGGAAAGCTGCTCTCCATGCCGTAGACGATGCCAATTTTACGCATTGAAATAGTGCTCCGTTTAAGCGAAATAGTTCCGCGCCATCAGCCGCCAAAGCGGCCAGTCGTGCGGCATGTTGTTGTCCCAGACGTCGAGTCGATGCGGGATGTGTTTGCGCCCGAGAATCTCGGCCATCCGGTAATTGTCACCCAGGCAAATATCATGATTTGACGCGGCCAGGATCATGAACCAATCGCCGTGGTAATGGGCGTGATACCAGGCGTCGTCGTTGCCGGGGACGTAATCGACGGGATTATGCATGTAGGCAAGCGAGTCGAAATAGCCCTTAAGAAAGCGGCGATTGTCGAAGGCTCCGCTAAAAGAGACACACTTGGTAACGGCGTCGGGATGGCGGAGGGCGAAGTTCGTAGCGTGGTAGCCGCCAAAAGAGCACCCGTGGGCCGTAATATCTATGCGGCCACTTCGATGGCGGATCAGCGGCAGGACTTCTTGCAGGCAGTATTGTTCGTATCTATCATGGCGGCGGACCCGATCTGCAGGATGAATGCCCTTGTTGTACCAGCTCTCGGCATCGACGCTGTCAACGCAGAAGAGCATGAGTTGGCCCTGCTCAAGACGATCTGCAAGTGTGCCGACCATCCCCTGGTCTTCGTACTCATGGAAGCTGCCCATCGAGGACGGGAAGACAAGCATTGGGTGACCAGAGTGGCCGAACTGTAATAGCTGCATGTCCTTGTGGAGGTGCGGACTCCACCAGCGATGATATTCACGGTGCATTCAGGATCAGGATAACAATCGCAGTATCCTGTACCAATGAAGTTTTCGCTGATTCTGCTCCTTGCTTCGATTTCCCTGGCTGCAGCCAAATCAACTTCCCGCAACGTTGAGATCCTTTGGGATCAGTTCGGTGTCGCGCACGTTTACGCCAAAAACGCTGAGGGCATGTTCTATGGCTACGGCTTCGCTCAGATGCAAAGCCATGCAAACCTCGTGCTGAAGTTGTACGGCGAATCGCGCGGTCGCGGGGCGGAATATTGGGGGCCCAAGGGTCTGGAACTGGATCGATGGGTGCACGTCAACGAGGTGCCGGAGCGCGCCGAGAAATGGTTTGCAATGCAGACGCCCGAATTCAAGAAGTACCTTACGGCCTTTGCTGACGGCATGAACGAATACGCCGACCGCCATCCAGAGAAGATTGGCGCAGAATACAAACAAGTCCTGCCGATACGCCCCGTCGATAGCCTGATGCACGTGCATCGAATTGTGCACTTCAGCTACGTCTCGAGTGCGGCCCGTGTGACATCTGCGGGCTCCGGTAGGCCGTTTAACCCAGGGGCGCTTGCCTCAAACGCCTGGGCCATCATGCCGAAAAAGAGCGCCAATGGGACCCCAATGATGTTGATGAATCCGCATTTGCCGTGGCAGGATTGGTACACCTACTACGAGGTGCACCTGAATGGGCCGGGAATGAACTTTTATGGTGCCAGCCAGATCGGTTTTCCTGTCCTGCGATTCGTGTTTACCGACCATATTGGATTCACGCAGACGGTGAACAGCCTCGATGCGAGCGATCTGTACAAAATCACTCTTGATGGCGATGGCTATCACTTTGATGGCACGAAGCGAAATTTTGAAACCGCTACTTCGACAATCAAGATCAAGCAACCCGACGGTAGATTGAGCGAAGAGAAAATGCTGATCCGGAAGACGGTTCACGGACCAGTGGTTTGGGATAAGGACAGCAATGTCTTGGCGATGAAGACTGGCGGACTGGATCGACCTTTTCTGCTGGAACAGTACTGGAAAATGGCACTGGCCAAGAACTTCAAGGAATACGAGGTTCAACTGCGTCGCCTGGAGGTGCCTACTTTCAACATCACTTACGCCGACCGGGATGGTCATGCCATGTATCTTTTTAACGGTACCTTGCCCAAGCGGAAGTCTGGGGACCTTGCCTATTGGGCGGGAGTGATTCCGGGCGACACCAGCGAAACGCTTTGGACGGGTTATCACTCCTATGATGAGTTGCCGAAGACCATCGATCCGCCTGCTGGCTGGTTGCAAAATACAAATGACCCTCCCTGGACGTCGACGCTGCCAGTAATGGATTCGACGAAGTTTCCGCCGTATGTTTCGACTCGCGACCTGACGATGCGAACCCTGAGTTCGCTGCGAATGTTGAGCAAAGACGAGAAACTGAGCTTTGAAAAGATGGTGGACTATAAGCACTCCACACATCTGGAATTGGCAGACCGGATTTTGGAGGATCTACTGACGGCAGCGCCGGAGACAGCGGCAACGCGCCTATTGAAAGTTTGGGATCGCAATGCCGATAATGCCAGTCCCGGTGCAGTTTTGTTCGAGGCTTGGGTGCGTGCATTTAGGCCGACTTATAAAATCGCAGCGAATCCTGCGAATCCGCTGAATACGCCGCGCGGGTTGAAAAACTTGGATGTAGCGATCGAGGCTCTGGCGAAGGCTGCGGCAGAGGTTGAGAAGAACTACGGCAAGCTGGATGTCGCCTATGGCGATGTCAATCGCTTCAAATTTCGAGGCGCGAATCTGCCCGGCAATGGCGCAGATGGCGCGCTGGGTGCATTTCGAGTCATTCGCTATGGCCCACCCGATGAGGCCAAAGAGCGGTCCCCCATGCATGGCGACACCTTTGTCGCCTGCGTTGAATGGTTGAAGTCAGGCCCGCACGCGCAGGTACTCGTGAGTTACGGGAATTCTTCTCAGCCGGGGACGATGCACGCTGTCGATCAACTCCCGTTCCTCAGTCAGAAGCGTTTGCGCAAAGCCTGGCGGGTGCGCAAGGAAGTGGAAGCTCACCTCGAATCGATTGATGCGCTCTGAAGAGGCAGTTGGCCAGACTAAAGAAATGAGCTTGCTGCCCTTTGAAAACGATACTGAGTGGCGAATCTTTGTAGGCCGCTTTGATGCGGGCACACTGACGAAGGAAGATTGGACTCACCCAGCGCATCTCTGTGTTGGCGCGTGGTTCGTCTCGCACTTTGAACCAGTTGAGGCGGGCATGCGAATTCGCAATGGCATCCGTCATCTGAATGAATGCCTGGGTAATAAAAATACGGAGACCAGCGGGTTTCACGAGACACTTACGGAATTCTGGATTCGGGCAATTCGCGCGCACCTCGCCGTCCATGGAACAAGCATGGCGAGTCTGGATCTGTTGGTTGCTTTGCCTACCGGGCTTTGGCGCGAGAGCTATTCGGTCGATTTACCCAAGGACCTAGCTGCTAGGCACGAGTACCTCGAGCCTAGCTGAGCAGGCCCTTGACGACGCTGCCGTGGACATCGGTGAGCCTGAAGTTGCGTCCCTGCGACTTATAGGTTAGGCGAGTGTGGTCAATGCCGAGAGTGTGCAGGATCGTGGCCTGGAGGTCGTGAATGTGCACCGGGTCTTTTACGATGTTGTAGCCGTAGTCGTCGGTCTCGCCCCAAACCGTGCCCCCCTTGATCCCCCCACCGGCCATCCAAACCGAGAAGCAACGTGGATGGTGGTCGCGGCCGTAATCCTCTGCAGTGAGGCGGCCCTGGCAATATACGGTGCGACCGAACTCGCCGCCCCAAACGACAAGCGTCTCGTCGAGGAGCCCTCGTTGTTTGAGATCGGTAACCAGGGCCGCTGAGGCCTGATCGACTTCCAGACAGCGCTTAGGTAGGCCCTTTTGCAGACCGCCATGGTGGTCCCAGTCGCGATGGAAGAGTTGGATGGAGCGAACGCCACGCTCGACAAGCCGCCTTGCCAGTAACGCATTGGCAGCAAAGGTGCCGGGCTTCCGGGCGTCCTCGCCATAAAGCGCAAAAGTGCTTTCAGGCTCCTTGGATAGGTTGGTAAGCTCCGGGACGCTCGCTTGCATGCGGAAGGCCATCTCGTATTGTGCAATCCGCGTGGCGATCTCTGGATCGCCGAAATCCTTGAGTTGCTCGGCGTTCAGGCCGTTGAGTGTATCGAGGTATGAGCGGCGATCCGCTCGACTCATCCCGTTGGGGTCACTGAGGTAGAGAACCGGATCGCCAACACTGCGGAACTTCACCCCTTGAAATTTCGATGGCAGAAAGCCAGAGCCCCATAGCCGATCATAGAGCGGCTGTCCACCGACGCCAGCGCCCGGCGAAATCATAACTACGAAAGCCGGCAGGTCTTCTGTCTCTGCGCCGAGCCCGTAGGAAAGCCACGATCCGAGCGAGGGACGACCGGCAATCTGGGCACCAGTAAGCAGGAACGTTACCGCCGGGTCGTGGTTGATCGCATCTGTGTGGACGCTTCGGACGATGGCGATGTCGTCGGCAATCTTTGCGGTATGCGGCAAAAGATCACCGATCCAGGCACCGCTGGCCCCGTGTTGCTTAAAGCCGAAGCGGGAGGCGACAATCGGAAAATTAGCCTGTGACGCAGACATGCCAGTAAGTCGCTGGCCGTTGCGAACACTCTCGGGTAAATCTTGGTTGGCGTATTTAACCAAATTAGGCTTGTAGTCGAACAGCTCCATCTGCGAGGGGCCGCCGCTTTGGAATAGATAGATTACGCGTTTGGCCTTGGGCGCGAAATGCGGCACGCCGCTTAAGCCGCCAGTCCGATCTCGGGCCATCAAATTCGACAGTGCGACGGTCCCTAGGCCGAGCGCGCTCTTGCCGAAAAAATGACGTCTTGTTAGATTGCGGAAAGTTTCGTGCATGATTTACTGCCTTGTGATCGTCTCGTCGAGGTTGAGCAAGATGCTTGCCACTTGTGTCCACGCAGCAAGTTCCGGGCGGGCGATCTTGCGCGGCATTGGAGACTCACCCTGGTCGAGCAGCTTTGAAGCTTCAGCCGGTTGCGCGGCAAAGTGCGCAGCGTCGCGGTCATAGGCTCCACGCAGCAGAGCGATCTCGGTTAGCGAGGGCGGGCGACTCAGCACGAGGCGGAAAGCGTAGCTGAGGCGAGTATCGGCAGTGTTGCCGCCTTCGTGAATGATACGCTCTGCAAGTTTGCGGGCGGCCTCAAGAAACGTTACATCGTTCATCAAATTGAGCGCCTGAAGCGGCGTGTTGGTTCGTGATTCCCGAACGGTGCAGGACTCTCGGCTCGGCGAATCGAAATTGACCATCGAAGGCGGCGCAATGGTCCGTTTCCAGAATGTATACAGTGACCGGCGATAGAGTGACTCTCCATGATCCTGCGGGTATCCGCCGCCGCCGGCCAACTCCTGCCACAATCCGGCGGGCTGGTAAGGCTTGACGCTGGGACCGCCAGTTTTTTCTACCAGCAGGCCTGAGACGGCCAGGGCATTGTCACGAATCATCTCTGGAGCCAGCCGATAACGTGGTGCCCGGGCCATGAGCCGGTTCTCGGGATCCCGATTGAGGAGTTCAGCATTGAGCCTGGAGCTTTGCCGATACGTATCGCTCATCACGATCGTTTTGATGAGGTGCTTCACGTCCCAGCCATGATCAACAAAGTCGACAGCTAGCCAGTCCAGCAGGTCTTGATGGATCGGCGCTTCGCCTTGAGAGCCGAAGTCGTCGACCGTTTTGACGATTCCGATACCGAACAGCATCTGCCAATAGCGATTGACCGTCACGCGTGCGAGAAGTGGATTTTGCTTGGACACCAGCCATTGGGCAAGGCCAAGGCGGTCTGCGCGAGTGCCGACAGGGGGAGCGGGAAGAGCAGAAGGTGTGGCAGGGTCGACTGGGTCGCCGGGCGCATCATAAGCACCTCGCTTCAGGATATGCGCCTGATGCTTGGGGCCTTCCTGCATCACCATTAGCGTTGGAAGCGTGGCAAGATATTCGTCTCGCTGAGCCCGGGCTGCGCGCTCTGCGGCAAGCTCGGGGGGCTTGATTGAATCGAGAAAGGCAAGACGAAGTTTCTCAGCGCGCGAGGCGGGCGATAGCGGCGCCCGGTCGTATAGTGCAATCACTTCGTCCTGGTTCAATGCCCTCGTATACATGCGGACATCCTCAATGGACCCTCGAAAAGTCATGCCGTTACCCGCGCCAATTTGAAGCGGATGTTTGAAATTCATCGGATAGTTTAATTCATCGAAAAGGACTTTGAGTCGCTGCTCGCGACCGTCAATGTAGATCCGCACGCCCTTGGCATAGCGGCTGCCGTCGTAGGTGGCGACGATGTGCTGCCACTGGTCGAGCTTGAACGACTCTTCCGTTTCGATGCGGATGCCGATGTCGGTCCAGCGAAAAATGATATTTAGCCGGACCTTGCCATTCATCAGATAGAGCCCATGGCCATTGCCTTCTGCGTAGTCCTCGGCAATGGATAGAATGGCACCGGTCTTCTCGGCGGGCTTGGCCCAGGCCGAAAATGTTAAGGGCGACAGGTAGTTGTAGACAACGGTGCCTCCCTTCTCAGTGACGATTCGCTTACCGTCAAAAATGGAGTCTGCACCGGCTAGTTTGTTCTGGTAGGCAAGGCCTTCTGTTGGCATCCAGTCTCCGTGCATCTTCCAGCGAGACTGTTCGCGATTCCACCGCAGGCGGGCTCGATCCACGGCCTTTTGGGCCAGGGCAAGCTTGGCATCCAGATCAGCCAATTGTTTTGCCTGCTCCGGCGTTGGAGCCTTGATCAGCGGCTCGTCATTGCCAAAGTTGTAGACTAAGCCTTTCTCCGGGATGTTGTTGAAGTAGGCGAACATGCTGTAGAAGTCACGCTGCGTGATGGGGTCGTACTTGTGATCGTGACAACGGGCGCAGCCCATCGTCAAACCGAGGAAGACCGTGGAGGTTGTCTCGGCCCGATCAGCAACATACTCTGTGCGAAACTCCTCCGGCACGATGCCGCCTTCAGCGGTAGTGCGGTGATTGCGGTGAAACGCAGTGGCCATTTTTTGCTCGAGCGTCGCCTTGGGCAAAAGATCGCCAGCGAGTTGCTCCACGGTGAACTTGTCGAAGGGTTTGTTCGTGGCAAAAGCGTCGATCACCCAATCGCGCCAACGGTACATGTCCCGCACGCCATCGCTCTGATAGCCATTTGTGTCGGCAAAGCGGGCGGCTTCCAGCCAGCGCCAGGTCATACGCTCGGCATAGCGTGGCGAGGCGAGCAGACGATCCACCTGCTTGTCATAGGCGGTCGGCGAGTGATCGTTGTTGAAATCACTCAGCTCAGCGATCGTTGGTGGCAAGCCGGTCAAATCGAAACTCAAACGGCGCAACAGCTCGTTCCTGCTGGCTGGAGCGGAAGGCTTCAATCCCTCTTGCTCTAACTTTTCCCGAACGAAGTCATCGATCGAGCCACCAGTCCGAGCAACGGGCGGAATAAAGGCCCAATGGGCTTCATAGCCGGCCCCCTGCTCGATCCAGAGTTTGAGCTTCTCGATATCCTTGGCCGACAGTGCTTCGCGCCCGGCGTATGCGGGTGGCATACGCAATGCTTTGGATCTGTGTGTGACACGTTGAAAAACGCCACTCTGATCCGGCTTGCCAGCGACTAAACCAAAGTGACCATTTTTCAAAGCCAGCTTGGCGTCCTTCTCAATGTCGAGGCGCAGACCGGCTTTGCGGTTGTTAGGGTCTGGCCCGTGGCACTGAAAGCACTGGTCCGCAAGGATCGGTCGAATATCGCGATTGAAAGAAAGCTCTGCACCGCTCAAAAGGAATGGTGACAGGAGCAGCAAAAACTTCATGGTTCTCCCCTGATTCTATCGTCACCGCTATTCTAAAGAGATGCCCATGACCGAGATCATTGAAGCTGAGGGACACCTGATCGATTCGCACATCATGGAGCGAATCTTCGACACCGTTGTCGAGAACCAGGGCCGCTTCGAGGTAGAGAAGTTCCACATTGGCCGCACCAACAGCGAAGCTTCGCAATTGCGGATGCGTGTCGAAACTCCAACACGCGAACAGATGGACCGGCTCCTGGGCCAATTGCTTGGCCTGGGCTGCGTGCCCGTAGATGCTGGCGACGTAGTGCTCGAGAGCATCCTGCGCGATAAGTGCGCGCCCGAGGATTTCTACTCGACGACAAACCACAAGACTCAAGTGCGTTTGGATGGCGAGTGGATCGACGTTCAAAAGCAGCGCATGGACGCGACGATTGTCGTCACTGGCAAGAGCGCGGAATGCCGCAAGCTGCGAGACCTCAGCGTCGGCGAGCAAGTCGTGATCGGAATGCGCGGCATCCGCGTAATCCCGGACACGAAGGATCGCGACCGCCTGAGCTTCAGCTTTATGCAGAATGAAGTGTCAAGCGAGCGCCAGGTAGAGACGGCAGTCACTCAGACTGTCGCCATCATGCGAGCAGTTCGGGAGCAGGGCAAGAAGATCATCGCAGTCGCCGGGCCGGTAGTTGTTCATACCGGCGGATCCAATCCGCTGGCAGAGTTGATCCGTCTCGGTTGGATTGATGCACTTCTGGCCGGTAACGCGCTTGCTGTCCACGACATTGAGGCAGCGCTGCTGGGCACCAGCCTTGGGATTCGCCAGAAGGACGGCCGTCAGGAGGAACACGGTCATCGCAATCACATGCGCGCCATCAATGCCATCTACAACTGCGGCAATATCGAGGGAGCAGTGAAACAGGGCAAATTGACGACTGGCGTAATGTATGAGTGCGTCACGCATCAGGTGCCTTTTGTTTTAGCTGGAAGCTTGCGCGATGACGGGCCACTGCCCGACACCTTAACCGACATGAACGAAGCACAAAATCGCTACTGCGAGCATCTTGAAAATGCAGGCGTAGTGCTTTGTCTGTCTTCGATGCTGCACTCGATTGCTACTGGGAACATGCTGCCAAGTTGGGTGAAAATGGTGTGCGTCGACATAAACCCGGCTGTTGCGACCAAGGTGAGTGATCGCGGCAGTTCTCAAACGGTTGGTGTTGTCACCGATGTCGGCCTTTTCCTTGACCTTTTGATTCGCAAGCTCAGAGACTAAAGAAACGATACAGAGACTAATGAAGCAATATACTGACGACCACGCGGCCTCTGGCGTAAGCGATCCATTACCTGAGATCGATACTTGGCCCAATCAATTTCCAGGACGTGACTTTGAGATCGAGATTTCAAGCCCTGAGTTCACTAGCGTATGCCCGAAGACGGGCCTGCCCGATCACGGAACGCTGACGATCCGATACGTTCCGGACGAGTTCTGCCTCGAGTTGAAAGCCTACAAAATGTACCTGTTGGCATATCGCAATCTGGGCATCTTTCAGGAGAACATCGTTAATCGGGTGCTCGACGACATCGTTCGCGCGGCGAAGCCACGCAAAGCAACCGTAGTTGGCGACTTTACGCCGCGCGGGGGCATCTATTCGAAGATTTCGGCCAGTTATGAACGAAAAGCATAACCCGCAGCTGACACACGAGGAAGAGCTCGAGCGGGCGATCCGCGAGATACGAGAGCGCGTGTTGGCCCGTTACCCGAGTGGACTGTGGCACGGCTTGGAACTGCCTGACTTTACGCCCGTCCTTGAGGCACGCGATCAGGCCAGCGCGAAGGTCGCAGCCATTGGACGCGTAAACCCCCGATCCGGCGGACCGATCAACGGTCTGATTCAGGCCGCAAAGCAACTGATTGCGCGGAGTCTTGGCTGGTTTGTCCGAGATCAGGTGGATTTCAACTACGCAATGGTACGCTCGCTGGATTCAGTGCTTGAGGGGCTGAACTCGATAAACAGGACACTCAAGACGATCCCTCAGCGCTTTGAACCACCTCTTGAAGAGATTCGTCGCGAGACGAGTGAGCTTAAAGACATCCGCTCGCATTGGATCATTTGGAAGCGGGAGTGGGAGGAGAAGTTAGGCCGCAACGAGGTTCAGTTCCTTCGCTCGGTTGCCGACCTTCAGGCGGCATACGCCCAACGCACTTCGATTTTGGAGCAGCGCTTCGAGGAGCGTAGCAGGATGCTCGAGCAGCGCTTTGAGGAACGCACTTCCTCGCAGCACAAGGACTTTGAGGGCGCGCTGGATCGATCAAACTCCTCAATGCAGCAGCGCTTCTGGAAAGAACTGGAAAAGGTGCGCGTCGAATACGAACGGATCATCTACGCAGAAATTCGCTCGATCCGCCAGCGTCCCGCTCCCGTAGCGGCTGCTGGCGTCGTAGCGGCAGAGACTCCGCTGGATATCGATTGGGTTCATTTTGCCAATAAGTTCAGAGGCGACGCCCCCAAGATCGCAGCGCACTTCGCCTCGTATCTCCCGTACTTTGAAGGCTGCCAGCGCGTGCTGGATATTGGCTGCGGGCGAGGCGAGTTTCTCAGCTCCCTCAAGGAAAAAGGCATCACGGCCGTTGGTGTTGACCTCTATGAAGAGAACATTGAAATCCTTCGCGAATCCGGCCTCGATGCCAAGCAGGCTGATGTGTTTGAATACCTTGCAGCGGAAGGCCCAGGGGCCTTTGATGGGATCTTCTGCGCTCAGGTAATTGAGCACTTAGCACCGCCACAGGTGTGGGCGCTGGTAAAGGCTTGCTCCCGGGCATTGAAGACAGGTGGCGTGATCGTTTTCGAGACTCCGAATCCCGAATGCTTGGCCATTTTCGCGACGCACTTTTACATTGACCCGTCGCACCAGCGGCCTGTGCCGCCCGCGCTTCTTTGCTTCTATCTGGAAGAAGCTGGCTTTGGTCGCATCGACGTACAGAGATTTGCACCCGCCTATGATGAACGACCGGAGTTGAATGCACTACCAGCCAGCGTCAAAGAGTCTTTTTTTGGTGGGCTGGACTATAGCGCTTTCGCGCGCAAGCTCTCGTAGAGTCCGCGCTGTTTGGCACCAATCGCGACCCAACCATATCGCTGTTCGGCGCTAAGTCTTGCTTGAGCTTCAAGGCGTTTTCGCAATCCAGAATCACGTTGAATTGCATGGATCGCGGCTGCGAATTCTTCGCCCGTCCGCGCTGCCAGGTAATCCTCGCCGGCTTTGACTTCCAATCCATTCACACCGCCGGGTGTCGCGACAATGGCTTTGCCGCAGCCCATCGCTTCCATGACCTTGATGTTGGTGCCTGCACTTGCCAGTAGCGGCGCGATCACAATTTCCGCGCGGGCGTAGGCTGGACGCACGTCGCTGATAAAGTCTTCCATTTCGATGCCGGGCTGGCTCAAGTCAATGTCGACCCTCTCTTTATAGAAATTCACGTAGTAGTCAGGATTCCGGCCAGCGATGATGTGTAACGTCGCGCCGCTTAGGCGCGGCCAGACTTCTCGCAGGAACCAGTCAAGCGCCAAAAGGTTGGGCAGGTGGGCGAAGCTGCCGATGAACAAAAGTCGCGACCGAACGGGGTTGCAGGCTGCGGGCTGAAATCGTTCGAGGTCTACGCCATTCTCGATTACCTCAACGCGCCTGGCCCCTTGGACGGTATTACGATCACGGCCAGACATCACTGCGACGCAGTCAACGTCTTTCCATGCCGCACGCTCAAAGACATCCCAACGGTCTTTTTCCAGCCTTAGATCAAACTCGTCCTTGTCGGCAAGAAGCTGCTCGTAAAGATCGACCGTGATATCATGCTCAACCAGAATTGTCTTCGCCGGCGCGCAATCTGCCGCGTACTTCGCCATCTGAGTGAATTCCAGCTGAGCGATTTGGGGCTTCCACCGTGAGATTGACCACTTCAGGGCAGCGCGAAACGTATCGCTGTCAAACTCATTGACAACCTTGGGGAGGAGCGTCGTATGGCGATAGTGTGTGCCCTCGCGCAGGACCTGAACTACCTCAACGCATAAGGCCAGGAGTTCAGGCTCTGGCGTAATGAACTCGTCAACAAAGCTCATCAACACCAGCGAATAATCTTTTGCCGCCTCGCGCATCAAGTTGTACATTCGCACTGCGCCGCCGTGCGAGAGCGGGAAGGGCAGATACGACGTGGCAATCAATACTCGCGGCTTACGCTGTTCAGCAAGTCCAGGGAAGCAGGCAATATCGCCACTGCCCAAGGCGAGAATCTCTTCCTCGGGCATCTTTGGCTGCGCCGGTCGATCCCAATTGAAATAAGGTTTATCAAAGGCTGCGAAACGCAGCGCATACATGGCAATCGGAGCTGGCTCCGGCACGGCCGCCAGTAGATTAGCGCGGAGTACGGCGTGAGCCCACAGCCGATCAAATACTTCTGGTGTCGCAACGCTACTTAGGATCCAGCGCAGGTAATTTTGCTCGATCGCCAGCTCGATTGCCGATGCTGCGAGAAAGCGGGCGGTAGTTGAGCGGTGGTGGTGAACGACACGGGCATCGGCCACAAATACCGTTGGCCAGCCTTGCTGCCAGCCGCGCCAGCCGATATCAAGATCCTCGACATAGGCGGGTCGGAAGGATTGCTTCAGACAGCCAAGCTCGAGTAGTTTGCGTGTATCGTAAAGCGAACAACCACCTGAGCCATAGAGAACAGGCGTGTAGTTTTCGCCATCAGTTGGTGGTAAACAGCGGACCGGAAAATCACGTGGATCGGCGGATTTCCATGCGGCCTTACCCGTTTCTTCGCGGCGCTTGCCTTCGGGAAAGAAAATTTGGGCCGTGGCGCAAAATAGATCCGGAAACAGCTGAAATGCACAGTTAAGTGCACCGAAGAAACCATCCTCTAGCACCATGTCGTTGTTGAGCAAGCAGACGTGAGTTGTGCGCGTGGCCCGGATGCCGAGATTAACGGCGTCGGCAAAAGACAACGGCAGCCGTTCTGAAATCACCTCAACAAAATCATCCGCTAGCTCATTCGACTTATCATCGGAGCCGTTGTCGACAACAATGACGCGGCGAACTCCGCCTGAAATCACCTGCGCTTTAATTTGTGGGAGCAGTGCTTCCAGCAGCCCCCTGCCCTGTCGGCTTGGGATCACAACTGTGACGCCGGGCTCCAGCACTGGGGCGGAGTCGCTGCGAAGCGGTTTCGTCGCTAGAGCTTTGCGCCTGCCAGCTAGCCAGGCATAAACGGGTCGTTCAAAACTGAACGGATTCCTGAGGCGCCACCAATAGGTAAACAACGGGCCTCCCGCACGGAATTGATAGACGAAGAAGTTGCGCACGCGCCATAAGCCATGGCGGATCATCTGTGGCAATCCACGAAGATGCATAGGGAAATGGCCGTAGTTTTCGTTGAAGAAAAATACCTTTGTCGGTGCGATACGGATTCCTGCCCAGCGCATGTCCCAATACGGCTGGCGTGGCTGCACCAGGATGCAGGTGAATCGAATCGTGTGTTCACCAATGTGCCAAAGAATGCGCGCGACATTGATCTCAAACGGCTCGAATGGATGCCAGGGAATCCAGCGGCACGGCACGTCTGGCTTAAATTCTGAGACCACGTAGACGGGCAGGTTGAGTCCCGCCATGTGCCTTACCTCTTCGACAAACTGGTCGATCAGGTCTCGAGAGCAGCTGGCAAACGCAATCTTGATCTCAGATGAGGTTGAGCCAGTTGGCATGGTCCAGTCCGTCCCCGGCGGCACGCCGAACATAGCTTAGAGCTTGAAGGCAAAAGACAGTCGATACCGGATTTACATGTGCTGTCATCACGCCGTCGCGCCGTCCGAACGCATAACCGCCTTTGAGGCTGGCGTCGTCTGTCGCGTATTGAAACGACTCAATTCGCTCTACTTCTCCTGGCGCGGGGACACCCCCCGAAAGTAATTTCACCCGCAGAAGTTGTGCACAGACATCGCTACGCAAGAACATTGGTGCCAGTTTCTCGCGAAGCTTCTCGCCCTCCACTAAGGCGTCGCGCAGGACTCCGACGACGTTAGGTCGATTTGCCACCGGTTGTAGGCCTTCCAGAAAATAGGCCCACGCGTGCAGGCGGTCCATCTTTTTAAGCTCATCACTTTCGACGTCCAGTGTCACCCGATATTGCCGAAGTGCGAAATCAAGCATCTGCTCATACATCTCGGCAAATTGAGATTCCCCCGTCTCGATGCCAAGTTCATGCCAGGCTAGCGCGGCTTTCAATTGGAATGCGCCTGGCATTCGGCTCCACCAAGTCTCGTAAGGCGCTGGGTCCTTGCAAGGTAGGAGGATAATTGTGTGAAAGGCACCGGACAGGCTTTTAAAGTCGCGACCCATGGCGATGCCGATATCTCGAGCTGCAGCGAGAAAGCGTTCGCTTCGATCCACCCGATAAAAATACAGAAGAGCGCGAGCAATGATGCCGCAGTCGAAGAAATAACTGTAGCGTGCCGAAGCGCCAAGCTCAAAGGGCATGCTTGACGTCATCGGATCCCAGGCTTCATCGATGAGGAACTCTGCGGCGCGGCGGGCGGCGTCGAGATATCGCTGATTGCCGCTTTGCTCAAAGAGGTAACAATACCCGGAGATCACGTAACCGGTGATTTCTGTTGACACAGGAAGGTTCTCGAACCGATCAGTCAGGCGATATCGAGACACACCACCGTTCGGCTGCTGAATGCCCGATTCCAATAACCAGGCTCCGGCTTGATCCATGCGATTTGATTCTGCTTGACGCAACCCCCAATTATACTTTGAGATCGCAAATTCAAGAGCTCAGAAGCGATTTAACGCGGGTGAGCCAGTCACAGGTGAGGCGGAAAAGCCACGCAGACCCGCCCCCATTGGACCGGAAACGGCCCGTCGCTGCGATGGTCCTCGACTTGCAACGATATCGAAAGAGGTTAAGCCCAAAGCGGCTGGGTCAGATTCGGCAGTGCAACCCGAATGCCCCCTACCGCGTCCCCTTGTCAAGCCGCTATACTAAAGGTTTAGTCTCACCCGATCCAATCTTAGGAAAAATGTTGATTTACCAGCTCCTCGTAGGCCTGTGTCTGTTTGCTTCATTAAGCGCAGCTCAAGATTTTTACACCGGCCAAGCCGCCCGCCTCATAGTCGGACAACGAACGTTCACCGAACAATACCCCGGTGCCAGCGCCAACCAATTAGGTGCGGCCGGAGGAGTCGCTGTCGCTGGCGACCGTCTCTATGTGGCTGATTCCAGTCGTATTGGTGCTGCTCCGGCCAATCATCGCATTGTTGTCTATGACGGAATTTCGAGCTTTGTCCCTCGTCCCGACGTGCAGCCGCCTCAGGGATCTCGTTGCCCGGCCTGTGTTGGCGTGGGGTCGATCGTGCTCGGGCAACCGAATTTCGAAGTGCCCGCAGACAACATATTCCCCACCAAAGTCTCCGCTTCAACCATGCGCTTGGCCACCGCCGTCGCCTCTGACGGCAAAGTCCTAGCAGTAGCTGATACCGATTTCAACCGGGTTCTGGTGTGGCGAAACCTTCCTACATACAGTGGTCAGCCTGCAGACGTCGTATTGGGCCAAGTGAATTTCACAACCTTGAAGCCGATCGCTACCGACAACAAGTCTCTCCGCGGGCCACAGGGCGTTTGGGTTCAGGACGGCAAATTGTTCGTCGCAGATACGCTGAACAACCGGGTTCTGATCTGGAATTCCATTCCCAGTGTGAATGACGCTCCCGCCGATGTCGTCGTAGGCCAGCCCAATTTCAACGTTGTGCCCCAGGTGGACATTGCAAAGGCAACCCTGGATCCGCAGAAGAATACTCTACTAAACCCAGTCTCGGTCTCCAGCGATGGGCGCCGCCTGTTGATTGCTGACCTTGGACATAATCGCGTCATGGTCTGGAACATCATCCCGACAACGAACCAGGCGCCTGCGGATCTCGTCCTCGGACAGCCGGACTTCACTAGCGCAACGGCAAACAACTCGGCTGCACTTTGCGAATCCAACGGAACCGACTCCGCTGGCGCTGTGACCTATCCAGGCCGCTGTGCTGCCACGGTGAGTTTCCCCCGCTTTGCGCTCAGCGACGGTAAACGCTTTTTCATTGCCGATGGTGGCAACGACCGCGTAATGGTTTACAACACGATTCCGACTGCGAATGGCGCGAAGTCTGATGCAGTGCTGGGCCAGCGATCCGAAGTTGTGAACCTGACGAGTGATGGAAGCGCCCCTGGTTTTGTTTCCGCTGCCGACGTAATCCGGACTCCCACTTCTCTTGCCTGGGATGGCACAAATCTTTATGTCGCCGATCCATATAATCGCCGCGTCCTCATTTTCACAGCTGCCGCCAAGCTGATCGAGCCCACTGGCGTCCGCAACGCGGCAAGCCGCGAGGTTTTCGGCGTTGGATCGATTGCCCTTGGGGGCACTGCCACCGAAGGCGAAACAGTCACCGTAAAGATCAATTACGACGAGAACGACAAAGACAATACCAGTTACGCCTTTAAGTTTGCGAAGAACGATTCTTTGGCGACAGCCGTTTTCGCCCTCGCCAACTCCATCAACACAACGAATGGTGGCAACAAGAAGGTGCTCGCCACTCCAGTAGTCCGGAATACCTTTTATGTGCTGCTGCTGACTGCGCGTAAGGGCGGCGAAGAAGGAAACAGCATCGTATATTCGGCTACCGTCGATCCCGTCAAAGAAGGTGATACCTCCAAGGTATCTGCTACGGCATCTGCGGGAAACCTCGCCGGTGGTCAGGATGCGGCCAAGATTGCAGCCGGTTCAATCGTCACGATTCTCGGCACCAATTTTACAGATCGAACGGACTCGGTACCGTTTTCAGCCAAGACTTGGCCTCGCGGGTTGGCTGGAGTTGAAGTCTTTTTCGATGGCATTTCCTCGCCGATCCAATCCGTCTCGCCAACGCAAATTACGGCTCAGCTCCCGGTCGAAGTTCGAGACACAACCAGCGTCAATGCTTGGGTCCGAGCTGTCTTGTCCACGGGTAAGATCAGCTTTAGCGCTCCGATTGGCGTCCCGGTTATCGCCCAGAATCCTGGCATCTTCGCCGATGATGGCCCCGATCCTCGACGTGGAATCGTAACCCACTACTCCAGCGCTGCAACCGGAACCATCTCGGTCGACGGCACGGCCAAGAAAGACGATGTCGCGACGATTACCATCAATAATCGCGACTATTCCTATAAGGTGCTTGCGACAGACGTAGACGCAAATGATCCAACCAAAGCAAACTACACCTTGCGGGACAACCTAATTTCGTTGATCAATGCAAATGACGGAGACCCAGAAGTGGTTGCCTTCAAGAGCGGATTCTATACTCGTATTCGGCTCCAATCAAAGAAGTTTGGTCCGGACGGGAATGGAACTCCGTTCTCGGTCAAGACCTCCGATACCTCTGGAGTTATCTTGACGGCATTTAACACCGAACTCTGCTGCGCCAATCTGGCCGGATCAGAGGTTACTGAGGAGAACCCGGCCGTTCCTGGTGAGACGATCGTGGTGCTCGCAACAGGCTTGGGGGAAATTTTCCCTGAGGAAGCTAATAACCAAGTGTTCACTGGGTACGCTTATGCAGGGCCGGAATACAACCAACCGGTTGAGTTTCTTTCCAGTCTCGTAGGCGGCAAGACGGCAAACGTCTTGTTTGATGCCCTGAAGGTCGGATTGATCGGGGTTTCGGAAATTCATCTCGAACTAAACACCGATCTCGATACCAATCCGCGGACTCAACTGACGATCGCGCAAAGTTTTAACGTCAGCAATATTGTGACGATTGCGGTGAAAAACGCAAAGAAGGACGCGTTACTTCAGTAGCTACACGATCTCGTAAGGTTTGAGCTTGAGGCCGCGAAGGACTTCCTTTGCGGCCTCAACTTTTTCCGGCAGGACGTAGAAGAAAGCGCCCGTTCGTTCGGCCCGAAAGATCAGGCCTCCACTGTAGGTGTCCAGTTCGATTGCGTAATCAAGGCCCTGAGCTGTAAAAGCCTCTTCTAACGGCAAGGCTTCCTTTAGCTTCTTTGCGATGTAGACGAGGTCCAGCTCAGCCTCGCCAAAGAATTCCGGTTCCTGCCTCACGATTGAGATCTCTCCCTATCCCAATCGCGCCATGACTGCATCTTTGGCACCCGGCTGCTTCTTTTCATACCAGGCGAGATATTCTTCGTCCACGCTGGCGAGGTTGGCAAACGCCTGTGGGTTGACCCAGGCTGTTCGTATGTCGGCCAGCACAGGGCGGATGCGCAAGTAGGTCATCAGCAGCTCTCCGCCCGACTGAAAGAAAAGTTCTTTATTGAGTAACCCACTGTTAATAAAGCTCCCAACCATCTCGTAGTAGCTGGCGACTTGGCGCATGTATGCATTTTCTGTGCTGCCGGGTGCCGCCATTTCGCCCATTTCCTTCATGGTCTTCGGGCGGAAGTTGCGCTGATACCAGTCGCGAGCGATCCGCATTTTCTCTTCACGGCGAATCTCGTAGAGGCGCAAAATCATGTTTGCATCCTCGGGCGTTGCAATCGTTGGCATAAAACGAATATCGCATAGGCAGTTTAGGTGAGAATTTCCGCCTCGCGCTCGTACTAGATCCCAAGTATGACTGCGACTGTAGGGACGGTATTGAGCGAACAGGAAGAATTGCTCTGGCTGGCATTGCGCATGACGCCGCAACTTGGGACGAGGCGCTCTGTCGATATTGTCGAACGCTTCGGATCACCTGCGGCTATCTTTCAGCTTGAATCTCGCGACTTGGAGGGGGCGGGTTTGTCGGCTAGCGTCGCCCGATCCATCGAGGCGGGCTCAGCCATGGAAGACGCGATTGAACAACAACGACTGTTGCGTGCCACCGGTACCGAAATCATCACCTACTGCGATGATCGCTACCCGGTGCTCCTGCGCCAGATATATGACCCGCCTCTGTTACTTTTCGCCCGCGGAAAAACCGAGCTCTTGACTGAACCCGGCGTCGCGATTGTAGGCACGCGCCGCCCTTCGCCCTACGGGACGGCAGTCACAGATCGTTTTGGCCGCGAGCTTGCTCTGGCGGGCCTCACGATCATCAGTGGGATGGCCCGAGGCATCGATACAGCCGCCCATTCGGCTGCACTCGCTGCTCAAGGCAAAACGATCGCCGTTCTGGGCTGTGGCGTCGACATTGTCTATCCGGCTGAAAATAAGAAACTGGCCGCACAGATTATGCGAGATGGTCTCGTCTTGAGCGAGTACCCCTTGCGCACTCCGGGCTATCCACAGAATTTTCCAGTGCGGAATCGAATCGTCAGTGGGCTGAGCTATGGTGTTTTGATCGTCGAAGGGGCGCAGTACTCTGGTTCAGCCATCACGGCGCGAGTCGCGCTCGACCAAGGCCGGGAGGTGTTTGCAGTCCCCGGCAACATTACTTCCAAGCAAAGTTGGGGGCCCAACTTGCTGATCCGCCAGGGTGCCCGGTTGGTGCAGGAGCCGAGCGACGTACTTTGCGACCTTCCGCTTGAGGCACGCCAGAAATTGCAGGCGGGTGGCAAGCAACGATTACTTGCGATTCATCCGGATGCGTCTCTCGAACATCCAATGGCCCAAGTGCGCGCCAAAGTAATCCAGGCGCTTCCTTACGACAATCCCCTGTCCATGGACGATCTCCACGCCAAGCTAAACCAAAGCGGGATGGTAAGCGTGACGGAATTGATTTCAATTCTCTTCGAGCTCGAACTCGACGGCATCATTCGCCAGTTACCGGGCAAAGCATACCTACGCGTCTGGCACTAAAACTCGATTTCAACCTCTTCGACCTCTTCCGCTTTCACAGCCTTCTTGCCTGCTTTTTTAGCTGGCTTCTTGACCGCCTTAGTGGCGCGGCGAGCCTTTGTCGCCTTCTTCGCTGCAGCGGGGCCACCTTGGTCGAGAATCTGCTGGGCGCGAGCGGCCAACAATTCAAACGACTGTTCGGGTGTCATCGTCATTGGGTCGCTGCCTCGGGGGGTAGTGGCGTTTGTCTCGCCATCGGTGACATACGCGCCGTAACGCCCACTAAGTAATTTGACCGACTTACCGTTTGCCGGGTTGATGCCAAAGTCCTTCAGTGCTGTCTGCTGGCGGGCCACGCCGCCGCGGCCGCGGGTCTTGGGTTGTCGGATCAGTTCCATCGCCTGTTCGAGCGTCACATCAATGGGCGATATGTCTGCGGGCAGGCTTCGTGTTTCGGTCCCGCTTTGCACATATGGGCCAAATCGGCCATTGGCTGCAATGACCTTTTCGCCAGTGTCAGGGCTGGAACCGAGTGTTTTCGGTAGGCTTAACAACTTGGCTGCGTGAGCCAGATCGACATCCTTGAGCTCAGTTCCTTGAACGAGCGAAGCCATTTTCGGCTTTGCGCCGTCTCGACCATCGCCCAGTTGCACATAAGGACCGTAGCGTCCCACCTTCAGATACACAGGCATCCCCATCTCAGGGTGCAGACCCAGGCTCTCCGGCTCTTTGCTCGCATTCTCGAGCATTTCCAGTGCCTTCTCGAGAGTCAATTCATCGGGCGGCATCTCGTCCTGTACACTGGCTCGGCGTTCGCCATCGCTGATGAACGGGCCGTAGCGGCCGATTCGCACTTCAACCTTTTTGTCTTGCCACTCGCCAAGCGGAAGCCCGTTGATGATGCGCGGGTCGATTTCCTGCTCGCCAGTCTTGACCAATTCTTTAAGCCCAGGCAGGCCATCACCGAAATAAAAAGCCTTTAAATATTCGACACTAATCTTCTCGCCGCGAGAGATCGAGTCGAGGTCATCCTCAAGGTTTGCGGTGTACTGGTAGTCGATAAAATTGGCGAAGTGTTTCTCAAGCAGGCCAACCACGCCCATTGCCGTAAACGTCGGCACCAATGCTGTCCCCTTCTTGAACGCATAGCTACGATTGAGGACCAGTTCCACGATCGAGGCCCAGGTGCTGGGGCGACCGATTCCCAGCTTTTCCAACTCGCGGATCAGCGAGCCTTCAGTGAAGCGGTTCGGGGGTTGAGTCGAGCGCTCAAGCGAGTCTGCCTTCAGTGTCTGTAGTCCATCGCCGGCAGCCACTTGGGGAAGTAGGCGGTCCTGCTCGTTCGGGGCGTCGTCTTCAACCTCTTCTGCATAGGCCTTAAGAAAGCCGGCGAACTCGATAGTTTTGCCGCTGGCGCGCAAGGTAGCGTCTCCCGCCTCAATTAGGACTGTTGTATTGGTTCCGCGCGCGTCAGACATCTGACAGGCCACTGTGCGCTTATAAATGAGGTCATAGAGCCGGAATGCCTCTTGCCCCAGCGATGCCATGACGACGTCGGGCGCAGTAAAGCGATCCCCCGCCGGCCGGATGGCTTCGTGCGCCTCTTGCGCATTCTTGACTTTGGTTTCGTAAGTGCGCACGCTGGGCGACAGGAAATCTTTACCGTATTCCTCGGTGATCAGCGACCGAGCTGCCCGTATCGCTTCCTGCGACAGGGAGGTCGAGTCGGTACGCATGTAGGTAATGAAACCGTTTTCGTAGAGTTGCTGAGCAACCTGCATCGTGCGCTTGGCAGAGTAACGAAGCTTCGAGTTCGACTCCATCTGGAGGCTACTCGTAACAAACGGGGCAGCGGGGCGCTGAATAAACGGCTTATGTTCGACTGACTTTACCGAGACGGGGCCGGTATTGAGCAGGCCAACGACGCGCTCCGCGCCGGACCGGTCGAGAAGAACAAGCGCATTGGCGTCATCCAGCTTTCCAGTATCGGGATTGAAATCTTTGCTGGTTGCGACGCGCTTTCCCGCGATTTGCAACAATTCTGCCTCAAAGGCCGGTTCCGCCCCCGGCTTCGCAAATTTCGCCTTGACGCCCCAATATCCTGCCGTGCGGAAGCGGATTCTGGCCCGCTCTCGTTCCACCAACAACCGAACTGCGACGCTCTGCACCCGGCCGGCACTCAGTCCGGGGGCCATCTTCTTCCACAGCAGTGGACTGACTTCGTAACCGAACAATCGATCAAGAATGCGGCGCGTTTCCTGTGCCCGCACTAGATCTTCATCAATATCGCGCGCATTCTCTAGCGAATGCTGAATCGCTTCCTTCGTGATCTCGTGAAAGACCAGGCGCCGCATCGGAACCTTCGATTTCAACACCTCACGCAGATGCCAACTGATCGACTCCCCTTCGCGATCTTCGTCCGTTGCGAGGTACAGCATGTCCGCACCTTTGAGGAGATCCTGAAGTTCCTTGACCTGATCCTTCTTGTTCTTCGGAACAACATAGATCGGCTCAAAATTCGAATCCACATTTACGCCCAGCCGCGCCCAGGGTTCTTTTTTCAACTTAAGCGGAACCTCAGAGGCGTTCTCCGGCAGGTCACGTATGTGCCCCATCGACGCACGAACCACATAATCCTTCCCTAAGAATTTAGTGATTGTTTTCGCTTTTGTCGGAGACTCGACGATGACCAGTGACTTCGATGCCATTACTCAATAGACCGTTCTGATGAATTTTCGCCGATCAGGTTACCCTCAAATAATCCGCACCCGTCCGGCTATCGAAGAGTGTACAACGGAATTGGACCATGTCTGCTAAACCCTGCCCTTGCCCTCGCTGTTCTGGAGGCAGCATCGTGCTTAAACATTCGCGCGAAAACAAACCATTCTATGGTTGTACTCGGTATCCAAGCTGCGAATTCAGTTCCTCAAAACCCGTCCTGGCTGAGCGCTGCCCAAATTGCTCCAGTCCTTACCTCGTGGTAAAAACCGTCCGAAAGGTCCTTTGGGCTTCCTGTCCCAGCCGGGAATGCAAGTTTGAGCGTCGCCTCACCAATTTTTAGGATCTTTTGCCCTTCAGCTAGCGTCTGCTAACTTAGTGACTGCTAGCCAATGACGATTCCCGTACGATTAAGTAGTCAACAACGCCGCAGCGCTATCCTCGGCACAGCCATCCGCCTCTTTGCCGAACGCGGTTTCAGGGGCGTCACAACCCGTGAACTCGCAGCAGCTGTCGGCGTGAGTGAACCCGTTTTGTATCAACACTTTCCAAGCAAGAAGGAGTTGTATTCGGCAATCATTGAAGCCTCTAAAGATGAAGGCTACACCACGGCTTTAGCTGGCTTGGAGCAGATGGCCGCAAGTGGAAACGATGAGGAATTCTTTAACCACTTGGCTCACGCCATGATCTGCTGGCACGAAACCAAACCCGATCTGATCCGGCTTAAGCTTTTCTCCGCCCTTGAAGGTCATGAGCTCATGCAGGAGCTTCACGACAAACAAACCCAGCCATTCGTCGATATCATCACCGGCTACATCGGTCGCCGCGTGGAAGAGGGTGCCTTCCTAAATGTCCACCCGCTTGGTGCCGCTATAGCATTTTGCGGAATGATCGGCCAATATTGTCAAAGCTCAATTCTTTTTCGATCCTCCGTTAGTACCGGCGTCGACCGGGACGAAATGGTAAATCTCACTGTCCAAATCTTTCTAAACGGAATCCGCCAACAGAAATCATGAAAACGTTATACCTCGTCATCCCCGCGATCCTCCTGATCGCCGCTTGTTCGAAAAAGCAGGAGTCTAAAAAATCCGCCGCACCGGCCCAGGCCGAACAGATCCAGGTGCGTGTCCAATCGGCAGTTGCCAAAACCTTAGATAAAGCCATTGACGTTACCGGCACGCTCGAGGCCGACGAGACGGTCAATCTCAGCTTTGAAATCGCTGGTCGTGTCTCTGCATTTCGAGTCGACTTTGGCCAACTCGTCAAGAAGGGCGAGATCATCGCGGAACTCGATAAGCGTGAATACGAGTGGCAGTTAGAGCGCGCTCGCGCCAACGTCGGTCAGCTTGCAGCCCGCTTGGGCATGAAGAATTTCGACGACCCCTACCCGACTTCAACTGCAAGCATCCGACAGGTGCAAGCCAACCTCGAAGACTCAAAGTCCAAATACGATTCGGCGGCAAAATTGGTTCTGAGCGGCGACATATCGAAAGAACGCGCCCTCGAACTCCAGAAAACATTGCAGGCGAGACAGGCGATGGTGGACGCCTCACGCGACGACCTGAACATGATGATCGCCCAGCTTCGGGCGCAGAAGGCGGACCTTGAAATTGCTACCAAGCGGCTTTCGGATACCGTGATTCGCGCTCCCTTCGACGGCGGCATCAGCGTAAAGTCGGTCAGCCCTGGGCAATTCATCAAAGAAAATACCACTGTTGCCACGCTGGTAAAGGTCAGCCCCCTTCGTCTGCGCGTGGAAGTGCCAGAGACCTATTCCCCGCTCATCAAGCCAGGCAGCGTCGTCACGTTTACAACCGACGCAGCCCCCGGCAAAGAATTCAACGCTGTAATCCAGTCGCTCAACCCGAGCTTTGACGCCAAGAACCGGACGCTGATGGCCGAATCCAAGATCAGCATCGCCGACTCCCGGTTGCGCCCCGGCACCTTTGTGCAAGTACGACTGGTGACGCGACGGGCAGACCAAATCGTAATGGTGCCTAAGAGCTCGATCTATTCGATTGCCGGATTGAACAAGGTGTATGTGATTCGCGGAACAAAGGCGGTTGAAGTGCGCGTTCCCCCCTCGGCGGAATTGGATGGCTGGGTTGAAGTTCCAGCGGGATCAATCCAAGCTGGTGAGTCAATCGCCATCAGCAACTTGATGAGCCTCGTAAACGGCGCTTCGGTGAAAATCCTCTAGGGACAGGTCATGCAAAAACTAGCTGAAATTTGTATCAAACGCCCCGTTTTCGCGACCATGCTTATCATGGCGCTTGTCGTTTTGGGCTTGGACTCCTACCGCAAGCTGGGAGTGGACTTCTTCCCAAAAGTCGAATTCCCTTTCGTCACCATCACGACTCAATTACCCGGTGCCTCTCCTGAAGAAGTCGAGAGCCAAGTCACCAAACGCATTGAGGAAGCAGTCAACACCATCTCAGGAATTGACGAATTGCGCTCGACCTCAAGTGAGGGCAACTCACTAGTCGCGATCCAGTTCAGCCTGGATAAAGATGGCGAAACAGGTGCGCAGGAAGTGCGCGACAAGGTCAGTCAGGTGTTGAACCAGCTGCCCAAAGACGCCAAGCAGCCTGTGATTCAGAAGGTCGCCACAGACGCTTCGCCCGTGATCAGTATCGTCGTCAGTTCGCCTCGCGAGATTCGCGAAACGACCAAGCTCGTCGACGATCTGATCAAGAAAAATATTGAAAGCCTCAATGGAGTTGGCGAGGTCCGATTTGTCGGCGACCGTACTCGTCAAATCCAGGTGGTGCTCGATGGCGAAAAGCTTTACAGCTACAACCTGAACATCGACCAGATCCGCGCGGCCCTCGCGGCGCAAAACGTGGAAGTGCCGGGAGGCCGACTGGACCAGGGCGCGCGCGAAGTTAGCTTACGCACGCTTGGTCGCTTGCTGCGTCCCGAAGAGTTCGCTGACATCATCATCGGAACCTTGAATGGCGCGCCCATCCGGGTGCGCGACATCGGGCACGTTACCGATGGAGTGCAGGAGCCTCGATCACTCGCCCGCATCAATGGCGTCGCAGCTGTCGTGCTCGAAGTTCGCAAACAAGCCGGCACCAATACCCTCGATGTAATCGCCGTCATCAAAGAACGCATTTCAACGCTGCAAACCTCAAAGTTGATTCCGGCGGACTTGAAGGTCGACTACTCTCGCGATCAAAGCGATTTCATCAAGGGTGCCTTTGAGGCAGTGCAGGCGCACTTGATTGAAGGCGGAATCTTTGCCGCCATCATCGTGCTGCTGTTCATGCGCAATTGGCGTGCGACATTGATCGCAGGCTTGGCAATCCCCACGTCCATCATCTCGACCTACACCCTGATGCACCTGATGGGATTTACGTTGAACCAGATTTCTATGCTGGCGCTCGTGCTTATGGTGGGCATTGTGATCGACGATGCCATCGTCGTGCTGGAGAACATCTTCCGCTTTATGGAAGAGAAAGGGATGAGCCCGGTTGAAGCTGCAATCGAGGGCACGCGCGAGATTGGCTTGGCTGTTCTCGCAACCACGCTCAGTCTGGCCGTGGTCTTCATGCCCGTGGCGCTCATGAGCGGCATCGTGGGCCGATTTATGTCCAGCTTCGGCTTCACGGCCGCCTTCGCTGTCATGGTCAGCTTGCTGGTTAGCTTCACGCTCACGCCGGCACTGTCGGCAAGATTCCTCAAACCCATTTTGCCGGATAAGAACAAGAGCACCAAAGATGGAATCCTGTTCCGCATATTTGCCCTGCCTTACATGGGCCTGCTGAAATGGAGCATGAATCACCGCTGGGTGATCGTCGTCATCTCCCTATGTGTTGTCTACACAACCGGGCCGCTGTTCACGAGTATGGGCAAGGACTTTCTCCCGGTAGACGACCAGAGCTACTTTGAAGTCACCGTCCGCACGCCGCCAGGATCCTCTCTTGAAGGCACCACCAAAGGCATGGATTTGGTGGAGACCGAACTTAAGAAATTGCCTGGGCTCAAGTATCTTCTCACCACAGTTGGCGCCGACATCCAGAAGCGCGTGGATCGCGGCAGCATCATCGTGCAGCTGGTTCAGCCGGAAGAGCGAAAGCTTAGCCAGCAGCAACTGATGGAGCAGGCCCGCGCTCTGATTGCTCCCTTGGCGAAAGACATGGTGGTCGGTGTGCAATTGCCCGCGCTCATCTCGGGTGGAGCCAGTGATCGTGACTTTCAGTATTACGTTCAAGGGCCTGACCTTGTCCAACTGGAGAAGTACTCTCGAGCCATCATGAAAAAATTGGCTGAAGTGCCGGGTGTAGCCGACATCGATATGTCCTACGAACCCGGCAAGCCAGAGTTGCGCGTCGATATCAATCGCGACAAAGCGGCTGATCTAAACGTCAGCGTCAACAGCATCGCCACCGCACTGCGGACACTGGTGGCAGGTGACGACCAAGTAACGACTTTCCGCGAAGGCGATGATCGCTACGATGTCCAGTTGCGTGTAGACCGAAAATTTCGCAATTCCCCGCAGGCCCTGAACCGCCTTTTCGTGCCCTCGACATCGCTCGGGAATGTGCCAGTTTCCAGCGTTGCAACACTGCAGGACGCGACAGGCCCAACGGCAATTGATCGGTACAATCGACAACGCCAGATTCTTATTCAAGCCAACATCTCCAAGGACGGCTCCCTCTCGAATGCCCTCGACGCTACCCAGAAAATCGTCCAGGAATTGAACATGCCACCGCAGTATGCGACTGGTACCATCGGCCGTGCCAAGGAATTTGGCAAGGCTGCCGTGAATTTTGTTGCCGCCTTTATCCTCTGTTTCGCCTTCATGTACATGATTCTTGCAGCGCAGTTTGAGAGCTTTCTCGACCCGCTCACGATTTTATTGAGCTTGCCTTTGAGCGTTCCGTTTGCGCTGCTCAGCTTGAAGATCGCCGGCGAGAATTACAACATCATCTACACCTCCGTTGGCATTCTGGTGCTTTTTGGGATCGTTAAGAAGAACTCGATCCTGCAGGTGGATCACATCAAGCGCTTGCGACGCGAAGGTCTGGACCGGGCAGCCGCGATCCTTCTTGGCTGTGAAGACCGTCTCCGCCCGATCCTGATGACGACTGCTGCGCTGGTTGCCGGAATGATTCCTCTCGCCCTGGGCGGCGGGGCAGGCGCTGGTTCGCGACGCACCGTTGCCATCGTTGTAATCGGCGGCCAGACGATGTGCCTGTTGCTCAGTCTGTTGGTCACTCCAGTCGTGTATTCGCTGTTTGATGACATGTCCAACTGGCACATCTTCACGCGCTTAAATCGAATCATCAGGCGACGCTCGATTCGTGAAGCATTTGCGGGCCTGCTTGGGCTATTCTTCTTTGCAATGGTCGGGATGGGTGCGGAAATACCCACCCGCGTTGGTGTCGGACCTACGCAAAGGAAGTTGATGCTCAAAGACGCGATTGAGTTGGCCCTACAGAATAACCTCGACATCCAGTTGGAGAAGACCAATACCGTTTTGGCCCGCAGCCAATATAAGCAGACCTTTGGCGCATTTGATCTCACTCTTGGATACAAGCCCTCCATTGCCAAAACGGTCACGCCTACTTCAAGCGTCCTTCAGGCGGCGGATGGTCGCCTGCTGGATCGCAATTTCGCCAATAACTTCAGTGCCACGCAAAAGTTGCCGTGGGAAGGTGGACGCTTTGATGTCGCCTTCAATAATGGCTGGCTGAGTACTAGCAATGCCTTCAGCGGGCTCAGCCCCTATGTCCAATCGACGCTGTCTCTCTCCTACACGCAGCCTTTGCTGCGCGGGCGAAAGATCGATAATGACCGAAATCTCATCCGCGTGCGGCGCAAGCAGATCGATATCAGCGAAGCCGAATATGAAACACGTTTGATCAACATCGCCACGCTGGTTACTCTCGGCTACTGGGATCTGGTGGCCGCCCGCCAGGACATCGAGGTCAAGAAACAGAGTGTCGACCTGGCCCGGGATCAATACGAGCGCAGCAAGCGGCAGATCGACGCAGGAACGTTGGCCCGCGTAGAGCTGTCCGGTGCCGAAGCTGAGCTTGAGCGTCGTCAGGACACCTATTTTTCGAGTGTCGGCCTTCTGACCGAAGTGGAAAATAACCTGAAGCCCCTACTCGCTGGCGGGCGCGACCAATCCATCTGGGCTGACGAATTGATTCCCCTCGAGACGCAGAGTCAGCGACCGCCGCTGACCGGCGACTTGAAAACTGCGGTTAAAGAAGCCATCGACCGCCGCCCTGAATTCAAGAATTTTCGACTACGGATCGAGTCGAATGAGTACCAGAAGGAACTGGCAACCAACCAGTTATTGCCCGCAGTCAACCTCACAGGCGGCTACCTAGCTGCCGGCTTGGCGGGGACGATAAACACAGCCGTCAATCCTTTCTCGCAATCCAGCGCTGTCCAACTGGCGCGCATCAACGAGCTCTCAAAGATCGAAGGACTCTCCCCACTGCCCTCCAGCACTCTCGGTGCCTCACCTTCCTTTCTCGGTGGGTACGGCACGAATCTCAGCAACCTCTTTGGTCAGAACTACGTAAGTTGGCAGATCGGTGTCCAGATGGATTGGACTGTGCGCAATCGCGCAGCCCACGAAATTGTCGCTCAAGTAAAGCTCACGGATCGAGCGCTCAACATCCAACGGGCGCGTGGTGAACAAGCAGTCGAAGCAGAGGTACGCAATGCCATCCAGGCACTTGCCACTGCAGAACAGCGCATCGTTGCCGCTGAGGCAAGCGCCAGGGCGGCCAAGGAAAAGCTCGATAGTGAGCAGCGCCTGTTTGACACTGGCGAGAGCACAAACTTCCTCGTACTCACCCGCCAAAATGAATACGCCGATTCTCAGCGGCGCGGCCTTGCAGCCCGTCTGGACTTTAATAAGGCCATTTCACGACTGCAGCAAGCACTGGGCACAACCCTCGAGACCCACAACATTTCCATCAAATAGCCACACGATCATCACACGATATCCACAAACTATTCACAGGCATCCGGTGACACACTGGACCTGTACCCGATGAACGTTGCTGACATCGCCTTCCAAAAAGGGCTCCCCGCAAATCTCGAAGCTGAGCGTCTGACGCTTGGCGCAGTGCTTGTGGATCCAGAAGCATTTCCCCTGGTTGGCGGCGAGCTGACAGCTGAGGACTTCAGCCTCGAGTCGCACCGGCGTATCTTTCTGCGCATGAGTGCACTCGCCGAGCGCGGAGAAAGAATTGATCGCATCGCACTTGCCAATGAATTGATGCGGCACTCCGAGCTTGAGAGCGCCGGCGGGCTTAGCTACTTGATGAGCCTGGACGAGGGGCTGCCTCAACTGCTCAATGTCTTTGGCTACGTCAAGATCGTGCGCGAAAAATCAACGCTGCGCAAGATCATCTACACAGCTCAGAGCGTGATGGATAAGGCCTTTCTAGGTGTCGACGAGGCGAATCACATCCTGGCCGAAGCCGAAGAATCCTTCCTCACCGTCGGCACCGCGCGCGCCAAGAATACTCTTTCCCGGCCTGAGGAGATCATCAATGAAATTGGTCTCGATCAATTTCTTGACCCCAGCAGCCGAATCAAAGGCGTCTCAACGGGCTTTACGAAATTCGATGAAATGACCGGTGGTTTTCGTGAGGGCGAACTGATCATCATTGCCGCCCGCCCTGCCATGGGCAAGACGGCGTTTGCCTTAAATATCGCGCAGCACGTCTGCGGCCCTCGGCTGAACAAGCCGGTTGCAGTGTTCTCGCTCGAAATGTCCAAGGAGAGTCTGTTGACTCGAATGGTCTGCGCCGCAGCCCGCGTGGATCAACACCGATTCCGCACCGGGTTCTTGAGCGACGATGAGCGACGTCAACTGGCGGTCGCCGCCACAGACCTCATGGAAGCGCCGCTTTACCTCGACGATTCCGCCGGCATCAACATGATGGACATCCACGCAAAGCTACGCCGCGTGCAGGCCGAACGAGGCTTGGGCTTGGTAATCATCGACTATTTGCAGCTGATGCAGGGACGGGGCAGTTCGGATAATCGTACTCAGGAAGTGAGTTCGATCTCACGCGGCATGAAGCTGCTCAGCAAAGAATTGAAAGTACCGATCGTCGCTTTGAGTCAATTGAGCCGTGCACCAGAAACCCGTCCCGGCGACCACCGCCCTCAGCTCAGCGACTTGCGCGAATCGGGCTCAATCGAACAGGACGCGGACATGGTGTGTTTTCTGTTTCGGGAAGAAGTGTACAAGCCCGATCGGGAAGACCTCAAGGGTCGCGCCGAGTTAATCATTTCCAAGCAGCGTAACGGGCCGATCGGAAAGGTCGACCTCGCCTTCATCGGAAAGTTCACAAAATTCGGAAATCTGGCCGAGGATATGGGCGATAGCCCCCCCGGCGACTACGTCTAGAGAACCGCTTCGATCTTCGCTGTCAACTGCGCCTTTGTCATACTGCCTGGGTTGTACAGACGAACGATCCCTGCCCTATCGATCAGCACAATCGTCGGAGTTGTAGACGCACCATACATCCGGAAATTCTCTTCACTCAGTGGAACGGCCATTCCGGGTATCGATGAATAATACTGCTGGTAGACCTTCCCGATGTAGGCGGTTTCAACAGCGGGTGCAGCGTCCTCTCCCCCAGCAACATAGCCATAGTGCTGCGTCGGTCCCACCACCACCAGCCCTCTGGATGAATACTTAGACGCAAGCTCAGCCACGATCCCGGCCTCCGCCTTGCAGTCGGCGCACCAATGTGCCCAAAAGAGCAGCAGCACTGGCTTCCCCTTGAGACTCGCCAGCGTCGCGGGCGCTTGCGCGCCGACATAAACATTCGTTTCTAACGCCGGAGCCGGCTTACCCACCAGCGACAGCACGTTGATGTTCTTTTGAATGCGCGCTCGCATCGAAGTCATGCGATAGGTCTTAACCTCATGCTCCAAAAACGCCAGCGCCTCACCCAATTGCCCCTTCGCTGCGAGCGCTTGCCCCTTGACCTCAATTGAGGCCCCAAATGCGATGGGCAATGTTGCTTCCGCGTCCAACTTCCGAGTCTTTAAGGCAGCCATGACCAGCTTGCGCGTTGCCTCAGAATACTCAAGGGCTTGATCGAATTGCTTTGCGGCAAGGGCACCCCGCCCCATCCAGGAATGAGCGAGCAATAGCTCTGGCGTCCACGCCCCGCCGCCCCGCTCCGTTTCAATCAGCTTTGCTGCCCCAGCAAAATCCTTCTGATCCAGGTGCGCTCGTACCTCAGGGACGATTGCTCCCTGGAGGGACACTACAAACAGGGCAAGGGAGAAAATCTTCATACCAGCAACTTTCGCGTAAACTCCATACTGATCTCCAGGTCATGGCGCTCTTTTGCAAGCGCCGCATCCTTGTCGAGTTTCGGTGGATCCGGTCGCGCCGAGCCCTTCTCGGCCATGGTCAGAAAGCGCGCAAATTCCCAAGCTGGAGTGTCGCGGTATGCATCCCAGAACTTCGCCTCGAAAATTTGAAACTTTCGCGCCCCGGTGACGATGATTTCCATCGACAGCGCCTTGCCTGGGCACAGTTGCCGGTACCGATTCACCCAGCCCGCGATGTCTACATTTCCTTGACCCATTGGCGTCCACTGCACCGCGATACCCTCCGGCGTTTTCCATAGATAGGAATCGCGCACGTGGCTAGTCAGGATGTAAGGGGCCAGCGTCTCCAACGTGAGATGTGGATCCTCAAGTGCCCAGACTGGATTGCCGCTATCGATCACTGCGCCTACAAAATCTTTGCCCGCAAGCTCAATGAGGCTCTTTAATTCTCTACCCTGCATATCGCCGGAATGATTTTCCACCGCGACGCGAATGTTCTGATCTTGCGCATAGCTTCTAACGGCCCGCAGCGTCTTGGCTGTATTCTCGATATGCGCACTCAGCGGCAGTGGTCCCTGGCGGTCCAGCGATGATCCAAGGAAGCAGCGAACCAGTCGCGAGTCGGCCAGATGTGCTGCGCGAATTACTCGGCGAAGTTGGTCTTCGGCGCTGCCCTGTTTGGGGTCGAAAAGAGTCGAGGTCGGACAAATGGAACGCATGCCGATTTCAAGCTCGATTCCAAGCCGCTTGGCATGTTCGGCAACCTTCTTGACGTGTTCATCTTCAAGCGATCCGAGAAAACGAATTTCAGAAAAATGGACGACCCTGGCACCAATCTTCGCTGCGTAATCCAAATTCTCGATTGCTGTCCATCCCTGGCTTCGGACGCTAAACAGATCAACCCCAAGCTTGATGTCAGGGGCAGCAGCAAAGGCGCTGGTCAATAAGGGCAATGCTGTAACAGTGCGGCGTGTCATTTAGAGGATTTTCCGTTTCTCGAGAAAATTGAAAATCAGGCGATAAAGTTCGGCCAGTTTCTCTGGGCCAAAGTTGCCATGCCCACCATGCGGCACTGCAATGAGTTCTGCTGTGTTTCCGGCGGCACGCAATGCCTTCGTTATGTCCACGCCATGCTCGTAAGGTACGACCGTGTCGGCGTCTCCATGAATGGTTATGACGGGCGGAAGGTCCTTGCGAACCCACGTAATCGGCGACACCCGGCGCGCCAGTTCTTGCCTGTCTGGCAGAGTTGGCGGCAGCCACGCTACGGCATATTTCCGCATGTTCTGGCCCTCAAGTTGATCCTGCACGTCTGTGATCCCGTAAAAGTTAACGACAGCTGCCACTTTGCCAACCGGACCCAATTTCGCCTGCTTCGGCGTCATAGCCACCATCAGCGCAAGATGGCCCCCAGCCGAACCGCCAGTCACGATAATCTTATTTTTGTCCACCCCATATTTTGCGGCGTTCGTACGAAACCACTCCGCTGCCGTGAGTGCATCCAGAACAGCGGCCGGTGCCAGAGCCGCAGCCGCCTGGCGATATTCGACGTTCACCACAACCAGCCCCTTCTCCAAATACGGCAGGCACAAGATTTCGAAAATCGACTCCTTGGTGCCGTCCACCCACCCACCACCATGAATCACAAGCACCCCTGCTTGTTTGGCCGCACCGGTCGCCCGCTTACTCCGATAGACGTCCAGCACCGTATCTTTGTGTGGTGCGTAAGAGATGTTGGACTCGACGCTGACCCAATCTGGCACCTTCAATTGGGCAACCAGAAGCGCAGGCGCGAATATAAGAAGCAGGCGTAGTAGCATTGCCTTCAATTATATTGGGAGTTGATGCACCTAATTGTGATCGCTGCCCTGCTCATCGCCCCGCTCCTAGCCGAAGACCTTCTCCAGGTAAAGTTTGCCAAGAAGGATCCGGTACTCAGTGCCGACCCCAAGACGAAGTTTTGGAAAGACGTCGCTCCCGTCCTTGCAACGAAAAACAACATGGGGGTCGAGACGCCGGGCCACCGCACAGAGATCCGGGCGCGCTGGACCGCAGGCAATCTCTACGTCCTCATGACTTGCCCCTTTGAAGAGCTCTACCTCATTCCCAATCCTGTCACCAACGCTGAGACCAACAAACTCTGGGAGCATGACGCCGCTGAGATCTTCATTGGTGCAGACTTCGACAAGATCAATCGTTACCGTGAATATCAGGTCAGCCCACAGGGCGAATGGGTAGATCTCGACATTGACTCTAAGCTGTTCCTGCCCGATGGGTGGAAGTGGGATAGTGGCATGAAAGTCAAGGCTCGCCTGGATGCGAAGGCAAAAGTCTGGTACGGCGAGTTCCAGATTCCACTCTCGAGCATCACTGAAAAGCCAGTCAAGGTTGGCACGATGATGCGGGGGAATTTCTATCGATTCCAGGGGCCCCCGCCAAATCGCAAGGCTGTCGCCTGGGTCCAAACCGAACGCGCCAGCAATCACACTCCCGAGAAGTTCGCGAAGATTCAGTTTGTAAAATAGGCTTCAGATGGCCAACTCTCTGCGCATCAGCACCGCCGGCGTCCGCGGCATCGTTGGCTCTGGCCTCAAGGCGAGGCATGCGCTGGAGTTTGCCGCCGCCTTCAGTGTGTTTCTTGATCACCCCGGTCCCGTGATGATGGGACGCGATCCACGAGCCTCAGGCGTCATGCTGCGCGAAGGGCTCATCGCATCGCTTCTGGCCAGTGGTCGCGATGTCATCGACCTCGGCCTCGCCTCTACTCCCGTCGTGCAACACGCCATTCAACGCAATAGCGCCGCCGGCGGCATCTCGATCGGCGCTTCGCACAACAATGCCGATTGGAACGCCCTGAAGTTTCTCGGCCCCAACGGAACCTACCTCTCCAGCGGCGAAGCCTCTGAACTCTTAGACATTTATCACTTGCGTAAGTTCGAGTTCAAAGACTGGACTGCAATCGGGCACTTACATTACAACGACGACGCGATTGATTCCTACATCGAAGACCTCGAGCGTGTTTTCGATATCGGCGCGATGCGCGGGCTGAGAATCGTCGCCGACTGTTCCTCCGGCCTCTCCAGCCTGATCCTCAGTCGTCTAAAACTTCGGCATTCACTCGACATAGTGATGATCAACGCGTCGCTCGAACCCAAGGCCTTCGCCCATACGCCCAACACCAACGCCCGCACCGTCGGGCTGCAATTGGCCCCTGTAGTGCAAGCAATCGGAGCGGACCTGGGCGTCCTCTTCGATATGGATAGTGATCGCATCGCCGTTTGTTGCGGCGATGGCGAAGTCGTCAGCGAAGAAATGATTCTGCCTCTGTTAGCTGAATATCAATTGCGCCGCCAGCCCGGTCGCCTGTTGATTACAAACCTCTCAACCACGTCCGTGCTGGAGGACATCGCCGCGAAATACGATTCCACTGTGATTCGCGTACCAGTTGGACGCCAACACGCGATGGACGCTCTCGCCATGTACCCACCAGAGCGGATCGCCATCGCCGGCGAAGGTACAGGCGCCGTAATGCTCCCCGAGTTCCGCTTCGTCTACGACGGTATCGCCAGTCTCCTCGCCCTCGCCAGTCGAATTTGCAGCGAAGGTCGAACGCTGAAACAGATCCTCTCCGCGATGCCTTCCTACGATATGTGCAAGGCCGAGGTGCAGTTGGACGCCAAGCGTATCCCCGAATTGATGGCGAGGATCGAGGAGGATTGGGCCGATGAATCTCGCGACACTCGCGACGGCTTACGGGTGGAACTGCCAAACGGCTGGTTCCATGTCCGCGTCTCGAATACAGAGCCAATCGTCCGTGTAATCGCAGAACTTCGCGATGGAAGCGTCGATGCTCTCATGGCCAAATTACTGAATACGGTGCGCAACTATGCGTGAGCACAAGCTGAAGGTTGGAGTCTCGGGCGTCCGCGGTGTTGTCGGAGAGTTCCTGACCCCGCTGCTGGCAGCCGACTTCGCCCAGGCCTTCGGCACTTATGTCGGAAACGGTCGCGTCATCGTGGGGCGCGATACGAGATTTACCGGCCCGATGATTGAGCACGCTGTCGTCTGCGGCCTGCTCGCCGCAGGCTGCGAAGTTGTGCGCGTTGGCGTTCAGACCACTCCGACGATTCAGATTTATGTTGCCGAAACCGGTGCCGTTGGCGGCATCGGCATCACTGCATCTCACAACCCCGCCGAATGGAATGCCCTCAAGCTCTTCAACGGAGATGGCCTCTTCTTCAACCAGTACGAGCGAACGGAACTGCTTGACCTCTTTCACCAGAGCGAATTTGCCGAGGCCGGAAACGAGAATATCCTCGCGCTTAGTGTCGACGAAGATACACCTTGGCGGCGTCACATAGATCGTGTTGTCCAGCATGTAGACGTAGATCGAATTCGCGCTCGCCGCTTTCGCGTTGCCCTCGATGGCGTCAACGGAGCAGGCTCACGTATGAGCGTCTGGTTTTTGCGCGAGATCCTGGGTTGCGAGCTACACGCCATCCATGTTGATCCCACCAAGGCCTTCCCGCGAGAGGCCGAGCCCAAGCCTGAGACCCTCGGCGAACTCCGCGATCTCGTCAAGATCCATGCCTGCGATGTCGGCTTCGGCCAGGATCCCGACGGTGACCGCTTGGCCGCCTGCGATGGCCAGGGAGAGATGCTGGATAACGACGACATGCTCGCTCTCGCCGTCGAGGCCGCCCTCGCCCGCAAGAGTGGCGATGTCGTCGTCAACCTGACAACTTCCAGCGTGATCGACGAAGTCACAGCCCGCTTCGGTGGCCGCGTCTATCGCACTGCGGTTGGCGAGGCAAATGTCGTGGAGCGAATGCGCGCCGTTAACGCGGTCATCGGCGGAGAGGGCTCCAGTGGTGGCGTCATTTTTGCAGCTACTCACCTCTGCCGTGATAGTTACACCGCGATGGCGCTGCTGCTTGATCGCATGGCAAGCTCCGGCCAGACCTTAGCAGAACTTTCCTTCGCCCTGCCTCGCTACCATCGCCGTGGTGGCAAAGTTCAGTTTGCCCATGGCAAACTGGGCGGCCTCATGTTGGCCATGGAGAAGGCTCACCCTGGTGCGCAATTGGAGCGCACCGACGGACTGAAACTCAGCTTCCCCGACGGCTGGATCCACCTTCGGTCTTCAAATACCGAGCCGCTCCTGCGCGTTGCAGTGGAGAGCAAGAGTGAAGAAGTCGCGGATAGGCTCTTTGCAGAATCGATGACTTTGCTGCGCTCTTAGTATTTTTTCGGGAACTTAATGACCGCTCCACGTCCATTACTGACAGTGGTCGCCGCAGAATCCATCCAGGTTGAACCGGTGCTCGATATTCGCGAGCTTTACTCCAACCTGCAGCCACGCCTCTTTCGCTTTGGCCTTGCATTTTCAGGTTCGGAGACCCGCGCGGCCGAGGCTGTGCAGGAGGCCTTCCTCGATCTGCTCCGCAATCCCGGCTGTGTCGATCCAGCCCGGGGCAGCGCCACCGCCCTTCTCTACGGAATGGTGCGCAACCGCCTGCGCTCTGCCCGCCGTGCCGAGCGCGAGGAGCCGATCGAGGACGATAGTCCAGTCGACGAGGAACTGCTGTTGCACCTGGAACGCGCACAGCGCATCGCTGCCGTCCGGGAAGCCATCCTTCTTCTACCAGAGCACTATCGAGAGGTCGTCCTGCTCTGTGAAATTGAAGAATGCAGTTACGAAGACGCAGCCGCAGCCCTTGGCATGCCCATTGGCACAATCCGCTCACGTCTCAACCGCGCAAAGCGCCAATTGAAATTACGTCTCATGCAATTCGAAGGAAACAGTTTATGAACGTCGACGACTTGCTGCACGAATATCGCGAAAGCTTCGCCCCCGTTCCGGCGTTCGATTTCAATGCGCTCCTGCACAAAGCAGCTCAGCGTCGCAGGCAGCGACTCACCGTGGCGTGGATGATGATGGCGGCCGCCGCTTGCTTCGCGGCTTATGCGGTCTTTCCAAGGGCCGAATCGCCCCGCCCGCAACCAGTCCCACCTGCGGCGATCCTGTCGGTTGAACTTCCTAGCGTAGCGGCAAGCCTTCCACCCAAAGCTATGCTGCCACACACACGTCCAACCGCTATCACGGCAAGCCCCGTCATCTGGAGCAACTTTGTCCCCCTGGCCGAGACCGACATGCTTCCAAACCCCGGCATAATGCAACTGCTGAGCATCAGCGTTAGTCGGGATCGCCTCAGTTCCCTCGGCGTCATCCCGATTAGCACTGGCGAAGACTTCGAGATCACAGCACAAGTTTTACTCGGCGACGACGGCATGGCCCGAGCCATCCGCGTTGCAAATACCCGCTAACAGGAGAAACCTATGAAAACCCTCTATTCCCTTGCCTTCACCGCTGTCCTGGCCCTTGCACAGGACAACGTAATCATCTTCAACTCAAACTCGCCTGCTGCTGCTTCCAGCGGTGCAGTCTCGTATATGAACTTTGCCAGATCAACAGAGACAACAGTCAAAGGTGCCCCTTATTCCGGCGACACCATTACTGAGACGGTCCAAACCCTTGGCGACGGCAATCGGATCACTCGCATCAACAAGAGCAGCTTCGCTCGCGATTCCGAAGGCCGCACTCGCCGCGAGAGCAGCATCGAAGGCCTTGGCCCCGTAGGCAAAACCGATTCTCCCCTGGTCAGCATCTTCATCTATGACCCCGTCGCCAAGCTCAACTATACGCTCGACCCGAAATCCAAGATTGCCTTCAAATCCACCTCCGGAGCCGCCATTGGTGCGATGAGAGTCTCAGGCGCCAAACAAATGGGCATCATGGAAGACATCATAATCGAGCGCACGGTTCCTGCCGCTGCCGGGTCAGATGCTGTCGCGCACAAGATCGAAGCCGAAGCCGTTCATACCCAAATCCTGAGACCTTCCGCACGCTCGCAACAGAATCTCAAGAAGGAGGATCTTGGTATTCGCAACGTCGAGGGCCTCGCCGCAAAAGGCACTCGCCTCACCATGACCATCCCCGCCGGTGAACTGGGCAATGAGCGACCCATCGAAGTCGTCACAGAAACCTGGTACAGCGACGAACTCAAGGCCTCTGTCCTGGTCAAGCACACAGACCCCCGCATGGGCGAGACCACCACCCGGCTCTCCAATGTCCATATCGGCGCACCTCCCGCCAGCCTCTTTGAGCCGCCCGCTGGTTATAAAGTCGAAGAGAGCACCATGAAGACCCGCACAGCCATGCCCGCCACGATCCGCGTACACGAAGATCGCTAAGGCTGCGGTGCTGGCTTTTTCTTGAACAAGTCCAGTATCGAATTCACTTCATCCATCATTTGCTTCGGGTCCTTGGGGTTGAACGATTGCAGCTTCATCTTTGCAATCGCCCCCGGATCCGGGGCAATGATCGGCTTCGCGAAGGTCCCCTTGATGCTCGCCGGTATCATCAGATTGCCCGCCCCATTCGCCATCGCTGCGGTCATCCACCCTCCTATCTGTGACCCACCAACCATCTCGCTGAACTTTCGGTCCAGTATGCTCAATAGCTTCATATCGAGCGTCTGGTCCGCCAGGTTCATCGACCCCGTCAATCCGGCCGTCAGGTTCGCTAGATCCAGCTTCAAATTCTGCGTACTTGCCGTGCCATTCACAATCGTCAAATCCCCACTGATCCCCAAAAACTGCGTAAACTTCTCCCCCGCCGAATTGAAGCCAAGGAACTTCGCCACCACCGCGAGCTCATTTGTGAGATTGAATGTTGAGATCCTCCCCTGATCAACCTTCAGCGCGATTGTCCCATTCAAACTACGCGCGATTTGCGCGGCTTCCCCTGGTGCAAAAGTCAATTTCAAAACCCCCGACATCGGGCCGCTGATAACCCCTTTCAACGCCGTCGTCGCGCCCAATAATTGCGAGGACTCAATCCGCTCCAGCTTGCTATTCAAAGTGTAAAGCGGTGGATTTGATCGCATGTCGATATCCATTGAGCCATTGTGCTGGCCACCGTAAATCGCAGCCACAAGTGGGCTGAGTCGAGCTCTTCCATCGTGATAGTCAACCTGTGTTGAGACCTGTGTCAGCCTAAGCTCAACTAAGTCCAATGTGCCGATCTTGAGCGAGCCCTGTGCAGTAATCCCCGGAGTGGGTGCCGAGGCCCTCGCGCCCGTTTCTCGAATTAAATCTCGAAGCTCGCTCAGCACTAGCTTGTCTGCGTCGAGCGAAAAGCTGATCGCTGGACGCGCGAAATTCGCCACCCGAACTTCTCCATGCGCGCTCGTCGATCCTATGGATGCATCGACGTTCGTGAATGCAACCGTATTGGCCTCAAATCGAAAATCAGTTGAGCGCACCGTTAGCGGCTTTGTTAGCGATCTGAGTTCAATTTGCGCATCGCGCAATGCCCCATTGCCTGAGAACTCCAGCCCGCCCTTCGCCCCAATGCTTCCATGGGCTCGTAATTGCAGCTTCACCCTCCCCGTGGCAATGATTCCATCTGCCGCCGAAATACCATAGACCCGCGCCACGGCGACTAACTCCGATAACTGCGCATCGAGTGCGATCAATGTAGCTTCGAGTCGTGGATCGCTAGAATATTTAGTAATCACTCCGAATGCCTGTAATTGAGTAGATCCACTACTTACAGTCGTCGGCTCCAGGCTAATGCGCTCGGGTGTAAAGTCGATCCCCAGTTTTGCAGTCTTCACTGTTTGCTTGATGGCCCCGCCCGACACCTCAAATCCGCTCACGTCAGCCCGCCCCTGCATCACTGGCAGATCCGTCGTGCCCGTAACGGCAATGCTTGCCGCAATCTCACCCTTGACAGTCATATCTTTAGGCAAATACAGCCGCGCCATGTCGGCAATCGGAGACTTTGGAATCTCAACCTTCAGCTTCAGCGATCCCGCGTTGATTTCTCCAGCTATCTTCCCTCGCACCCCGCCAAGCGCAAAGCCCGTCTCCGTAAAAGTTGTCTTGCCCCCAATCATCGCGATCTTTCCACTGGCCGAAACCGGCTCACCACTGGGCATCACCGCTTCCACTCGAACAAAGAACGGCTTCGCGTCTGAATAATCACGAAGCTCGGCAGACAGCCGCGAATATTCCTGACGTTCGCGATTCGGCTGCTTCACTCCAACCCGTGCCCGATCTACCCGCAACTCGCCCAGGGTGAAACTAGCCGATCCGCGCTTGCGCCCGCCAACCGACGCATAGTTCCAGTGTCCTGTGCCATTCGCGATCAATTCCACCTGTGGCTCTGTAAGCCTCACACTCACGATTTCTATGACGCCAGACAACAGCGGCAGCAATTTGGGCCGGATATCAACTACATTCGCGCGCAGGAACGGTGCGTTTGAGAAGGCCGGGTCGTCACTCACCACCAATCCCGTGGCGCGAAAGCCCGGCGGAAATACCTGAAAGCTGAGCGTCTCCAGACTCACCCTTCGTTGCGAGGCCTCGCTGAGTGCCGCTTCCACCGGCGTCTTCAATTTCTGCGGATCTGCTAGTAGATACAACGCTCCACCCAACAACATAAGCAGACCCAAAGCCAACAGGCCCACCCTGACAATTCGCGTTTTCAACATACACCCCAAGTTTAGTGGCCCGAGTGTGTCAATGTTGGGATTAGCATGCCCAGAACTGATGTTATCGATCTCGACCGCCCCTCCCCCTCCTTCCGCCGCCTTGGTTTGGGCGGCTGGGTCATTCTCGCGCTCATTCTGTTGGCCAGTGCCCGCTCCATCGCCAGCGCCTGGATCGACTACGCCTGGTGGCGCGAAGTTGGCCACGTCGACACTTGGGGACAGATGCTTCTCTACGGCTGGTTACCCAGCCTGGCGGCAGGCCTGCTGTGCTTTCCGATCATTTGGCTGCTCTATATGCGGGCAAGTACACGCTACCGCTTCCACTGGTTGAAATTGCTGGCCGCGCTGCTGCTTTCCATGTTTCTAGGTGCGACTTTCATCGACAACTGGACCGTCGCACGCTTCTACGGTGCCACCGCCTCCGCCCCCAATGCCGTTCGCGACCCTGTCTTTGCGCAGCCCATCGGCTTCTATTTCTTTGAGCTCCCCTTCTTCGAGATGCTGCTTCGCTATGTTCAGGGCCTCCTTGTTGTAGGCTTTGTTATCTATTGGGTCACCAGTCGTTTTGAGATCCTGCGCGACCGTTTTTACCGGATGCAGACCGAAGGGGGTGTAGACCTGAGTGGCCTCGATCTCGGCGACGCTTTCCGTGGTCCTTCGCTCCGGCTTGCCGCAGCCCTCTTCTTTCTCCTTCTGGCCGTTCGCGCCTATCTCAGCCGCTACGATGTCCTTTTCGAAGACCACGGCTTCCTTGTCGGCGCCGATTACGTCGACGTCGGCGTAGTCCTCCCTCTGATCTGGGCCCTTGCCGCTGCCTGCGTCCTTGGGGCTGCGCTCGTGATCGCGCGCCGTCTCGTTCTGGCCGTCGGTCTCGTTGTGGTGGTCTATTTCGCCACGGCTCTCATTCCCCGCGCCGTCAATGCGATCAGCGTCCGGCCCAATGAAATCTCCCTTCAAAAGCCTTTCATCGCCAAGCACATCGAAGCTACGCGCTCCGCCTACGGCTTGGGTGCCCAACTCAAGGAACGCGATTTTCCTGCTCGCATCAGCGGCACCTTTGAGCCCGCCAAGCACCAAGCCCTGCTCGAAAATGTCCGCCTCTGGGATTGGCAGGCCTTCCACGACACCATCACCCAAATTCAGGGGCTCCGGCCGTATTACGCCTTCCCAGGCACCGATGTAGATCGCTATCCCGGTCCCGATGGCGAACTCCGCCAGGTCCTCTTGAGTCCACGAGAGCTCGACGTCCACCAGCTTCCCGACGCCCGCAGCCGATGGATCAATCCACACTTCATCTACACGCACGGCTATGGGATGGTCATGGCTGAGGCCAACAAAATCACGGCCGATGGCTTGCCGGAATTGCTGATCAAGGACGCGCCTCTCGTCACAAAGCCCAGCGCCCCCAAGGTCACCCGGCCAGAGCTGTATTACGGTGAAGCCGTCCACGAACCGGTCTTCGTGCGCACCGCCCAGCCCGAGTTCAACTACCCTGCTGGTACCGAAAACGTCCACAGCAAGTACGAGGGTAAAGGTGGCATCCCCATCGACGGGCTCCTCATGCGCCTCGCCGCATCGGTTGCCGAAGGCGACTGGAATATTCTACTCACCAACTACCTCACCGCAGATTCGCGCATGCTCATCCGGCGCAATGTCGCCAAGCGTGTCGACACGCTAGCCGAATTCATCGTCTGGGATACCGATCCCTATCTGGTCGTCGCCAAAGACGGCCGACTTGTCTGGATGATCGATGGCTACACAACCCACTCCCGTCATCCTTACTCACGCTCGATCTCCACTGCCTTTGGCCGCATAAACTACATTCGCAATAGCGTCAAGGCAACCGTCGACGCCTATGACGGCGCTATCCATCTCTACGCCTGGGACGACGCCGATCCAGTCCTCTCTGCGTATCGTAAGATTTTTCCCAAACTGTTTGAGGCACCAGACACCATGCCTGCCGACCTCCGCTCCCATGCCCGCTATCCTGAAACCCTCTTCCGCGTCCAGGCCGAGATGTATCGCACCTACCACATGAAGGATCCAGAAGCCTTCTACAACCGGGAAGATCCCTGGGATCTTGCTCTGACCTCCGATGGCATGGATGGCAAACCAGGCGAAGCCAAACCCACCTACCTCATGGCCACGCTGCCGGGTGAGACAAAACCAGAGTTCGTTCTCCTCACTACCTTTACGCCGCGCAATAAGCAAAATATGATCGGCCTGATGGCTGCCCGTTGTGATGGGGCTCGCCTCGGCGAAGTGGAAGTCCTACGCCTCTCCAAGCAGGAGCTCATCTATGGGCCGATGCAAATTGGTGCCCGCATCAATCAGGACCAAACCATTTCCAAAGACCTCTCGCTTTGGAACCAACAAGGCAGCAAAGTCATCAAAGGGCAAATGATTGTGCTCCCCATGAATGACCAATTCCTCTATGTCGAGCCGATCTACATCCAGGCAACCAATGCGCCCATGCCGGAGCTCAAAAAGGTGGCTGTAGGCCTCGGGAATTTGATTGGTTACGGCAATACCTATGCCGAAGCCCTGTCACAATTGGGCGGGGGCCAACCAGCGGCGATTGCTGCCATTGCGGTTACCAACCCCACAAGCCCAGCCCAGCCGAATCCGCCGCCCTCAGCCCTGCTCCCCGCGCGAGACCAGCGTCTCGAAAAAGTGCGCTCCCGCTTGCGTCGCTATCGCGAACTCATGGGTCAGGGGAAGTATGTGGATGCGGCCCGCGAACTGGAAGCCGTCGAGTCAGAGCTGAAGCCCTAACGCTTCGCCTAAGCAGTAGCTCTGCGACGTCGGCTGCCGTCCATCGAGACAGACTTGCGGCTCGATTGCGTCTCCATCATGCGTTCATTGGCAGACCCCATCGTCTCGCTCAGTTGCTCTCGTTGTGCCGCCGATGCACCCCAGGAAAACACCACCGAGAAGGTGCCTAGATTGCGCAATTGGAAATCCCAAAGGCGCTCCGATAATTCGCTCAACCGGCGTTGTGCGCCTGCGCCAGAAGTCTTCGGAAAGATGAGGACAAACTCGTCTACCTTCTTGCGCGTGCAGAATCCGTCACTTCCCGCCAGCGATCCCATGAGGCTGTCCACGCTGCGAAGTAATTCCTCCGCTGCGGCGCGGCCAAGATTTTCATGGATCTGCCCATACTCGTTAATGCCGACGGAAACCACCAGGCCAGTCAACAGTTCTTTGCGCTCCAGCAATGCAAGCAGCACTTCCGGTGCGTGCGTCCCTAGCGGTACATCGAGATTGGGCGTCAGTTCCTCAACATTCGAGCTGACGGCCTCATCCATGTACAACTCGGCGTCAGGCTGCCCACCTGAGATCGGAATCATTGGCGCCGCAAAATGCGAATGCACCGGCTCCGGCTCACCCAGCGGCACCGACGTCGGCACCTCCGGCGCAGGGATGTCCTCGAAAATGTCTGGATGTCCTTCAAATTCCGTGACCAGGTCATCAAGGAAGCGCTCAAAATCTGGCCCGGCAGGCTCTGCTTGAACTGGCTCTGCTTCCGGTTCTGCTACGACCGCTTCAATCAACTCTTCAACGGGCTCCTCAACAGCCTCGGGCACTAGTTCAGGATCGATTGAGCCTTCCCATTGAATTGCAGAAATCTCTTCCAGTTCAACAGCAGGAGCTTCGGCAACAATCGCTTCTTCAACTACATTCGGCTCTTCAACGATTGTTTCCTGGCGGACCACTTCTGGCATCAGCCGGATGCGAATTACGTTCGGCGGAAGTACTTCCTCGGCCGGGGATTTCACCCCAATAGGCGCTTCAACCCTCGCGACGGGCACAGCAATCCTCTCGGCAACAACCGGCTCGGCAATAACAGGCTCGGCAACCGGCAACGGCGCTGGCTCCGGATTCACCACCCGCGTCTCCGGTATCAACGCAACCTTCACCTTTTCAAGCTCTGGTGCGGGTTCCTCCACGGGCTCGCGTCGCGGCATCGGAATGCTAGTAACCGGGAAATTCGCCAAAGAAACAGGCGCACTCACCGCCGGCGCCATCACGCTCGTCACGTGAATCGGGCGATTGATCATCAACCGCAATGCTGACGTCTGCTCGCCCAGCGCCTTCAACAGAAGCGAAGTGTCTGCGCTTGCGCGATTGACGACACTGTCCTGGCGCGCCAATAGGTCGACATGGCTCTCGCGAAGCTTTTCGTTACTGCCCTTCAGATAGTCCACCAGCAGCGCTACAAAGGCGCAGCCAAGAACAATCAGGACGCTGACGAAGATTTGGAGTTCATAACCGCTGAAATTCATATAAGTTCGGCTTAGGTCTAATCGTAAGGATTAGCTGCTAAGGTTCCAATAGAACAATCGGTCTAAACTGTATTAGTACTTTAGGCATTGCCTTTAAACTAAAACCTTAGTACCTGTACTGGGGCGAACACCTTAGTCCCCCGGCGCCAACAAAACTTTCAGCACTCCCGGCTCTCCCGCCAAGGCAAACCCAGCCGCAGCTTCTCGAAGCGCCACGCGCCCAGAGATCATTGGCGTCAGTCGCAACTCTCTACGTTTCAATAGCTTAAGTGCCACATCGAAGCGGCCGCACCGCGACCCCACCAGCGTGATTTCATTTACGATCAGCGGCGCAAAATCCACCGCCACCCGCTCCGCAATCGTCGACTTCATCACGATTGTCCCCCTCGGTCGCACCATCTCCACCGCCGCCGCAAACCCCCCTGCCGACCCTGTTGCGTCCACAACGTACTGGTATTCCCCTCTTGGCGGTCTAGGGTTATCCCTTGAGATCAGCGTCGTGAGAACCCCTAGCGGAGCCGCCACCGCCAGCTTCGCAGCAGTTCTCCCATACAGCGACACCTGCAAGCCCGAAACCTGCAAAACCTGCGCGATGAGCAATCCCAGCTTCCCGTCTCCCAGCACAGCCACCGCCGCGCCTTTGGCAAACCGCACCTGTTCCAAAATCTCGCAAGCCGCCGCCACGGGCTCCGTGAAGACCGCTTCCTCGTCCTCAATCGAATTGGGCACTACCCGTAGATTCTCTTCAGGCAAAGTCAAATACTCTGCAAACGCTCCTGGGTGCTTCACGATCCCCAGCACGCTCCGCCGCGAGCAATGCCGCCCCATCCCTTCGGCGCAAAACTCACAAGTCCCGCAAGCCAGATTGATCTCGCCGACAACCCGCTTACCCACGAGCCGCGCATCTTCGGCCCCGACCACGTCGGCGACAAACTCATGTCCCGGCACACCGGCGAAGCCATAGTAGCCGCGCAGCAATTCAAGATCGGTGTTGCAGATCCCCGCCAGCCGCAGCCGCAACAGCGCATGCCCCTGCTTCGGCCGAGGCCGCCGCATCTCGACCACATCCACTTTCCCGTCAGCAATCCAAACTGCCCTCATGCTATTCATCGTCCCAAATCCCCCTCCGTGACAATCTGACCCAAACCCAATTAATATGGCCGAAACGCTCCTTCCCCAACCGCTGGGCGCACATTCAAAGTCCATCGTGCGATCCAATTCCCAGCCGATCCCGCGCTGAGTGGCAGTAGACGCTGCGCGATAGGTCCCAGACCAAAAGAACAGCCGGTTGACGCTTTTCGCATCAACCGGCTGTTAGGTTCATAGGCAAATACAAGTGCCAGGAGTACCTCAGCTTAGAAGCTGAAGCGTACTGAGACTTGCATCAAACGGGGGTTACGTGCGGACGTAGCCCTTCCGATTGTGGCATTCGTCTGGGCTCCGTTCGCCGGATTGAAGCGCGCCGTGTTGTCAACACCCGAAAAGTTGGTGTGGTTGAACATGTTGTAAACTTCCCAGCGAAGCTGAAGCGCGCTCTTTTCACGAATCGGAATGTTCTTGAAAAGTGTCATATCGGAGACGATCAGGCCCGGCCCGCGATAGATATCGCGTGCCGCATTGCCCGCATCGTTGAATCCCGACATCCTGAAGACCGACGTGTTGAACATATGGTCAACTGTGTGGTCGCCATGCGGCAGTCTAGGATCGGCTGTTACCGTGATGCGCTGTCCGTCGCCACCGCCCGTAAAATCGATACCGGTGGTCGTAGACTGAGATACTTGTTGCGGTGTACCACTCGCCAGTGTCGTGATACCGGAGATCTGCCAGCGATCCAGAACCAAGCTGGTAATGCGGCCCGGCATGAGCTTGCTGACCTTCGGAAGATCGTAGCTATAGTTGGCTACAAAGACGTGGGTCTGGTCGAAATCGGCCTTTCCATAGCTCCACTCGCGGAAGGAGCGGTAGGTCGGAAGATTTGCGTAGTCCATTACCTTGGCGAATGTGTAAGCGACGCCATACTGGAGCCCGTGCGAGTAACGGCGGTTCGCCGTCACCTGCAGGGCGTGGTAGTTCGAGCTGCCGCTCGATTCGCGATAGTTGATTGAGTTGTAGCCGGGGTAGGGCCGAAAGAAGCTATCGGGAAGGACGCTGGCTGCCGGGTTGGCCGGATTGTAAGTCTTGCTTGGATCCTGGTTCTGCGGAAGGAAACGAGACCCATAAGGCACTCTGTTGATGTCGCGAGACGTGGCCAGGTTTCTTCCGAGCGCTGTCACGTATTTCACATCCATCACAGTGGAGAAGCCGATGTTCTGTTGAACGCCCAATGAGATGTTGTAATAGTCGGGCGCTTTCAAGAAGCGATCATGACCTGTGGCGTTGCCAGGAGCCAGAATGCCACCAGCGCCGAGGAAGGTTGCAAGGTTGCCGTTGAAGATGCTCGGGCTGAAAGAGATAGGCGCACCAGCGGATTGCGGTTCATAACGGACCAACTGGTTGGTTTTGGAGAAGCCTCCGCGAATAGCGGTCTTGCCGCTTCCGAACACGTCGTACGCAAACCCAAAACGCGGTTGGAGAAGCTCACCCGACTTTTCATAGAATCCCGACGGGTAGTTTCCATCACGGGTGGTGACAAAGCCGTTACCGGGGTTGCCGGTGTTGGGCACAAACTTCTCGACGAAGACCTGATTCAGAACTTCACCCGTCTGCGGATTCACGGCAACACGAGTGCCGTTCACCAGCGCGGGGCGGTATTGGAGCGGGGCATCGCTGCGCTTGTAACGACCGAGCGCAAAGGAGGACTGCTGACCGTCGGTCTGCTCCCAGGGAGTGAAGTAGGCAATGCGTAAACCGATTTCGAGGGTCAGCTTCTTGGTAATTTTCCAGGAGTCCTGAACGAACCAGTCGATGTTGACTGCCGTAGCGGACGGCTTGGTGGGGCGTTGGGCTTCAGTGTAATTCTGGAAGACGCCGGTAATTGCGTTGCTGTAAGGGTTGCCGGTGTCGCCGGGGTTGTTGCCGCCCGTGCCGAAGTTGAAGTTACCCATCCACGGTACGTTAAATCCGAAGCCCGTAGTCACGCGATCCCGTTCGGCATAAATGCCAAATTTGAAGGTGTGCTTGCTCTTGATCCAGGTCAGGTTGTTTGCAATGTTCCAGTTGATATCGTCTTCAAGCTGGGGGAACCGTGTCGCAAAAAAGCTTCCGAAGTTGGGGGAGTTCTGCAATCCGCCAAAAGAAGCCTGGGGAACAATCTGGTCCGGGTTGGCCGAGGGGTAAAGCTGTCCGGCCAGGAATCCGGAAGTAGGACGTCTGGTTTTCGCGAGATCCGAGGCGAGGTCCGGAAACGGAAGTCTTTCCTGCGGACGACGAACGCCGAGGTTGAGGTCGTTCACGATGGACGGCGTGATGACTCGGGTGTAGCCGAGCGAGGCATGTTTGTTGATAAACGTCTGCTTGACCTTGATGAAATCCCAGTTGGTCAGGTTGTAGCCTTCGCTGATGGTGTTAAAGAAGGTTCCGCGGAAGAAGATCGAATCCTTCTCGGAAGCCTTGTAGTCGATTCTGAACAGTTCCTGGTCTCTGGAGACGTTTCTGGTGTCCTGAAACAGGTAGTTGTAAGAACCATTCGGATCGAAGCTGTTCGGCAGCGTCAACAAGTTGATGAGTGCCTGGCCGTTCTTGTTGATCTGGTTCGCCGGAATAATGTTATTCGGGTACGCTGCACCAGTGGCAGGATCTTTCGGCTTCAGCGTGGACTCCGAAAAATTGCCCTGACGTTCGAGCGCCGTAGGCATGGTCAACCGCGTGATCGAAGAGGGCTCAAGACTCGGGTTCCGTTCGAGGCTTAGGAAGAAGAACAGCTTCTGCCTCGAGGTGTTGAAGAGTTTCGGGATCGTGACCGGGCCGCCCACCGTGACGCCTTCGGTGATATAGCGATAGCGGGATTTGGCGATCGTTGGAATGGCAGCATTGTTGAAGAAGTTCTGAGCATTGAACATTTCGTGGCGTTTGTACCAATAGGCAGAACCGTGGAAATCTCTCGTTCCGCTCTTGCTGATGACGTTTACCACCGCGCCGCCATTGCGCCCGTATTCGGCCTGGTAGTTGTTCAGAAGAACCTTTACTTCGGCGATCGCGTCCAGGCTGACGGACGTGGTGTAGGTGTTGGAACTGCCGTTGTCCTGACCCTGCTGCCCGTCCACACCGATGGTGAGAGCGCCGCCGCGCACACCGCCGACGTTGGGGAGGCCTGTACCAATGCCTCCGCCGCCGTGGAGGGCCTCCGATTCACCGGACGTACTCACGCCGGGAAGCAACCGGAGAAAGCCGACGACGTTTCTTCCCCGCTGGGTAACGCTGTCGAGCTGTTGGGTGGTGAGAACGGCGGAATTTTCCGAGCTCTCTGACTGCACAACGCTCGCCTCAGCGGTTACGCTGATGGTTTCGTTCACGGCACCGATGGTCAACTGGATTCTACCGAGCGAAAGCCGTTCGCTGGCGGACAGGGCAATGGCCTGCTTGCGATAGGTTTGGAATCCGGCGCTTTCTACCTTGGCAGTGTAATTGCCAGGTTGCAGATTGGCTCCGACGAAGCTGCCGTTATTGTCGGACTTTACGACCCGTTCATCGGCGGTGCCCTCATTGATTAAAGTGACAGATGCACCCGTGACCGCAGCACCTGACACATCGACAACGCTTCCGAGAATTGTACTGGTGCTACTTTGCGCCCACGCTGATGCAACTAGCATAGAGATTAAAGCGACTGACGATTGGAAAGAACAGACTCTCCTGTGGTTGCTACTTGGCTGAAAAACTTTCACTTTAAAACCCCTTGATTGAGATCTAGCGGCCAACCTATTTGAACAGACCGCCTGATTGTGAGGCCATTTTATCCTACCGTTCGAGAATTTATAATGCTCTACAGTAACTACAGTAGATTAGTTCAGATGAACTACGTGTGCTGGTTGTTCTTAAGCGACTTTGGCGAGAAGTCTCCGGCCTCTGAAGATTCAATCACGATACGCTCTGCGCCCATCATTTAGGAATAGGAACCGCACCGGTTGCCGGGTTCGCCGGGGCAACCGGTGCAGCCCCGCCCCGGACGGGTCCACTGGCTGGACGCGAGGGCTGAATCACAAAAGCTGCGCTGTCCTTGGCCGCCTTCGCTTCAACGCCGGGCTTTTGCAGGAAGCCGAGGTCGCGGAACCAATCAATGTAGCGTTGCTGCCACGTTCCAAATGGGATGTCGTTGCGGTCAGATAATCCGCCGGCATGTCGGCCATTTCCGTAGCTGTGCATCTCGATGTTTGGCAGAGACTGCGCTTCGCTCCGCCCTCCCGGCTATGGCCTTCATCCGGAAAATCCAAGACAAAGAACACTAACCCAAGAGAACACACTTACACAAAACTATTGACACCGCCGACAGCGTTCACACGTTTTTTAAAATACTTCTGCCAACTTTCCTCAGTAAAAGCGCAAAATAGCGCAAACCCGCCCCAATCCCCGCCCACCGCCCTGCTACCTTGTCTATCGCGGTTAGTCCGCATTCAACATGTAACAAAGCAGGTAACTCGTCATGGCCTCATCCGCCCAAATCGCCGCCAATCGCGCCAACGCGCAGCGGTCCACCGGCCCCAAATCCCCCGAAGGCAAAGCCCGCGCCGCCTCCAACTCCTTCAAGCACGGCCTCTACGCGCCCAAGCACTTCCAGGTCTTGAACGCCGACCCAAACTTCACCTCCGCCCTCATCCACAATCTCAGCGATGAGTTCCAGCCCGTCACCCCCACCGAGCACATCCTCCTACAGCAACTCGTCACCCAGCAGATC
>JBBRBI010000004.1:0-103753 GCA_038206015.1 Bryobacterales bacterium | reverse complement strand
TTGCGGTTCCGGCAAGTCGGATCGACGATGGCCTACGTAAACTGGGCGCGACTTTCGCTGTTTAGCAGCGCGCTGGCGTCTAATCCCGAGGCCGATCAACGGCGCGGCTATGTAAACGCGGGCGCACAAATTGATTTCCGGTTGGTGTTTTTTACTTACGCGAAGTCGACGTTTTCTACCGGCTTTGCGGCAGCGCGCGACCGCGCCGGACATACCGGCACCGAGCTCATGTTCTCTCTAAAATTGTTCTAAGCGCCTCGGCGATCTCTGCAGCAGTGGGCCGGGAAGCGGGATCGCGTTCGAGCATGTGCAGGACAAGGGCGTCGAGGGCCGGCGGAAGGCTTGCCCGCAAGCTGCTTGGCGCGGGTACATCGCGGCACTCAATGGCTTCGTAGACACCCAGGGGCGTGTCGGCGGCGAATGGATGCCGCCCGGTCGCGAGTTCGTAGATCAATGCGCCGAGCGAAAACACATCGGAACCCTCGGTCGCCGTCTCGCCAAGAAGGATCTCCGGGGGCATGTAGAGCAGGGTCCCCGACAACGACCCGGAAATGGTGCCCGAAGTGCCCGTTGCGTAGATTTCTGGCCTGACCTTTCCTTTCAATCGCGCTAAGCCGAAATCCAGAAGCTTTACCAAACCATCGCGACAAACGATCAGATTCTCAGGTTTGACATCGCGGTGCAGCACTCCAGCGCTATGAGCCGCCGCGAGCGCCTGGCAAATTTGATAACCCCAATCCACCGCTTGTCGCACCGTGGGTAGACCTTTGGCGAGGACTTGGCGAAGGGTGGGTCCGTCAAGCCATTCCATCGCGATGAACAGCGCTACGGGAGACTCACCAAATTCGAAAATCTGGACGATATTCGGATGGTGCAACGCCGAAGCCGAACGGGCTTCCATCTCAAAGCGTTCCGCCGCCTGCGGGCTGCCGATCAGGTGCCGACGCAGCACTTTCAGCACGACTGGTTGTCCGGCTGGGTCGCGCGCCAGGTAGACCTCACCCATCCCGCCCTGACTGATGAGAGAGTCCACCACGTAACTCCCCAGTTGTTGCCCAATGGAAAGGGTGCCCGGCTGTTGCTCCAGGAGGTTGGCGGCAACGTGAATTGGCGGCGTCCGGAGAAACTCGGCGGGTGCCTCGATTTCGAGTAGAGATTCCACTTCAGCCCGTACGAAGTCCGAGACGCTGGAATTGTCGAGGAACGCCATTCGGGCATCCGCTGGCAATTCGGTTAGCTCGTGAAAGAGGGCTTCGATTTCGGCCCATTGGGCCTGAGGGTCGCTCATGAGGACGCCGTGCGGTTCATTTCGCGAAGCAGCCAGATTCGGGCCAGCCGCCAATCGCGGTTTACCGTGATCACGGATACTTTCAGCGCTTCGGCCGTCTCTTCAATACTCATCCCGCCGAAATAGCGCATCTCTACCACTCGACTCTTTCGCGGATCAATCGCTTCCAAAGCCTTCAACGCCTCATTCAACTCCACCAGTACCGACGACTCCTGGATCATGAATTGGTCCGCGTCATCCAGCGGAATCCGCGCCTTGTCTCCACCTCGTTTAACGGTCAGATTACTTTGCGCGTGAGTAACCAGAATCTGACGCATCGCCATTGAGGCAACGGCAAAGAAGTGCCCGCGGCTCTGAAACGAAGACTCGTTTGCATTTGCCAGCTTCATGTATGCCTCATGAATGAGGGCTGTCGGCTGTAGTGTTTGGTTGCCGCCGTGAGTGCCCCAGACCAGGCGCGCGATGCGGTGCAGCTCCGAGTAGACGGCGGGCATCAGCTCGTTCAGAGCTTGTTTGTCGCCGTTGCTCCAATCGGACAGCAGTCTCGTAACTAAGGTGGAGGGATCGTCTTCTGCCACAACTGCCCAACTTTAGTCTGTTAGATTAACATGCGCATGCTTCCATAAGCGCTGATGCGCCGAAGTCCTGCGTTAATTCAATTGAATCAGCGTGTTGCGGTAGCGGAGAATGATCTCGATGGCCTTTGCCAGCTTCGCGTCAAACTGCGGATCGGTGTTCATTGAGGAGTCCCTTCTGTGGTGTTGAGTCTGAGCCAGGCAACAAGCCTGTCGAAACGGAATTCTCCGGTTTCGTACAGACTGGAAATGAATGTGTAAGTGTCGTCGGCGCTGGCTGTAAGTTGCGCGCCGTTGATCGCCAGAAATGTGTAAGTGGCCGCAAAGGCTGTGCGCTTGTTGCCGTCGATAAACGGATGATTCTGAGCGAGGCTTTCCCAAAGCGCTGCGGCCTCTTCGATCAAGTCGGCATAGTATCCTGTTTGCGGACGGTAAAGCGCGGATTCCAGCATTCCAAGGTCGCGCAGCCCCGCGGAACCGCCGTAACGCAGTAATTGGTCCTCGTGCATGGCCAAAACTTCGGCCATTGTCAGGAAGTCGCTCATTTTGCGAGTTTTTCGTACAGACCGCTATACTTAGCGTGGCTGGCGCGGTAAGCTGCCATGACGAAATCACGCGGGCGCGATTGTTTGCGCTTTTCGAGCAGGTCGGACAGGGCTTCGTCGATGAGGACTTGCAACTGTCGGCCTTCGGCCTCGGCTAATGCGCGGACCCCGGCCAGGATCTCGGAATTCACTTGAGTGGCGAACTTCTCTCGAATCTGGGGCATGCAGTCATTGTATCATGACGGATCATGATGGGTGCAATCCCCATCGGCTCATTTGACGATTCCATTACAGCCTGCTATTCTATATCTTGTAGGGCTAGGACAAACGAGGCTTCCTGAACAAAACTCAATCTTCTGAACCGCTTCGAGAGACGGCGCTACCTGCGCTGTCTCCATTTTCCGTTTCCAGCTCCAGATTTTCTCATACCGTATTACCAGATTCTGTGTCTCTAACCTGACATCGACGCCGAGGTTCGGGGTTTTAGCCCCCGGGGCCGGCCGATGTTCCTGCTGTAACTTGTCTTTTCTTCAAACATAGATTCGTCTACTAGACGATTGCCCACGCAACCAGAGGTTCGAACGAATGCAACAGTCAACTCCACGACCGGCGTATCGCCCCAATCAGCCGATCACCCGCGTCGATTTCTCCCGAATCAAATCATCGATCCCGATCCCTAACCTGATCGAAGTGCAGAAGCTCTCGTACGAGCGCTTCCTGCAGATGAATTTGCTCCCCGATGAACGCGACGAGATCGGTCTTCAGAGTGTTTTCAAGAGCGTCTTCCCAATCACGGACTTCCGTGGCCTTTCGCAACTCGACTTTGTCGACTACGCCATTGGCAACTGGGAATGCAAATGCAGTGCCCTCAAGGGCTTGAACCATTTGCGCAGCGTCTGCCGCCAGTGCGGTTCGACGATTCAGACAGACCCCTTCCATGCCGGCGACGTGCTGTGCAAGGCTTGCGGTACTTTCAACAAGAACATCGTCACCTTCTGCAACCGTTGCGGTGACCCGGTGGGCTTGCAGTTGAAGTACGACATCCCTGAGTGCGAAGAGCGAGGCATGACCTTCTCGGCACCGCTTAAGGTTACGATTCGACTGACCGTCTACGACAAGGATCCAGAGAACCCGGACCCGAAGGCCAAGACGGTGCGCGACATCAAGGAGCAGGAAGTCTTCTTCGGGGAAATCCCGCTGATGACGCCCAACGGCACCTTTGCCATCAACGGCACCGAGCGCGTCATTGTCAGCCAGTTGCACCGTTCTCCCGGCGTCTTCTTTGAGCGCGTTCCTGCTGCTGGTTATCACCTGGGAAAAATCATTCCTTACCGCGGCTCCTGGGTTGAGTTCGAGTATGACAATAAGAACTACTTATTTGTCCGTATTGATCGTAAGAGAAAGTTCTACGGCACAGTGTTTCTGCGCGCGCTTGGTTTTAAGAGCGACGAGCAGATTATCAAGGCTTTCTACACCGACACCCTTTCGCGCATCTCGCTGAAAAAGGGCAAGATTATGTTGGGCGTCGCCGATTCACTCAAAAGCCAGAAGCTGAGCTTTGCCATCCTGAACAAGGCTGGCGAGACGGTTGTGACGCAGGGCAAGAAGATTACCACCAGCTTGTTCAAGGCTCTTAAAGAGAACAAGATCACGGAAGTGGAAGTTGCTCCTAACGATCTTGAAGGCGCGCACTTTGCCGCTGACGTGATCGACATGGAGACGGGCGAAATTCTGGCCGAGGCGAATCACAAGCTGCTGGAGACGCACTTCGCAAAGTTCAACGAAGCGGTGATTGAAGGATTTGAAATCTTCTTCCCCGAGCGCGATGAAGTGGGCGTCGTCATCAGCGAGACCATCCGCAAGGATGAGAAGAAGAGCCAGGCTGAGAGCCTGCTGGAAATCTATCGCAAACTGCGACCAGGCGATCCGCCAACCCTCGACACGGCCACACAGTTGTTTCAGGGCATGTTCTTTGACCCCCGCAAGTATGACTTCTCGCGCGTCGGGCGCATGAAGTTCAACATCAAGATCCACGACGACGAGAAGCACATTCCCGCCGGCTGGCTTGAGAAGCAGGAAGAGCTGAAGAAGGACGGCAAGCAGAACTTCACCAATCCGCTCGATCGCCGCACCCTCGATCATGGCGACTTCATCTCGACGATCAAGTACCTGCTGAAGCTGCGCCGCAGCATTGGCGCGGTTGACGACATCGATCACTTGGGCAACCGCCGCGTTCGCGCGGTGGGCGAGTTGCTTGAGAATCAGTTCCGCATCGGTCTGGTTCGCATGGAGCGCGCCATCAAGGAAAAGATGAGCGTGTATCAGGAGATGTCGACGGCCATGCCGCACGATCTCGTGAACGCCAAGCCGGTTATGGCTGCCATCCGCGAGTTCTTCGGATCTTCGCAGTTGTCGCAGTTCATGGACCAGACAAACCCACTGTCAGAAATCACCCACAAGCGCCGTCTGTCGGCCCTTGGACCGGGAGGTCTCTCGCGTGAGCGCGCTGGCTTTGAAGTCCGCGACGTGCATCCTACGCACTACGGTCGTATCTGCCCGATTGAAACGCCGGAAGGCCCGAACATCGGTTTGATTTCGTCGCTATCCTGTTTTGCCCGCATCAACGATTACGGCTTTATCGAGTCGCCTTACCGGCGCGTCGTCGATGGCCATGTTATCGATGAAGTTAAGGTGCAGAACCCTGGCGACACGTCTTACAAGGTGAATGATGTGATTCGCCGCACTGAGATGGATAAGGCAAACAAGGCGCTGGGCAAAGACAAGCAGCATGCCGAGTTTGAATCGCACTCCGACTATCTGAGCGCATGGGAAGAAGACAAGTACATCATCGCGCAGGCTAACATCCCGCTCGATGAGAAGGGCAAGATTACGGCCGAGCTGGTGAATGCCCGCGCTGCCGGCAACTTTGTTCTGAAGACTGTGCATGAAGTGCAGTACATGGACGTCTCGCCCAAGCAGCTTGTCAGTGTGGCCGCATCGCTGATCCCGTTCCTTGAGAACGACGACGCCAACCGCGCACTGATGGGATCGAACATGCAACGACAGGCGGTACCGCTGTTGCGTGCCGATTCTCCTGTTGTCGGCACCGGTATGGAACGCGTTACGGCGCGTGACTCTGGGGCCGTGGTCATTTGTAAGCGTTCTGGCATCGTCGACTCGGTCGACTCTGAGCGCATCATCGTCCGCGTGGACGGCGGTGGCGTGGCAGAGGGACAGATGTCGCGCGAAGTCGGAGCTGACATTTACCCACTTACTAAGTTCAAGCGTTCCAATCAGAACACTTGTATCAACCAGAAGCCGATTGCCTACATTGGGCAGCGCGTCAAGAAGGGCGATGTCCTTGCTGACGGGCCTTGCACGGATGCCGGTGAACTGGCGCTGGGCCGCAATGTGCTGGTGGCCTTCATGCCCTGGCGCGGTTACAACTTCGAAGACGCAATTGTAATCTCCGAGAAGATGGTGAAAGAGGACTACTACACCTCGATCCACATCGAAGAATTCGAGATTGAAGCGCGCGACACGAAGCTGGGACCAGAAGAGATCACGCGTGACATTCCGAACATCTCGGAATCGTTCCTGCGCAACCTCGACGAGAGCGGCATCATCCGCCTGGGCGCGACCGTCAAGCCCGGCGACATCCTTGTCGGTAAAGTAACGCCCAAGGGCGAAACGCAGCTGACTCCTGAAGAGAAGCTCCTCCGGGCGATCTTCGGCGAGAAGGCTGGCGACGTCAAAGACGCCTCGCTTTACTGCCCGCCTGGAATCGAAGGCGTGGTTGTCGATGCAAAGGTATTCTCGCGCAAGGGCGCAGACCTCGATGAGCGCTCCAAGCTGATTCAGGAAGAAGAAGTTCAACGGCTGGAGCGCAATCTCAACGACGAAAAGCGCATCCTCAACGATGAGCGATCCAAGCGCCTGATGAACATGCTCGGTGGACGCATCCTGCAGGCCGACCTGCATGATGAAAAGACCAACCGCAAGCTGGTAGGCAAGGGTCAGGAAGTTACCCGCGACTTACTGGAGAAAATGCGTTCGCGCGATTTGAAGCGCATGCGTCTGGACAAGAAAGACCCGCTGCTCAACGAGAAGCTGGACGAGATCGAAGATATGACCTCGCGTCAGATCGCCGTTCTTGAAAAGATCAACGAAGAGAAGAAGGCCAAGCTGAAGAAGGGCGACGAACTGCCGCCCGGTGTCATCAAGCTCGTCAAGTGCTACATCGCGATGAAGCGCAAGTTGAGCGTTGGTGACAAGATGGCCGGTCGCCACGGTAATAAGGGTGTCATTGCCCGCATCGTGCCCGAAGAAGATATGCCTTATCTTCCTGACGGCACCCCGGTTGAGATCGTACTCAATCCGCTCGGCGTACCGAGCCGCATGAACGTCGGTCAGATTCTCGAAACGCATCTCGGCTGGGCCGCGCGTGCGTTGGGCGTCAAGTTCGCAACGCCTGTCTTTGACGGTGCCACCGAAAAAGACATCAAGGATCAGTTGGCCAAGGCTGGTCTGCCTTCCTCAGGCAAGATCAAATTGGTTGACGGCATGACGGGCATGGTGTTTGAACAGCCTGTAACTGTCGGTTACATCTACATGCTCAAGTTGAGCCATTTGGTGGATGACAAGATCCACGCCCGAAGCATCGGACCGTACTCGCTCATTACTCAGCAGCCGCTGGGTGGCAAGGCGCAGTTCGGCGGCCAGCGTTTCGGCGAGATGGAAGTTTGGGCGCTCGAAGCATACGGCGCGGCTTACATCCTGCAAGAACTGTTGACGGCAAAATCGGACGACGTGTATGGTCGCGCCAAGATTTATGAAGCCATCGTCAAGGGTGAGGCTGCGGCCGAACCGGGCGTACCGGAGAGCTTCAACGTCTTGATTCGCGAGCTGCAGTCGCTCTGCCTTGACGTCGAACTGATCAAGTCGAAGAAGACCACGGCAGACGAAGAAGCTCCCGTGGATACCGCCCTGGCGGCGGACTAGTTGCAAGGAAAGGAGACAAATTATATGTATCGTTCATCCCCCTACGATCGCGCGAATTTGATTGCGGACTTCGATTCAATCCGCATCTCTCTGGCCTCTCCAGAGAAGATCATCAACTGGTCCCACGGCGAAGTTACTAAACCAGAGACGATCAACTACCGTACCTTCAAGCCCGAACGCGATGGCCTCTTTTGCGCCCGCATCTTCGGACCGGTGGCGGATTGGGAATGTCTCTGCGGCAAGTACAAGCGCATGAAGCATCGTGGCGTCATTTGCGACAAGTGCGGTGTTGAGGTAACTCTCTCCCGTGTGCGTCGCGAGCGCCTTGGCCATATCGAATTGGCCAGCCCCTGCTCGCACGTCTGGTTCTTCAAGGGCCTGCCGTCGCGCATTGGTTACCTGCTGGACATCACGCTGCGCGAGCTGGAGCGCGTGCTCTACTTTGAAGCCTACGTCATCGTTGACGCAGGTGAAGCGCACACAGCAGTCCATATGGGCGAAGTGGTAAGTGACGAGCGCAAGCGCGCACTTGATGTCGAGTTCCCTGGTGGCTTCACCGCCATGATGGGCGCAGAAGGCATCAAGGAGCTTCTCAAGAAGATCGACGTCGACACTCTGTCAGTTGAGATTCGCGAGAAGATGAAGACCGAGCAATCGGCGCAGAAGAAGCTGAAGTTTGCCAAGCGTCTGCGCGTTACGGAGAGCTTCCGCAAGTCCGGCAACAAGCCGGAGTGGATGATTCTCGATGTACTGCCGGTCATCCCGCCCGACCTTCGTCCGCTGGTGCCCCTTGATGGCGGTCGCTTTGCCACATCCGATCTCAACGACCTCTATCGTCGCGTCATCAACCGCAACAACCGCTTGAAGAAGCTGATCGAACTCCATGCTCCCGATGTAATTGTGCGCAATGAAAAGCGCATGTTGCAGGAGGCTGTGGATGCATTGTTCGATAACGGTCGTCGTGGGCGCGTTCTGCGCGGTGCCAACAACCGTCCGCTCAAATCGCTCTCTGACACCCTCAAGGGCAAGCAGGGCCGCTTCCGCCAGAATCTTCTCGGTAAGCGCGTGGACTACTCTGGCCGTTCGGTCATCGTAGTTGGACCGGAATTGAAGCTGAACCAGTGCGGTCTTCCCAAGAAGATGGCGCTGGAACTGTTCAAGCCGTTCATCTACCATCGCCTCGAACAGCGTGGTCATTGCACGACGATCAAGCAAGCCAAGGAATTGGTTGAGCAGCAGGATCCAGTGGTTTGGGACATCCTCGAGGAAGTCATCAAGGATCACCCGATTCTTCTCAACCGCGCCCCCACCCTTCATCGTCTCGGCATCCAGGCCTTTGAGCCAGTGCTGGTAGAAGGCAAGGCTCTCAAGCTGCATCCGCTGGTTTGTACCGCCTTCAACGCCGATTTTGACGGCGACCAGATGGCCGTACACATCCCGCTGTCGCCTGAGGCGCAGATCGAGGCTTCGACCTTGATGCTGGCTTCCAACAACATCCTCTCGCCTGCTCATGGCGCGCCCATCGCGACGCCGACGCAGGACATGGTGTTGGGTCTCTATTACCTCAGCAAAGCGCGCCCCGGCACCAAGGGCGAAGGCCGCACCTTTGCCAGCGTCGATGACGTGTTGATCGCACTTGAGATGGAAGAAGTGGAAACACTTTCGCCCATCCGCCTGCGCTACACCGGCAAGGTGATCGACCTCACCAAGGCCTTTGACTCGCAGAACGTCATGCACACCGAACCGGTGGAATACGTGAAGCAGTACATGGATACAACGGTGGGTCGCGTGATCTTCAACGACGTGTTGCAGCGCTCGATTTCGAGCGTCTCCACTGAGCCTGTCGCCTACATCAACGGCTTGCTCAAGAAGAAGGGCCTCACGCAGATGGTGCATTATTGCTACCTGCGCTTTGGTCTTCAGGCGACCGTTGTCATGCTTGACGAAGTGAAGGCCCTCGGCTTCAACTACGCAACGCGCGGTGGCGTCTCGATCGGCATCGACGACATGGTAGTCCCGTCCAACAAGCCGAAGCTTGTGCACGATGCCGAGAAGATGGTCATCGAAGTCCAGCAGCAATACAACGACGGTGCCATCACCAACGGTGAACGCTACAACAAGACGATCGAAATCTGGCAGCGTGCCAACGATCAGGTCTCTGACGCCATGTTCAAACTCATGGAAGAAGACGACCGCACGGGCCGCTACCTCAACCCGATTTACATCATGGCCGACTCGGGCGCTCGTGGTTCTAAACAACAGATCCGCCAGCTGTCCGGTATGCGTGGTTTGATGGCCAAGACAAATGGCGAGATCATCGAAACGCCCATCACGGCAAACTTCCGCGAAGGCTTGAACGTACTCCAGTACTTCATCTCGACGCACGGCGCCCGTAAGGGTCTGGCCGACACCGCGCTCAAGACGGCAGACTCAGGTTACCTGACCCGCCGCCTCTGCGATGTCGCTCAGGACGTCATCATCGCTGAACTCGATTGCGGCACTGGCGAAGGCATCTTCGTCGAGCCGATCATCGAAGCCGGCGAAATCATCGAACCGTTGCGCGACCGTATTATTGGACGCGTGGCACAGGAAGATGAGATCGACTTTGAAGGCCAGATCATTGTCCGCGCCAACGAAGAAATTACTGAAGAAAAGGCCAGCGCCATTCAAGGGGCCGGTATTGAGCGCGTCAAGATTCGCTCGGTGCTGACTTGCGAATCCAAGCGCGGCGTCTGCCAGCTTTGCTACGGCCGCAACCTCGCCACCGGGCGCATGGTTGAGCGTGGCGAAGCGGTGGGTATCATCTCGGCGCAGTCGATCGGCGAACCGGGCACGCAGCTCACCATGCGTACCTTCCACGTCGGCGGCACGGCTTCATCGCAATCGGAACAGTCCACGCAGGACGCCAAGACCGACGGCTTTATCCGCTACGACAATATGCTTGTCGTCAAGGATAAGGTCGGCCAGACGATCTCGATGAACCGCAGCGGTATCCTCGTGATCGTTGACGACAAGGGTCGCGAAAAAGAACGCTATCCGGTCGTTTACGGCGCCAAGGTGTTGATCGAAGACGGCGCACCGGTCAAGCAAAATCAGGTTGTGCTCGAGTGGGATCCCTACTCGTTCTCGATCCTGACCGAAGTTACTGGCCAGGTCCATTTCAAGGACATGATCGATCAGATTACGCTTGCTGAGCAAGTGGACGAGATCACCGGCATGAGCCAGTTTGTTGTCATCGATTCGACCGACGACAAGAAGGTTCCGGCCGTCATCATCAAGCAGGCAGGCGGCTCCAAGGCCGACGAGCGCAAGTATCTCATGCCCACACACGCCCACATGTTGGTGCGTGAAGGGGAAGAGGTGCACGCTGGCGACGTTCTCGCCAAGCTGCCTCGCGCAACGACGAAGACGAAGGACATCACCGGCGGTTTGCCGCGTGTCGTCGAACTCTTCGAGGCTCGCAAGCCTCACGATCCGGCGATCATTGCCGAGATCAACGGCAGCATTCACTTCGGTGAACTGCTCAAGGGTTATCGCAAGATCACGATCACTGGCGACGACGGCGTTGTCAAGGATTACTCGATCCCGCGCGGTGTCCACATCAACTTCCAGGAAGGCGAGCGCATCAAAGCGGGCGACCCGCTGATGGATGGCCCTCGCAATCCGCATGACATCCTGGCGGTGTTGGGCGAAACGGAACTTCAGAAGTACATGGTCAATGAGATCCAGGAAGTCTACCGGCTTCAGGGTGTAAACATCAATGACAAGCACTTGGAAGTGATCGTGCGCCAGATGCTGCGCTGGGTGAAGATCGACGAGATTGGCGACACCGAGTTCCTGCCTGAGGAAACGGTGGACCGCTTCAAGTTCAAGGAAGAGAACACCCGCGCCATTGAGAGCGGCGGGCGGCCGGCGCGTGGTAACCCGATCCTGTTGGGTATTACTAAGGCCAGCCTCTCGACTGACAGCTTTATTTCGGCGGCTAGCTTCCAGGAGACAACGCGAGTACTTACTGAAGCCGCGATTAACGGCAAGGTGGACTACTTACGCGGTCTGAAGGAGAACGTGATCATGGGCCGGTTGATTCCGGCTGGCACGGGTCTCGAACATTATCGTCGGGCGAAGATCGCGGGCGAGGATATCGTCGATACGGTTGACCAGGAGCCGGAGAACATCATGGATTCGTTGTCAGCTTATGACGACGATGCCAAGAGCTTGTTCGCTGGCGGGCTGGACGACGATGAACCGCTCGGCATGGGTGATGTAGAGTAGTAGCCGACAAGCTAACCAGCTCTCCCCCAAAACGCGAAGGCCCCTCTGGCCCCTCCTCTGGAGGGGCCTTTGCTATTTGGGAAGCCCAGGAACTCGCATTCCCGTTACGCTTGATCGCTTACAGATCCGCTAGCCCAGCGGCATTGATCATTGCCAACAACGCGCCGGGAGTCACCGCAGGGACGGGCGACTTGCGAAACCCTTTCAGGTCCCGCGTCACGATGTAGTCGCAATGTTGACTGTGTGCGGCTGCCGCCGAGACCGCATCTTCGAAATCGGAATCCCCCGCCTGAAGCGCGTTTTGGATAACACTCCCATCTACCGCTGCCACCTGAAACACCGATAAGATTGAGCCAAGGCTGCGCTTCGCCCGTGTATTGCCGACCGCTTTTGCCAGGAAGTAGTGGATTGTTGTGACGGCGTGAGCGGATATGAACGCTTCCGCTTTTCGCTCCTCAATCGCCGCCCATAGCTCTTGGCTTGCTCCGACAAACGGCTGACGGTCCAATAAGACGTCCAACAGAATATTCGTATCGAACAGGACGCGAATCATCGATATTTTGATTCAAGATGAGCGCGGTAGTCGGAAAGCTCGGCCCGCTTCAGAATCCCTTTTAGCGCCCGCAGCACTGGGGTCTTCACAGGCCGTTTCGCCGTATCGCTGGACACGCTCTTTAGATAGGTCTCAACTATCGCGGATAGGGAGCTTCCCCGTCCATGCGCGTAGCGTTTTGCGTCGTCAATCACGCTCGCGTCGACGCTCAGAGTCAGTTTAGCCATTTGTACGTATCATACCGTTAATACCGTACGTACGGTCAGGCCTCCCGCATTTCGTCGAGGCTGCAGACTTCGATTTGCGGGAGTCGCAGCAAGGATTTATCGTTGGTTAGGAAAGCCTTTGCGCCGCTGGCGACCGCCGTTGCGGCCTGTAGCGCGTCCGGCGTTCGGAGGCTGTGCACCGCGCGAAGCTCCGCGGCGGCGATCGCGAGATCCGGGGCAAGCCATGAGAAGACGTCGCCGACAATCGTGGCGTACTGATGGTTTGCCTCGACGTGATAGATGAAAATGCTGGTGTCGAGGGCGATGTGGCGATGCCGCCGAAGGAAAGAACGGATTGGGCTCAGTCCCAACTCTCCCGCTCGTGCTTGACGTAGTCTTTCGGGAACGCCGCTTTGTCTAACCCTCCCAACGCCTTCGTAAATGACTTGGGGCGGGGAAGAATGATCACCGTATCGCCGCGCACCACGATGAGTAATTGGTTGCCAGCTTGCACGCCCAACGCCTCTCGAGCTTCGCGCGGCACGACGATCTGATTCTTGGAAAAAAGTGTTGCCTTAGCCACCGCTTTACATAATACAGGAAAGTAAAGCGGACGCCCTCGCAGTACAATCGCAAGGTATGCCTCAATTGACGAACAAGATTGCGATCATCACCGGCGGCGCGTCCGGCATCGGCCTGGCCATCGCTCAGCGCTTTGTCGCCGAAGGCGCGATTGTCGAGATTCTCGACTTAAATCGCGATGAGATGCAGGCCGCTGTCGCGCAACTCGGGGATAATGCCCATGCGACTTACTGCGACATCTCGAACCATCAACAGGTGGATGAAGTGATCACTGAGATCCACACCCGTCGCGGGCGCATCGATATCTTGATCAATAACGCCGGCATCGCCCATGTCGGCAACGCGCTCTCGACGTCGCCCGAAGACTTTGAACGCGTCCAGCGGGTGAATGTATTCGGCCCCGCCAATTGCCTGCGCTCGACGCTGCGCTTTATGGTCGCTGATGGCGGTGGATCGATCGTCAACCTGGCCAGTTGTCTGTCCGTGATGGCCATCGCAGACCGCTTTGCTTACGGCACCAGCAAGGGCGCGGTGCTTTCGATGACTTACTCGGTGGCGCGCGATTTTCTCGACCAGAAGATCCGCTGCAACGCTATTTTGCCGGGCCGGGTGCACACGCCTTTTGTCGATGGCTTCATCGCTAAGAATTACCCTGGCCGGGAGGCTGAGATGTTTGAGAAACTCTCGAAGGCGCAACCGATCGGACGCATGGCTCAACCTAGTGAGATCGCCTATGCCGCATTGTTCCTCAGTTCCGATGAGGCTGGCTTTATCACCGGTACGGCCCTGCCTGTCGATGGCGGCACTCTCAATTTGCGTTAGAGCGCCAGTTTTTCCTGGTACATCATTTCCTTCAGGTTGAACTTGACGCTGATCTCCACCGGACCCATCGTCGTCTTGAAGGTGATGCTCTTGTCGTCGGGCTTCAGGTCCAGCTCTTTGCGGGGAAATGCGAAGAGCATCACCTGTCCGTTGACGGTCTGCTGGAGTTTCGCCTCGGCGGGCTGAAATACTTTGTCGTCCCTTACCTTGAGCGTAGTCAGCTGCAGGAGTTTCGCCTGCATCTCTTCTTGCTGCTCTTTACGCGATTCAGGAGTTGGCGGCCCGCCCTTGCTCTTGCCCTGAGCGCCGCTACCACGACTGCCCATCCCGCCCATCATCCTCATGCCGCTAACGGAGATGACGACGTACTCCTCCCGGACCCCTTTGAAACCATCTTGAATTTCGATTCGCCCCTTGGCTTCCGCTACCGGCATAGCGGTCTCAAAGGTCACGCGCACTTGCGGCATCTGACCACCAGCCGGGCCGCTCATGGGACCGCCACCGCCGCCCATGTCACCGCCACCGCCACCACCGCCCGCTCCCATTCCTCCGCCGCCAGCGCCCATGCCACCACCACCAGCGCCACTACGGCCTCCGCCCCCACGACCACCACCGCCTTCACCTCGACTGCTCATGCCTGCGTCGGTCATCTTCGGCGTCGCTTCTTTCACCCAGGGCGAGCCTTCGATCAACTTCCTCGCCTCCTTTTCCGTCCATTCACTGGGTTTCTTGGTCTGCCAGAAGTCGGCTGCAAGCAGTACGCCGCCGCAGAGGATTGTCGCGGTCAGAAAAGTTCTCATCACTACTATTGAAGCTCAGTTGCACCTTCGTCTGAGCCTTCATATTGTAATGAGTTGTAAAGCTACGACCCGGTGTCACTGTGCGGCAACACGTGGGTGTGCGCTGCACACGCACAGGTGGCGTTCGGTGCATGGAATCAACAGCTTAGGCTTTGGCGATCAAGCTGCACTAGTCAAACCGAGATGAAGTGCCTCTTTGCCACTCTTGTGGTTTCCACGGTCCTGCTGGCCCCCTTAAGTAGGGCCGTGGCTTTTCAAGACACCAACGTCAACACGCGCTACAACATCGAAGTGATCGTCGTTGAAAATGGTGGCTACTCCATCAGCAAAGGCCTGCAACGCGAACTTGACCGGCTGGTCGGGCGCCCCTTCCGCCTCGAAACTCTCGATGAAGTCGAGCGCCGGATCAGGATCGAGTTTCCCGGCTACAAGGTCAATCGCCAGGTCGCCAAAGGGCTGGTACAGGATCAACTGAAGATCATTTTTTCATTGGAGCGTAGTCAGAAGTTCCTCGACATCAACAGCCCGCGGCTGGCCTATCATTCGCAGCAGAATTTCAGTTTTGGTGCCAGTGCCGATGTCAATTTGCGCCGCGCCAGTCTGAGCTTTGGTTTGATTACCGATAACGACGAGCGCGTGGAACGCTACTCTGGCCTGCGTGGGGCGGTGGTTGCGCCGCTTGGTTCCAGCCGTGTACGCCTTGCCTTTGTGGGCGAGAGCTATCGTGCTCAATGGAATTCAAAGACGCTGGCGGCAGATGCCGGAGGCGGGGAACTGTATCGGGCCCGCACTAACTTTGAACCTACCGTGCTGATTGACCTGGCCCCTGGGCTGGTGCTTCGGGCGGGCCTAAGTTTTAACAATTTGGAAATGCAGGTTCCGGCCGCGAGAGATCAAGCAGCGCACGCTGTTATTACTACTCTGCGCTACTCAAAACAGTGGCAGCTTGGTCTCACTGGCACACAAACGCTTGAAGCAGGCTACAACCTGCGCGCGGCCGCCAGTTTTTTGGGTTCCGATTTCGACTACCGTCGCCATAGCGGCGAGGCGCGTTTTGCCCTCGCCAGCGGCAACTCGGAGAAGTCGAATGCAACCCTTAGCTTTAGCGCTCTCATCGGGTCTGTCGATGGGTATGCGCCGGTTCTCGATCGCTTTGTCCTGGGCAACTCGCGGACGCTGCGCGGCTACAACCGCTTTGAGTTGGCCCCGCTGGGCGCGGACCGTGTGCTGCACTTTTCTGCTGATGGCCGCTATCATTTTGTCCGGGCGATCTACGACACTGGAACCGTTTGGGATGTGGGGCGTCCAAGAGTCTTGCGGCACTCTGCCGGCGTCGGTATTCTCATCAGTGGAATCACAGCTATGATTGCTTGTCCGATCAGATCCGGTCCAATTGAACCCATCTTTCTGGTGGGGATGAATTTTTGACCCGCGCGCTTTTATGCGCGCTCTTCATGGTGCAGCTACCCACGGTGGCGGCGCAGTCGCTAGTGCCTGGCCTAATGGACGGCCAGATCCTCGCGACTGCGCTTAACTCCAAGTTCCTTGAGGGTAAGGCCCTCGACCGTTTGCGCAATGGGCAGAGCGTTGCCTTTGACTTTCATCTGCAACTGCTGGATGGGCCGAAGACGATTGCCCGGTCGCTGGAACGCTTTGTCCTGAGCTACGACCTGTGGGAGGAAAGTTACTCGGCCGTACAACTGGCTCAGTCCTCTCCTCGTTCCCCGATTTATTCGACGGCAAAACTGAAGGCGGATGCTGTGGCCACCTGGTGCCTGGGGCGGATGAAGATCAAGGCACCGCCAGTGGACAGGCAGCGGCCGCTCACCTTGCACCTGGAGATCCGCAGTGCCGGGGCCAAGATCCGGAATCCGTTTCGACCGCAAGGCAGCGTAGACCTGGGAGTGCTGGTGGAGATCTTCTCCCGTCCACCGGACCCGGAAGCAAACCGCTTCACAGCGCAGTCGCAACCGTTTACGCTGGGGTCATTGGCCTCGCCATAAAGATCCGATGCGAAGACTGCGCGACAAACTCCTGCTGCTGTTTCTATTGGCCACTCTTGTGCCGATGGGAGCGAGTCTCTACGTCGCCCAAAGATTGCTGAACCAGTCGCTCGAATTGGCGCCGATCGCCGAGCTTGAAGAATCGGCCGCGCAACTGGAATCAACAGGGCGCAAGCTCTATCAGACGGCCCAACAGGTGCTGATCGCGCGCGCTGGTTGTGAAGGGGAGTTCCGGTTGGACGGGGACGATCTGGTTCTGGACTGTGCTGGGAAAAGTCTGCGTACTCCGGTTGGCCTGAGTAAGTTGCAAGCGACCCTGGTGCATAACCGTGAGGTGGTGGCCGCCCATCGTGATCGCGACCTGAAGCGAGGCTTTTTTCTGACGCTTGGCCTGGTGGGAGGAAGCATTTGGCTTGTGGCGTTGCTGGGGTTGTTGTACTTTACGGCACGGGTTACGCGGCCGATTCGCCAGTTGACTGGAGCCTTGCGGGAGTTTGCCGCTGGCAAGCGCAATGCGCTTGAGGTGCATGGGCGAGATGAGGTGGCCGAGGCGATCACCAGCTTCAACGATATGAGCCAGCAGATTGAACGCAACCGCGAGACGCTGCTTTACTTCACCCGGCTTGAGTCGTGGCAGATGCTGGCGCGCAAGATGGCGCATGAAGTGAAGAACTCGCTGACCCCCATTCGGCTGACAGTGGAGGAGATGATGGCGCGCAGCCATCCCGATGAGCGGGCCTTCTTTGAGCAGGCCTCGCAGATTGTGACGGATGAAGTGCAGACCCTGGAGCGGCGGGTGCGGGCTTTCGGTGAGCTATCGAGTGAGCCGCCGCTGGAGCTTGTCGCGCTCGATATCGATGCCCTGGTAGAGGAGCGGATTGAGTTTCTGCGCAATGCTCATCCGGAAGTGATTTATCGCAAAGAACTCAAGGGCGAGGCTGCTACCGCCGATGCCGATTTGCTGAAGGGCATCTTGACGAACCTGCTGGAAAATGCCGCCCATGCTGTTGGGCGCGGCGGCGTGATTCGGGTAGTGACGTCGGCGCGAGGCGGGGCGGTTGAGATCACGATTGAAGACTCAGGGCCGGGCTTGAGTCTGTTGGCGAGGGAGAGTCTGTTTCAGCCGACCATCTCGTTCAAGCGCAGCGGTATGGGATTGGGTTTATCGATTGCCAAGCGGAGCGCGATGCTGATGGGTGGCGATCTGGAGTTAGTGAATAGTTCTTTGGGAGGAGCGGCGTTCCGCATCACGATATGGCAAAACGAATCCTTATTGTCGACGACGAAGAAAACATTGGCCGCTCCCTTCGCCTGATTCTGGAGCGCGAAGGCTATGCGGTGTTGACCGCCAATTCCGTCGCCGCGTTTCAACAGGCGCCGCGTGCGGATCTATACCTGCTGGACGTGCGCCTGCCGGATGGCAACGGCATCGACCTGCTGCGGCAGGTGATGACACAGCAGCCGGAGGCGCCGGTGCTGATGATCTCGGGGCACGCGACGATTGCCGATGCCGTGGATGCAGTGAAGGCGGGGGCCTTCGATTTTCTCGAGAAGCCGTTATCGCGCGAGCGGGTGCTGTTGGCGATTCGCCATGCCTTTGAGCGGACGACGCTGAAGGAGGAGAATAAGCAACTGCGCGAGCAACTGGGAACGGGGCCGCGAATGATCGGGAACTCCTCGGCCTTTCAGCGCGTGCTAGAGCAGGCAACGATGGCGGCGCGGGCGGATGCGCGGGTGCTGTTGATCGGAGAGTCGGGCACGGGCAAGGAATTGCTGGCGGCGCACATCCACCAATCGAGCCCCTTTGCCAATGGTCCGTTCATCAAGGTGAACTGCGCAGCGATCCCGAATGAGTTGATCGAGAGCGAACTGTTTGGCCATGAGAAGGGCGCGTTCACGGGGGCGACTTCGATGCGGCGGGGCAAGTTTGAGTTGGCCGATGGCGGCACGCTGTTTCTGGATGAGGTGGGGGACTTGGCGCAGTCGAGCCAGGCCAAGCTGTTGCGGGTGTTGCAGGAGGGCGAGTTTCATCGCGTGGGCGGTGAGCAGTCGATCAAAGTGCAGGTGCGCGTGGTGAGCGCGACGAACAAGGATCTGGCAGTGCTGGCGCAGAAGAACCAGTTTCGTGAGGACCTCTACTATCGGCTGGCGGTGGTGCCGATTCGGATGCCGAGCTTGCGTGAGCGCGTGAGCGACGTGCGGGCGATGGTGGACTACTTTCTCGATGAGTTTTGCCGACGCAATGCGTTCAAGGCCAAGACCGTTACTGATGGCGCGATGTCGGCGCTGGAGAGCTATCACTGGCCGGGTAATGCGCGTGAGTTACGCAATATCGTTGAGCGAATGGCGATCCTGACGCCAGGTGACGAGATCACTGAGAAGAGTGTGCCGGTGGAGATTGAGATCTCGGGGCTGAGCCGGAATTCGTTGCATGAGGCGAGGGAAGGGGCAGAGCGTGACGCGTTGGTGAAGGCGCTGGAGGACACGGGCTGGAACGTATCGCAAGCGGCCAAGGCGCTGGGCCTGGAGCGGACCAATCTGCACAAGCGAATGAAGGCGTTGCAACTGGCCCGAAGGAAGTAAGCTCAGAGATGCTGCTGCTGGCATTACTCTTGGCTATTGAAATTCCATTCCGTTTCGCCTCCGTCGAACTGCCGTTGGTGTTGATTGATGTGTTGATCAATGGCGGCCCGCCGATGCTGGCGGTGTTGGATACCGGGCAGGGTGTTGCGCCGCTGCTGATTGGCGAGGCGCAGGCGAGGCAACTGGGGATTGCGTATCGCGAGTCAGACCGCTTTGCGAATACCTTTGCTGTGGGCCCGAATGGCGGGCCGGTGATCTATAAGGCGCACATCCAATCATTACGGCTGGGCAGTGAAAGCGTGGCGGTGAAGGAAGCCGGTGTGACCGATGCGCTGATCCCGATTGCGCAGGCACTCGAGCAGCCGTTGGTGGCCAACCTTGGTTATCCGTTCCTGCAAGACTACACGCTGACCTTGGACTATCGGTCGAGGAAGATCCTGTTGACCAAGACGCCGCTGGCAAGCGGGATCGCGTTTGTCTTGGGGCCGAAGAAGCCGTTGGCCATTGTGGAGGCCCGGATCAATGGGCAGGGGCCGTATCGGTTTGCGGTGGATACGGGGGCGTCGAATTCGATCTTGTCGCATGCACTGGCGCTGCGTTTGATGTTGCCGCACGGGATTCCGGTGCCGGTGATGGGGGCGTCTGGTTCGTCGGCTGGCTACATGACCAAGGTGCAGAACTTTGACGTCGCGGGTCGGCGCTTCAACGACTTCAGCTTTGCCACTGGCGACTTCTTTGACCGCCTGACAGCGGCGGTGGGCTCGGGTGTCGATGGCGTGCTGGGCGCGAATGCGTTTGACGATGCAGTTCTGAGGATCGACTATCCCAACAAGCGCCTGAGCATTGATAAGCCCTAGGGGATCGCGGGCAGTTGGGCGACGGCGGCGGAGTCTGTACGGGGGTCGGCTCCAGCGAAATTGACGCCGCGTTTCTTGTCGTGCATGACGGCCTCACCATTGCCCATCGCGCTTGAGAAGCCCTGCAACGAGCCGACGACGTGGCCGCGCTTTTGAAGGTCCATGCGGACTGACTCGGGGACGCGGGTTTCGATCTGGACATCGCAGCCTTCAAAGGTGGCCTTGGAGAAGCGGGCGCTCTCGAGGGCGAGCTGAACGCTCATCTTGTAATCGACGACGTTGGCGACGAATTGGGCGTGGGCCTGGGACTGATTCCAACCGCCCATGATGCCGAAGCCGATCGTGATGTCGTCCTTTTGCATGAAGGCGGGAATGATGGTGTGTAGAGGGCGCTTGCGACCGGCGAGAGTATTGGGCTTGCCAGTGGCGAGGTCGAAGCCGGCACCACGGTTATGGAAGGAGAAGCCAGCGCCGGGGGCGACCATGCCAGTGCCGTAGCCAGCGTAGTTGCTCTGGATCAGGGAGACGATGTTGCCGTCCTTGTCGACGACGGACATATAGATGGTCTCTTTGCCGCGGGCGTTGAGGCTTTGGCTGAGATCACTGGGGAGAACTTTGCAGGTGGCCTTGTCCATCTGGATCTGGGAGGCGCGCTTGGCGGCGAGGTCTTTGGAGAGCATGGCGTTGACCGGGATGGCGCCGAAACGGGGGTCTCCAACGTAATGAGCCATGTCGGCGTAGGCGAGCTTCTTAGCCTCGATCATGACGTGGAGGGCGGCGGCGGAGTTGTGGCCGTAGTCGCCGATGGGAAAGGTCTCCATGATGTTAAGCATGGCGAGCGCGGCGACGCCCTGACCGTTGGGGGGCAACTCGTAGACTTTCCAGCCGCGATAGGTTGTCGAGATGGGCTCGACCCACTCGGGTTCATATTCGGCAAAGTCTTCGAGGGTGTGCGCGCCGCCCTGGGCCTGGAGGAACTTGACCGAGTTGGCGGCCATGCTGCCTTTGTAATAAGCATCGCGACCGCCGGAGGCGATCTGGCGGAAGCTCTCGCCGAGGGCGGGGTTCTTGAAGGTGTCGCCCAGGGCGGGACGGACGCCGTTGGGCGTGTAGGTATTGGCCCAGCCGGGCTGCTTGGCGAGCTTGGCGTTATACCAGCTCCTGGCACCCCACTCGGGCATGGCAAAGCCGTTCTCGGCGTAGTAGATTGCCGGAGCGAGGAGCTTGGAGAAGGGCATGGTGCCGAAGCGCTTACGGAGGGCGTCCCAACCGGCGACCGCACCGGGGACGGTGATGGCGTGGACGCCGATGGGGTCGATCTTGTCGATGCCTTTGGACTTGAGGTATTCGGGTGTGAGGGCCTTGGGGGTCCAGCCGCTGGCGTTGAGACCATAGACCTTGCCGGTTTTGGCTTCGTAATAGATCGCGAAAAGGTCGCCGCCCATGCCGTTGACGTAGGGCTGGGTGAGGCCCGTCATGGCGTTGGCGGCGATGGCGGCATCGATGGCATTGCCACCGGCTTCGAGGATGCGGGCACCGGCTTGTGAGGCCAGGAACTGCGGCGCGGCGACGATGCCATATTTAGAGACAATCATGGAACGGGCTTGATCTCTTCCCGGGGCAGGCGGCGTGGCGGCGGTGGGAGGATCCTGGGCGAGGGCGAAATTGAGGGTGGAAAGGGCTAATAGGAAGAGTCGCATGGAATTCTAGTGAGTTTAACGCAAAAAAAGAATTTGTCACAGGGCTCTAGCCCTTTTTGAGGCTGGGGTAGGGCAAAAGCCTTAACTGGTAGTGTTTGGTGTGGTTTAGGCTGTGGAAACCTGGTGCAAAATTGAAGGCTGATTGTGGACGAGATTTGGCATGTCTGTAAGTCGTTGCACTGTATATAGATATTTTTCTTGCTGTAGCACAAGATGTTGTGTCATTATCGCATCTGCTACAGGACAATGCAGACCTCCCCCGTTTGCCCACCGTCCAGTCTTGGAGCAGTGTAGATTTAAGTAGAACTGAACGAGGTATTGTAAAATGGGCCAAATTGCTGTTGCACTCGGTGCAAAAATTCCTGACGCCAAGCGATCGCTTGACCGATCTGAGCGGACTGGCGTAGCCTTTCCGCGCTATTTCACGACGAAACTCGAGAACGGAAAGACACCGTATGATGAGGTGCTGTGGGAAACGCGCACCGCGACTATTGGAAGTTCCACGGGTGCGGTAGTGTTTGAGCAGCGTGACGTTGAGGTGCCAGCGGACTGGTCGCAGACGGCCACGAACATTGTGGCGAGCAAGTATTTTCACGGCAAAATGGGATCGCCGGAGCGCGAAACCAGTGTGAAGCAGTTGGTGCATCGCGTTGTCGATACGATTGCCGATTGGGGCAAGGCGGACCGGTATTTCAAGACGGAAGTGGATGTTGAGAACTTCCGGAGCGAACTGGCGCACCTGATGTTGACGCAGAAGGCTTGCTTCAATTCGCCGGTCTGGTTCAATGTTGGCGTGAAGGAGCAGCGCGGCTATGGTTGGGTGTGGGATGAGCCGACGCAGCAGATGAGGAAATTGGCGCAGGGTGAGCACAGGCCGCAATGTTCGGCGTGCTTCATTAACTCTGCCGGGGATTCGCTGGAGTCGATTTTGGACCTCGCCAAGACAGAGGGGATGTTGTTCAAGTGGGGTTCGGGAACGGGCTCGAATTTGAGCAGCTTGCGAGAAGAAAATGCGATTCTATCGGGCGGCGGACGCGCTTCGGGGCCGTTGAGTTTTATGCGCGGCTTCGATGCGTTTGCTGGTGTGATCAAGAGCGGCGGCAAGACGCGCCGGGCGGCGAAGATGGTGATCCTGAACACGGATCATCCAGACATTGAAGACTTCATCTGGTGCAAGGCGAAGGAAGAGAAGAAGGCGCACACGCTGATTGATGCCGGCTATGATGCGGCGATCGATGGCGAGGCTTACACGAGTATCTTCTTCCAGAACGCGAATAACAGCGTGCGAGCGGATGATGACTTCATGGACGCCAGTGAGCGCAATGGCGAGTATTGGACCAAGAGCAGGGCGAGTGGCGCGCCGTTGAAGCGTTATATGGCGAAGGATTTGCTGCGGCAGATTGCGGAAGCGACGTGGAAGTGCGGCGACCCTGGGATGCAGTTCGATACGACTGTCAATAAGTGGCATACGTCGAAGAACACGGCGCGGATCAATGCGTCGAATCCTTGCAGCGAATACATGTTCCTCGATGACTCGGCTTGTAACCTGGCGTCGTTGAATCTGATGAAGTTCCTGGGACCAGATGGGCGCTTTGATGTTGAAGCTTTCCGTCATGCGGTGGATACCTGCATTCTGGCGCAGGAGATCATTGTCGATAACGCGAGTTATCCGACGGAGAAGGTGGGAAAGAATTCGCATGACTACCGGCCCCTGGGTTTGGGTTATGCGAATCTGGGCACCTTGTTGATGGCGATGAGCATGCCTTATGACAGCGACCCTGGTCGCGATATGGCGGGGGCGATTACGGCGATCATGTGTGGACAGGCTTACCTGACCAGCGCGCGGACGGCCGAGGCTGTGGGTCCGTGCCCCGGTTACGCGATGAATGAGGAGCCGTTCCTCGAAGTAATTCGGATGCATCGGGACAGTGTGGCCAAGATCAGCAAGACGCATGTGCAGGCAGACATGTTGACGGCGGCGCAGGAGTGCTGGACGAACGCCTATGAAGTAGGCCGCGGATCGGGATTCCGCAATGCGCAGACGACGGTGATTGCGCCGACCGGCACGATCGGCTTCATGATGGACTGCGACACGACGGGTATCGAACCGGATTTGAGTCTGGTGAAGTTCAAGAAGCTGGTGGGCGGCGGCGTGCTCAAGATTGTGAACCAGACGGTTCCGCAGGCGTTGATCAAGCTGGGTTACTCGCCCGAGCAGGTTGAGAAGATTGTTACGCACATCGACACTACGGGGACGATTGAAGGCGCGCCGGGCTTCAAGGATGAGCATCTGGCAGTGTTTGATTGCAGCTTCCGTCCGATGAACGGCAAGCGATTTATCCACCATATGGGCCATGTGAAGATGATGGCGGCGGCGCAGCCGTTTATCTCAGGCGCGATCTCGAAGACGGTGAACATGCCGGAAGAGTCGACGGTGGAAGAAATCGCCGATGCTTACCTGCAGAGCTGGAAGCTGGGCATCAAGGCCGTCGCAATTTATCGTGATAACTCGAAGATGGCCCAGCCGTTGTCGAGTGGTTCGGGTAAGGGCGAGAAGAAGGGCGGCGTAAGTCAGGCCGACACGAAGGAAGTCAAGATCGTCGAGAAGATCGTGTATCAGGCCAAGAGGCGTAAGCTGCCTGAGGAGCGTGACGCGAAGACGCATAAGTTCTCGATTGCCGGGCATGAGGGTTACATCACTGTTGGCCTGTTTGAGGACGGGATGCCGGGTGAAATCTTTATCACGATGGCGAAGGAAGGCTCGACGATTTCGGGTTTGATGGATAACTTTGCGACTGCGATCAGTTATGGATTACAGTACGGGGTTCCGCTGAAGTTCTATGTCGATAAGTTCAGCCATGTGCGGTTTGAGCCGTCGGGTTGGACAGGGAACCAGCAGATTCCGTATGCGAAGTCGATCATGGACTATATCTTCCGCTGGATGGGCGCGAAGTTCCTGGGACCTGAGTATGCACTCGGGGAGGCCGGGGAGGCGACAACTCTACGGCCGACGGAGGAGAATCCACAGAAGGAGCTGTTTGCTCCGAATGTCGGGGATGCGCCGTCGTGTGCCGAGTGTGGCGGCATGATGACCCGGAACGGGAGCTGCTACAAGTGCGGGAATTGCGGGAGCACGAGCGGCTGTAGCTAAAAAACTCGCTGATTGGGTTTGGTTTGTGAGAAGAGCGGCTAGCCCTGGGGGCTAGCCGTTTTTCTTTTGCGTGTGCGGCAAGAGTAGCCACAGATTCACGCCGATTCACACGAATTTGTGGGGTGCGCCAATGACCGGCGCCGAAGATCCTGAGTTTCCTGGAGAGTGATTGGGTTTGAATTGTTCGCGGTAATTTGGACTGGTTGGAATCGCATACCCCAATAGGGACAGTCCCAGAGGGGACAGTCCCTACTTTTGCGCGATTGGCTTTGGTTTGTGAGCAGGCAGATTGTCAAAGAGCGGGGGCCGGGTCGGGCCGTTTCGGCGATTGGGTTTGAATTGTTCGCGGGCGTTGAGGCTGGTTTCGCATACCCCGAGGGACAGTCAACTAATGACTGTCCCGGTGGACGGCTTCGCGATTGGCTTTGGTTTGTGAGCGGCAAATTGTCAAAGAACGCAGGCCGGGTGGGGCCGATTTAGCGATTGGCTTTGCTTTGTCAGGGCGTTTTGCAGGCTGAGTTGGCAGCAAGTCCCTTGGAATCTTTCGCTTTCAAAGGCAAAATAAAAATGGAGAAGGCCCACGAGTAATCGCGGGCCTTCTCCACGCCTAACAAGGTAACAGGGAGAGCGGCGAATCCGAACTGTTGGGACATATTTATTTGGGGGCGGTGAGAGAATTGAAGGATTGATGAGCGGGAAGCGATCGCGCGATGGGTGCAGCATTGGAAGGATGTCGGGCCGGAACTCGATGCCATTCGCCGCGAAGAGATCCGGAGCGCCGATAACTTACAGGTACTGGCTCAATTGGAACTGGCTTTTAATCACGCCGTGAGGACGATGCCGATGCGGGAGACTTCGGGGATGGTGGAGATGCAACGGTTGTTTGCCAAGGTGAAGCGTTGAACGATCTGTTCAGCGCTGCGGTGAAAATTCTGGAGTTTTGCGACCAGAATGGCTGGCAGAGTTGTTGCGTCGGAGGAATTGCCGTACAGCGGTGGGGTGAGCCGCGGGTGACGCGCAATGTCGATTTGAGCTTGCTGGCGGGATTTGGCCGCGAGCAGGAATTTGTCGATGCGCTCCTGGCGGAATACCGGGGACGGATCGCCGATGCGGGGGCTTTCGCGTTACGGCATTGGGTGGTCTTGCTCGCTACTGCCGAGGGAGTTCCGCTAGACATTTCACTTGGGGCTTTGCCGTTTGAAAGACTCGCTGTTGAGCGGGCCAGCGTCTACTCCTTTGGCCACGGGCTCGGGCTTCGAACCTGCTCTGCGGAGGACTTGCTGGTGATGAAGTTGTTCGCAGGGCGGCCGCTCGATTTGCGGGATGCAGAGGGGATTGCGCTTCGAAATCAATCTGAGTTGGATTGGGAATATGTTGAGGAGCAACGCACTCCGCTGGCGGAGGCCAAAGAGGATTTTGGAATTTTGGAATTGCTGGCACGGTTGCGGGTGAGTTGGTCGCTACCAAAGTTTGCGGGGGGTAGTGCTCCAGCACGTCCATAGCGAGATTAATGCTGCGCAGATCAGTGAAAAGTCGTTGGAGTTCATGGTTCTCCGGATGATGAAAACGATCCCGGTGTGGTCTTCTCCCCAGGCGGCCATCGAGACCAGCACTGGCCAGATTGTGTGCTGATCGAAGGGAACTGAGGTTAGGTTTCGTTCGTGTGCGGCTCGCAGTAACGGGAGGCCGCGCTCAGCCCATCAGGCAGTCCAGGTAGCACCAGGCAGGGCCTGTTTCATCTGTGCGGGCGTGATCGCATCGTTTTCGGCAATGGCAGGATCAATTTCTTGAGGATGGGCGCGATAGTAGCGGATCACCCCTTCGATGTGGGACTGGGGCCAGTCCACATGGGCGGCGACAAGGGTTGATTGCAGGTCGTAGCCTTCGGCAATCATGATCAACTCCCAGGCGGCCAGGCTGGAACCGACTATGCAGGCTTGGCGTCCGCAGGGAGAGTCGCGGGATTCGATCTGCCGGAATTGCTCGTGCTGGAGCGCTTCATTGATTAGTACGGCCATAGCCTCGCGAGGGACCGGATCATGTCGGCCGCGATGCGGTCGAGCGCTTCGGCTTGATCGTCCGGTAACTCTAGAAGGATGCTGCGGGACATGCTTGAGACGAGGATAGCGATTTCGTGTGGAACTTGCCGGTCTTGGGATTGCCGGTATGCGATCGGCATGAGGACGATGACTGTTCTAGCTTTGGCACTGGTTGCTGGTAGCGGGTTGGTAGCGATTGAGATGAGCGCATGGGGAGGACGGAATGAGATGTTGAAAGCCGGTTGAGAGTCGTTTGGCCGAGATGCGTTTCGGCCTGAGTGAGCCTGGAAGGTTCTGGCTGCGGGGCCGGGGCTAAAGAACGCGGCTGCCTAGCGGCGATTGGACGAGGGCTCTGGATAGCGCAACAAGAAGGAGGAGGAACCGCATTGGGGCGATGGTAGCAGGAGTAGGGCTGGGGAGCGATAAGATGCGAGTTATGACCAGACGCAGAGCTTTGTTGGGGTTGATGGCGCAGAGTAGGTTGCTTTCTGCCGCCCAGGTTCGCGCCTATTCGCGCTGCCTGCCGGATTACCTTGCTGCGCTGGCGGGGGCGGCGTATCGAAGACGGGAAGCGGCGTTGGCGCGGCTGGTGGACGCTACTTCGATTTCTGCGCGGCAGGCTTGGGTTCGCGAGAAGCTGTGGCTGGTAGCGGGCGGGGAACCGGTGCGGAGTCCGCTGAATTTGCAGACGGTCGGGGTTTTGGAACGCACTGGTTATCGCATTGAGAAGCTGCGTTATGAGTCGCAGCCGGGGGTTGTTGTGCCAGCCAACTTGTATGTGCCGACAGGGCGGGGGGCGGGGCCGTTTCCTGGTGTGTTGTTCCAGATGGGACATGCGGCGAATGGGAAGGCCTATGCGTCTTATCAGAAATGCTGCCTGGGGCTGGTGAAGCTCGGCTATGTCGTGCTTGCCTTTGATCCGATGGGGCAGGGTGAGCGGAGTTACTATCATACTAGCGATGTAGATGAGGAACATTCCCGGCCTGGACGACAGATGTTACTGGTTGGTGATAGTGCGACGCGGATGCAGGTTTGGGATGCAGTGCGGAGCCTGGATGTATTGGCGGGGAATGCGCTGGTTGACGCCAAGCGGATTGCCACTGTGGGGCAGAGCGGTGGGGCTACCTTGACCATGCTTTTGGCTGCGGTTGATGATCGTCTGGCGTGCGCTGTGGTTGCCTCTGGCAACACTGAGAACTTTGCCTGTGCGGGGTTTCAATCGCCGGGATCGACCGATGATGCTGAGCAGAATTTGATTGATTCCGGCCCGTTGGGGTTAGACCGTTGGGACCTTCTGTACCCGATGGCACCCAAACCGCTGTTAGTGATGGTGAGCGAGAGGGATTGGTTTGGTACTTACTCGCCGCAGTATTTGGTGAGCGGCGAGGCGGAGTTTGCGAAGCTGCGCCGAGTGTATGCACGGCTGGGGAAGCGCGAGAATTTGCAATGGCGGAGTAGTGCATTGCCGCATGGATTGGCGCTAGGGTCGCGACTGGAGCTGTATGCATTTCTTGAACGGCATTTGCAGGGGCGGGCGGGTGCTGTGGAGGAGCCGGAGTTTGGTTTGGAGCGTGAGGAAGACTTGCGCGTGGGTGTTGCGGCGTCGCGGGTTCGCTTTGCTGCGCCGAAGATACAGGCGATTGATGTTGACGGGTTGCGTCAGTTGTTGCGGGTGGACCGGGTGGGGTTGAGCGCGCCGATGGTTAGGGGAAGGGCCGCTGGGGAGGGTTGTGACATCGAGACGCTGGATGTGGCGAGTGTGCCGGGAGTGGGGTTGCCGGCGTATCTGTTTCGGCCGAAGAAGTGGGCTGCGGAGCGGCCATTGTTGTTTGTCCTGGAGCCTGGTGGCAGAACGCGACATTGGCGCGAGGCTGATCTTTGCCACAGACTGGCGGCGAGCGGCGTGGCTGTTTGTGCCTTTGATGTTCGCGGGGTTGGGGACTTGCGACCGGAGGTGGGCCGAGGGAACCCGCAGTACACGACGCCGCACGCGGTGGAGGAGGCGTATGCCTGGGCGTCGCTGATATTGGGCAGGCCGATGTTGGGGCAGCGGGTGACGGACGTCTTGGCGATGGTTGCAGCGGTGGTGTCGCATGTGGGAGGCGGGCCGCAGGTTTGGCTGGCAGGGTCGGAGGGGATGGCTGTGCCCGTGCTGTGCGCCGGGGCGTTGAGCGAGCAGGTTGACATAGTAGTTTTGGCGGGCGGGATGCGGAGTTGGGCATCGCTGCTGGATACAGATGAGTATCGAGAAAGCTTTGCAAACTTTGTGCCGGGGGTGCTGCGGCGGACGGATTTACCTGAGATTGAGGCGTTGTTGGGGGCACGCCGTGTGGCGCGGATAGGAGCTTTGTTGGACTTTGAATCTATTGGCAATTTGATGCATCTTCAAATGTGGGGTAACGAAGTTCGCTGAACTTCGTCCGTGTTAGAGTAGGCTCATTCTGGCGATGGTAAAGAACCGATATTTCCGTGCATTGTGCATCGCGATCTTGCTGGGGGGAGTTGCGTTCGCCTTCCAGCGAGGTCGAAATCGACCATCGTTTTTGGACGACGACGATGCCCCGGAGCCTTACCCGACAGACGCCACTGAGAAGACGGAATGGCAGTTTGCGCGGCTTCGCTACAACTCCTATCGGCAGGGTTCTGGATATTGGGGTGTGCGCGGGAGTTGGTCAACCGATGCTCCTAAGGCAGAACGACATTTGGCGCAGGGCCTCAAGCGCCTTTCGCGAGTGCATGTGCGGAGCGTTGAAGAGGTTGTCGATCTGGATGGCGACAAAGTTTTTGATTATCCCTGGCTCTATGCCGTTGAGGTGGGGCACTGGGATCTCAGTGATGCACAGGCGGCCAAGCTGCGTGAGTATCTGAATCGAGGCGGATTCCTGATGGTGGATGACTTCCACGGGACGATCGAGTGGGAGATTTTCATGCGGTCGATGAGCCGTGTGTTTCCGGATCGACCGGTGTTCGATATTGACGACAAGGATCCGATTTTTCACATCGTATTCGATTTGGATGATAAAGTTCAGATTCCTGGCATCGTGATGTTTTATACGGGGAAAACGTATGAGCAGGATGGAGTGAAAGAGAAGTGGGGGGGCATTCGTGATGACAAGGGGCGGATTGTAGTAGCGATATGTCACAACATGGATTTGGGGGACGCTTGGGAGCATGCGGATTTGCCGCAATATCCTGAACGGTACACGTCGATGGCTTACCGCATCGCGTTGAATTATCTGATGTACGACATGACGCACTAACTAATGTTCGAATCGTTGTTTCTTTACCCAGCGCGATTGTTCTCCAAGGGCGAATTGTTATTCGCTTCCGGGTGGCCTGTGTGGTTGCTCATCGTGGCATGCCTAGCTATTGTTGTCGGCATCGGATACGTAGTGTTTCAGCGTCACGGCGCAAATTTGAAGGGTGCCCGCTGGATCGTGATCGCGGGTTTGCAGGCGATAGTGCTGTGCGTTTTGTTGATGATGCTGTGGCGACCGGCGTTGCGCGTGACTGCATTGAAGCCGCAGCAGAATGTGGTGGCGGTGGTGGTGGATGATTCGCGCAGCATGATGCTGAAGCATGACGGGGCTGCGGCGAATGGGGCATCGCGCGTGGCGGTGGCCAAAGCGCTGTTGAATGACGGGTTGCTGGATAAGCTGAGGAATCGCTTTCAGGTGCGTATTTACCGTGCCGGGGCGAATCTGGAGCGGGTGCAGAATCTCGATGCGGTAACTGGCGGGCAATCGACGACACATCTGGGCGCGGCGATGAAGCAGATGATGGAAGAATCGGCGAGCTTGCCGATTGGTGCCGTGGTTTTGTTGAGTGATGGCAGCGATAACGCGGGCGGCATGGATGCTGACGCGCTGGGGGAGATTCGGCGTCGGAAGATTCCGATACATGCTGTGGGATTGGGCGCGGAGCGGCTGGTGAAGGATGTCGAGGTAGTTGAGTTGGATACGCCGCAACGGGCGCTATCTGACAGTCGCATTGGTGCAGCGGTGACATTCAAGCACTATGGGTTTCAGGGACAGAAGGCGAAGCTGGTGCTGATGGCGGACGATAAGGTTGTTACATCGCGCGAGGTGACGCTGGGGGATGAGGGCGTACCGCAATCGGAAACGTTGCTGTTTAATGTAGGGCTGGCGGGGGCACGGAACTTGAAGGCGAGTATCATCAAACTGGCCGGAGAAGAGAACGAGAATAACAACTCGCAGACGCGGTTGGTGAATGTTGAGAGTTTGAAGCCGCGGATTTTGTATGTCGAAGGTGAGCCGAAGTGGGACTTCAAGTTTCTGCGGCGCGCGCTGGATGGCGACCGGAATATACAGTTGACGACGATGCTGCGGACGACGCAGAACAAGGTGTATCGACAGGGTGTTGAGAATCCGAAGGAACTGGAGCAGGGCTTTCCCGATACCGAAGAAGAGTTGTTCAAGTTTAGTGGGTTGATCATTGGGGGCGTTGAGGCGAGCTGGTTTACGCCCAAGCAGCAGGCGATGATCAAGAACTTTGCTGACCGGCGGGGTGGTGGTGTTTTGTTCCTGGCGGGACGTGGCGCGCTGAGCGATGGCGGCTATGCGGCGAGTACGATCGCGGAGATGTTGCCGGTAACGTTGACGGATCGTAAGGGGACATTTCATCGCGATCCGGCGACGGTGGAGTTGACGCAGGCGGGGCGCGACAGCTTGATGGTGCGCATCGAAGAGGACGCCAACAAGAATGTGGAGCGCTGGAAAAAGATGCCGTATATGGCGAATTACCAAGAGACTGGAGTGGCGAAGCCGGGGGCGACGGTGTTGATGGAAGCGCTGCCGACGAGCAAGGGTCGCTTTCCGTTGTTGGTGACGCAGCGATATGGGCGGGGGCGGTCTGCGATGCTGGCGACGAGTGGGACTTGGCGCTGGCAGATGAGTCAGGATGTGAAGGACATGAGCCATGAGTTGTTTTGGCAGCAGTTGTTGCGCTGGTTGGTGTCAGAGACGCCGCCACAGGTGAGCGCGAACCCTTCCCGGCAGGTGTTGCTGGATGAGGGGCAGATCGAATTTCGGGCTGACGTGCGCGATAAAGCGTATAACCCGATGAATGCGGCGACGGTGGAAGCCCGGATTCTGGGGCCAGCGGGTTTGGCGGCGATGGTGCCTTTGACGCCGGACTCGAATCAGGCAGGAATTTTTACTGCTAAGTGGGACGCGCCGAAGCGCGGGAGTTATGTGGTTGAAGTGCTGGCTAAGAACGGCAAAGAAGAGATGGGGCGCGATGTTTTTACGTTTATGCGTGAGGATGGGGTGGCCGAGAACTTTCATGCCGAGCAGAATAAGCAGTTGCTTGAGGGGCTGAGTCGGCAAACGGGTGGCAATTACTATACGCCCGAGACGGCGAAGACGCTGCCTGATGACATTGCTTACTCAGAGGCGGGTATTACGACCCGTGAGACAAAGGATCTTTGGAACATGCCGGCGTTGTTCATCGCGTTGGTTGGGGCGAAGGCGGCGGAGTGGATGCTGCGGCGGCGATGGGGGGCAGTGTAGGATGTTGCGTAATTTGTTACTGGTTTTGGCGATGCCCGTATGCGCGGCAACGACGTTTTACGTCAACATTGGCGGGCTCGGCGGGCAGGAGGACTACGAGACGCGGTTCAAAACGAATATCGAAGAACTGGACAAGTTGACCAAGGCGGTGCCGCAGGCGAAGGTGTTTAGCCTGAGCGGGTCGGCGGCGACCAAGGTGAAGTTGAAGGAGACTTTTGCACAGATCGCGAAGGAAGCCAAGGATGAGGATAATCTGGTGGTTACGCTGATCGGGCATGGGACTTTTGACGGCATCGAATATAAGTTCAACTTACATGGGCCGGACTTTAGTGCCAAGGAGCTGGCTATCTGGATGTTACCGATCACGGCAAAGCGGCAGTTGGTTGTGAATACGACGAGTGCGAGCGGGGGGAGCCTTGCCGATCTTCGGCAGGAGGGACGCACTGTGATTACGGCGACCAAGAGTGGTACAGAGAAGTTATCGACAGTTTTCCCGCGCTATTGGCTGGAGGCGTTGCGAGACCCGCAGGCGGACGCGGACAAGAACGAAGTGATTACGGCCCTTGAAGCGTATCGCTATGCCGAATCGAAAACGACGAAATACTACGAGACAAACAAGCGTTTGGCGACAGAGCATCCGATGATTACGGACACGGCTAGTTCGAATGGTTTTCGAACGCCGGACCCGACCAAGGGCGAAGCGATTAACGCCATGCGGACGCCTGTGCTGGTGTTTGGGTCGATGCAGAATGCGGCCAAGACGCCTGAGAAGCAGGCGGCGATGAAGCAGCGCGAGGCGCTTGAGCAGCAGATCGATAACTTGAAATTGCGGAAGGCGGCGATGGCTGCGGATCAGTATCGCCTGGAGTTGAGGAATCTGTTGCTGCAACTGGCGCGGGCGCAGGCGGAGTTGGACAAGTGATGAAGGTCAGCCTCATTGGCCTGGTGACGCTGGGGGCGCTGCTGGCGCAAGCCCCCGCGCCTGCTCCAAAAGCGAAGAAGATTGGGAATTACGATCATGCCAAGGCTCCTCGCTGCTGGGCGTTGCAGCGTGCGGGGAGTGTGATGGAAGCGACGAATTGCTTTGTCGCGCTGATGGGGGAGAAGGACCCGGCGCTTAAGGCGGAGGGCGCTTGGGGAACCGGCAAGTTTGATGAGGCGATGCAGGAGTTTGAGCTTGCATTGAAGGTTCATGATGGGGACCCGTCGGTGTTGATCCGATTTGGGGAGCTGTTCTTTGCGCGGTTCAACAAGCCCGAGGCGGTGAAGCTGATTACCCAGGCGATGAAGCTGGATGTGGGGAACCCGCAGGGAATGCTGGCGATGGCGAAGTTGCTGTCAAAGGGCTTTGACCCGAAGGCTACGGAATTGGCGAAGGCCGCGGCCGCAGCTGATCCTGCACTGCTTGAGGCACGAGAGTTGCTGGCGCAGTTGGCGCTGGAGAATACGGAGCCTGAGAAGGCGGTGGAGGAGGCCAACAAGGCGCTGGCGATCAGCCCGAAGGCACTGAATGCGATGGCGACGCTGGGCACGATCAACTTATTGCAAAACAAGCAGACTGAGTATTTTGACAAGATTTTTGCGATTAACCCAAGCTATGGCGAGGCCTGGTACTGGGCGGGGCATCACTTTGTGCTGAATCGCCGGTACGAGGAAGCAATTGCGTTGTATCAGAAGGCCGTGGCGCTGAGTCCGCAGCTTTGGGAGGCGCGCGAACAACTCGGCGTGAACCTGATGCGTATCGGGAAAGCAGATGATGCGCGGCGCGAGTTGGAGTTTGCCTATGGCGGGGGTTACCACTCGAATGAAGTTGTGAACTCGTTACGATTACTAGACAGTTATAAGGATTTCATCAGTTACAAGTTTGAGGGCGGGGAAGTACGGCTGCATAAGAAAGAAGCGGCTATTTTGGCACCTTATTTTGAAGAGGAAGTTCGTAAGGCGCGGGCGTCGTATGAAGCCAAATACAAAATGCACCTGGAGGCGAATCTGGAGGTTGAGGTGTATCCCAATCATGAAGACTTTGCCGTGCGAACGATGGGAATGCCGGGGCTGGGCGCGACGGGTGTGAGCTTTGGACCGGTGGTGGCGATGGATTCTCCGTCAGCCCGCAAGCCGGGCGAGTATCACTGGGCCTCAACGCTGTGGCATGAATTGAGCCATAGCTATATATTGGTGGCGACCAAGTTCTTGACGCCGCGCTGGTTTACCGAGGGTGTTAGTGTGCACGAGGAGACGATGGCGTCGCCCGAGTGGGGTGACCCGATTGACCCGACGACGCTGATGGCGTTGAACGATAAAAAGTTTTTGCCGATTGCGGACCTGGATACCGGGTTCATCCGGCCTAAAGAGCCGATGCAGATTCAGTTGAGTTACTTCCAGGCCGGGCAGACGATCGACTGGATTGTGAAGACCTATGGGCAGGACGCGATTAACCGGATGGTGAAGGGTTTTGCGAATCGCAAGACGACGCTTGAGGTGATTGCGGAGGAACTGAAGCTGACGCCGAAGGAATTTGACAGCAAGGTAAATGAGTTCATGATGGAGCGCTATGGCAAGGCTGCCGAGTCGCTGAAGATCATGAAGGATTCGATTGCGGCGTCGAATAAGGCGCTGGAGAAGAAGGAATTCGACAAGGCTATCGTTGAGGGTAGCAAGGCCATTAACGGGCTGCCGCCGGGGGCAGTGCTGGCCTATGCGTATGAGGCGGTGGCGAAGGCATATCTGGGCGCGGGGAAGAAGAAGGAAGCCCGCGAGAAGCTGCGTGATTATGCCGCAGCCAGTGGACGCAACCCGGAGACATTGAAGCTGTTGGCAAAGCTTGAAGAAGAAAATGGCGATAAGGCGATGGCGGCGGCGGCGCTGCAACGTCTGATTTACATTGCGCCGGTTGGCGATGAAGACTTACATCGCAAGTTAGGCGAGTATTATCTAGAACTGAAGCAGCCGCAGCGGGCGCTGCCTGCTTTTCAGGCGCAACTGGCCTCAAAGCCGGTTGACCCTGCGGGTGCCTATTACAATTTGGCCAAGACCTATGTTGCCCTGTCGCGACCGAAGGATGCCCAGGAAGCCCTGTTCCAGGCACTCGAGCTGGCACCCGGATTTAAGCCCGCCCAGAAGCTGTTACTCGATCTTGAGAATCATTCCAGCAAGGACTAATTCATGAGCATGACCCCCATCGACACTACCGAAATGAAGGCGCGTGTCGAACGATTCCGCACCGTCCAGCAGTCTCTTGTCACTGAAGTGCACAAGGTGATTGTCGGGCAGGAGGAAGTTCTCGAACAGGTGCAGATCGCGCTCTTTGTGGGAGGGCACTGTTTGATCACAGGCCTTCCCGGGACCGCGAAGACGTTGCTGGTGCGCACGTTGGCCGATATTCTTGGGCTGAAGTTTACGCGCATTCAGTTTACTCCCGATCTGATGCCGTCAGACATCACCGGCACGGACATTATCGAAGAAGACCCCGGGACCGGGCGACGGACCTGGACTTTTGTGCAGGGGCCGATCTTTGGCAATATCGTGCTGGCCGACGAAATCAATCGTACGCCTCCAAAGACGCAGTCGGCATTGCTTGAGGCGATGCAGGAGCGCACGGTGACGGTGCGCGGCAATCATCATAAGTTGCCCAGCCCGTTCTTTGTGCTGGCGACGCAGAACCCGATTGAGCTGGAAGGAACTTACCCGCTGCCAGAGGCGCAGTTGGACCGCTTCCTGTTCAACACGATTCTGGACTATCTGTCGGCGGAGGATGAGTTGAAGGTGGTCAGTCTGACGACTACAACTGCCAACGTGCGTGCTTCTGCGATCACAAATGCCGAAGAGATGCTGAGCTTCCAGGAGTTGGTGCGCATGGTGCCGATCTCTGATAGCGCCGCCCGTTACGCCGTGGCGCTGGTTCGCGCCTCGCGAGCGAGTGATCCGTCGGCACCGGACTTTGTGAAGAAGTATGTGAACTTTGGTGCCAGCGTACGTGGCATCCAGAATCTGGTGTTGGCATCCAAGGCCCGCGCCCTAATCAAGGGCCGTTATCATGTCACTTTTGAGGACGTTCAGGCGCTGTTGACGCCGATCCTGCGCCATCGCATTTTGTTAAATTTCCAGGCGGAGAGCGAACGTTTGACGACCGATGCTTTGTTGACGCGCCTGCTTGAAGCTGTGCCGGTGCCAAAAGAGTAAACCTTGCAGCAGACATACCTTGATCCGAAAGTACTGGCTTCTATTTCTGGCTTGGACCTCGTGGCCAAGACGGTGGTGCAGGGTTTTGTAAACGGGCTGCATCGATCGCCGGACTTTGGCTTTAGCCAGGAATTTGCCGAGTATCGGATGTACACGCCGGGCGATGACTTGCGCAGTGTCGACTGGAATGTGTATGCGCGCACGGATCGTATCTACCTGAAGCGTTATCGCGGCGAGACGAATACGCGACTTACAGTGTTACTCGACTTGTCGAAATCGATGAGTTATGGCGCGGCGCCGAACAAGCTGGAGTATTCGCGGTATCTGGTGTCTTCGCTTCTGTATCTGGCCGTCCAGCAGCGCGATGCTGCAGGGCTGGTGCTGTTTGACGATGAGGTGCGGGAATTCATTCCGCCCTCGTCCCGAGTGGGCCAGTTTCATAAGCTATTGCACTATGTGGCGAACGCGCAGGTGGGGCAGCATACGAATTTCGCCAAACCATTTCAGCACTTCATGGAGTTCATCCGGCAGCGTGGGCTGGTGATCGTCGTGTCGGATTTTTATGAAGATCCGGAGAAGATTATCGAAGCCATTTCTCCGTTGCGCTGGAAGAAGAACGAGGTCGTGCTGTTTCACATTCTGGACAGGCAGGAGTTGGAGCCAACGCTAACCGGGCCTTCGACGATGATCGATATGGAGAGCGGCGAGGCGGTGGAGGTGACTCCCGAGTACATTCGCACGGAGTATCGCGCGAAGATCGACGCTCATATTGAGAAGCTGAAGTCGAAGGCGCAGGGCGCGGGCATGGATTACTTTCTGATGCCAACCGATCAGCCACTGGACGCGGGGCTGCGGCAGTATCTGGCAACGCGCAAGGGGAGGATGTAAGCGATGGGTTTGCTATCACCCTGGTGGCTGGCGGCAGGAGCGATTGGTGCGGCACTGCCGCTGTGGCTGCATCTGTTGCAGCAGCATAAGCAGGATCCGGTGCAATTTGCATCGAACATGTTGATGGAGCGTCGAACGGAATCGACCACATATCAGCGACGCATCAAGTACAGGTTGTTGATGGCGTTGCGGCTGCTGCTGCTGTTGCTGATTGCGCTGGCTTTTGCGCAGCCATACCTGAGTCGGCCGCCTGCGATTTTGAACGCGGCGAACACGCTGAGCATCATTGTTATCGACAATTCGTTTTCCATGAGAGAAGGCGAGAGGTTGGCGAGTGCTCGGCGTGAGGCAAATTCTGCGCTGCCTATGACGAGCCAGGCGCAGATTTGGAGCATGGGAAGTCACGTGAGTTTTCTAAGCCCGATCACGAAGGATCGTGGCGAGTTGACGGGCGCGATTTCGAGTGTTGGCGCGACGGACGAGAAGTCGAGCTATGCAGAACTGGCACGAGCCTTGCGCGATGCGGCGCGGTCGAATGCGCGGCCGTTGAAGATTACGTTTATTACGGATGCGCAACGGACGGCGATGCCGCCTTCCTTCAGCGATCTGGCTTTGGAGAGCGGGAGCGAGTTGAAGGTGATTGACGTGGGCCGCAAGCTGCCCAATTACACTGTCGAGACCGTCAATGCACCGAGGACGATTTCTGATTTGACCAAGGCGAAGGTAAATGCGACGTTGACGGCGTTTAACGCGCCTGCCGCCAAGAAGACGGTTGCCTTGAAGATTAACGGTAAGAAGATCAGCTCGAAGACTGTTGAGATTCCGGAGAACGGGCGGGTGACGGTGGAGTTTACGGGCCTTGAGGGGCCTTATGGGTGGTTGCGCGGCGAAGTTGAAATCGAAGATAGCGATGCCTTGAAGGAAGACAATCGTTACTTCTTTGCGGTTGAACGCGCTGACCCGCGCAAGGTGCTGCTGATTGAGGAGCAGCGGGGATCAAGGGCGTCGCTGTACTTTAAGGCGGCGCTTGAGTCGAGTGCGCAGTCGTTTTTTACGGTTGAGGATATGAGCCCGGCAAGCGCGGGGTCGGCGAATCTGGGTAACTATTCATTTGTTGTTCTGAATGACCCTGGGGTGAATATCAAGGGCATCGAAGCTATTTTGAAAAAGTATGTCGAAGGCGGCGGTTCGATTCTGATTGCCACTGGGACGCAGACTGGCGCGATGGCGGAGGTGCCGGTTGTGGGATTGAAGACGACGGGCTCGAAGCTGGCTTCGCGCGGGACACAGCGATACTTTGCGCCTGCCAACGTGGATCCGACCTTCCCTTCATTGCGGCGGACCGGACGATTGGAAGGGGTCAGATTCTTTCAGTTTGTGGGGCTTGAGGTGCCGAGCGGGTCGCTGGTGGCGGCCAAGCTTGAGGACGGCAGCCCGCTGTTGATCGAAACGAGGATTGGCGAGGGCAAGGTGATTACCTTTGCATCGACCTTTGATAACGTGTCGAACGATCTGCCGGTGAAGTCGGGTTTTGTGCCGTTTATCGAACAGACGGCCGCCTATCTGGGGCGGGTGGAAGAGCGAACGAGTTCCTATGCCGTCGATTCCTATTTGAGCTTGCGGACGGATCAGAAGCGGGCGAGTTCTGTTGAGGTGATCGGACCCGATGGGCAGAGGGCGCTGAGTTTAAAAGAGGCGGCGGCGGCGAATACGCTGCGGCTGAGCGAGTCTGGGTTTTACGACGTTCGTCGCGAAAATGATCGGCAGGAGTTGGTGGCTGTGAACGTGGATCGGCGCGAGAGCGATCTCGACAATGTACCTCGCGAAAATTTGCAGCTTTGGGAGAATACCGGCAAGGCCCTTGGGACGAATGGGCAGGCTGGTAATGTGGTGGATAGTCCGGCACCAGAGCCGCAGAGCTTCTGGTGGTGGGTTGCCCTGTTTGCGTTTGTGACCTTGATTGCCGAGAGTTTGCTCTCGGCGCGCTATTTGCAAGTGAAAGCATAAGGAGCTGAAGTAATGGCCTTTGAATACCTGAATCGCTATGTGGAACGCGTCAAACGGCGATTGCTTGCGTCCGCTGTCCTGAAGGGTCTGGCCATCGCGGCACTTGTGGCTTTGTTGATGACCATCGCACTGGTTGCGTTGAATTATCGTTTCGACGTGCAGGCGGAGAATTGGAACTGGTCGCGGGCGGCCTTGTTTCTGAGCATCGCGGCGGCGATGACTTTTGGCATTGTAATGCCGGTGATGCTGATCAATCGCAAGCGTGCGGCGCAGCGAGTGGAACAGGGCGTTCCGGGTCTCGATCAACGGCTGATGACTTGTCTCGAGGGCACGGACAGTTCGAACCCGATGATGGCGCTGGTTGCGGAAGAGGCGTGGGAGAAGACCCGAGCGGTAGAACCTTCGCAGTTGGTGGGTAGCTCGTGGTTGGCGAGTTTTGCGGGAACGGCGGCGGTGAGTCTGGGCGTATTGGCTTGGCTCATTATTTCCGGACCGGGCTGGTTGGGGCAGGGCAGTGCGCTGCTGTGGGGCGGGATTCCGAAGGGAGTCAGCGTATTCAATCGCGAATTGAAGGTGGAGCCGGGTTCGATCAAGGTGCGTCGGCGGGCCGACATGATGGTGATCGCTCAGGTTACCGGGATCAACCCACCCAACGTAAAGATCTTCGCGCGCTTTCATAAGGCGGCCAAGTGGGAAGAAGTTCCGATGATGCCGGTGAATGGCAGCTCGGATAAGTGGAATTTTCTGTTTGCCGGGTTGGCGGACAGTGTGGACTACTACGTCGTCGCCGGGAGCCTGAAGAGCCAACAATACACACTTACTGCGGTTGACTTACCCGGAGTCAAGAAGATGAAGGTGACTTACAAGTTTCCTTCGTGGGCTGCGATGCCGGACGAGGTGGAGAACCCTGCGGGGGACTTGCGCGCGGTCACAGGCACCGATGCCTATCTTGAGATCGAGACGGACAAGCCGCTGGAGAAGGCGGTGTTGGTAATGGACGGTGGATTGCGTGTGCCGGTGCAGAGCCAGACACCGACCACGCATCTGGTAACAGTAAACATTCGCAAGGATGGGACCTTTCATCTGGCGATGCTGGAAGATGACAAGGCGGTTCGGCTAACGGATGACTACTTTATTGAGGCGTTGAAGGAAGGCCCGCCGGAGATCAAGATTTCGAGGCCCGGTCGCGATGCCAAGGTGAGCCCGATTGAAGAAGTCGCGTTCGAATTGAGTGCAACCGACGACTTTGGATTGCATTCGATGAACTTTTACTACTCGGTGAATGGCGGACCGGAGCAGACAGTGAGCTTGCCGGTGAAGCGTGGGTCGAAGACTGCGTCCGGGTCGCATATGTTGAGTCTGGAGGACTTCAAATTGTCCCCCGGAGACAACGTAATGTTCTATGCCAAGGCGCGGGATGCGAAGTCTGAATCGTCGACCGATGTATTTTTCCTCGAAGCGCAGCCGTATGAACGTGAGTTCTCGCAGAGTCAGCAACAGGGCGGGGGCGGTGGTGGCGAAGGCGAGCAGGGCGGCAATATCGTCCAGCGACAGAAGGAAATCATTAGTGCCACTTTCCAGGAAGACAAGGGCAAGAAGTCTGCAGCAGAGCAGAAGGAAGACGCGAAGTTTTTGAGCGAGACGCAGGAGAAACTGCGGCAGCAGGCGGAGACCTTTGTGCAGCGAATTCGGGCGCGGCAGTTGGCTGGCCAAAACGAGACGATCGAGGCCATGGCGAAGGATATGACTGAGGCGGCAAAGGCGATGACCCCGGCGGTAGAGGCATTGCGTGGGTTGAAGTTCAAGGACGCGTTGCCGCATGAGCAGAAGGCGTTGCAGTATTTGCAGCGGGCTGAGGCACGGCGCAAGGAAATCGAAGTCGCGATGGGTCAACAGGGCGGTGGCGGCGGCGGTGGAGCACAGCGTGACATGGAGAGCTTGCTGGATCTGGAATTGGACACGGAAAAGAACCAGTATGAGACTGGGCAGCAGATGAGCGCTGAGCAGAAGCAACGCGAAGTGGATGAGGCGATGCGGAAGCTGGAGGAGTTGGCGCGGCGGCAGCAGGAATTGGCCAACACGGCCAAGCAGAATCAACAGTCGCCCGAGCAGCGCTGGCAGCAGGAGATGTTGCGTCGCGAGGCTGAGAAGCTGCAGCAGGAATTGGAGAAGTTGCAGAAGAATCAGCAGCAGAATGCGTCGAGTCAGGGACAGCAGGGGCAGCAAGGGCAACAGGGACAACAGGGTCAGCAGGGTGGGCAGCAGAGTCGGCAACAGAGCAAATTAAATCGCGACCCGAAGGTTGAGAAGGCGATGGAGCAGTTGAAGGAAGCTACCAACGACATGCGTCGGGCGACCGCCAATCAGCAGAATGGGCAGCAGAGCGATGCCGAGACGCGGCGTGCCGCCGAGCGGCTGAATGAAGCTCGGAACTTGATGCGCGATACGGAGCGCAGTGGTCGCGAACAGCAGTTGAGCGATTTGTCCAAGCGTGCCGAAGAACTGGCGCAACGCCAGCGCGACTTTGAGAAGAAGATGCAGAAAGAGTTTGGACAGGGCGACAATCGAAATCCGAATGCGAAGTCTGATTCGTTCAAAGAGGGCGGCGACCCGCAGATTGCCAACAAGCTAGCTGACGAGAAGGCCAAGGAGATGGAAGACTACCTCAAGCTGGAAAAGGACTTGCAGGATGCCGCGCGGCAACTGCGGAGTTCGCAGCGGAGCGCGTCGGCCAAGCTTCAGGAGGGCTTGGGTGATGTCCAGAAGGAAGACCTCAACCTCAAGATGAAGATGATGAGCGAGTACATTCGTCGCGGGTATGGGCAGTATATGGCGGGGCGCGAGAAGGAAATCACCAAGGCAATGGATGCCCTGCGCGACAAAGTAAAAGAAGCCGAGAAGATTGCCAGCCCAGGGGGAACCAAGCAGGATCCGAATGAGCGGGCGCTCGCGCAGGTGGAACAGTTGCGGCAGCAGGTGGCGGAGTTGACGCGGCAGCAACAGGGCCAGCAGAAGGGTCAGCAGCCTGGGCAGGGTCAGCAATCCGGCCAACAGCAGGGTCAGGGTCAACAGCCGGGCCAGGGTCAGAAGGGCGGCCAAAAGGGCGGGAAGGGCCAACAGCCTGGTCAGGGTCAAGGCCAGCAGGCTGGTCAAGGACAGCAGGGCCAACAGGGTGGCCAGCAGCAGGGCGGCCAAGGACAACCGGGCGGTGGGCAGCAGTCGGGCATGGCAGCAGGGCGGCAGGGCAGCCCGAATGAACAGCGCGGGGGCGGGGGCAGCGGCAATGATCGTGGCGCGATGAATACCGGCCAGTATCAGCCCAATGTCCCGACCACTCCCGAGATGCGTGGCATGCAGCAGCAATACTCGCAGACGATGCGGGAGATGGACGGAGTGCGAAATCGGCTGGGAACAACACCTGAGGATCAGGCGGAAATCAAGAAGCTTCTGGATGACATGAAGGCGCTCGATCCGAGTCGTTTTAAGGGCAATCCGGAATTGGTGGAGCAGATGCGAAGCCAATTGTTGCCGGTGCTGGAGCAATTGGAGCTGAAGCTGCGGCGTGAAGTCGATGCCAAGGAAGTTGGCAGCGATGCACGCAGTGGGACCCCGGATCGTGTTCCGACAGGGTACGCCGATCAGGTCGCCGAGTACTTCAGAAGGCTGAGCAAGGGCACGACGACGGCGAAGAAGAATTAGCTTCCTGTGCAGACTGCGCGGGCGTGGGCACCCCGAAGCTCGTAGGGCTTCGCAGCGATTTTGCAGATTTCACCCAGGGCTATATCGAACGGTGTGAGTTAGGCGGGGTCAGCGGAGGCTGGCAGTATTTGACAGTTTCTGCCAGATAGGGTAGCGTCTAGGTATGACCTCGATGAATGTCTCGTTGCCGGAGGAACTGAAGCAATTCGCGGAAGCTCAGACCAAGCGCGGCTACAGCACTCCCAGTGAATATGTCCGCGAGTTGATCCGGGAGGATCAGAAGCGCAAGGCCAAAGAAAAGCTCGATACACTTTTGCTGGAAGGCCTCAATTCTGGCGACCCGATTCCCGTTGATGACAAGTTTTGGGCCGAACTCAAGCAGGAAGCGCTCGCCAAGCTTCAGTCCCGCAAAAAAGCCACCGCGAAGAAATGATCCAGCCCGTCACCCAACGGCCAAGGGCGCGGCTCGATCTTCTGGAGCAATTCGTTCACTTCGGCGAGCAAGCCGGTGTGGAAGTGGCGGAACGGTTTTTCGCCGCCGTCGACAAGACCCGCCTTCAGCTTGTGACGAATCCGAAGAGCGGGACGGTCTACGATTCTGGGATCGCGCGGCTGAATGGCTTGCGACGATTTCCGGTGAGTGGAATTGACAAGTACCGAATTTTCTCTGTGGCACCTGAAACCGGCATTGATGTCATTCGCGTCCTCCACGGAGCTAGAGACAACGACAGCCTCTTCGCCGAATGGGAAGCTTGAGCAGGGGGCGTTATCATCCCGGATTCTTTAGTTGGGATCTTCGGACTCGGCGGCGCTGCTAAAGCGTCGAGCGTAGCTCCAGCGAAGCAGAATGAGCCGGAGTCTCTTGCGGTAGTTTTCGGGCGGTAGTATCGGCTGATCTTTATGGGGACTCGTGCAGCGGAGTGGAGCCACTGTGGCCGCCCAGGGAACAGTTAAATGGAGGTGATCCGAGCCAAGCTTATTCGTATTTATTACATTCAAAAAGCTGCATGCATGAATGTCTTGACATTTGAGTCTGATGGGGTTAGCTTTATTACAACAGATTTCAGTTGAAGTCTAAATTGCTAAAGGGGTCTACACCATGCACGTGTTCAGGAACCATTTCCGTAGTTTTGTTCTGATTTTCGCTGTCTCAACGTCCTTGTGGGGACAATCCACCAATGGAACGATCAGCGGGGCTTTGGTCGACGCACAGGAAGCCATCGTGCCCGCCGCAAAAGTCCTCCTCCTTTCGCCCGCCCGCGATCTGAATTTCGAAGCCGCATCCGATTCCTCCGGTCGCTTCGTGTTCCCCTCGCTTCCGCCGGGCCAATACGAACTCAAGATCAGCCACCCTGGATTCAAGACTATGGATCGCAAGGGCATCACTCTGCAGGTAGGCGAGCGGCTAACTCTCGGCAACATTCGCATGGAGGTTGGCCAAGTAGCTGAGACGATCGAAGTTAATGCTGAAGTGGTCACGCTCAAAACCGAATCGGCCGAGCGATCCAACGTCCTCACCTCCAAGCAGATGGAGAACATCGCGGTCAATGGCCGCAGCTACCTGGGCCTTGCCGGCCTGACGGCTGGCGTGCTCTCCACTGGCAACTTTCAGGTCGCTGGCACTGGAGGCTTGGCCAACATTTCTGCCAATGGCGCCCGCACAAACCAGAACCAACTGATGCTCAACGGAATCAGCAACGTTGACACTGGCAACAACGGCGACCAGTTGGCCACACTTAGCCTGGATAGCGTTCAGGAATTCCGAATCCTCACCTCCAGCTACCAGGCGGAATACGGCCGCAGCGCCGGCGCCCAAATCATCGTACAAACCAAGTCTGGCACCAAGGACTTTCACGGCAGCGCTTACTACTATCGCCGTCATGACTCGATGAATGCCAATACCTGGACTCGCAACAACCAGCTCAACCGTCAATTCATCAACGGCGTCAGTACCGAGGTAACCGGCCTGCCGCGCCAGCTCTATCGCTTCCAGAATCCCGGATACACGATCGGAGGCCCAATCTACTTTCCGAAGCTCTTCAACAAGAACAAGGACAAGCTATTTTTCTTCTGGAGCCAGGAATACCAGCGCCAGCTACAACCGGAAGGCCCGCGCCGCATCACTGTGCCGACTGCCGCTGAGCGCTCGGGTGATTTCTCTCAGAGCCTCAACAACCAAGGCCGCCCTGTCGGTGCCATCCGAGACCCGCTGACTAGTGCACCCTTCCCGGACAGTCGGATCCCCGCCAGCCGCTTTTATGCCCCTGGCCGCGCACTCCTCAACCTGCTGCCGCTGCCCAATCAGCCGCAATCCGTCACTCTCAACTACAACTATGAAAGCCAGGTATCCACACGCCGTCCTCGCCGCGAAGATCTTATCCGCATCGATTACAACATCACCGACAAGCTCCGCATGTTTGGCCACATCATCAATAACAACAACTTGTTCACCACCCCGTACGGCTCATTTGTTCTTGGCAGCAGCACCGGGCAGTTCTTAATTGATGACAACCGCCCTGGCAGGAGCTATGGCGCTGGTTTGAATTACATCGTCAATCCCCGCATGACCACCGACTTTACATTTGGTTTTGGACGCAACGACATCAACATCAATCCCAATGCCGCAAACCCCGACGCACTCTCCCGCACGAAGACCGGTGTGACACTGCCGCTGCTCTATCCTGGTGCGGTTCAGAACGACTTCATCCCCGCATTCACGTTCAACGGGACTCGCCTGGCGAATTCCCCGGGCCTTGGAAGCGGCAACGCGCCCTTCAAGAATTAAAACGACACGAGCGACTATATCAGCAACACCACGCGCATCTTCAATCGACACACGGTCAAGTTTGGTGCCTACGTCCAATTCAGCCGCAAGGACCAAACGTCGTTCGCCAATGCAAACGGCAATTACAACTTTGGTGACAATCCAGCCAATCCCTTTGACACCAACTTCGGCTTCTCCAACGCGATCCTCGGTGTATATAACAGCTTCCAGCAGGCCCGGACCTACGCCAACGGTCAATACCGTTACCTGAACATCGAGTGGTACGCGCAGGACACCTGGAAGGTGAACAGCCGACTGACGGTGGACTACGGCATCCGCTTTGCCTGGATCCAGCCCCAGTATGACCGATCGCAGATCGTCTCCAGTTGGCGCCCTGATCGCTGGAATCCCAACGAAGCTTCTCGCCTCTTTCAGCCCCTGCTCAATGAGTCTGGCGCGACCATCGGTGCGGTCGATCCGCCAACCAACACAGTACTGCCCGCCTTTAACATCGGTCGTCTCGTTCCCAATAGCGGCAATATTCTGAACGGCATCGTTTCCCCAGGCAAGGATACGAACAAGTACCTGATGCGAAATCGTGGCATTCATTATGGTCCCCGCGTTGGCGTGGCCTGGGACGTGCTGGGTACGCAGCGTCTCATTTTCCGTGCTGGCGGCGGCATCTACTATGATCGTTTCCAAGGCAACCGTGTCTTCGATTTGCTGACCAACCCGCCCACCGTACTGCAGCCGACGATCAACTTCGGCTTCGCCCAGGACATCACATCTGGCGGTAACCCGCTGATCGGCCCCCCCGGACTGGTGGCTGCAGACGCCACGGGCGTCGTCCCGACAACCTACAACCTCAACAGCGGCATCCAGGCGAAGCTGCCCTTCAGTTTCGTCCTCGATACCGGCTACGTCGGCTCGATGGGAAGACACCTTCAGAACAATCGGAACTTAAACGCGGTCCCCTATGGTGCGTTCTTCCGCAATCCGACCGCACCCAACGCGGACTTCCTCCGGCCCTACCGCGGCTTCGGCAATATCAACATCTACGAAGGCACCGCCAACTCCAACTACAATTCTTGGCAGGTTACCATCACACGTAATGTGCGCTCGCTGTTTGCAACCATGAACTACACGTTCGCCAAGGCCCTCGGCACCGGCTCTGGTGACGGTGATTTCTTCCGCATCGACAGCCTGCAGCGCTTTGCCAACTATGGCTACCTTGACTTCCACCGCAAGCACATCCTGAATCTCAACTTCGTCTACAACACGCCGAAGATCACCGACTTCAAGTCCGGCGGCGGCCGTGTCATCAATGGCATGGTCAATAACTGGCAGATCTCGGGCATCTATCAGTTCACCTCTGGACAGGCCCAGGGCGTGGGCTTCTCCATCCCGGGCTTAGTCAACCAGAACCTGACCGGCTCGTTCACCGAAGGTGGCCGCATTCGTCTGATTGGTGATCCCAAGAGTGGCCTCTCTGGCGGCGACATCTTCTACAACCTCAATCCGGGCGCTTTTGCGCCACCGGTAGTCGGATCCATCGGCGTCGAATCGAGCCCTCGTTATGTCTTCCTCCCGTCCATCAACAACTGGAACATGTCGGTCCAGAAGGCGTTCACGATCAAGGAATCGCGCTCATTGCAGTTCCGCATCGATGCCTTCAACGCCTTTAACCACACGCAGTTCAGCGACTTTAACCGGACGCTCAACTTCAGTAGCCTCACCAACGGGACGCCCACAAATGTGACGCGTGCCTTCGGCGGCTTCGGCGCGGTGAACGGTGTCCGGGACCCGCGCATTATCCAGTTACTCGTCCGTTTCCAATTCTAGGTTTGAACGAGCAGCCAAGCGGATTTACTCATGCCGCGCAAACCATCGCGCGCCATGAGTGATTTGTTTTGGGGGCACTGAAATCCGTGCTACTTGTGTAAGACCTCAGAAAAACGACTTGATGGCGTCGTATTCTTTGTCGAAGTCGTCCAGGATCTTGACGGCTGAGTCGCGAAAGCCGAGGAGTTCGAGGGCAGCCTGAGCATCGGGGCGAGAGGGCTTTGCGGGGCCGTCGCAGGGAAGCACGTGGAAGCCAAGGTGGCTGATGGCGGTATCGGCAGTGAAGATTATATGTCCCAGAAGTGCGCCCGTGACAGGTTCAGTGAGGTGGTCTTGCTCGGCGTCTGGCTGGTGGTGGAACTCCACACCACGAATGATGTCATCGGGGAGATGCCAAGATTTGAGGGTCATCGCGGAGAGATCAGGGTGGGTGAAGCCGATGACTGCTCGCTCGCAGTCAATCAGGGAAGCGTTGTCTTCCTGGACCATCGTCATGATCTGGTTGAATTGCTCTGGCAGGGCCGTGGCAATGAGCAGCCGGCCGTAATCGTGCAGGAGGCCGGCGAGGAAGGCACCCTCTGGATAATGGCAGCGGCAGTTTTGAGCTAGCAGATCGGACATGAGTGCGACGGCCGCGCCGTGCAGGTTGAATTTGGCCATGGACCAGGGCGGAGTCGTTTTAGTACCCTGCCAGAGGCGAGCAATCGAGATGCTGAGGAGGAAGTTGCGTAAACGGACCAGCCCCAGGACACTGACCGCGTGTGAAATCGAATTGATGCGGCTGCGCCGGGCCATGGCCGCGCTGTTGACCATGCGGAGGACGTGACCGCTCAGTACTGTGTCTTTCTCGATCAGGCTGGAGAGGTCGCTAAAGCGGACATCTTCACTGGAGAGGCTAGCCAGGAGGCGGTTGAGGATGGGAGAGAAGGGCGGGAGCTGGTTTAAGACGCGCTGGAGCTTTTGCCGGTACAGTAATTGTCGGTTCTCAATACTCAGCGTTTCCGATCCGCCCTCTACAGCTGTCATTAACTCCACCGTTTTCTTATCGGAGCACCTTCTGGGAACATGAGGGGAGATAATACAAAAAGTGCTAGCCATAGAGATTCGCAACCTGAGAAAGAACTACGGCAACAAAGCTGCAGTGGATGGATTGAACCTGGCTGTGCCGCAGGGCTGCTTCTACGGGTTTCTCGGGCCTAATGGCGCGGGAAAGACCACGACAATCAAAATGCTGATGGGTGTGGCGCAGCCGACTTCGGGCGAGATCTTTCTGCTGGGGGAGTCGATCGACCCGGCGCAGCCTGAGGCCGGATTGGCGGTTCGCCAAAAAATCGGACTGGTGCCCGACGAGAGCTTGCTGTTTGACAATCTGACCGGCCCCGAGTATCTGGAGTTCATCGCGCGCATGTACGGCCTGGCGCGACCGATGGCCAAGGAGCGCGCCAGTGAGCTGATCGAGTTCTTTGAACTTACGGGTGCCGGGCGGAAGTTAATTTCTGAATACTCCAAGGGCATGCGAAAGCGAGTGGCGATGGCGGCGGCGCTGATTCATCGGCCGCAGCTTTTTCTGATGGATGAGCCGTTTGAAGGAGTGGACGCGGTGGGTGCGCGGTTGATGAAGGACCTGCTACTCGATCTGGTCAAGGGCGGCGCGACGATCTTTCTGACCTCCCATGTGCTGGAAGTTGTCGAGCGGCTGTGTGATCGAATCGCGATCATCCACGAGGGGAAGCTTGTGGTTGAGGGGACGCTGGACGAGTTGCGGCGGGGCGGGGAAACGGGGAGCGAGACGGGGGGTGTAGCAGAGACGCTCGAAGACCTCTTTGTGCGAACGGTGGGCGAACATCATCGTGCGTCGTCGGATCTGTCATGGCTTTAGCGACCGCTCTACTGGACTCTCGCGGCGCGGCCATCCTGTGGGCGCAATGGAGGACGATCATCAATTTTTATCGTCGCCCACAAATGGGTGGCTATTGGTTTGGCACGGCCGTGATGGCGATCTGGTATCTGATGGTTGCCGGCCTGGGAACGGGTATCGCGTTTGCGCTGGGTAGGGTTCGGCCGAGCGAGTTTGCCCAATTCGAATTTGTGCTGACCTTTGGATTGTTGGCCGCCTTTCTTTACTGGCAAGTGGTGCCGGTGTTTTTGGCTTCGACCGGTATGTCGCTCGATACGCGTAAGTTGATGATTTATCCGGTGCCGCAGTCGCAGTTATTCCTGATCGAGGTCATGTTGCGGTTTTCGACCGGCGTTGAGGTGCTGATCATTTTATGCGGCGTCTTTGTCGGGTTGTTGCGCAATTCGGAGATTCCAGGATGGGCCCCGTTTACGCTGGCAATTTTTGTCGTGTTCAATCTCTATCTATCCGCAGGCATCAAGGATTTGATTGCGCGACTGATGGAGCGCAAGGGGCTGCGCGAAGTGGCGGTGCTGCTGATGGTATTGGCAATGGTGAGCCCGCAGATGATCGCGCTGATCGGCTTGCCTCCGGCGTTGAAGGACGCGGTGATGGGTTTCAATCAATCCAAGTTGCCCTGGGGGGCGGCAGCGGCGCTGGCGATGGGCAAAAACGTGCGGTGGAGTTTGCCCCTTGTGTTGGCATGGACCGCGTTTGCGATCTGGTTTGGGCGCTGGCAGTTTCAACGCGGCCTGGCTTTTGATGTGGATGCGGCAAGAGCGCTATCGGGGCATGGTGGAACGACATCGGCCACGGGTTGGGCGGATGTATTGTTTCAATGGCCGCGACGTTTGTTTCCAGACCCATTGGCGGCGCTAGTGGAAAAGGAAATGCAGAGCCTGGCGCGAAGTGCGCGCTTTCGGTTGGTATTTTTTATGGGCTTTACGTTTGGACTTGTGGTGTGGCTGCCGCTGGTGTTTGGCAAGGCGTTTCGCGACGGCAGCAGCGGCGGCGGTGGGGTGATGCAGAATAACTTTCTGACTTGGATCAGTGTCTACTCAGTGATGATGCTGGGCGAGGTGGCGTTGTTTAACAGCCTCGGGTTTGACCGCATGGCCGCGCAGTTGTACTGGTTGGCCCCGGTGCGAATGCGCACTGTTCTGCTGGCCAAGAACATCACGGCAAGTGTTTATATCTTTCTTGAGCTGACGATCATTTGTGCTGCTTGTCTGGCACTGCGTCTGCCGGTGACACCGATCAAGATTTTCGAGGCCTTCGCCGTGACCACCGTGATGGCGCTGTTCTTCACCGGCCTGGGGAATATCGGGAGCATTTACTACCCTCGTCCGGCGAACTCGCAAAATTCGTGGAGATCGCGATCAGGCGGTAAGTTCCAAATCTGGATGTTGTTGGCTTATCCGGTGCTTGGGATTCCGATTGGCCTGGCTTATCTGGCACGGTATGCGTTTGAGAGCGAGGTTGCCTTCTTTTGTGTGATCGGTTTTGACGCACTGCTGGCACTTGCTTTCTATTGGGTGGCGATGGAGACGGCAGAGCGCGGGGCGCACGAGCGCAAGGAGCAGATTCTGACGGCGTTGGGACATGGGGAAGGCCCGATCGGCGCATGAGTCGGGTGGTGGTTGAGTGTGTGCCGAATTTCTCAGAAGGTCGCGATCAAGCGACGCTGGATTTGATTGAGGCTGCGCTTGGTGGTGTGACGCTGCTGGGGCGCGAGGCGGATCGAGATCACAATCGCAGTGTGTTTACCTTTGCCGGCGCGCCCGAGATGGTAGTGGAGGCAGCGGTTGCGGCAGTGGGCGTGGCGGCGGCGCGCATCGATCTGACCCGACAACAGGGAGGGCACCCGAGGATTGGAGCTGCCGACGTCGTTCCATTTATTCCGGTGAGTGGGATACGTTTAGAGAGTTGTGTCGAATTGGCCTGGAGGGCGGGCGAGGCGATCTGGCAGCGCTATGGAGTACCAGTGTATTTCTATGAAGCGGCGGCGCGCGTGGCTTGTAGGGAACGGCTTGAAAACATCAGGCGCGGGCAGTTTGAAGGATTGCGGGATGAACTTGTGTTGAGCGCGGAGCGTGCGCCCGATCTGGGTGCCGGACGACTGCATCCGACGGCCGGGGCCACGGTGGTGGGAGCGCGCAAGTTTTTGATCGCTTACAACATCAATCTGGCGACGGGGGATGTCGCCGCCGCCAAAGTGATCGCGAAAAAAATTCGCGCCAGTTCTGGCGGCCTGGCTTGCGTTAAGGCGCTGGGAGTGATGCTGGAATCGCGGGGTCTGACGCAGGTATCGATGAACCTGACTGACTTTGAGGTGACTTCGGTGGACGCTGTTTACGAGGCAGTGGAGCGTGAGGCGGCGGCGCTGGGTGTCGCGATTGCCGAGACGGAATTGATCGGCTTTATCCCTCGCGCGGCCGTGGGCCGACAGGTGTTTGCCGCCGAAGCGATTCTTGAAAATGCACTCGACGCTAAACTGAAGGCATAGTGCTTGTATCGATTGAACCCGCCCGCGCCAAACGCCCTGCCTGGCTGAAGGCTCCTGCGCCAGTGGGCGACAATTATCGCGAGTTGAAACAATTGGTGACGGACCTGAAGCTACACACGGTGTGCGAGAGCGCGGCCTGTCCCAATATTGGCGATTGCTGGAATCGGAGAACCGCCACCTTCATGATTCTGGGGAACATGTGTACGCGGCGATGCGGGTTTTGCGCCGTGCAGAAGGGTGCGCCGCTGGAGGTGGATTACGACGAGCCGCGCCGGGTCGCTGAAGCTGTCGAGCGTATGGGGCTGCGCTTTGCCGTCATCACGAGCGTGAATCGGGACGATCAAGCCGATGGCGGGGCGGGGGTGTTTGCAGCGACGATTCGTGCGATACGGGAGCGCGTGCCGGGCTGTGGTGTCGAGGTGCTGGTGCCGGACTTTCAGGGCTCGCATGCGGCGATGGATATCGTGCTTGATGCCGCGCCCGATGTGTTGAACCACAATACAGAGACGGTGCCGCGGCTGTATAGGCAGGTGCGACTGGGGGCGAGGTTTGAGCGCAGTCTGGAGATGCTGCAGTATGCCAAGACACAGCGCCCGGAGATCCCGACCAAGTCCGGGCTGATGCTGGGTCTGGGGGAGACGCTGGATGAAGTACGCGAGACGATGGTTGCTCTACGCGCGCATGGTGTCGAAATCGTGACGTTGGGGCAGTACCTGCGGCCGTCGGTGAAGCACTTGCCGATTGTGCGTTATGTGCCGGTGGAGGAGTTTGCGGCGCTGAAGGAATTTGGCGCTGGGCTAGGGTTTCGGCATGTGGAGAGCGGGCCACTGGTGCGGTCGAGTTTTCATGCGGATGAAGCGGTGAAGCCGCCTGAAATGTTAGCCTGAACGAGTGACGTGTTCTTCCCTCTTACTCATGACAGTGCTTGCGCAGACTCCTGCGACAGTGCCCCCCAAGACGACTGTGGCCCCGAAAACTACAGCGGCTCCCAACGCGACAGTGCCCCCCAAGACGACATTGGCCCCCAAGACCGCTCCCGCAGCGACTGGCACCAAGCCTGCCACTGCGCCAGTTGCCGGAGCTAAGCCTACAGTTGCTAAAGTAGCGTCTGTGACCCCGAAAGTTGCGGCTAAGCCCGCGCCCCTGACCACTGACGAACAGAAGACGATTTATACGCTTGGCTTGTCGATTGCCAAGTCGCTGGAGCCCTTTGGCCTGAGCACTGCTGAACTGGCCCTGGTGCAGCGTGGACTGAGCGACGCGGCCGCCAAAACGCCTGCTGTCGAGATCAGCGAGTGGAGCCCAAAGATCCAGGGTCTTGCCCAGGAACGGCAGGCAATTGTCGCCGAGAAAGAGAAGGGTGCGTCTGTCGCTTATCTCGCCAAGGCAGCTGCGGAGCCTGGGGCGGTTAAGACCGAGTCTGGCATCATTTACAAGCTGTTGAGTGCTGGCACAGGGGCCTCACCCAAGGCCACCGATACGGTGAAGGTTCACTATCGTGGCACGCTTACAAATGGAACCGAATTTGACAGTTCGTATAAGCGGAATGAGCCGGCCAGCTTTGGCTTGAACCAGGTCATTGCCTGTTGGACTGAAGGCGTGCAGAAGATGAAAGTGGGCGAGAAGGCACAACTGGTTTGCCCGTCGGGGCTTGCTTATGGCGACCAGGGCCGCCCGTCGATCCCCGGTGGAGCGACGCTCATTTTTGAGATCGAATTGCTGGAGATTGTTGGCGCTGCGACGCCTCCCGCCAAATAAACAAATCGAGATCGAAGAAAGCGGCGGGCAGAGCAAGGAGACTCTGGCCGCCGCTTTTTCGCCGTTCAAAGCATGAACTGGCGTGGGTTTGTTAGGTGTTGGAGGCTTGGGCGGGCGTCGCGTCCGCCATATTGAGTGTGCCGTTGAAACCATTCGGGTAGAACCCACCGGTTTTGGCACCAGCTTGACCACCATAAACAATGTACAAAACCTGGCCGGGGGTGCGGACGATGGAGAGAGCATTCGCGTTGAGCGAACTGAACTTACCACCGGCAGAGGGCGGCACCACGATGTCTGCGGGATCCACAGGCGGAACCTTTACGTTGTAGAGCACGGCGTGGAGACGCAGGCTACCTGTGTGCTCGGCCTCAGCAGCGAGAATGCGTGCCGCGACCGCAAGGTAGGCCTTGCTTGTGATCAGCGGCGCTGCGCCGCCATAAGCGGAGACACCGACATCCTCAAAAGCACGGGCGAGTGTGATGAACTCTTCCTGGCTACCGAAGCCGATGCCGAGGGCGTTCAAATTGATAGCCGGCTTGGCTACCGGCATGACGCCAGCGGCGGTGAGCGCGCCCCGAAGCAGCGTAACGTGGGTTCGTTCATCGCCAGCGATTTCGTCGGCGCTGCGGGCCAAAGTGGATCCTTCGATGAAGGTGACCATCTTGCCTCCGGTGGTCGCACCGGTGGTGCCGCTGCCGGTGATTCCAACGCCCATCTGATCGATGGTTTTGCCAGTACGGGCCATCGTATAGAACTCGGCTTCGAGGTATTCCAGGTTCAGCGCGAACTGCAGGATGTCCACGTCGGTAACCTGGGCGTCGGCAGAGCCGGCGGTGGCTAGGAACGCACCCAACCCAGCGCTAGCCATTCCCATCTTGGTAAGAAACCCTCTGCGATCGGCGAGATTTTCGCGGACCGAATTTACAATTACTTTTTGTGTCGTGTTCATTTGATTCTCTTTCAGTTTTAATTTAAAAATTTAACTTTCGTTGTGTTAACGGATGGCGAGGCGCACCGTATTGGCCGGAACACCGTCAATGGTGACTTGTAAGTCAGCTGCGCCCAGACCAACAAGGGATTGCGGGAGAGGACCGATGTTGATCTGATCCAAGCCTGGGTATTGCCCCTGCGCGCCGGCATAGAGAACTGGGACACTAATCCCACCGATCGTCACGATCACAGGATTGAGCGAACGTCGGCGGAAACCAGTACCGTACAAAACAACGTAGACTTTGTCAGTTGGGCTAGCGCTGAGGTCGATAGAACGAGGCAGGAACTGGGATGTGCCACTTTGTTGCGGCGACTCATAAGTTGCCTGGCCGGCCGTAGTGACGCGCAAGACCTGCGCGGCTGGCACGCCCGAACCGGATTGATCTGCGGTGAAAATTCCAGGCGCTATATTCGAAATCAACAGCGTACCGGTGACGGTTCCGGTTGAACCCACCACGCTGTAGGTTGCTTTCCCCTGAGCGGCACTTGCGGGTACGACGAAATTGATCTGCCCCGGCGACACCATGTACAAACCAGGAACGAGGACGACGCCTGCACTGTCTGTAAGAGTAAGACGAGCACCGGCCAACGTGTTGGGCAGTGTGCCGGTCGTTCCCAAATCGGAACCGTTGGCCGCGACTGTAGAAGTAGCGAAATTGCTACCCCACGCCGCAGCGATCGAATCCGGGGCGACAATCCCTTTGTAGGTAGCGACGGAGGTAGCGCTCGTAGTGCCGGGAGGCGGTGTGGTTTGTCCGTGTAGCAGGTAGCACGGACTGATGGAAAGCAAGGCGGCTAAGCCAAGATTCTTTATTTGATGGGTCATAAACTCCTTTTCGAAAGCCTAAATGGCAAGGCGGAGCGGGAAGGCTCTGACAAGCTGGTTATCGACTTATTCGCATTTACGTATCAACTTGAGAATCGGATGAGTAAGTCCACATTTTTGTAATTTTCTGCAACTGCCCCATGAATTCTTCTGTCTTTGGAGGTTCCTGTGTTTCCAAGTGTTACTGGGGGAGGGGCGATTTATTGTGAAACTTTTCACTCCCTCAGAGACTCTTCACGAGTAGCAGGAGGTCAATGGGTCATATGAGACTGAATCAAATCAGACGGGGTAACGGGCTGCCTTTGCTTCTTCTACATGGGTTGGGGGGAAGCTGGAGGTCCTGGCGGAGGATACTGCCAATGTTGGAAGCGAAGCGCAACGTAATTGCGGTCGATCTGCCGGGCTTTGGAAAGACTCCAGCCCTCCGCCGGCCGGTATCCATCGCATCCTTGACGGAAGCGGTTATCGACTTCCTCGAACATAATGATCTGCTCGGTGTGGATGTGGCAGGGTGCTCCTTCGGGGCGACTATCGCGTTGGAGTTGGCGAGACGGGGGGTGGTAGGCTCAACGGTAGCTCTGAACCCAGCGGGCTTCTGGCAGGGCTGGGAGAAGACCTATTTTCGCAGAAGTATGCAGATTTGCACCGGGCTGATCCGGCTTCTTGAGCCTGCCATTCCTTATCTAATGTCCACACGCGTGGGACGCACTGTCCTTTTAGCGCAACTGTCGGCCCGGCCTTGGGCAGTGCCCGAACGGTTGGCAATCGAGGAGTTGATTGGTTACGCCAACTCGCCATCGTTTGATGAAGTGCTGAAGTCGCTCGTCGAAGGACCTCCCCAATTGGGAATCCCTATCAATTGCCCTAGCTATCCGATTGCGATCGGATGGGGACGTCAGGATTGTGTCTGCTTTCCACGGCAGGCGATCCGCGCACTAGAGAAATTTCCAACGGCCCGCTTAGAATGGTTCGAGAATAGCGGACACTATCCTCACTGGGATGTGCCTCGGCAAGCGGCGAACTTCATACTAGAAAACACGGCTCTTGATAGCGACTTCTCCAGAGTCTGCGTGGGGCGGGAATCCGATAGCTTGTCAACCTTACTCGTAAACCACTAACTCGTACTTATAATTTCGAAAATCGGGGATGAAATGCGCTCCTATTGGCGGGTTGCTGATTGTTTCTTCAATTCATTGAGGAAGGCGTGCTCGCGATCCTGCACGTAGGCCTTGTAGCCAGCCGGGTCGATGAACGGATTGCGTCCACCCTTATGCAGAAGCGGGAATTTGGTCGCGAGATTGTAGTATTCGCCGTGGGCACCTAGAAAGACGTCGCAGGGCAGGGCGTTGAGAGTCGCAAAAGTGCGCTTAAAATCTTCGGCGATTGTTGGATAGCGGGTGTTTTTGACCAGCTTGTAGCCTTCGTTGGCATTGGGGCTACCGACGATTACAACCTGTTGGGCCTTTCCGTTTTCGAGTACCTCCAGCGTCCAGGTGGTGCAGCCCTTGGTGTGTCCAGCAGTGAGGTGCGCTGTGAGGACGGTATCCCCCAGCTTCACTTGATCGCCGTCTTTGAGGACTCGATCGACGTGCGCCGCCTTGTAGTGTGTTGTGGTGTCGCTACCGTACTGAAAATCGCTTTGCCCGCCATCTTCGATCACCGGGACGTCGGGGGCCATCACCATGAATTTGGCATTGGTGAGGCGTTTGATGGCCGCGCTGCCTGCGGTGTGATCCCAGTGAGCGTGGCTGATTAGCAGGATCTTGACGTCGCTGAACTTGAAGCCCAGGGCCTCGACGCTTTTGGCAATCAAGGCTGGCGAGGATTCGAGATTGCTATTGATCAGGATGTGGCCCTTATCGGTAGTGATCAGATAGGAAGCCAAGCCAGCGCTGCCGACGTAATAGACATTGCCGATCACCAGGTGGGCAGGGAAGGGTTCCGTCCAATTGTTAGCGGCGGAGAATACAGGCAGAGCGAGTGCCATTAGAAAAAGTCTGCGAACAAGCATTTTAATAGCGTAGCGCCCTTGACAGATTCTATATTTCTAATATCATAGAAATATAAACATCATGAGCACAACACAGATTCAAGACATCGTGAAAGAGAAGTATGGGCAAGCTGCACTGCGTGTGAGCAGTGGGGGGAGTAATTCGTGTTGTGGCGCGGCTGGAGCGCTGGACGGATGTGTCGATCCGATCACCAGCAATTTGTATGATGCAGGGCAGATTGGGCAGATACCGGACACGGCGATTCTGGCGTCGTTGGGTTGTGGGAACCCGACGGCCCTGGCGGAACTAAAGGCGGGCGAGATTGTGCTCGATCTCGGTTCTGGTGGTGGTATCGATGTGCTGTTGTCGGCGCGACGGGTTGGGCCGACGGGCAAGGCCTATGGCCTGGACATGACCGATGAGATGCTGGCCCTGGCCAATGAGAACCAGCGCAAATCCGGCATTGAGAACGTCCAGTTTCTGAGGGGTGAAATTGAGCGGATTCCGTTGCCGGACAACTCTGTCGATGTGATCATATCCAACTGTGTGATCAACCTGAGTGCGAACAAGGACAGGGTGTTTCGAGAGGCGTTTCGGGTGCTGAAGCCGGGTGGGCGCTTTGCGGTCTCTGACGTTGTTACGCGTGGCGAGATGCTGCCGGAGATTCGCCACAGTGTATTGTTGTGGGTCGGATGTGTGGCAGGAGCGCTTGAGGAGAATGAGTATGTTAGTAAGTTGACGGCAGCGGGATTTGAGTCCGTCAGCATGGAGCCCACTCGCATCTATCGCATCGACGACGCGCGCACTTTTCTTCAGGATCAGGGGATTGATGTGGATGCGGTTGCTCCGCAAATTGATGGCAAGTTCATGAGTGCGTTTGTGCGGGCAGTGAAACCAGCAGGCTGCTGCGCGCCGGGTTGCTGCGCGTGAGGCTGCCGTACTTTGAGCGCTATTTGTTGCTGTGGGTTTTGCTGTGCATGATTGTGGGTGTCGCGCTGGGCAAACTGGCCCCAGCCGTGGTGCAGGCAATTCGCGGAGCCGAGTTCGGCCAGGGTAGCCAAATCAATGTCCCGATCGCGATTTTGATTTGGCTGATGATTACGCCGATGATGATGAGAGTCGATTTCGCGTCCATCCGTAGCGTGGGCAACAAGCCGGCTGGGCTGGTGGTGACGCTGGTCGTGAATTGGCTGGTGAAGCCGTTTTCGATGGCCTTACTGGCGTGGTTGTTTTTTCGATTCGCATTTGCCAGCTTCATCTCCAAAGACGAGGCTGACCAGTACATCGCGGGCTGCATCATTCTGGCCGCAGCCCCTTGTACGGCGATGGTGTTTGTGTGGAGCCACCTGACGGGCGGCGACCCGGCCTACACGCTGGTGCAAGTGGCGGTGAATGACTTGATCATGCTGGTGGCGTTTGTGCCGATCGTTCAATTCCTGGTGACGGGGGCGTCGAGCTTGACGGTGCCGTTTATGGTGCTGTTGTACTCCGTATTGGTGTTCATCGTCGTACCCCTGGCAGCCGGAACGCTGCTGCGAATCTGGCTCATTGACCGACATGGCCAGAAGTGGTTTGAACAGTCGCTCCTGCCACGCTTTGCGCCGCTGACAATTACGGCGTTGCTGGCGACTTTGCTGTGTATCTTCGCTTTCCAGTCCGACAACATTACGGGTCGCTTTTCGCATGTCCTACTGATTGCAGTGCCGATCACGCTGCAGGTGTATCTGAATTCGTCGCTTGCCTATGGGTTGATGCGGCTGCTGAAAGTGGAATACTCGGTGGCAGCCCCGGGAGCGCTGATCGGCGCGAGTAACTTCTTTGAGCTGGCCGTGGCGACGGCAATCGCGTTGTTTGGACCTGAGTCAGGCGCGGCGCTGGCGACGGTTGTCGGCGTGCTGGTTGAGGTGCCCGTAATGTTGTCTGTTTGTGCCTTTTGCAATCGCACGCGGCATTGGTTTCCCGTGCAGTCCAGGAGTTAAGTGAACGATGTCCAAGCAAACTATTTTGATTCTGGGTACGGGGAATTCGGCGCGCAGCCAGATGGCGGAGGGGCTGTTTCGGGCCGCCGCTGGGGACCGTTTTGAGGTTCATTCGGCGGGTACTAAGCCAAGCCTGGTGCGGCCGGAAGCGATCGCGGTGATGGGTGAACTGGGCATTGATCTGACCGGCCATCGGTCAAAGTCTGTGGATGAGTTTGCCGGGATGCATTTGGATCTGGTGATCACGGTTTGTGATAACGCGAATGAAATCTGCCCGGTGTATCCGGGCTCGACGACGCGTTTGCACTGGCCGTTTGAGGATCCGGCAGGGGTGGAGGGGACGCAAGAAGAGCGTGAGGCAGCGTTCCGGAAGGTGAGAGATCAGATTCGGGAGAGGATCGCGTCGTATCTGGGTGGGGAGCGCTGAAAGACTTAAATTTGCTATCTCAACTTCTCGGGGCTTAGCCCTGGACTTCGATTTCCTTCCTCTCCAACTCTCCCTCGATGGACAGGGTTTCCGGTTCCTCAATCGTCAACCGGTAGGCATCTCGAACATTGACTTCCAACTCCGCGAGGCTTGCGCCTTGGCCAAAGACACTGGGAACCTGAGGTAAACGACCTACGAAATATGAGCCATCTTTTTAATACTCGAGCTGAAAACGAATTTGCATAAAAGTTGGTGGAGGCGGTGGGAACCAAACCGCGAGAGTCTACCGCAACATGTTAGTGCGTGGTGGATTCATTGTGCGCAAGTTTTTCGAATTGTTCACGCTGAGAGCGCCGCAGCCCCTTATGGCACCTTGACTGAGTCTCTGCGACGTTCGGAAAGCGGTGGCAGAAATTTCACTTTCGTAGTGTGAACTACGAGGCGTCATTCAAGGGCGCGGTCCCGCCCAGCTTGGGAGCATGAAACGGTGAGGACTGGCCGAAGTTGGTCCGATAGAGGGTGTAGGGAGTAAGACAATGCGCCGATAATCTGTCTTAGCCATGCCCAACACAAACTCCAAGAAGCCTCACCGCTCCATAACGAAAGCCAGCAAGGAAGAAAAAAATGAAGTTCTGATTTTCATCAACACAATGACCCCGGACTGCCCTCGATAGGGCAATCGAGCATCGGTGGTGAACGGTGTATCGAAGCTCATCACTTAAAGGCATTCTGTGACATGTCGAAAATTGAGAAGCTTCAGAATGCGTCCAAAAACTTGGATGACACGATTGCGCTGTGCGCCAACTGTCATCGAGTAGCTCATTCAGCGCGGCCTGCGCTTTTACTGCCCGATCTTAAGGCTAGATTGTCGAGTAATCGTAAGCCCGTATAGGGCAGCAGCGAGAGTCGAGTGACTCAAGGATTTCCATAGTGGCGGCGTTCCTTCAAGCTCTTTTCAGGGGCAGGTGAGGCTTCTTTTTTCACCGCCTCGATTTCTTCAACGTCTTTTATGACTTGATGTTAGTCGAAGTCATCCGTTCCCGATAAAAATTTGTAGACGGCCATCCTCATCGTCTGGGTGGTTATGAGAAACTGGCCGCTCACGTCCCCGTTCATGAAGAGTTTGTGTTGGATGAGGTAGTTGGAGAGGCGGCGAAGATGCTCAAGTACCGCATCGAGGGCGCCGAGGGCGGCGGTTCGGTAGCCTGAGCGTATAGCTCCCAGCTTAAAATACGCCAACAGCGTAAGACTCGCCCGCACTGAAGGCACAGTGACCTCATTCGCCCCAACATTCATGGCGAGCCTGTTCAGGACCTAGTAGAGGCGATGGGAGATATCCACGTGACCATCAGATTTTCCTACGGTAGCAAACCGGCTAATTTCAGAAGGTGGCGTTGGAGTCCATTTTTCAGCGATTCATTCCCATGGATTGGAATGGAAATTCGGACGGTCGTGCCCGCCTTGGCGTAGATATGATGGCTGCCGTTGATGCGCTGCAACGACCATCCATTCGATTCCAGCATGCGAGCAAACTCCTTGCCGGAAAGTGCTTTCACAAAGCCAATTCAATCACCTGATCGTCGACCCGCATTGCCGGGCTGTCCACTGGAACAGAGAGACATCCTTCGATCGCCTCCCGCAAGTTTGCGCGAAGCTCATCCATCGTCTCGGCCTGCGTGGCGCAACCCGGAATCGACGGGACTTCGGCCCAGAAACCACCCTCTTCGGCTGTGTGTACGATGACCTGAATTTTCATAAGATTTGGTGGAGGCGGTGGGAGTCGAACCCACGTCCGAAACGGCTGCCGCGCTAAAGACTACGTGTGTATCAGCTTCATTGTTTATTCGGCATCGACTCTTGAGAAGCCGCAAAACAAGCCAACGCCTAACCCGATTGATCTCGGCTTTGAGCTACGAGTAGAAGCTTTGGGCCTATTCCGCATGATGACGTTCGATAGCAAGCCCACGGACAGACTCACCCGAACGGCTACTTAATTAATTAAGCAGCGTATGCAAATTGCGTGTTGGCAATTGTGTTTTTCCAGTCGTTTTACGAGAGCCTGGAACTCGACACGCCTCTAACGAAACATTCCATCCCGTCGAAACCGGTACGCCCCCTCCTTATTAAAGACATCCAGACACGATGCCTTTCTTATAGTGTAACGCGCCCGTCAAGTGTGGGGTTGCCATTTTCTGAGAATCTGCCTGAGGAAATTCTTCTAAATGCTTGACTCCGAACCAGAAATCCAACTAGCATCATGGTTTGGTGGACATTCCTGAGGATACTTTACGCTTTGATCCGGCGGATCTCGCCCCCGGCATCGGCTCTGCCGATGAACTACCTGCCAAGCTTTATTTTCGCATTGGCGAAGTCGCCAAGCTGACAGGCCTGAAGCAACATGTCCTGCGGTATTGGGAGACGGAATTCACGACGATTTCCCCGAAGAAGATGGGGTCGAATCACCGGATGTATCGGCGGCGCGACGTCGAACTGATTCTCGAAATCAAGGATTTGCTTTATGAGAAGCGCTATACGATCGAGGGCGCGCTCAAGCATCTGGAGACGAAGCCGAAGCCTCTGGCCAAAGGATCGAAGAAGAGTTCGATTGGGGTTGTGTCGAGTCAACCCATGCCTAAGGTGCAATCGAGCCTATTCCTGCTAGTGGACCCGCCTAAGGCGACCGTGAACCCTGGCCTGCGCAACGAGTTAGAGGCGATCCTTAAACTCTTGCTGAGTTAGTTCGAATAAAACGCTCCGCTTGTCGATAAGCCAATCACCGGCAGATGATACAGCTTACTCGGCTCAACCACGAGTCACTTGTGGTGAATACAGATCTCATTGTGCTTGTCGAGGCCAACCCCGACACAGTACTTGCCCTAACCACGGGAGAGCGAATCCGCGTGTTGGAATCACCCTCCGAAGTCGTCGCCAAGACGATTGAATTTAAGCGCGAGATTGCGCGGGGAGCAATGGGGATGATTCATGGCAGAGAGTAAAGTAAAGCGTAAAGTAAAGGCGCGCTTGGATTTTGCAACGATCGGAGGACTGCTACTGGCGGCATTTGGCATCGTCGGGGGGTTACTGCTGGAGGGCGGCAAGCTCAAGGATATAACGCAGTACACAGCCGGGATGATCGTAGTTTGTGGCACGCTGGGCGCGGTGATGGTGAACACGCCCATGAAGACCTTGAAAGGGGCGGTCGGGCGTTTGCGGCAGGTATTGACAGAAGGCGAGAGCTCCCACGAGAAAATCATCGAGGAGATCGTGGGCTACGCGCACAAGTCCCGTAAGACGGGTCTGGTTTCTCTCGAGGCCGAAGCTGCAACGATTGAAGATCCGTTTCTGCGCAAGGCGCTGAACATGGCTGTGGATGGCTGCGACTTGTCGGAATTGCGCTCGATGATGGAATTGCAGATTGGCGTCGAGGAACACCACGCAGAGGCCGAAGCGAAGGTGTTTGAGGCGGCGGGCGGCTACGCGCCCACGATCGGAATCATCGGCGCAGTACTGGGGCTGATCCAGGTAATGAAGCACCTTGAGAATATCGAAGAAGTCGGGCACGGCATCGCTGTGGCCTTTGTCGCAACCGTTTACGGGGTGGCCATTGCCAACATTTTCTTCCTGCCGGCGGCAAATAAGATCAAGGCGCGGATTGGGGTTGAGACGGAGAGAAAGGAACTGATTCTGGAAGGCATCGTGGGAATCGTTGAAGGGCTCAATCCGAAACTGATTCGGTCCAAGCTGGAGGCCTATGCGCCAGGCATGAAGCCTCCCGAGGCGAGTGCTGGAGAAGGAGGCGGACCGCAGGCCGTGGCTGCTTAGCACTGTAAGCATCGTAGAAGCTTTGAAATGCAAGGACGCCGCTCCGATCCAATCTGTTATGGCAAGACGCCAAAAACAACACGCACATGAAAACCATGAACGATGGCTGGTTTCCTATGCCGATTTCATTACGCTGCTCTTCGCCTTTTTTGTCGTGATGTTTGCCAGCTCGCATGCCGACAAGAAGAAGGCCAAGGAGATGTCAGCGTCTGTCAAAGAGGCCTTTGAGCAAGGCTCGATGCCCAAGGCGCTGATGGAGCTGATGGGGCGCCGTCGTCCGCCTGAGACAAATGACCCCAAGAAGAGCGCACCGGTAGCGAAGCCGGAAACCGGTCCGGACATGAGCAAGACGGATCCGGCGCTGGCCGCAATGGCGGAGCTGGTGCCGTCGCTCACTTCGCTCAAGGCGCAGCTGGCCAAGGAGATTGCTGATGGAAAGCTATCGATCAACATGGAGCCGCGAGGCTTGGTTGTGAGCTTGAAGGAGGCGGCATTTTTCCCGCCAGCCGGGGACGGTGTGCAGCCGGAGGCCCTTCCCATCATCGGTAAAATCGCTGAGAGTGCGCGCCACTTGCCCAACCAGATTCTGCTTGAGGGTCACACAGATTCAACGCCGATTCACAACGAGCGATTCCGCTCGAACTGGGATTTATCGGCTGCCCGGGCCATCGCGATGCTGAACATACTCTCGAATCGATTTGAGATTTCGCGACCGCGAATGTCGGTCTCTGGATATGCTGAAAACGTTCCAATCGCCACGAATGACACGGTCGAGGGTCGACGGAAGAATCGGCGGGTGGATGTGGTTTTTCTCAACCAGTACGGTCTGAAGACTCAGCCGGGGCAGCATTGACCATTCGATGATAGAGGCCACGGGCAGCCATTTGGCCGGCTGCTTTCTTGGTTGCACCCTGTCCCTGTTCGGCGAGTTGTCCGCCGACTCTTGCCTCCACGGTAAACACCTTTGAGTGTTCCGGGCCTGAGGTCAAAACGGTGACATAGACCGGTTGGGGCATAGCGCGGGATTGCGCCAGTTCCTGGAGGCTGGCCTTGAAATTCTTAAGCTCGGCAGATTCATCGCGAGCTGTTGGCACGGACATCACAACGCGTTCTACGATGTCTTTTGCGGCCGCCATTCCGCCATCCAGATAGACTGCGGCCAGGACGGCTTCGACGGCATCAGCAAGCAGCGCGCGCTTCTCGCGACCGCCACTGAGCTCCTCGCCACGGCCTAACATCAGAAACTCGCCGAGTGATAAAGATCGGGCGACTTCATACAAATGCGCAGCACTGACAATGCGGGCCTTATGAATACTGAGCTGGCCCTCGGGGAGCTCGGGATGGGCGCGGAAGAGGTGCTCGCTGACGAGCAGGCCCAAGACGGAATCACCGAGAAACTCCAGTTGCTCGTTGTGCTGGGCCATTTCCTCGCGCCCCTGGCGACGCTCACTGTTCAAACTTCGATGAGAAAGCGCGCGAAGCGCCAGGGCTTTGTCGACAAACGTGTATCCCAGATGGGACTCCAGTCTGGCGACTTGCTCGGCCTCTTCGCGCCTTTCGATCATCGGGATTGGCTGGCTTATTTGTTAGCCTTTGCAGCTGTTGAGCGCTGTTTGATGCTCTCTGCGATGTTCTTCACGGTGGGGTGAAGATTCGGCAGTGCCAGGACTACGTCAGCGCTTTTGACCGCTTCGTCGTACTTCTTGGCATCAAAGTTGGCCTGTGCGATGCGCGTCAGGAGGTTGGGATTGCCCGGAGTAGCTACAAGTGCTGCCTGAAAGTGAGTGACGGCCTCGTCATACTTCTTGCGAATCGTAGAAGCCAGACCCATGGCCTCGTGGGCTTCAGAAACAAAGCTCTGCACTTGAGCGGCCCACTGGTCGTCCGGAATTTGCGGTTGAATTTTTGGCGCGTTTTTGAGCAACTCGAGGGAAGCCAGGGAGTACTTATCCGTTTTCCCGAGCTTCTCTTCCTTATCGAGATCGAACTCTCTAGTGTGGCTGGCATAGCCGCGGGCCAGCACTAGCATCGTGCCGTAACTCTTCGGGTCGGCTTCCAGAGCACGATCACCATAAATCACAGTCTTTTCCCAGTTTCCAGCCTCTTCGGCCGAGACGGTGGCGATGTACAGTGCCAATGCCTTGAATTGTGTGTCAGCAAACTGGCTCAGGAAGCTGTCAACTGCCGACATACGGCTTGCAGCATCCGCTGCCTTGAAGACGGTATCCAATACTTCGGCTTCTTTCTTTGTCTTGGGAGCCCGTGGCTTCACGTCTGTCGTCTGTGCGAGCACCAATCCTGTTATGAGGAAGGCCCCGACGATGCATTTTGTCATTCGCATATCCCTTCAGTTTATCAAGGCCGGGCGGGTTGGACTCCTTTGAGTCCATCTTCGGCTGCTTTTCTAGATGCGGGTGAAGCGCCGACGGTTGCAATGGCCGCCTCAAAATGCTTTCTTGCCGCTTCGCTGTCTTGAGCCAGATCCATCAGCCGTCCGGCAAAAACGTGAGCCCACGCACTGATCTGGGGCTCTGCGCCTTCGGTGATCGTCTTCTCAAAGAGGTCGACCGCAAGTTGTGGGTCCTTGTTCATCGCGGCGACGCGAGCCATGCCGTAGTAGCTGCGGGCTTTGAGCGGCGGCGCGTTCGTCTCCTCAAGGGAACGACGAAACAATTCGCTGGCTTTCTTGTAGTCCTTCTTAGCCCAGGCTTCTTCGGCCTCATCCAGTGTTTTCTCGGCGAGGCTGCTCTCGATGATTGGCTTGGGTGAATGCCTGGCCTTGCGCTCTCGGGGCGCGTTGGCGAAGCTTACTGCATCGAGACGAGTGGTCTCCCTGCGCAAGTCGATCCCTTTGATCAGGATCGGCAGGTACATGCGCATAGACTGCTCCTGCTTCTCATAGTCGGTGAGCGCCTCGGCAAAATAAGGCGTCAGAATAAAGCCTTCTTTGAGCGCCTCTTCGATCTTTGTGGGACGAAATTTTGCCGGTGCCATGCGGGCATCAATGGCCTTGGTCATGCTTGCTACGGTCAGAAGCGCGAAGTCTTTTTTATACTGCGGATCGAGCGCTGGTGCGCCCAGGGCAAAGTCCATCAGGCTGCTCTTGGATTCGATGTCTTTGATGTGCCGCATCGCGATCGGGTCGACAACAAAGTGCATATACGCACTCTTGATGTATTCGATCTGCGGCTCTGGCGAAGACGTGATCACGACGAAGAGATCGTTGGAGTAACTGCGGACGTGGATCTGATTCGGCGCGGCAAGGGCGTCGAGATAGACGTGGAAATTTCCTTTCGTCGTGCTGTGCTGAGCATTGCGCAGGTAGCCGTCGATCTGTTGCAAGGCCAGCGAGACAGGCGAATGGTAGGGTTGTAGCGCCTGGTCCATCAGCGGCTGGTTTCGGGCCAGCAATTCGGCGATCTTGGTTTCTCGATAGAAGGCGGTTAGAAGTTTGTCGAAGCCATCCAACTCCAGCACGTCGGGTGGCAATTCCGAAGATTTGATGCGATAGCGAAACTCGGCACCACGCAATGAGTCGGTCATCTCGATGCAGAGCGCGAAGCTGATGTACTGGCTCAAGTCGCGTGCGGGGTCCGCCTTGCGGTGCGCGACGTAAAACTCCTTGAGTTTTTCCAGCACCGGTGGCCGGGCCTGATCGAGCCACTGCCGTACCTCTTTGCGAATTGGCGAATTCGCCGCGCTGGCGATTTCGGCGTCGTAGCCGGCGGCGTTGATTGCCGCCATTACGACAAAGAGGTTGGAATTCACCTCCATCGTGGATTGCTGCGCGGCTAGGAGCCCCGCAGTCAAAAGTAGCGAAAGTATCAAACGTTTCAAACTCTCAGCTTACCTCTCTGAATCGTGTCTGCGAAGATATAGCCAGCATGTCGCGCGTATTGATGGTCTCAAGTGAAGCAGCCCCGTTTGCCAAGACGGGCGGCCTTGCCGATGTATTGGGCGCATTGCCGCCCGAATTGAACGCGCTGGGCGACGAGTGCGCTGTCGTTTTGCCTCGCTATGGAGCCATAGACGTCTCCAAGGCCGAAAAAGTATACGAGCGGATGCGTGTTTATCTCGGCGGTGGCTTCTATGAGTGCGACATCTTCAAGACTGTACATCGGGGTACGCCGTTTTTCTTCGTCGAACACTTGGGCCTGTATGGTCGCGATGGTTTATATGGAGATCGGCATGGCGAATTTGGCGACAACCATGTGCGCTACGCTGCACTGTGCGCGGCCGCCTTGGGCGTCGCGCGATATCTATTTCCCACGCAGATCTTTCACTGTCACGACTGGCAGGCCGGCTTATTGCCGCTCTTCCTGAAAAACTTCGTTAGCGGCGACCCGGCCTTCTACGGTGCCAAATCAGTTTTCACAATCCATAACCTTGGCTATCAGGGTCTCCTGCCGCGCACGAGGCTTTGGGATGCGGGTGTTGAGGATCGCTTCTATGAAGACGGTCGCATCGAGTTCAATGGCGCAGCCAGCCTGCTGAAGGCTGGGTTGATCTTTGCCGATTCTTTGACAACGGTAAGCAAACGATATGCTGCCGAGATTCAGACGCCGGAGTACGGTTTTGGCCTGGATGGCCTGCTGCGCTCGCGAGCCGGGGACTTGCAGGGGATTCTCAATGGCTGCGATTACGACGAATGGAATCCTGAGACGGATCCCGATATTGCCTCAAATTTCTCTGCCGCCAAGCCTGCAGGAAAAGCGGATTGCAAGCTGGCCTTATTGAAAGAGTTTGGCATGGAGAAGCGACTAACCCGACCATTGATTGGTGTCGTCTCCCGGCTGGCGCATCAAAAAGGCTTTGACTTGGTGGGGACTGTGCTGGACGAGATGCTGGGCTGGCGCGACTCAACGATGATCGTGCTGGGTTCTGGAGAAAGTGACCTGGAGGGGATGTTTGGGCACTTTGCCGCCAAGTATCCGGATCGGCTGATATTCTGGCGTGGATACAACAACGCGTTGGCGCACCGGATTGAGGCTGGATCTGATCTGTTTCTCATGCCATCAAGATATGAGCCTTGCGGGCTGAATCAGATGTATAGCCTGCGATACGGGACGCTACCTGTTGTCCGCGCGACAGGTGGACTGGATGATACGATTGATGTAGAGACGGGTTTCAAGTTCTGGCGCTTTGAAAGCTGGGATTTGGCGGAATGTCTGCGATATGCACTTTCAGTTTACGCAGACCAAACCCGATTTCGGACCATGCAACAGACGGCTATGGGTCGTGATTATTCTTGGGCAAAATCAGCCCAAAAATATTCTGACCTTTACCGGGATCTACTTGGAAGTTAAATAAAGCAGGCTTTGCGACTTTCCCGCGCGAATCGCATCAAACTGGTGGAGATTGAAATATGGCTGGAGTAAATACACTAACGTTTACAGATGCGGCTTGGGATGCTGAAGTTTTGAACTCAGACACGCCGGTACTGGTTGATTTTTGGGCTGAGTGGTGTGGCCCATGCCGAATGATCGCCCCGACCGTGGATGCAATTGCCGACGAATACCTTGGCAAGCTGAAGGTCGGGAAGTTGAATGTGGACGAGAACGGCGGAAGTGCAATGCGTTATAACGTACGCGGCATCCCGACTCTGTTGTTGTTCAAGGGTGGTCAGATTGTAGAGCAGCGCGTGGGCGGTGTCACAAAGTCTGACCTTGTGAAGATGCTGGAAGCGCACGTCAGCTAAGCATTTCGTCTTGTCGCAAAATCAAGAGGGGCAGCCAGTGATGGTTGCCCCTCTCACTTTTTAGCGAATCTTTACAAATTTACGGAAGTTAAAGCGCGACCAGTGCGCGTCGATAGGGTTAGGTCATTTAGTTTCATGCGCATCACTATTCTTTTCCTTCTTTCCATCGCGAGCGTCCTCGCTCAATATCTTCCTAATCACTACATCGTCGAATTGCAGGACGAAGCGACTACCGCTCGCCCTGCGGAGCGTCGTCAGCGAATTCGAAATCGACAGGCAAAGCTGGAAGGAGAACTCAGAGCCCGCGGTTTCAAGATGCTGGATCGCACCGAGATCGTCGCCAACACGGTGATGGTGTCGGTGCCGGACGATGGCTCTGACGGTGCTGCCGTCCGGGCGCAGCTAGGTCGTATGGTCGGCGTTCGGCAGGTGCACAAGGTGCGCATCTTCCACCCGACTCTTGAGCGGGCAGCGCAGGTACATGCCGTTGCGGCAGCGTGGGAACGCCTGGGCATTGCTAATTCTGGCGCAGGCATGAAGATTGGAATTATCGACAGTGGCATCGAGTTAACGCATCCTGGGTTTCAAGCCAGTCTGCCTGAACTCGATGGTTACCCCAAATTCAATAATCCGAGAGATACCGCTTATACAAACACCAAAGTAATTGTCGCCCGAAGTTATTACAACTTATGGGCTGCTGTCGACCCCGATAACACCGCTGCTGATCGAGCGGGCCACGGAACGGCTGTCGCGATGAGTGCTGCCGGTGCCGCACATGATTCTCCAGTTGGCAGGCTGAGCGGTATGGCACCGGCGGCCTATCTAGGTGTCTACAAGGTCTTCGGTACTCCTGGTTACAATGATGGCGCGACCGATGAGGCTATCCTAAAAGCCCTCGAGGATGCGGTTGCCGACGGGATGGACGTGATTAACATGAGCTTCGGATCTATTCAGGCACCAAGGCCGGAGAATGACATTCTGGTTCGAGCTGTGGCGAAAGCGGAGGCCGCTGGAGTGATCGTTGTGATCTCGGCCGGCAACGACGGGCCCGGCCTGGCAACACTCAGTTCACCAGGCACCGCCCCCGCCGCACTTACAGTTGGTGCAACCGAAAATGGGCGAATCTTTACCGGTGGAGTTAGTGCCAGTGATGGCACCACTGCTCCGGCAGTGCCGGGCTCGGCCACTCCCAGTACTGGCTCTATCAGTGCTCCGATGGTTCCGGTATCCCGTCTCGACCCAACCGCGCTGGCGTGCTCGACATTGGCACCAAAGAGCCTGTCGGGACAAATTGTACTGATCCTGCGCGGCACCTGTACCTTTGAACAAAAGCTGACGGTGGCCGCAGCCGCAGGGGCTGTAGCTGCCGTTGTCTACTCGGATCTGGCCCGCGCCACCGACTTGTTTTCCATGTCTGTCGGCGCTGCAACATTGCCCGCCGTTTTTATTACTTACGCTGACGGCAGGCAGTTTGTCGATTTGTTGACGAACGCACCAAGCGTCGATGTCACGATCGATCTGAGTCTGAAGGCGCGTAGCGTAAGCCCCTATCGTCTCGGCGATTTCTCGTCGAAGGGCCCTATTCCGGGTGTCCCGATCAAGCCGGATCTGGTAGCGGTAGGTACCAACGTCTTTACAGCTGCCCAGACAAATTACCCGGAGGGCGATGTCTACTCAAAGAGTGGATATGCGCTGATTGATGGAACCAGCTTCTCGTCACCAATTACTGCCGGTGCGGCGGCGGTGCTAAAGGCGGCGCGCCCTGGCCTCCGACCCGTCGACTACCGTTCGCTTTTGGTGAATGCTGCGCGGCCCCTTTCTGAACAGCCTCAACTCACCGTCGCCCAGGTAGGGGGCGGCTTCCTCAACCTCACTAATTCGCTCGATGCCACGCTGCGCTTCAACCCGATCAGCATCTCGTTCAACAAGAATGATCAGTCCATTGAGGTGGGCAGTCTCAGTTCGACTGCGTCAAGTTATCGCATTTCTGTGGAGCCCAAAGAAGGGGCTGCTCCGAGCATTTCAACTAGCCAGATTGATCTGGAACCGAATGCGACTGCCAGCTTGGTGCTGAGCCTCGATTTGGCGGCAGCGCAGCCCGGCGCATATTCAGGCGTCATTCTGGTTCAATCCGCAGGCGGCGCGGCGATGCGAGTACCTTATTGGTTCGGCAAAGCTAAGGCCAATGCCAAAGAGATTCAGATTGTAGACACGACGACTTCAGCGCGTTCCCTCACCGTACAACAGGACCTGGTATTCTTCCGGTTGCTCGACGAAAACGGCGTTGCGCTCACGACGAAACCGCGGGTGAATGTGATCGCGGGTGCCGTGCAAGTTCGTGAAGTGCAGGATCGTGACTTTGACATAGCTGGCGCATTCGGTGTCGAAATGATTCTTGGCCGCGGAACCAACACGATCGAGATCGATGCGGGAAATGGATTGGTACAGCGAGTGAGCTTCACCGGGCGCTAGTCGTTTAGTTGCCAGCCCGCCAACTGCCAGTCACACGCCACCAGCTTCGCCCAGCTATCAGCAAGACTCTCCGGGTGTACCCGCGTCTCACCCACCACGCTCATGAAGTTTGCATCGCCCGCCCAACGAGGCAACACATGCAGATGGAGGTGCCCCGCGATCCCCGCCCCGGCCACACTGCCGATATTGAAACCCAGATTCAAACCATCACAGCGATAGACACGCCGGATGTTGCGCTCGGCCAGACGGGCGTAGCGCATCACTTCGATCCAGTCTGTCTCGGTTAGATCTTCGATGCGCGCAACATGGGCATAGGGCGCGATCATCAAATGCCCATTGGTGTACGGGTAAAGGTTGAGCAGCCCAAAGCAATGGGCTCCGCGAAAGACGATCAACTCTTGTTGGTCTACGCTGACGCCTGGCTTGGCGCAAAAGATGCAGTCCGGTTTCTCACTCGGCTCGGCGCTGACATAGCGATAGCGCCAGGGGCTCCACAGGTGATCCACGCGGTGCCTACGGGCTCACGACGGTGACAGGCAATACTCCAGCTCCATCGCCATTCACAAGATCCTTAAGTTCCTTTGACGGTTTGAAGTAGGGGATCCGTTTGGCGGGCACATCTACGCGCGCCCCGGTCTTTGGGTTGCGTCCGATACGCGATTGCCGCTCCCGCGTGCGGAAACTCCCAAAGCCACGGATCTCGATCTTCTCGCCGCTCTTCAAGCTGCGCACAACGCTATCGAAAATCGCTTCAACGATAATCTCGGAATCCTTCCGGGTCATCTCAACGACTCTCGACACCTCTTCAATCAGTTCGGCTTTAGTCATCGGTGTCTAGCCTTCCTCCCCCTCGAGATTCACGCCGTCAGGCCGCGTGTCAAACCCCTGGATTGCCGCTTCGGCTTGCTGCTGATACCCCTTCAGGCGGGCACGATCCTTCTCGTCGCCCACGGCCTTAAAGCTCAGGCCGATTTTCTTCTCAGTCTCATTCATGCGAATGATTTTGAATTCCCGTTCATCGCCCACTGCCATCGCTGTATCACCAGCGTCACTACCCCGCCCACGTGCCTCACCGCCGGGCAGTTCTGAATTGTGACACAGGCCTTCAACCCCTGGCGCGAGTTCGACAAAGACGCCAAAGTTTGCGACGCGCACAACCTTGCCAGTAACGATTTCATTCACCATATGTTTGTTGAAGAACGATTCCCACGCGTCTGGCTCAAGCTGTTTGATACCGAGACTCAGCCGACGATGGCCGCTGTCGATTTGCAAAATCGCAGCCTGCACCATCTGGCCTTTCTTCAGCAAATCAGAAGGATGCTTGACGTGCTTGGTCCAACTCATGTCGCTGACATGTACGAGGCCGTCGATACCTTCTTCGATTTCGATAAATGCGCCGAATTCAGTAAGTTTGCGAACTCGTCCTTCCACCACGCTGCCGATGCTGTAGCGTTCGCCAAGCGTGGTCCAGGGGTCGGCTTCCAATTGCTTCAGGCCAAGGGAAACCCGCTTGTCCTGGGGGCGAATATCAAGCACAATCGCATCCACCATCTCGCCCGGTTTCACAACCTTGCCGGGGTGCTTCATGCGCCGGCTCCAGGTCATCTCAGAGATGTGAATCAGACCCTCTACGCCCGGCTCGATTTCGATGAAGGCCCCGTAGTCCGTTACGCTCACAACGCGCCCCTGCAAGTTGGAGCCGATCACATAACGTTCAACGGCGGTCTCCCAGGGGTCTGCAAACAGTTGCTTCATCCCCAAAGAGATACGACCCTTTTCGCGATCAAAACGCAACACCCGCACGGTCACGGCCTGACCACTGGCAACTACGTCGCTGGGGTGATTGACGCGTCCATAACTCATGTCGCTGATGTGCAACAAACCGTCAATGCCACCCAAATCCACGAAAGCGCCGTAGTCAGTCAGATTCTTGATGGTGCCTTCCAGCACTGCGCCTTCAAAGATGCTGTCGATGATGGCTGATCGTTTGGCCGTAACTTCTTCTTCGATCGCCATGCGCCTTGAGACAACAACGTTGCCCTTGCGGCGATCCAGCTTAATTACCCTTACTGGAATGTCCTGGCCAACATAGTGATCGACGTTATGCGTCGGCTTCATGTCTGCCTGACTGGAGGGCATGAAGGCACGTACGCCAACATCCACGCTTAAGCCACCTTTGACTTTACCGATGACGTGGCCACTGATCAGAAAGCCCTCGTTCATTGCCTGTTCCAGGGAATCCCACTGTCGCAGCTTGCGTACTTTTTCGTGCGAAAGATACAGAAAGCCCTCGGGGCTGATGCCGGGTCGATCAATCATCACTTCAAACGTTTCGCCAGGCGTCAATTCTTGCAGGAATTGATCTTTCGGAACAAAGCCTTCCGTCTTCTGGCCGATGTCGAAGATGACATTCTCTTCGCCGACACTGAGGACTTGGCCGGTCAGCACTTCCCCCTCGTGCGACTCATCCATCTGGCCATACTCGGCCATCATCTGTTCGTAGTGCTCTTCGCCGCTGGAAGAATCAAGCTCACCCTCAGCGCCTTCAATCGGTGCCCCGGGCATCGCGTGTTGGTCTGCACCCGGAATCTCCGGGCTTCGGTGTTGTGGTTCGAGCGGTGCCTTGGGCATTCGCTCATCGGGCAAGGTGGACATTGCCGAATCTCCATTGCAAAACCATAGTTTCGCTAGTCAATGCATACGAGCGGTGCGGAGAAGAGGCACGAAGAAGAGGCCAGCGACAAGGCAGGTGCACTTCACTATACATCGTGCGGAAATCCCCTCGACACGATTAGAACTCTTTGTTACAGTTTCCCGACAACCCGTTGAAACTACAGTATGTTAGGACTATAGCGGACCTGACTGCCGGTGTCAATGTGCAGTCTCGGCGTTGTCCAGGGCAAATGCAAACAGGCGCGACCACTTTTTCTGGCCAGCGGAGTCCGAGATCTCATCCTGACGAAATTCTACTTGCAGCTGCGGCAGCCCGCGGCGCAGCGCATGCAAAGGCGTACTGTAGTCCATCGTTGGATCGAGATCGTAGGGTTGATTGTCGCCAACCGTAATGCCATCAATGTTTCTGAGCGCAACCAGCAGAGGGTCGGCAAGTCTGCGATCGAGATAGCTAGACAAAGAGATTTGCCAGGGTCGATCAATCCCGGCAAGGGAATCCGTCATGGAGTGAACTGAGATTAAGATCGAGCGCAAGCCCCGTGCCTCACGCTTGAGAATCACAGATTCCACTGCGTCATGATATGGCTTAAAGTAGCGTTCCACTCGCTGCGATCTGCCTGCTGCGCTCAGATGCAGATTGCCAGGGATCACTGATCCATCACTGATTTCCGGGATTAGATCCAAGGCATCGAGATGGCGATTACAGTCAATCACCAGTCGCGAAACGGCGCTGAAGATCGCTGGGGAATCCAGGATTTCCGATAGCGTCTCTGCCACGCCCGCCGCGCCGATGTCCCAGCCAATGTGCCGGGCCAGTTCCGTCTCCGGCAGGCCAAGGTTGTGCAACTCTGGCGGCACATTGTTGCTGGCGTGGTCGCAGATCAGGACATAAGGCCCATTGCGTTCACCACCAAGAATGCGCGGGGCACTCATCATCCGGCGGCTTCAGTCACCGTCACTGTCACGTCCATGCCGAGAAAATCTTTCGCCTCGCCGGTGTAGCTTCCCCACAACGGCAAGGCTTGCTCTGGGGCCCAGGCGACAGCGACACGGATAAGATTTCGATTGCCGATGATGCTATTGGTCGGGTCGAAGTCGATCCAACCGGCACCGGGAAGATAAGCCTGCATCCAGGCATGCGTCGCGCCGCCACCGGCCAGGCCGGAACTCTGCGGCACAAAGATATAGCCGCTCACAAATCGCGCTGCAACGCCAAGCGATCGCGTGGCTTCCATCATCAAAACGGCAAAATCACGGCAACTTCCACTTCGGCTGCGCAGGGTTTCTCCTGGCGTCTGCACGCCCTTCTCGACGCGACGCGCGTAAGTGAACTGCTCGCGAATGCCCACCGTCATTGCACGAAGCATCTTCATCGTGCCTGTCTTGTCCGACGGGTCAAGAAACTGTAATGCCCATTCCGAAACATCTTCATCGGGGCGATAGCTTGCCAGAGCATTTCCGAGTGTGGAGAAATCCTCGTCTGAATAGCTGAAAGGATAGGTCTGCGCATAGTCCTCCAGCGGGTACTCGGGCAGGGAATTCTCAAAGTGTTCCAGCGTCATCGTGCTGTCGAATTTCAGTTCCGTAGTGGTGCCTTCAAAGGTAGCTACCGCCACGGAGTTGTCAAAGGGGTCATGCAACCAGCGCAACAAAGTAGGCTGCGGCGTAATGATCAGACTGCTCCGAACCAGCCGCAAATCGTGACTTTCGCGCGGGCGGAAGAGCATCCGATGTTCGCCGATCTGGACCGGCGCGCCGTAGCGATAAGTGGTGGAGTGGTGAACGGTTAGAAACGACATCAGGCGCTGGCAACCGTCGAATCTGCATCGGCAAGCTCTTCGGTCCATACCTTGAAACTCGCCAACATGTTGGGTCCAAAGGTTGTGGCAATTGCAACATCGCAGGCATCTCTTCCGCGTGCCATTAGAATGCGCCCGATGCGTGGCACGTTGTTGCGTGGGTCAAACATCTGCCAACGACCGTCAATCCAGACTTCAAACCAGGCTGCAAAATCGCCCACAGCGTGCGGCAGTGGCGTACCGATATCACTCAAATAGCCGGTGCAGTAGCGAGCCGGAATGTTCATGCAGCGGCAGAAGGTTATGGCAAGATGGGCGAAGTCGCGGCACACTCCAGTTTGTTGCCGATAGACCTCGGCAGCGCTTCGGGTTGCGAGGGCGTTCTGATAGTTGAAGGCGATGTGATTGTGAACAAAGTCACAAATCGCCTGGACACGCGCAACGCCCGGTGCCGTCCAACTGAAGAGTTGCCAGGCGGTTTCGGACAATAAGTCGGTTTCGCAGTAGCGGCTCCCCAACAGGAACACAAGAACCTCGCCTGGAAGGTCTTCTACTGCGTCTTGACCGTTTGTGGGCATCCGCTCCTCTGGCAAGGCGCTGCCTCTGACGATCCCTTCGGCAGTCACGGTTAGGCGACCGGTCAGAGCGAGAAGACGATGACATTGATTGCCGAATCCATCGCGGTAGCTGCTGATGGCAACCGGCGGGTCGGCGATGAGTCGATCACGGACGACAATATCCGACGCGCGTGATTCATGTATGTTGACGACAAGGATGACAGGGGTCGGCTGAGGAAACTGATAGATCATCTCGAAACCGGTTCTGAACTTCATGGAGAGCACCTTTAGATTTGCGACGAAACCGCGAGGTGGACAGAATCGACCCGAAACGTGTGGGTTAAGCACCATCCCATACTGAATCGCACGGTTGCGCTCGTTGACTACTCTTGAAGGATAGCAGGCTAAGCGAGTAACCTATTGCGCATGGACACTCGCAGTCTCATCCACGAATTTGCTCGGCGTTATACCGCTGCCTGGTGCAGCCAGGACCCTGCCCTTGTGGCTGCGCATTTCGCCGTCGGTGGCTCACTGCGCGTCAATGAGGGCGAAGTGGCAATCGGTCGCGACGCCATTACCGCCCTTGCCCACGGGTTCATGACTGCCTTCCCCAACCTCATCGTGCGGATGGATGAGCTGCTGTTTGAACCCAACGGCATCATTTATCGCTGGACCCTCGACGGTACCACCAACGGCCGTCGCGTGATCATCGGTGGCTTTGAAGAGTGGGAACTCAGCGCTGATGGGTTGATCGCTAAGTCCCTCGGACATTTTGATGCGGCCGATTATCAGCGCCAGGTCGACGGTGGGACTGTGCTGCCGCTGTTTCTCGATGAGCAGGCCGTGCGCGCTCGTCGAAGTTTCGACTAACCGTGTCGTGCAGCCTGTTCGTACTGTCCTCAAGTATGGCGAAGAACATGCACTCTTCGGGCTGATGCCCACTTACATTCCATCGCTGCCAGCGCTGGGTGCCAAGTTAGTAACCGTCTGTCACGCCAACGCCGCCTGCGGCCTTGGCACTCATCAGGCGCTGATCGTTATGCTGGATCCGTCCACCGGCATCCCCATCGCGATTCTCGCTGGGCGATACATTACCGAGATGCGCACGGCCGCAGTGTCTGCTGTTTCCACGAGGCACCTGGTGCGCGTCGATGTAAAGATCCTCGGCATCATCGGCTCCGGTGTCCAGGCCCGCAGCCACCTGGAGGCGCTCCGACTAGTGCGTGATTTTAGTGAAGTGCGTGTGTGGAGCCCGAATCGAGAACGGCTCCGCCTCTTCGCCGCCGAACACGGTTGCCGCGCCATGGACAACGCGGAGGCAGTCGTTCGCGGGGCCGATGTTGTTGTGACTGTGACACCTTCCCCCGCGCCAGTCGTGCAGAATGTATGGGTCACGCTCGGCACGCACGTCATCGCGGTTGGCTCCTGCCTTCCCACGCAACGGGAACTCGATCCCGCTCTCGTCGCCCGCGCCCTCTTGTTTGTCGATTCTCGCGCCGCAGCCCTGCGCGAGGCTGGCGACATCGTAATGGCGATCAACGAAGGCCACTTCAGCGCCGATCACATTGAAGCCGAATTGGGCGAACTGCCGCAGCGACATACGGCTTCTGAGATCACCGTGTTCAAGTCGTTGGGCCTCGCGGTTGAGGATCTGTTTGCCGCACACCTTGTGCTAAGCAACTAAGCTCGCGATCCCTACTTACTTACAACTAGAATCGAAAACGAATGCGGCAACATAAGTCCACGAGGAGCGCGTCCGCCCTGGGATACCGTTCCTGCCGGAACCGGTCCGTACTCCGCAGCCATCGTCAAGATTCTGTTCGTCTTGCGATCCAGCGTCAGCGTCTTGGCCCCCACCATGGTCGTCAGATTTTGATCTATCGCAAAGCTTGTTGCGCTCTTTACCTTGATGATCGTCATCGTCCCATTGCCGTGCGAACTGAAAACTTCTTTTGTCGCCGGATTGAACTCCGCCCCGTCAGAACCGCCCGCCAGTGGCAGCGAGCTTAGAATCTTTCCGTCCTTCGCACTCAGGATCACCATCATCGGCTTGGCCGGCGTCGCCACCGGAATCCCAGACTGCCCACACGCCGCAAACAGCACTTGGTTCTTCCTGTCGAGTGCCAGACCATTGCAGCGGCTGCCCTTGTCCCCAAAATCGTAATGCGCTGTCACCTTCATCGTCTTGGCATCAATTACTGCGACATTTGCTTTGTCCTGAATCACAACATATACATGGCCCTTGCCATCGGAGACCGCTTCCTCGGGCGCACCGCCCAAGTCAATCGTGCCCAGAACGTTGCCATCTTTGGCGTCAATGACGGTAGCGTCTTTCGTCGGATGACTGAACACATAGATTCGGTGATTAAAAGCGTCGGCCAGGATCCCGTCGGGGCTGCTCTTGGCATCGATTTCGATCGTCTTGATTGGAGCAAGTGTCTTGCTGTCCCACATCGCAACCGGCTTGCTGCTCGAAAATCCGTGGCCCGTCTTAGAGTCAACCACTGCGCCATTGGCCCGCGTGTTTGGGATCTCTCCCACTGGTGTCAGCGTATCCAGATCGAACACCGTGACGCGGGCAGCAACCGGCGTTGCCCCCTGCACAGCCCCTCTCGGGATGTAGAGCCTTCGAGCCACTTCATCGGCAAAGATGTAGTCAAAGCCACCCATTCCGCCAACTTTGGCCGTCTTTGATACTTTGTAAGGCCCGTTCTGCGCCAAGCCCAAACTCGCGATGAAAACAAGTCCGATGTAGCGATGTTTCATGATCGATCTCCTAATTATTTGGATTCCAGAGCAAACGCCACATACTTGCCCCCTGACGGCGCACCACTCTTGCCCCCACCGCAAGCTATCACAATGAATTCCCGTCCACCCCATTCATACACAACCGGGGTTGCATTCCCACCAGCGGGCAGTTCCGCCTCCCACACCATCTTTCCGGTCCTCTTATCGAAGGCGCGAAACTTATGATCAAAGTTAGTAGCTCCGATAAATACCAACCCACTGGCAGTTACAATCGGCCCACCATAATTCTCGCTGCCTGTGCCCGGCTGATTCAATTTCGGATATTCCCCCAATGGAACCTGCCACGCGATCGTCCCGCGGTTTAAGTCGATGGCACTTAGCGTCCCCCAGGGCGGTGTAATCGCCGGATACCCGTCCGCGTCCAGGAACTTGTTGTAACCGTCCGTAGTGTACGGTAACTGGGGATTCAAGCTGCGATCCCCACTGGCCACCGCTTCATTCGCCCCGCTCGCCACATAGTTCACCAGCACTCGCATCTCGACTGCGCTCAATTGGGAGAAGCCCGGCATCCTCCCCCCGCCCTCTCGAATCACGCGCCGAACCTCATCGGTCGCCAGTTTCTTGGAAATCCCGATCAAACTCGGAAACTCAGGCGGCGTTCCAGCCAGATCCTCTCGATGGCAGCCCGCGCAATTTCGTCCATACAAGGCCTTGGCGTCCGCGCCGCCACTGGGGCGGGGAACAATACGTAATACCCAGGCCATCTCGTTTGCGTTCACATAGAATAGCCCCGTCTCCGGGTCAAAGGCCTGCCCGCCCCATTCGGCACCGCCATCGAATCCTGGGAACACAAAGCTCCCCTCGGCTGACGGTGGGGTGAATTGCGGCCCCGTCTTCAGCTTGCGAAATCTCTCGAGCGCCGACGCATGTGCCTCCGGTGTTCGATTTGTCAAGATCGCTTCCGTGACCTGCTGCCGCGCAAACGGCGGCGGCTTCAACGGCAACACCTGCCGCGTCGCCAGCTTCTCCCCCGGAATCTCCGACCCCGCCACCTCCCGCTCGACAACATCAAACAACGGCTTGCCAGTATCGCGATCAAACACAAATACAAATCCGGACTTGGTTGCCTGAGCCACCGCATCCACCATGGCACCATTTCGTTTCACTCGCGCCAGCACCGGGGCAGTTGGCAAATCGCGATCCCACACGTCGTGCTTCACAAACTGAAAATGCCATCGGCGCTTGCCCGTCGCCGCATCGAGAGCCAGCAGGCAGTTGGCAAAGAGATTATCGCCATGGCGATTGCCGCCATAAAAGTCAAAGCTCGCGCTTCCGGTTGGCACAAATACAGTGCCGCGGTCAGCATCGAGCGTCATCCCCGACCAGCTATTGGCCCCGCCAGTGTACTCATGCGCGCCCTTTGGCCAGGTATCGTAGCCAAACTCCCCCGGCTGTGGAATCGTATGAAAGGTCCACCGCAGCGCGCCTGTGTGGACGTCATAGGCGCGAATAAATCCAGGAGCCGCCGGCAGGTCTTCGCTCACCAGGCTGCCGATGATAAGTAAGTCTTTATAGACAACTCCCGGCGTCGTGTTCGTTACGGACAGCGTCTCTGGCGCTCGACCGAGACCCTCGCGCAAGTCCACCTTCCCCTGGTTCCCAAAACCCGCCACAACTTTGCCTGTCTTTCCGTCCACCGCATAAAGGAATTGCCGCACACCATAGAACAGCCGCGTTACTCCGCGGCCCTGGTACATAGTGATGCCGCGATTGCGAAACTTCGCCGCTCGCATGCCGACGGGGTTTGGATCGAAGTTCCATTTTTCAATGCCGGTCCCGGCATCGATCGCAACCAGCCGACCCTTGGGTGTAGTCGCGTACAGCAGGCCGTCGGCAAATACTGGTCTGCACTGCATTTCAGATCCGGCAAAGGCGTCGTTGGTATCAAACTCCCAGGCCTTGGCCAGCTTTTGCACGTTATCCGGCCGAATCTTCTTCAACGTCGAGTATTGTGGCTCGGCACCATGACAGAGGGCCACGACGAGCCCGATCAGACCAATGCGCATCTACAAAGCATATCCAGCCGCAGACGCCCGCGCTGGAAGCGAAACCTGAGTGGCCTGCCACTTGGCGAACCACAACACTACCCACGGAATCGTGACGATGAGGCAACTGATCAGAGCACCTCCCATCAGCCGCAGTGCAAAATCGATAGGCTGGGCTCCGAAACTTGCGACCCGTGACCCACCCAGTAATTGCGTTGCCAGCCAGCGGATGTAAAGTGTATATGCGATGGCGTAAAGAACCAGCGTCACCAATCCCATGACAATCGATAATAAGCTGCCGAGAATCGTACCGAGGGGTAGCAATAGGATTGCAATGCTTGGAAGAATAGTCGCGGCTAAAATAACCAACTGCCACTTAAGGAAATCCTCGAGGCTCGCTGCGAACTGTAAACGACTGCCGTGGCTCGTCGTAATGTGCGGCACAATCACCTTGATCACCTGGTATGCAAAGTAGGCATTCGCAAGGCCGAACGCAACGGCCACTACGAGACCCAGGATTGCGGAATCAAACACACGACCGAGAATAATCTGCGCCCAAATGATCCCGGTAATGCCAATTAACGGCTGCTTTAGCTCCTCTGCCGTGCCTGTGTACTCTGCAGTTGTTCCATCAGAAAAGCGCAGATGGCTCAGTACATACTTGATAAGCCCGGTCAGTTGGTCCGCTGCCGGGACGTAGATCAGCATCGACAGTCCGGTCAGCAGGGCCTTCACAAAGAGGGGAATTGCTTCGGCACTGAACTCCAGCCGATTGGGAGAGAGAGTCACATTAGGCATGCGTGCGATTCTACATGAATCAGCAGCCGGATACCAGCCCTAATCGTCTGACGGCCCTGCTCCTTTGCGACCTTACGAACCTAGTCAGGATGAAACGACCAACCCTTGAGCTGAGGCGCGGGTTACGCTGACGGTCAGGAAAACCAAAAGCGGCGCAGAGCCGCAAAGGACAAGGAGTTGGTCCATGAAAAAGATACTGTATGGGGGCCTGGATGTCCACGCCGAGTCGATTGCGGTAGAAGTGGCCGAGGGTGGGCGCAACGGCGAGGTGCTCGGCTTTGTCTGGGCCATCGCTACGCACACCGAACAAGGGCAAGCCCTCTCGACTCACCAAAAACACTATGCGTACTTTCTGGACAGCAGCGCCGAAGGCAGCGTGGTTCCACGAAAAGGAGAACCCTCGTCAACTTCTATGCGGCACGGGCCACGGCCCCAACCCGCGCGCTTAGTCCGCGGCAGCTCCCGACGAATCATGACTCTGCGGTTTCGACCCGCGTATATCAGAGTGATCTATCGTCGCGTTATCTTCCGCGCTGCCTTCGACGCCGCTGTCCCAAACATCCATCCCAAAGACAAGTGCCCCCCGCCTTGATGGGCGGGAGGCACTTGAAACAGCCAAAGAAGAAAACCATCAGCACCCGTTGAGGGTCTTGACAGGTGGTTTCATATCAGAAGTAGTACTTGAACCCCAACTGCACATTGCGAGCGCCCACCTTGGTGCCGGTGATGGTGCCAAAGTTCGACGCGCCAAACGAACTCGCCGGGTCGCCGAAAATCGGCGTATTGGTGGCATTGACGGCCTCCAGGCGGAACTCGAATCGCTGGCGTTCGGTCACCCGGAAGCTCTTCAACAAAGCCGCATCCACGGTTTTGATGCCGGGGCCTCGATAGCCCAGGTAGCGCGCCGCAGTGCCGAAGACGTCGCCCAGAGGCTGGCTGAAAGCGGCATTGTTGTAATAGCCGTTGTTGAGCTTCGTTACCACTCCGCCCGGCGTCGACGGGTCGCCGACCAGGTTCGGGCGTTGCGTACCACCGTTCTGCAGTTGGCCGGAATTCTGGCTAACCTGCAGCGGGTTGCCGGATTGGAAGATCGCGAAGCCGCTCATTTCCCAGCCTCCGATAACGCCATCCAGCAAACGGTTGGCACTAGAACCAAACTTACGCCCTCTGCCGAACGGCAACTGGTATGCGCCCGACAGCACCACGCGGTGCGGAATGTCGTGAGCCGAAAGCGACTTCTCGCTCACCCGGTTCAGCGGATTCTGCTGCGATGTCGTTCCGCCCAGCCAAGTGACGTTGCCTGAGGCGACCGACGAATCGTCAATCATCTTGGACCACGTGTAATGGCCCAGGAAGGTAAGCCCCTTCGAGAAGCGCTTCTCGTACTTCATCTGCAATGCGTGATAGTAGCTGTTGGCCGTCGGCGGCTCCGCCGTTCCCGAACTCGCACCGTCGTACTGCGTCATCGGGCGCAACAGCCGGAAACGCTGGATAGTCGAGCGATTCATGTTCACCGCTAGAGGATCAGTAATTACGCCGAAGAAGGGGTTTGGCACCTGGGCGTTCAACTGGTCGCGGGTGTATTGCGCCGTAGGTCCGTTCCACACGCTCAGCGGCAAAGGCGACAGGCTGGTGAACGGGAAGAAGAGGTGTGCGCCGCGGCTGCCCGTGTAGTTCACCTCCAGCACGCCCGCGCCGATCTGGCGTTGCACTGAATAATTCCAAGAGTAATACTCCGGGTTGCGATTCAGCGTCGGCACCGGCGTGCCGACGCCTAAGCCGATGTAAGTGGAGTCGCCCTTCGAGTTACCTGGAGGCAACAGCATACCTTGTGGGTAGGGATTACTCAAGGTAGCAAACTGCGTCTCATTCGAATCGAGCGAATATGTGGGAGTCGAATTCACATTGAAACCGGCGCCCGTATGTCCGTACACTGTTGCGCGTGAGAGCTGATACAGCAGACCCCAACCGCCGCGCATCGTGGTCTTGTTATTCACTGCGTACGCGAAGCCGATCCGCGGGCTGAAGTTGTTGTAGTCTCCGTTGAACGGCGAGCGCCGCTTGTCGTCGGTAAACTTCATCACGCCACGCAGGTCGTAGCCCGGCACGCTGATCGGCGATTTCTGGTCAAGATCCCAGTAGCTCTGCCGATTTTGCGTTTCCCAACGCGGTACATCGAATTCATAGCGCAGGCCAAGATTCAAGGTCAGCTTGCGCGTAACCTTCCAATCGTCCTGAATGTAAGTGCCCATGTATCGAGACCGGGTGAATGCCTTCGGGTCGATATGGAACTGGCCGCTGCCACCCCAGCCGAGTAACATCGTCGCCAGACCATTGCCCTGCAGGTTGTTGGTGCTTGTGTTGATCTGTCGTGTCGCCTGGGCGGAGAACTGCGCTTGGCCCGAGGGAAAGCCCGGCTGTAGGTAGTCGAGGAAACTATGCCGCAGCTCGCTGCCGATTTTTAGTGTGTGGCCGCCGATAAACTTGGACACCGAGCCCGAGAACTGGTGCGTACCTTCCTGACGGTCCATGATCACGTAGCCTTCAGTACCGATATCCGTGTAGCCATCCGGTGCCATGGTGGGAAATACCGGGTAAGTGGCATTCTTCTTCATGTATTCGGGGAAACCTAGCTGCGTCAGATCGAAAGGTGCCATCGCGTCACGGTGGAAGTCCGAGTAAATCAGCCCGTAACGTATGGTCCACACCAGGGATGCGTTTTCGGTCCGCGTGAACTCGCTAACGACGGATTGCGTTCGGGTTCGCGTGGGCCCGTCGTTAAAGGTGTAAGCCGGATTGCCAGCGCCGAATAAGTTGGCAGGGGTGCCCGAGTTGGGTGCCAAGCTGTAGCGGCCCGTCAATCGCATCTTGTCGTTGATATTATGGTCGCCTTTGAAGTCCATCTGGCGGCTCTGGCTACGGTTGATATCTTGCACAAACCAATTGTTGTTATTGGTAATCGCATTTGTAATCTGATTCTGCCGGGGGAAGTAGGCCAACGTCTTGAGTGCAACCGGGTCCATCCGCGACTTCGGTACGAGGTTGCCGGGAAAGGGCAGGCGCTCCACCTGGTTCGAGGCATTGCGGAAAGCGCTGTAGGGATCGAAAATCTGGATTAACTGCCCATTCGACTGATACGTTTTGGAAAAGTCGCCATCGCGCTGAGGGTCTGTTGGAAAGGTCGCCGTCTGGCTGGTCGGGCTCTTCTGCCTGGTCTGTTCATAAGTGGCGAAGAAAAATGTCTTGTTCTTTTTCACGGGGCCTCCGATCACACCGCCCAATTGGTCTCGTCGGAAGAGCGGCCGCGGGCTGCCGTTGCGATTGGCGAACCAGCTATTGGCGTTGAAGTCGGAGTGGCGTAAAAAGTAAAACCCCGTGCCGTGGAATTCATTTGTCCCGGACTTCGTCACCACATTGATCACCGCGCCGCCCGTCTGCCCATACTCGGCCGGAAAGAAATTCGTCTGCATTTTGAATTCCTGCACTGCGTCAACAGACGGCTTGTACTTCAGATCCGTGATGCCGGAATTCTGCTCCACCGTTGTCACCGTCACGCCGTCCACCATCACGTCTGAAGTGGAGTTGCGCGAACCGTTGGCGACGAAGTTTGTATTCGTGGCGCCCCGCGCACCCGCCGATCCCACCACACCCGGCGTCAGATATGCCAGCGCTAAAGAGTCGCGGCCAATGTTGGGCAGCGAATTCATGTACTTGTTGTCAATTACTTGCCCCAGGCTCGCGATCGTCGTATTCAGCAGCGGAGCCGAACCCTCCACCGTGACCGTGGAGGTCAAGTCACCTACCTCCAACTTCACATCGAGCGTAGCCTGCTGTTGCACCAGCAGCGCAAATCCAGATTGCACATACTTCTTAAAGCCCGGTGCCTCCACCTTCAGCGAGTATTGGCCGGGCGGCAACGCGGGCAAAAAGTAACGCCCAGCGGTATCGGTCGCCGTTTGGTGGGGTACATTCCGCTCGCTTTCGGTGACGATCACCTTCGCCCCGGGCACGCTAGAGCCCGATCCATCCGTAACCATGCCTCGCATTGCTGCGGTGAAAGACTGACCCGAGGCCAGTGTCGCCATCGACAGAGCAACTGCCACCAACCAATATTGTTTCTTAGACACTGAAAAAATCTCCTGAACGAAAAGAGTTTCTACCCTTCCGGCACTTCAAGAAGCCTATCAAAGATTAATGCAGCGCGGTGGCTGTCAACTTCGCCCCTCTTCTACTGCATTCCGAACTGCCCCTTTACAGCTCTTCCCGGAAAAGCGCCAACTACCGTGGCACCTTGACTTACGACCGTTACGCCGTTGACGATCACATAGGGAATTCCGACTGCAAAACGCGGCCCTGTTTCGTAAGTGCCCGTATCTTTAACCGTGCCAGGATCAAAGATCGTGATGTCCGCATCGGCACCGACCTTGATCCGACCCTTGTTCTTCATCTCCGGTGCGAGAGCCTCTAGCCGCTGAGCAGGAAGCAGCGTCATGCGGCGAAGCGCTTCCATGAGTGTTGTCACTTGCATCTCACGAACGTATTCCCCGAGCACTTTACTGAAGGTGCCGCCCCCTCGGGGGTGGGCACCGCGAGCATAGGGCATCGCATCGGAGGCGACAATCACAAACGGTGAGGCCATCGCCATCTTGATCCACTCCGGCCTCATGCTGTGCAGGATCACGATCCCGCCCTGTTCGCGATACGTGGCAAAGCTTTCCTTGGTCAGACGCTCTCCGGTGGCTTGCCATTGCAAGTCGCCGTAGGAAATCCCCATCGCCTCCTGCCAGCCTTCATCGAAAAGTGCGGACTCGAGAAATGTAGATCCGGCTGTATACGGGTAGGCCTCTGTCGTGATGTCGATTCCCCGTTTTCGCGCTCCGGCAATCATGTCCAGCATCAGTGGAAGTGAGCCGCGAGTGGAACTATTCAAGTGCACAATGTGTACGCTCGCGCCAGTGCCAGCAGCGTCGGCAACCGCCTCCTGGACGCCTTCTTCGCCACGACCGCGAACGTGTGTAAAAATTGGCACCTTCCAGCGAGCAGCCATCTGATAAACGCGATAAATCTCAGTGCGCGTCGCCCCAGGCAGGTAAGCGGGGATCACTCCGATTCCCAAGGCCCCCTCTTTAAGCCCTTGTTCGAGTAAGTAAGCCAAGCGGCTGTATTCTTCATCGTCCTTCAAGCTCTCGTTCCGACCGCTCTGCGGGATACCGCTCAAGGCCTCAGCGGACTCGGAAAGTTTTGCGGCAATGGCGGCGAACTGCTTCATGGCCCCAACCCGTGCCGCTGCGTGCGATACAGTCGCGCCGTAGTTGAGCAGTGCCTTGCCTTGGCGCGAGGCGAGGTAGGTCTTCACCGAGGGAAGCCCCGCTTCCAGTTCCAGAGCAGTCGTAACGCCATCGTGCGCCTGAAATTCGTTCGAGGCATTATTGATGCCATGGGAGTGCAGATCGATGAAGCCGGGCGCGACTACATGATCCTTCGCGTCGATCTCTCGGGTGCCGCTGAGGGCGCGCACCGAGATCATGGCGATCTTCCCATTCTGAATGCCGATATTCCGAATGGCGTCGAGTCCGCTTTCCGGATCCATCACCCGCCCGCCTCGAATCACCAGATCAAAGGCAGCGCTCTGTGCCTCAGCGATTACTGCGCAGCCAATAAACAGGAGAACAAAACTCATTCGATAACTCATTGATTCTTCACCGCATCGTAATTCGGATTCACGGTCGGCATCTGCGCTCCAACCTTATAGCGCCAAGTCGCCAGGCGCGCCAATAGATCCCGCGTCACCCTAGGCTCTTTTGTCGCTACATCCAGTTTCTCCTCGGGGTCGGCACGCATGTTATACAGCTCTGCCCGATGGTCCTCATGAAACTCAATCAGCTTCCAATCCCCATGTCGTATTGCGCTGTAAGGCGTCGCCCCGCCGGGGTGGTAATGCGGGTAGTGCCAATACAAATCATCGCGCTTCATTCGGCCGCCCTTCAGCAAACCTGCCATGCTTTGACCATCCACAACTTGGCCCGGCAGTAGCTTCTGTCCGGCCATTTCAAGGATCGTCGGATATACGTCACATCCGATTACCGGCGTTGCATTCAAACTTCCTACGGCGGCCACGCCCGGCCAGCGCACAATCATTGGCACCCTCACTCCACCCTCATATGCAGACCCCTTGCCAGCCCTCACGCCCAGATTCGTATTCGTGCTCGAGATCAAACCGCCGTTGTCGCCGGTCAATATGACAACTGTCCGATCTGCCACACCTGTCTGCTCAAGTATCGCCATCAGTTGCCCAATATTCTCATCCAGGCTCTCGATCATAGCTGCATAAACAGCGTTATGTTGGGGAGCCTTTGCGTCGGCCAACGCCCGATACTTCTCAATCTTGTCCTTCTTCGCCTGCAACGGCGTATGCACCGTGTAATGCGGTAAATAAATAAAGAAAGGTCGGTCCTTGTTATCGCGGATGAACTTCGACGCCTCCATCTGTTCGCGATCCGTCAGATACTCGCCCTTTGGCCCGTCGACCAGTGTCTCAATTCCATAGGGAGAAAAGTAACTAGGCGGCTGCCCTCGATGTGTGCCGCCAATATTTACGTCAAACCCCTGTTTGTCCGGTAAGTAACCCCCATCGCCCCCCGGCGGCGTCAAATGCCACTTTCCGATGTGCGCGGTCGCGTAACCTGCCGGCTTCAGCGCCTCGGCAATTGTGCGCTCCTCCAGCGGCAGATACATCCGCCAATCTGGCACCGACATCCTGGCGAATGGCCGCTTGTGGCCAGCAATCCAGTCCGTAATGTGGAGTCGCGCCGGATACTTCCCAGTCAATATTGCAGCTCTCGAGGGCGAACAAACCGTGCAAGCTGAATACGCCTGCGTAAAGCGCATCCCCGAATCCGCCAGCTTGTCGATGTTCGGCGTCTGATAAAACTTGCTGCCATAACAAGACGCATCCGTCCCGCCCCAGTCGTCCACGAGGATGAGAATGAAATTCAGCGGCTGGCGCGGTGCAAACCACGCTCTCATGAAATTGCGACGATTCACCATTCGTCGAGTCTACCTGATGAAGCGCTGCAAACCGGTCGATACTGGATTTAGACTTGTCAGCTCTGAAATTTCTCCAACTTTTCGCCATCCTGTTTATCGCCGCAGGCCTCGCGCACTCGCAAAAAGTCACCGAGTCTGCTTTGTCGCTCAGTGCAAGCGAAGATCGCTGCGCCGTCGGTCGCCCCGTCTCTGCCATCGAAAACACCGACCGCCAGATCTTCTTTCGATTCCTTCTCACTCGCGCCAGCGGTCTCAGCGGCCTGACCGTCGAATGGCTCGCCCCTGGGTCTCAGGTGATCGACTTTCTCAACTACGAGCAACTCCCCAATGCGCCGCTCATGTGCTTCCTCACCCAGCTACCCGTTGCCGGTTTTGAGCAGGCCACCAAGCCCGGTGAATGGACCGTTCGCGTCGTCGCCCGTGGCACCGTCATCCATGAGCGCAAGTTCACAATCCGCGGCGACCCCGCCGCCGCCCGCGGCCTAATCATCCGTCGCGCCACCCGCGCTCAGCACAGCCAGACGGAAACAGACCTTGTGCTCGATGGCATCGGCATGACGGCTGAAAGCACCGTTCACCTCGCCACCTACAGTGCTTCCAACTCCTGGCAATTCATCGCCGCCATGCAGCCCTTTGCCGTCGAGCCTTCTCGCCTAATGGTCCGCTATCCCGGTCATTTGATTCCTGGCGAGTATTGGATTGTTGTCAATAATGTCGATGGGCTTCAAAGTGCCCCGGCGCGCCTCATGGTCGCAAGTAGCCAAGGCTATTTTCTACCAACTGCCGCTGGCGAACAATGGATGATTAGCCAGGGAACTTACGGCGGCACTTCGCATTGGGGCCGCAGTTTGCATGCCTGGGACATCGCCCCAATGAGCTTGCGTAGTGGCGGTTGCGTCGTCGCCATGCGCTCGGGTACTGTCCACACCTTCGACCGAGGCGAGTACCAAAACTCCCGCGGTAACAGTTTCGGAAACTTCATTACGATTCAACACGATGACGGTGAATTCAGTCACTATGCCCATCTGCGCACCGGCACCTTCGTCGTCAAAACGGGACAGCGCGTCGAACCGGGCCAGGCCCTCGCTACCGTCGGCAACAGCGGCCACACCTTAGGGCAGGGAGGTGGTTATCATGTCCACGCCCATGTAACCAGATCCTTCCCCGCAAGCGCCCAAAGCATCCCTTTCACCTTTGCCAATGCCGCCGACGCCGCTCGTGGCCGTGTCATCAGCAACAATGTTCCGCTCATCGGCAGTTGTGGCGTTGTCTTCGATGGCTCTGTTCAATCTTCCGGAATCAGACCGGGCTCACCGAAAAAGCCTGAAGCCTCAGGCCCCAAATGGACGGCCAACGTCGGCCTTACCGAGTGGTGGGCCGAGACTCTCAACGTTCCCAAAGGTACAAAGTCTTTTGATGTCGTAGCCGCCTGCGCACGCAAAGACTCGCAAAAAGTAGACGTCTACCTAACCAGCCCTGCCGGCATGCAATATGGCGGTCCCCTCCGACCATCCGGCCCCCTGCGAATCGAGCAGCCTGAAATCGGCGCCTGGCGCATTAGCGTTCAAGGCGTCAAAGGCACCGGAGAGCCGATTGAGTTCGAAGTACGTACTAACTTAGTCCGTTAGTACTATAAACTAAGTTCGCGTCCTGCTCCCACTGCGTATCTGATTGAGAAGCGCCCCCAGCCTCGTCACCTGTGCTGGTTCTTTTATCGCAAGATCCTCACGTTCATTCGGGTCTCGTCGAATCTGAAACAACTGCCCCTTCGGCCCGCCCGGCTTCGATTCGATCTTTACGGGCGAAGTAAAGCCGCCAGACCCCAACCCATCCACCCACTTCCAATCGCCCTCCCGCAAGGCAAACATTCCGTTCCCGGCATGATGCACCAGATGCGGTCGCACTGCCTTGTCCCCAAGCTTGCCCGCAAACGCCGGCTGTATCGCAAACGAGTCTTCCGCCGCGTCGGCAGGCATAGCAACTCCCGCCGCCCCGCAACAGGTAGCGAACAAATCCGTATGGCAAATCGGTACATCGCTCACGCTTCCCGCCCGGATCTTGCCCGGCCACCTCGCCAAAAACGGAACCCGATGCCCGCCCTCATACGCATCCGATTTCTGACCCCTCAGGTCCAGATTGGCCCAGTGCCCGCCGTTCTCCTCCATGTCTCGCTTCTCCCATGGCGCGCCATTGTCACTCGTGATGATCACAAGGGTGTTCCCTGCCTGCCCAGACTCCGCAACAGCCTTCAGGATTACGCCAATCGTATCGTCCAGTTGCTCAACAAAGTCGCCATACAACTTAGCCCGCGAGTGACCCAGAAACTTTTTCGTCGGAACCCAGGGAGTATGCGGTGCCGGCAGCGGCACATAAGCAAAGTACGGCGCAGAGCCTGCACGAATAAACTTCGCCGCCCGCTCTCCTATCTTCGGCACAACCTCCTTCATCGCAAAGCCAGGAGCAATCGCCCCACCCCGCCAATAAGGCCCCCGCTTTCCCTCGCCATTGTCAGCGATTGTCTTCGTCGGCTGCTCCACCGCCATCCGCCCATCAAAATACAGATACGGCGGCATATCGAGCGACGCCGGAATGCCAAAATACTCATCGAAGCCATGATCCAGTGGCGACGGATCCAGCGTCTTTGAATAATCAGTCTTCGCCGCAGTCCCCAGTCCCAAATGCCATTTGCCAAATCCGCCCGTCCTATACCCCGCCTTCTTCAGCGTCGCGGCAATCGTGGGTCTTCCAGCCTCAATCAGGTTCGGAGACTCCCCGCCCAGCACTCCGCTCTTCAAGGGGCTCCGCCAGCAGTAACGCCCGGTTAGCATTCCATATCGCGTCGGCGTACAAAGGCTGGACGGCGAGTGGGCATCGGTGAAGCGCATTCCTTCCCGACTGAATTTATCTAGATTGGGGGTATGGATGATTCCGTTGCGGCTGTAGGCCCCTACATCGCCAGTTCCTAGGTCATCCGCCAGGATCAAGAGGATATTCGGCTTAGTTTCGCCCCCCGCTAAGCTCAATCCTGCCATGGATCCCATAAAACTTCGTCTCAGCATGCATTTGACTGTAACATTTAGTTGCGTCAACGATCTGCTCACCGCATCATAGGAGGTGACGTGGTGGTTTTTTAAGCCACTTTCGCCTGTCGAGCACTGGGGTGTTCCTCCCTCCTGACATCCCAGTACTCCGGGCCTCGCAAACTCGGTGTCCGCGCCAACCCAGTTACGCCTCTTTCTGATCCCCGCTGGACTTTACCTCTGGCAACTTTCCTTTCTTACCTGGCTTAGACTCACGCTGGATTCTCACCCGGTTTTCCTCTTCGAAGAGGCAGGAAGCTCAATCCTGGACGTCCTTTATTTCGCTCATCGACTCCAGGTCTGTCAAGTCACCACCAACATCGCTTCGTACCTGATTTTCTGGACTGGCCTCCAACTCACACCGGATGCCGGTGTAACTTACGGTCGCACCATCAAGACAATCGTGATGGCCGCAATCCCGCCCCTTACCTACCTGTTACTCCACCGCCGCTTGCACCGCACGCCGCTCTTTTCCGCCCTCACTGCAATTGCCACTGGCCTGCTGCCAGGCGTTTTCTACTACTCTGTCTTTGCTCTTGACATGGCAATGGATGTCCCTTTCGGCCTTCTCGCCCTCTACTTTGCTTTCGGTAAGGACCGCTTCTCCCCAATCGCCGCAGGCTTTACTCTCACTTTTGCCGCGCTCGCCTACGGCTCTGGAATGGCTTTCGGCCCCCCTGTCCTCTATCTTCTCTGGCAGCACCCCCGGCGCGGCACCGCGATCGCTTCGGCAGCGATGGCCGGTTTCAGCTTGACCTTTGCCGCGGCGTTCTATTGGACCAACACTCAGGTTCTATTCCTTGGTGGCGGCAGCGGCGGTGGCTATTTCTTCAATGGCATCTGGTTCCTGATAGTCGAGGTTTTCCGGCGTGGTGCCAGCTACTACTTCACGCTCCCCGGTCTGACGGCCATGGGGCCTTTTCCGATCAGCTTCCTCGTGCTCGGCGGCATCTACTACGGCTTGAGAAACTTCCGTTCCTCCGCCGTCTGGATCATCCTGGCGGTGTCGTCTGGCCTCTTGGGCAGTGCCAGCGGCGTCCCGTTAGGCATCCGCCGGTCCATTCCGATGCTGGTTGCTTTCGCAGTGCTCAGTGCTAGTGGGATAGAGGCCGCTCTCAGCCGTCTGCGCTGGCGTCCCGCACAACTCGCAGTACCGGCGCTGGTTTTAGTCTTCCTGATGGCCGGCGCAGTGATCGTAGAACGCCATTGGTCTGTCGGAGATTGGATTCGAGCTGACTACGACTTCCCGCTCACGCAGCCAAGCTTCGATGCTTCGATGGAAGACTATCGATTGCGTCTGGTAGCGCCGCCCCCCGCCACTCCACTATTCGGGATGCGCATGACCTACGCGATTCTTCATCTGCTTACGCTGCCCGACCCTGTGGTCAGCTTTGAGCAGACAGTTGCCGCGCCCGACACGGTCGACGCGGGGATGCCGCTCTTCCCCCGCGATGCAGCACGATTCAGCCTCTGGCGGGAACAGCTCAAGCGTCTAACAACGCCCACTCGCCCACCTACCGTCGCGCCGTAAACTCTGCGTAGGGCCCCTTGAAGTCTTCAATCTTGCCGCCGGCCACATGCCAGATTCGTGTCGCAGACTCGTCGAGCAAGTCTTCGTCGTGCGTCACAAAAATACAGGTGCCTTCAAACTTCTGCAAGGCAAAGTTCATCGCGTTGATCGACTCAAGATCCAGGTGATTCGTCGGTTCGTCAAAGATCAGCACATTGGGCTTCAGCAGCATCAGCCTGCAAAAAATCAACCGCGCAGACTCTCCGCCCGACAGCGCCTTCGTCGGTTTTGTTGCGTCCTCACCAGGAAACAGCATCTGCCCCAAAAGTCCACGCAACTCCTCGTTGGAGGATTGCATGTCATACTGCCGCAGCCATTCGATGCAAGTCATGCCATGCTCAATCGTCTCGGAGTGGTCCTGCGCAAAGTAACCCACGCTACTCTCATGCCCCCAGGTCACGTCGCCCGAGTCGATCGTAAACTCGTCCTCTTTGTGTGCCGCAAGCATCGGTGCATTGCGCAACAGAGAACGCAATAGCGTCGTTTTACCCGCGCCGTTTCGCCCCATGATTGCGATCTTCTCGCCCCGGGTCACCAGTCCTTCAAAGTTCTGGAATACCGGCACCCCGTCGTATGACTTGGTCAATTGCTTGAACTCGATGGGTGTCCTGCCCGAAGGGCGCTTGATCTGGAAGCGGATAAACGGGCGGGCGATGTTGGACCGTGCCAGGTCCGACGATTGCAACCGTTCCACTTCTTTCTTGCGCGATGTTGTCTGCGCCGACCTCGTACCAGCCGAGAAGCGCGCAATGAATTCGTTCAATTGCGTAATCTTCTTCTGGCGTTCTGCTGTGTCAGCTTCAATGCGCGAGCGGATCTGCGTCTTGGCCAACACCATTTCGTCATAGCCACCCGTGTAGGTGATGATGGTGTTGTAGTCAATGTCGGCCGTGTGCGTGCACACGTTGTTCAAAAAGTGCCGGTCATGCGAAATCGTCACCAGCGTGCCCGTAAAGCGGTTGAGATACTCTTCCAGCCAATGCACGCTGTCCAGGTCCAGGTGGTTTGTCGGTTCGTCCAGTAGCATCGCAGTTGGGTTGCCAAACAGAGCCTGTGCCAACAGCACGCGAACCTTCTGCCCGCCCTGCAACTCGCTCATTTTGCGTTCATGGACGCTGGACTCGACACCCAGGCCGTCCAGCAGGATCGCCGCATCGGATTCAGCTTCGTAGCCGCCCTCTTCGCCCACAACGCCCTCCAGCTCACCGAGGCGCATGCCATCTTCGTCCGTCAGATCTGCCGGATCTTTATCGTAGAGTGCGTCGCGCTCAGCCAGCGCGCTCCACAGCGGCGCATTGCCCATGATTACGGTATCGAGAACGCGAAAGTTGTCGAATGCGAACTGGTCCTGGCGCAGAACCCCCATCTTTACGGGTCGGGTCACAGAGCCCTTGGTCGGCTCCAGATCTCCGGTCAGAATTTTTACTAGCGTCGACTTCCCGGCGCCGTTCGGTCCGGTCAAGCCATAGCGGCGACCAGGCTGGAACTGCGTCGAGACATCTTCGAACAGAATTTTGGCGCCGAAGCGCATGGAGACATTATTTATTTGAATCAAGGCGGGAATCTCAATTATAGCCTGATCGGCTAACGCACCGCCAGGATGCCGCCATTACTGGCTCGCCCACTCATTTCGATCCACACCGCATAGTTCCCCGGCGTCAAGTCCGCTGGCAATTGCGCGTTCACCTGATAAACCCCGGCAAAGCCCGGTGCCGCCCCCGCATACATTACCTTCGCGGCCACTCCACCTACCTTCACTGCTACGGTCACCCCCACTTGTGCGGCCCCGACAAACGGCTGGCCCGATTGTGGATTTGTCCCGCTCAGACTTCCCAATCCGCTTGCATAGAGAGACACAATTCCATTGGCAGCCGCCGGGTTGTCCGTCGTAATCACCGCATTCGTAAGCCCGTTGAGCGCCGCAGCCAATTCCAGCGACTTGTAAACGAAGGTGAATAGCGAAGGATAGACACTCTCAACTCTTAATCGCAACGCGTTACTAGCCTCCCCACCGCGCTGCACCTGTAAGTAAAAATCGCCGGTCCCACTCTCCCAGGGCACCTGAACATTAATCTGTCTTGGAGAAACATAATACAGCGGCGCGGCGATGCCATTGATCAGCACTATGGTCTCGCCTAGGGTTCGGGGCAGGGGATAGCCCACCATGGCCGCCGTCTGGAGCGAAAAATCGCTGCCATACAAGCTCAATAGCGCACCGGGCGCGCTCAGGTTCTCCACCAGGCTGGGACCCGCGATGCTGGCGGTCAACTTCGGCGAACTCGTGCTCGGACACGCCGAGGGGCTTGTCGCATTCCAGTGTGTCGGGTGTTGCGACAGAAAATCCGCATACAGGCTTTGCTGCCAAACATACCAACTGATGCTCTCTGGCTTCAGGGTCCGCAACGCACAATTCCAGTCCTGCAATTCGGCAACAGTTGGAAACCGCGTCGCCTCCCCGCAGTTCGTGCAAAGAAAGCTCTGCCCCAGCAACACCGGCTCAGCCTTCATCTGATTGCGCGCATAAGCCGTCTCGCTCGTCAATAAGCTCAGGGAAGCAGCCCGGCTGTACTGCCCGTTTTTGTCAAATGGATAGGCCCAAATCCCCACAAAATCCGCCACTCCAGTCTGGTCTGCATACTTGTCACCGATGCAGGCGTAGGATTTGCGTAGCTCCCCACCAGGGGCCCAAGCCGAAGGGTTTCCCAGGTCGTGATAGACCTTCGCCTCGCTCCAAATCTGTCGTATCGATACCCGAAGCGCCCTCAAGTCGGACGCACTCAGATTCCCGCAATAGCTCGTAGTCCCCGTAAATGGATTTGTCCAATACGGCTCGTTGAATCCAAATATCGCTTTTACCGTCGTGGACCGGCTCGCGGCATAACGCAGAAACTTCTGCCCTGTGCTGCTAATCGTCCAACTGCCATTGGCCAGCGTGTAAGGCGGCGGATAAATTCCGGCAATCAGGCGAATGCCCGCCATGTCCGCTGAATCAAACACGGTCTTCCACTCGGGCTCATTGTTGCCCAGGGCCACAACTGCATATTGATAACCAAGATTGCGCAACTGCACAAAGTCGCCCGGCGCGGCCCAGTGCGTCCCGGTCTCCACTGCCACCAATGGCAATGCCAAACCGGCGACCAGCGCCAACCACTTAAGCATGAATCGTCTGCGCTCCACTGGCCACCGGCTCACGTCCAAATAATCGATCATAAACGGCCAAATTCTCCGTCACCATTCGATCCAGCGTGAAGAACTCCCGGGCGTCACTTGCCGCCTGCCGTCCCAGCGACCGCGCCCACGCAGAATCATCCAACAGCTTGACGACATTGGCGGCAATATCCTTTGGGTCTCTCGGCGCCATCAACAGCCCGTTCTCCCAATGCCGAATCATCTCGATGTTGCCAGGAATCCGGGACGATGCAATGGGCGTTGCTGATCCCATCGCTTCCATCAACGAGATCGACAATCCCTCCCACAGCGACGGATGCACAAACACATCGCAAGCAACCATAAACTCCCGCGCGTCCGGGCGAAATCCCATAAATTTCACGCGTTTTTCAATCCGCAATTCCTTCGCCTGTTGCTTCAACTCTTCCTCTAACTCGCCCGTTCCGCAGATTGCCAGTGTAGTCCCAGGGTGCTTCGCCAAAATTTCCGGCATCGCCGATAGCATGTAGGTGAACCCCTTCTGTGTCGCCAGCCTCCCGGCGCTTCCCAGGATCAACTCCTCATCGCCAAAGTCAAACTGCGCCCGCGCCGTCGCTCGATCAATCTTGTCAAAGGGGCTCAAGTCGACGCCGTTCAAAACTGTGATGATTTTCTCTGGAGCGCAGATTCGTTCTTCAATCGCGATCGTCCGATGCATCTCGCCTACGCTGACGTGCATGTTGGCAAAATGGGCTGCCATCTTCTCCAGCCAGACGTAGAATGCACGGGTCCTCGGAGGCGTAAACTCATGAAATCCAAATCCGTGGATGTAATGAATCACCTTCCCGACACCCGCCAGCCGCGCCGCCACTCGCCCCAGAAAGCCGCCCTTCGATGTATGCGTGATCGCCAGGTCAATGCGATGCGTTAAGCAGAACCACCAAAACGCTAAAAACGGAAAGATGTCCAACGGCGAAATCGGCCCCCGCCAAAATGGAATTGGTACAGTTTGCGCCCCCGCCTCTCGCAGCAAACGGCACGACTCGCCATCGTTGGCAAACACCCAGACCTCATCACCGCGCTTGGCCTGCGCCCTCACGATCGGCAACACAACCAGCGTGCCGCCGCCGAAATTTCCACCGCCTAAAAAATGCACTACCTTCATGGAACGCAAACCTCCTCCATTTGGATCTTCTGTTTGGCCGCGCGCGCTGCGTCCACAATACTCATTACCCTGCCAATGCGTTGATCCTCAGGGCGGGACACCCGAATCCGCTCCAACAGTCCCCGCCCTATGTCGCTCGCCAGTGTGCGGTCAATGACCGGATGCAACACGCTTACAGTGTTTCGGGCTTCAAGGGCAAAGCCCTGATTCTTCTTGAACTTGCTCAATCCGCCCAGCGATACCAGCGGTGCAAAGCCGTCGCAAAACGCCTCCACATCCGGTCGCTCCATCGCGCTTCGAACCATTTCAAAACAAAGCGCATGGTTGCAATACTTGTCCAATAAGTCCACCGCAGAAAACTGATGCAAGTGGTGCAGCCACCCATCTTCTCTGACGCAGATGGCATAGGCCCCGAGCCTCCCTTCCACAAAGGCCCCTAGAGCGAATACGCCTTCACTTTCCTCCACTGCCCGCACGAGTCGCTCAAACTGTTTGCGCTCGCCATATTCAGCCTCCCACCGATGCTGTCGCTGCATCGTCTCGATATTGAGCTTCAATCCCTCTGCCAGCAGCGTCTCGGGGCCAACAGCGCGAATCTCGCACCGCTCCAACCCGTATCGCACATCGCGCCGAAAATTCTTTGGCAACGATTCCAAAGAATATGCTTTGTCGCGGATCGTATAGATGCCGCCGGGCGTACCTGTCTGACTTGTCGAACCATACCGAATCCCCGCACTTGATCTCGACCACAAGAATCGCTCAACCGAGCCGCGCTCCAGGCTCAGGTCAAGGTGATAGGGCAGCGCAATCAGCGTCCGCTTCTCCATCGAATGCCAGAGCGCGCCACCGAATTCCTCGATCCGTCGCCCACGCCGCTCAAAGAACTTCGCCGTCTTAATCCCCTGCATCGACCGTCCCCTCCTTCACTTCTTTCACTTCCGCCTCAGGGACTACATACCCTTTGCCCAACTGCAACAGCTTGGCCTGTCGTTCGATCTTGCCGCCCAACACCGGTATCTTCGATCCCCAGCGCGCTGCCAGTCCTGCCAGCGCGGGCCCCGCAAAATGCTCCAGCGCCGGATGCAACTGGATGCGCATGTTGTAAGGCTGCACCGCAAAGCCCATCCGCGTTTTGAACTGGTGCAGGTTGGGTGAATTCAGAAAGGGCACCGTTCCCAGTGAAATCGCCCGCACCTGGCCGGTAGCAAAAGCCGCTCGGCAAGTTTCAAACATCAAAGCCGGATTCGCATGTTTTTCCAGCGCCGCATCTACCGTTTTCTGCACCATCAGGTACAGAACGCCATCATCGACGACGCCGAATAAGTAACCCATCAGCACCCCGTCTTCAAATGCTCCGGTACACACGATCCCGTCCATGCCATAGATCGCCTCTACATTCCTTCGCCATTGCACAGGGTTCGAAAATTCTTCCCGAAATGTTTCGTGACGCGACATGGTTTCGATGTTGATTGCGATTCCTCTGTCCTGCAATTCATCCTTGGCAACCGATCGGATTTCGAAAGCCTTGGTTCCACGGCGAATAAAATTCCGCATTCTCTTTTGGGCACGATCGATGTCGTAATCCACGTCGTCCAACCAATAGACTCCGCTCGGGCAACCAGGGTCTTGACTCGAGTATTGCGCCGCAATTGCCCCCTGTCGTCCAAGCGCTGCGCTCACTTCCTCCGGCTTCGCGCCGAGTATCAGGTGATCTGAACAGTTTAAGTACGACCGGCTGCCAACGTCAATACTGGCCCACCACGAACCGGCCCCTTGAAAGACCGTCCTGCCCCGGCGCTCATAGAACTCTGCTGCGCGCTCACCGGCCGGCAATTTGGGCAACGTCTTCATCTCCAGGATTATCTGAGGCGTTGCCTCGGTCGTTCCAGCTTCCATTACCGTCATAAACTTTGCTCCATCTGAATTTTCAAAGGCTGCCAGCGCAGCATCACCAACGGCACCGCGCACAACACCGCCAACGTCATCGCCGGATGTGGCATCAACTGGCCGGCACCGAAGCACAATACAAAGGGCAGACATAGCTTGCCAAAACTCATGAGGCTCACCCCGGCAGGCTCCCCGAGAATCTTGCGGATCGACAGATATTCCGCTGCTGCCGCCGCAAACAACGTCGCCGCGCCCGCAATCGCCGCTCCCTCAAGATCTCCGCCGCTCCGCCACGACAACCATTGCGCCAATATCCCCAGGGGTGCCAACACCGCAAAGATCCGGAATAGCCGCGGAAACTCTCCCGCCGCCTGAAAGAATGCCACCTGTGTGGCGTGAAGGGTCAGGAAAAAGACGCTCCAAAGCGAGTACTGCAACGCGCCCAGCCCAGGCGCATAGTTGGGCAACAGCCACTCGACGACCGGAGGCCCGATCAGCGCTCCTAAACCGAGGATTGGCGGCAGCAGCAGTGAAATCCATCTCAGCGGCTCATCCATTACCTTCGCCGCCTCGGCGAGCGAACCCGTCTGCCCGTAAACTCGCATCAGGTGCGGCGTCACCACTTGCCCTACTGCGGCCAAAACAATAAACGTCGAGAAGTCGTGTGCCAGTTGACTCACCGCATACAGTCCCACCACCCGGCTACCGGCAAACCACGCCAACGCCGCCACGTCAGAGTACCGCAGGAAGGAGAAGAGCGCGTCCATGATGCTGAATCGAAATCCCTCTCGAGCCAGGCTCAACCAGTCGGCAAAGGCAGGCTTCACCGAGATCGGTTGACGGTTCACCACAAACAAATACACCGCCGGAATCGCAATACAGGCAATCGTCCCCAGTCCAATCCCCAAAAGCCCATACCGGCTTCCCAGCCCAAGAATCGCTACAAAGTCGATCGTAGACGACAGGATCATTTCCCAGGCACGATTCCCAAATCGATGCTGCGCAACTGTCACTTCACGGATCAGAATATGAAACTGCGCCGAGAACAATACCCCCGCCATCAGCAGGAATGCAACTCTCTGCTGCGGGTCACGATTCATCACACCCGTCACAACCAATACGGCGGCCATCAACAATCCTGAGTAAAAGGCAAACGACGTCACCGCCAGCGTAATCCGTTCGGCTTCTTTGGTCTTTCCCGCTCCCAATAACGACGGAAGCCGGGCGCTCAACCCGCGCTGCACTCCAAAGCGGAGCACTTCGGCAAATACATACAACACCATCACCGATTTCCAGATTCCAACCGTCTCTGGCTGAATGATCCGCAGCAATAGAATCGAACGCGCAGCCGTCAGCAGCACCCCCACTCCTGCCGCGATGCTCATCTTGCGAACGTCGGAGATGACCGTCATCGCTGCCCTCGCGCACCCGCAAAGGTCAAGTCAAGAATGCGCATTCGATCCTGGGCAAAGCACACACACAGCGCCAGCAGCACCCACAGTGCCCGGCAGTTCTCCAGATTGATCGTCATACCGTTCAAGGCAAACATCATCAGGCCGGTTAGCAGCAGCGCGGGTGAGAGCTTATCGTCGCCCCGTCCCGTTGCAATCAGCGGCACCGCCACAGCAGCCACCAATGCCGCCAGGCTCAGGAATCCAAACACGCCCAGTTCCGCCAATAGCCCCAGATAAGTGTTGTGGGCAGCCGGGATCCCAATCCTGCCCCCAGGCATCTTCGGCCCATGATTGCCCCGGCCCGCGCCAAAAAACGGATTCTCCTGCCAGGTGTGGATCGCCGCCGTCCACAGCGATTTGCGCTGTTCCGCCTCCGGGTTGTTCACGTTCACCGTAGTCGTCGCCAGGCGCTTGGTGATCGGGTTGGATTCGAGAATCTGCTTCTGCGCCGGCGATGCCATCGCCAGCACCAACACCATTGCCGACAACGAACCCACCGCGATCTTCACCCGCAACGGCGTAAAGAAAAGCCAAAGAAAGCCCAGTCCCACCATCAACGCCAGCAGTGCTCCCCGCGAAGCCGACAGAAACACACCACACAAGTAGAGCCCAATCAACAACCAAACCCACGACGCCCTGTACCCCGCGATCCGCCGATAGAGCAGCGCCAGAACAAGCGATGCGCTCAGGTACGCCGCAAACAGATTCGAGTCCTCAAAGGTTCCCTGCGCCCGATAGTGCAGGCTGAATACGTTTTGAACGCCCGTCAGTTGAAAATATAGCGATCCACCGATTCCCAATGCAGCCACAAAGCCAGCCGAGATGATCCATGCCAACAACGCCGTCCGAAAGTCCCGCGCCTCCTGAATCAGGTTTACTGCGGCGTAAAAGTATGCCCACAGCACAAACCACTTGATCAACTCCACCAGGTTGCTGGTCTGCCCTCTCGTCAACAGACCCGACTCCGCGCTCAGCAGCGAACTTGTCAACACCAGCGCGCAGTTCAATAGCCCCAACGTAAGTAGCGGCAAACGCAGACTGCCGGCTACCGTCAGGCAACCGATCAGGCAGAAAATCAATGGCAACAACAGGTCCGCGAAAGAGAAATTAATTGCCTTGCCGCCAACCAGGACCACCTTGCTCAACGGCAGCGCTGCAAAAAACAACACTAATAATGCCCGCCGTAAACGAGGAAAATCCCCGGCGACAATCGTCAGGGACATCGGTCGCGACTGGGCGATGCTACTCACGTGGTCAGTTCAACCCGCGGCATGCGGCCCGTAATCAGAATCCACGGTGCCTTCACAACAATCAGATACGCCGTCCGCACAATCAGCCCAAGGTCGTAGACGAAGCTACGCTTGTCGATGTACTCAAGATCCATCGCCAGCCGCATCGGCAGTATCACCGACTTATAGTGCAGTTGCGAATCCATTCCAGCTGTATCGATAATCGACAGATCCGGGAAAAACCGTACCTGCGGCAGTCCCGTCAATCCCGGTCGGGCATCCAGCACCCGCATCTGCTCGG
>JBBRBI010000003.1:0-116751 GCA_038206015.1 Bryobacterales bacterium | reverse complement strand
GTCCAGAAGGTGCCTCGCTTCCTCAGCAGTTAAAACCGGAGTCTTTCCACGCTTGATGGAGTACCTCGGACCACGCACCGAGCTTGCAGGATTCGTCCGGACGATTCCGCCGGTGACGAGGTAGTCGAAGAGCATGCGGATCGCTGCCAGATGCTGTTTGACTGAAGGCTTCGAGTAACCGCGTTCTCGGTCGAGCAGTTCGACGTATCCAGCAACGATCACAGGATTGAGATCGTCCAGTTCGAGCCCGCGCTCTTCGCACCAGTTACAGAAATCTCGTAGCGCACGACCGTAAGATACTCGCGTGTTCTGGTTTCGGATGTTTGCGGTGAAGAACTCGACGAATCGGAACGACGCTCGTTCGCCAGCAGCTGAGATGATCGTCGGCACACCACTAAAGCCGAAGTTCGCAAGTTGCCGCTGCTTTTTAGTAACGATCTCGCCGTCCATGCTCCTTTCGTGAGGTTTGCCGAGTATGTATCATAACGTCCTTTATGATACATTCTAGAATCCCGCAAGCCACAGTGTTTCAATCGGTTAGCGGCACTCACGGGCACTTCGCCAATTTTGCAACAGCGTCTTACAAATTCGCCGAACTGGCACATATTGACACAATGTGCCAAGGCTGCTATTTGTTGGCTATGGCTACTCACCGCACCACAGTCAACATTTCGCTCACCCCAGAACTCGATGCTTTCCTCCAGGCGCGTGTGAAATCTGGCCGCTATCAAACCACAAGCGAAGTCGTTCGCGAGGCGCTACGACTTCTCGAACGGCACGAGCAGGAACGCGACTACGCTTTTCTGCAACTGAAAGCCAAGCTAGAAAAAGGCGCTGCCGAGGCTGAGCGCGGAGAGCTACTAGACGGCGACGAAGTCTTTGGAGAACTGCGTGAAATGATCGAAGAGCGCCGCCGCTCACGGGCCTAGGGACGCTCACCAGGAATTGGCCACTATCATGATGAGTTACTCAACAGAAAGTATCGGTTCTGGAATCTATCCATACGTCGTCGTTTACGCTTGGGAGGCCAATCCAATCCAAGTTGTGAGCGTTATTCGCGGAGTGAGAGACTTAGCAACGATCCTTGCCCTGCGGGAAGGAATTGTTTGAGGAACTATGACCGCCAACCACGATGACGAAAGCACGAGCCCCAGAGAGAAATTGGAAGAGCTTTTGCTAGAAGGCATTCAAAGCGGTGAGTCCACCGAGATGACGCGTACTGATTGGCATGACATTCGGACCGAGGCTCTAAAACAGTTTGAAGCACGCAAATCTCGGAAGACGGCCTAATGGCCTAGGTCCGCCGAAAATTCAACGGCAACAATAAGTCGGCTAAAAGGGAGCATCGTTTGAGGAAGCAGATTTCGCGACTATAACTTCGTGGGGTTTGACGTAGGTCACCAAGGTCAAAACATCGTATTTATTTGAAAACGTTTCAAAAAGGAAGATATGCCCGTCGCCATTGTCGTCGGCCATTATCAACTCTTTCTCACCAAGTGGACCACTCTTCTTCCAAGAGCAGTAGCTCTTTACCATCGCAAAGGCATCGACCTCTGTAATCGACGAAAATTGCTCAATGAACCGTCTTGAGCGGATGAAGTAGCGAAATGGTTGGGCCATGTCGATTTCTGCACGCCCATGGTGTGGATGCTTTCCAATTACTCCTAGGGCCGGGCTATCGAGAGATTCTACGACCCGCCAAAACGTTGTTGTGAGTGTGTTCCCGAAATCCTTCTTCGCCCCTTGAACGAAATCGAAGGTAGGCTTCGAACTCCTTACATATTCTTCGAATACACCTTGAAGGAATAGAAGCCGCCCAGCCCCATAGTTTGCTTCTGCCTCAACCTGTTCATGTCCACCAGGGGTGAGACTGTATTGGTCATCACCCATCATTGCCCCGGCGTGCCACGGAACCACGCTATGGATGATCTCGTGCGCTTCATTCCAACGCCACTTCGGTTCGGGTGTGCTGCTATCGATCAGAATGCGCTTCCGGTCTGGGACCCAAAGTGCTTGCACCTTGAATTTCTTGACCGCATCAATAAGGAGGGATGGGCGTTGGAGAACCTGCTTCCCGGCGATCATGAGCTTGCTCACAACCTCCCGAAGAAGGCTATCGTCTTGTGATGAAAAGTAATGTCGATCAAGTTCTAGGAGAGCCCTGACATCAGCCAGATCGATACGATCAGTCGGGTTCCCTAAGCCTCGAAGAATCTTCGAAACCTGAGCATCTATATCCCGAACTGTCTTCGCTTCAAGGAAGCGGTTTTTTACCGTTCGCACAAATACTTGACGTACTCCTCATATACGAAATGTTCTTCTGGTGACAGGTTCTCAACCGGTTCTGAACGTGCCGCGAACTTCAGACTCTCATTCTGAAACTGCACGTCTTTGACTCGAAGTAAGCCTGCAAGCGTCAAAAGCTTCTTTTCAGGCACGTTGAGAAATGCAGCAACCTTGTGAACCGTGCGAATCGCCGGTGTGTAGTGTTCATCCGTCTCGATCTTCAAGACTTCGGCCAAATCTACGTCCGCCTCCTCGGCGAACCGTTCCAAAGTCAGCTTGCGATCACGGCGAGCAAGTTGGAGAAAACGGGAGAAAGCAATTTTAAATGAGATGACATTGTCAGGGACTTGGTTGGTTCCTTCCAACGCACCAACAAGACCTCCCACCGAAACCATACATCCATCCTCCTGTTCTGCTTTCGAAAGCAGCCATTCCTTATCGTTATTTGCGCTCATACTGTCACTCCCCTAAAAACTGTTTTGCTTGCTCTGGAGTCAACTCGCACCAGAGCAGATCTTGCTTGCTTGGGTCACGCTCCAGTGGTGTCATCCTGCATACGTCCAGGTAGAATCGCTCTGAGCCTGGCAGCGAGTGTAGCGCCACCCTGCCTTTAAATCCCTCATCAAGGCTTTTGCGTATAGCCGCTTCAATTAGTCTGGTGCCAACGGCAGCAAACTGCGGCTTCTTGCCCAGAGCCTTCATTAGGACCTTAACATTCCAAGGAGCGGTCTCAATATAGTCAACGTACACAACCGGCTTGCCTTTTTGTTCCGGCAGCCTGCCAGACTTGGTGGCTACATCCAATTTCATGAGTCCTTGGAGTTTCCCCTCACACTCAATGCCAAAAAAGCTAAACGCTAGTGCGCGCAATTCGGACACCTTGGAGCCCCAGTTCCAATGCCAATGGCCTGGAATCTCGTTAGGAGCTGTGCCTGCCCGCTGTAGCTCTTTTGCGGCTTCAAGAACGACTGGACGCCACTCCAACTGAGTCTCCAGGAAATGATCGACCGTCACCTCGTCAAAAAGCTCAGCCTGAACAACCTCTTGCGGATCTAGTTTCAAGATCTCGACTTGAGTTCTCACAGGACCATCAGCTCCGCCTTCTCTTTCTTATTATTCTCAAGAAAGAGCTTCCCTCCCTCAGCAAGCCTCAGGTCTACAAGTTGGTACAGCCGTAGAGCTTGGCGAAGGATCGCGGTCTTGCTCAGATCTTTCTGAGTCGAAAGCTCCTCAAGTGCCTGCATTTCTTGATCAGTGAGGTTCAAGGTCATCGTTTTTTTCGGATTCATCACTGCCTACCTTCCCTCTTGATTATACAAGGGTTAGCTATCCAGTCAAGGAAAATTCCATGCTGTGTATAGTTTTTCTAGCTAAAAACTAGCTATTTATGCTATGCTTCGATCAGAGCCAACAAAGGAGGGCTCAGAACAATGGAAATCGAAGAAAAGTTCGAAGTTGAAGAAGCAGACGTTGAAGAATACCTCAAGCGCGGCGAGAAAGTCCCCCACGCTCGTCGCTACATCATCCGTGTTGATAAGCAACGGGTAGTCGTTCACAAACCAAAGGTGACCGGATCAGAGATCCTCGCCTTGGTCGGAAAGACTCCCGCAACCTACAAGCTCTATCAGCACAAGTGCGGACACCAACCGACTCTCGTCGCACCTGATCATTTGGTAGATCTAACCCATCATTGCATCGAGCGGTTCACCACCATGCCCAAAGACACCACCGAAGGACTCGGTGCGGTAGCTCAGCCAGTGCTTCGCCAGTTTCATCTGCCAGAGCCAGATGAAGCTTATCTGTCCGATATGGGACTGCCCTGGGAGACGGTGAATGAGAACGGCATACTCTGGCTGTTTGTCAACGGCTGGACGGTTCCTCCTGGATATAACCATCCAGCCGTGTCCGTTGCCGTTATCATTCCGCCCAACTACCCAGACACCCAAATCGATATGGTCTACTTTCGCCCTGCTCTTATCCGCACCGATGGCAAATCCATCGGTGCGCTGGCAGATCAGCAGATTTGCGGCCAAGTGTGGCAAAGATGGTCACGGCACCGGACGAATGCGAATCCGTGGAGACCTGCCGAAGATGACATCGCCTCTCACTTGGGGCTTGTTGACGAATGGCTCCTGCGCGAATTCGAGAAGGGTTGAAGCAATGGATTTTCTTCTTCGCATTACTGAGGGACACCACGCCCGACTCAAATCACACCTGTTTCCCGGAGACGGCAAGGAGGTCGTCGCGCTTCTCTTATGTGGTCGAAGACCCGGCAACGAACGACACATCTTCACAGTCCAAGAAGTCGTCTTGATTCCCTACGAGGAATGCCGGGTCAGGGAGCCTGATCGAATCACGTGGCCGACAACCTTCGTCGACTCTCTCGTTGCCAAGGCGCATGGCCGAGGCAAAGCTATTGTCAAAGTTCACAGCCACGCGGAGGGGTACCGGTTCTTCTCAGAGATGGATGATCACTCAGACCGGAATCTCTTCTCAGCCGTGTCGAGCCTCCTCGACGATGGACTTCCGCACGCGAGCCTCATCATGCTGCCGTCTGGTGAGTTGTTCGGACGTGTCCTTGACGAGAACGGCAATCAACTCGCCGATTTGAGATCCATCACAGTGGTTGGAACCGAAATCACAACTTGGAACGATTCGAGATCAACAGAAACAGCGGCCTTCCAAAGAAGGCATGCTCAAGCTTTTGGTAGCGGGACAATTGCCCAACTACGGCGGCTTTCTATAGCCGTTGTGGGCTGCTCTGGAACTGGGAGCGTGGTCATAGAGCAACTAGCCCGCCTTGGCGTCGGTCGGCTGGTACTAATCGACCCAGATACTGTTGAGGAGAAGAACCTAAATAGAATATTGAACACGGGCAAAGAGGATATCGGGAAGGCTAAAGTCGAAGTCCTCGCTACTGCAATTCATGAATTTGGATTTGGTCAGCAAGTGGTCCCTCTTCAAGCAAATCTTGCATGTCAGGACGCCGTCCTTGCGGTTGCCGAATGCGACATTGCTTTCGGGTGTGTCGATAGCCTGGAGGGCAGACACCTTCTTAATCGGATAGCAACGTTCTACTTGCTCCCCTATTTCGATGTTGGTGTACGACTCGATGCGGACGGTAAAGGTGGCATCGAGGGAATAGCTGGTGCCGTTCACTATCTTCAACCAGGGCGCTCTAGCCTCTTTAGCCGTGAAGTATATTCAATTCAACAAGTGGAAGCGGAAGAGATGAAAAGGGTGAATCCGGCGCTCTATGAAGCACAGCGGAAAGAGGGCTACCTGCGAGGAGTGAATGAAGATCGGCCCGCCGTAATCAGCGTGAACATGCTCTTTGCCGCATTGACCGTCAACGAGTTTTTGGCTCGTATCCATCCCTACCGCAACGAATCCAATGAAAACTTTGCGTACATTCCAGGCAACCTCTCTGAGATGACACTTCTCCCCGAAGCCGAGGGTGAAGACTGCATTCTTCTGAAATCTCATGTCGGACGTGGTGACACAATTCCACTGCTTGATCGGCCCGGTATCTTATGAAAAGCGCGGTGCAACTTTTCAAAGAGATTCTTAGCTGGATCAATTCAGTTTGCCGCAAGACGCTTCTCGTCAAATACGTTGGCGAGCTTCCCGATCAACTGGAGAATCGGACCCTATACGCCATTGGTGAGGAAGCGCCTTGGTCTGCTGCAATGATCTGTCCTTGCGGCTGTGATTCTATTATTCATTTGAGCCTTCTCCAGAATGACTCGCCTCGCTGGATGCTTGTTATTTCTCCTTTCGGAATTGCCACTCTATCGCCTTCGATTTGGCGAACTGACAGCTGTTGTGCGCACTTTTTCCTTCGAAACGGTGCAATCATCTGGTGTACTCCAAGCAGCAAATAATTCGTAGACGGACAGAATTGACCGCGTTTGAGTCGTACACAGAAGCCGAAACCTGGAGCACCTAATCACTGAAGGCATCTTCGGTTAGGCGGCGGGCCAGCGTTGTTTTGCGTTCATCCAACTGACGTCGCGTATCGACCAGCTCACCTAGCCTTCAAAAAGACAAGCGATCTAAAAGAGAACGTTCTCAACGGCTATGATTGCTTCCAAGAAGCCGACTGTTTTATCGGAACCGGATCTCGTAGAATGCACGGGTCTGGTCTCATAGAATACATTCCGGGGACAACCCATCGCATCGGCATCAGCCCGATTCCGGCAAGTCCGCCTGCAATGCAACCAATGATGAGGAGCTTTTTCATCCCGATCCCTTTCCAAGAATTCTACGACCACCGAGAATCGCCAATTGCTTGGCCAGGTTCCGAGTCGCTCCATGTCTGACTATAGATTTTATCGGACATAAAAGAATGCAGGCAAGACTTTACTCTGCACTACATGAGCGAGTACTTTCACCGTAAACCATGAACAAGGGGGAAAGCCTTCCCCTGTCTTCAGCCGCTTCGGGGTCAGGACCCTTTGCGTCTTTTCGCCACCCCTTCTAGCGGGAAGTATCCCGCAACGCCCTCGTAAGAGCTAAGGGGCTTTGCCCCTGGCGCGGTAAAGGCTTTCCTCCACTGCGTTCCGGCTTCGCAGCCGGTGTCCCCTTCCTTCCTCCGCTTCGCTTCGTGCAGGCGGGTGATTCCCCTCCGGCTGCTTCGGCCTGTGACCTTGCCTCCCCCACTCATTGGCGTGGGCCTAGAGGGTAATTGCAAAGGCAATCACCCCAATTCAACTGGAGACAAGACCATGAACACTGAGAAAAAAGACATTTTTGAGAGAGTAACCGAGATTATCGTTAGGGCAATCGAGGAAGGATCGGAGTCCTATCAAATGCCTTGGAGAACTTCTGGAGGCTTTCCAAATTCACCAATCAACGCCGTCAGCCGAAAGGCTTACCGAGGCGTTAACGTGCTGCTGCTGTGGGCGACCGCGCAAGAAAAGGGCTACAAGTCAGGCACATGGGTGACCTACAAGCAGTGGCAAGAGATGGGAGCTCAGGTCAGAAAAGGCGAGAAGTCAACAAACGTTGTCTTCTGGAAATTCTTTGAATCTGAAAAAGAGACCGACCCCGAAACCATGAAGGCCAAGCGCATACCGATGGCCCGCGATTATTGGGTGTTTAACGCCGAGCAAGTCGATGGCTTTACGCCCAAGGAAGAAGCCCCGCAAACCAGAGAGCAGCGCATAGAATCGGCCGAGCAGTTTTTTTCTACCCTCGGGATTGAAGTAAAGCCCGGAGGCAATCGCGCTTTCTACCGGCTTGAAACGGACTCCGTCTACATGCCGACATTTGACGCGTTCAAAGAACCGCTCTTTTACTACTCGGTGCTTTCACACGAAACAACCCACTGGACGGCAGCGCCGCACCGGCTCAACCGCGATCTTTCCGGCCGCTTTGGTTCAGAATCCTACGCCATGGAGGAACTCGTTGCCGAGCTTGGTGCCGCTTTTCTTTGCGCCGAACTTGGACTTCCGACCGATCCCCGCACCGACCACGCTCCCTATATTCGCTCTTGGTTGAACGCGCTGAAGAACGACAAGAAAGCGATCTTCTTTGCAGCCGCAAAAGCACAGCAAGCACTCGATTGGATGACCAACAAAGTAGAACCAGAGATGGAGGAGGCGGCCTAATCGACTATCTCCTTTAGAATCAACAGATACGGGGTTTCGTGGGCATTAATCCTCACGGAGCCCCTTTTCGGCAGCAAATCCAGTCCTTCGGTCTTATTATTGGAGGGCTTTCTCCCGGCCCAAATCGGTTGGCCGCAAGCGCTAACGCGCCGGAGTCCGTGCGGACTCCCAAGCCACTAACGACAGGTGGCTCTTGCGGCCTGGCTCTTTTTTTACCGCCCCTATCGGGCCGGTTCTGCCGCGCATTGCGCGGCCATGTACGCCAATCGGCCTAGCGGCCTTGTTTGGCGCAGGAAGCAAACCTCATCTAGTAGCAAAGGCCACGGCCCGTCCCCTTTTTCTGTACCTTCTCTGGGCCTTCTGCTACAACACCGCTATGCAGAAAGCCTTGTCAGAGTTGGTCGATCTTCCTGATGCCGAATTGAATCGGCTTGTCGAACGCGAGCCGGTTCTGATTACCCAAAACGGCGAACCTCAATTCGTCGCGCAATCGCTCGACGCTTTTGAAACGATGGTCAGACGTTTACGACAACTCGAAGCGAGTCCGAATTCAGATTCACAGAGGCGTATAGGAAAGCTCGTTCTTCTGCGCTCCTAATCAATTCCGAAACGCAATAGCGTCGCGGCTACTCGCCGCACCGAACTTCTTTCCTCCGATCGCTTGCGACTTTGTCGACACTCATTTCTCGGAAAAAAACCTAAAACGCAGGGGCGCTGCCCCTTGCTCCGTCAAGGTAGTTTCGGGGGTTTCCCTCTCTTTCGCGATGCGACAAGTCGCCTCGCTGCAAGACGAAGCTGCGCTTCGCCCTTCGAGGTAAACCTCTTCGGGTAGGTGATCACCCTCCCCCGAACTCCACCTGGACCTCTCCCACCCCGCTCTTACCGGCGAGGCCTCGCCAAAAGGCATGCGAGGGGTGCGACCCCTGCGAGGGGCGCAGTGCCTTTTGCTTAACCAATGGAGAAATATGAAAACGATACAGAGTGCAAAGTTTAGTTTGGGAAGAATCTTATTAACGCCAGGAGCAATGGGCGCTTTTGCCGATGCGAAAGAGCAATGCGATTTATACTTGGCGCGGCACGCACAGGGAGACTGGGGAGATCTTTGCGAAGACGACTTGGAAGAGAACGAACTGAGTTTGGTGCAAGGCTTTAGACTGCTTTCTGCGTACAGGCTCAACGACCTTGAAAAGATTTGGATCATCACCGAAGCCGATAGGAGCGTGACGACCATCTTGCTACCAGGCGAATATTAAGTAATCAGGGGGGGCGGCGTAGCCGCCTCTCTTTTTATTGATTCATCTTTCATTGATTTATCCGAAGGTTGAAGTGCCAGCCCTCCCAGCACGAGAATCAGTGCCTAAGGGTCAGTAAGGCCCTACATCATCATAGGGTTAGCGCCGTCTGGAGTGCGAGACCTTGCACTGTACGAAGGTGCTAAAAGGCGCGCGCAAAATCGCGGCTCAGTCGTTCATCAGATTCTGGATCTTCTGCGCAAAAGCCTGCTTCACAGCCGGAGCAGGTTTTGACTTTGCCGCCGGATGCGTGGGTGTTGGCTTCGGGGACTTCTTGGTTTGCGCAGTCACAAGAGTGGGGCTTGGATTTGACGACCGAGGCTTTAGAGCCGACGTTGTCGGTTTAGAAGAAGGCGGCTTCGCCGGGTTTGCTTTGGGCTTTACCTGCGCCGACGGTGCAGGCGCAACGGTCGAAATTACAGGAGCAGATTGCGCTGTCGTCAACGGAGCCGGCACTGGTTGCACAGTTGGACTCGGTTGCTGCGTCATTTGCGGCGAAACAGCAGGTGAAACAGGAACACCAATTTTCTGCGGCTTTGCTTTTGGTGTCGCTTTGACAATGACAGGGCTGCTGGGCCAAGGCATTGCAGCACGGTTGTCGGTAAGCGCTTTTGAGATCGGCCAATCAGTTTCAACCGGAATCGGAAGCCCGCCGAACTGCGTGTACCCGCTGCCGCTGCTGACCTGCAAGAGTAACCGCTTGGGGTGGTCGCTCAAAGACACCAGTTCCTTTGTGCTAAGTCGCAGCCGGATTTGCTCAGTGTCATTCATGCCAAAAGTCTGGAGTTCTTCGCCAGAAAGTTCTTTAAAAATCTGAATCTCTTCCGGCTCCGTAATTGAGAAATACAGTTTCGTTCTGGTGTTCGTTCTAATCGTCGGCGTCAGGTCCCAATCTGGAGTCTTGAGATCAGACAAAGATTGGTTCGCCAAGATCGCAGCAATTCCAGCGCTTCGAGCCTGCTGTAGGATCTGCTGAAAGTTCTCTCCGGCAAGCTTCTGAAATTCATCGATTATGAGAAACGCTTGCCGCTTCTCTTTGCGTTTCGATTGGCGATCATCCGCCGCCGTTCTCAGATTGAACAGTAGGAGCTTTCCCACCTGGGCAACGGTAGCGGATTCCTTTACACTGGGCAGCCAAAAGTAGACGACCTCTCGATCCTCTAGAACGCGGTCCAGACGAATCGTCTCATCACCCAATTCCTGCGCTGCTGAGGTTACCAACTGATCGTAGAAGGTCAGCGACTCAACTACAGACAGCAACTCGAACGCGTCACGAAAATCATCCGGATGCTGCGAATAGAGAGTCTTGAGCCGAGCGTAGAGGTCTTTGAAGCTATCGATCCCCACCGGATTTCTCAAAGCTTGAGAGAGCAAAAAGCGGCTTCGCTGCGAGTAGTATCCTCGCCCATAACCAGTGCCGTGATAAAGATCCAAAGCATCGAGATTGAGGTGCACCAATTGCGGCACCGTCAGAGTAGCGGATTGAAATCCGATAAACGGATTGAAATAGAAGCTCGCCTTTCCAGGCTCAAGAGTAAAGAACCGAAACTTTTGCCCTCGCGCTTCGGCTTCTGCTTTTGCCGTTTGAAACAAGACCTCATCGCCCTTCAAGTCGATGATGATAACCGGCAACTTGTCGCTCCACGTACAACCTGTTCGATGCCCTCGAATCAGTTGAATCACCTGCTGCATCAAGCCCATACTGGTTTTTCCAGAACCAGTGCGGCCCGAGATGTGAACGTGTTCGTACAGCATCGGTTCGTGGAGAAGAATTGGGAAATTCTGCCACGGTTCAGCGCCCAAAAATAAATGCGCCGCCTCGCTGATAGGCGCGCCGGTCACAGCATCGGCTGCTACGTGCTGTGAATCTCGCAAGCGACTTGAGATTCGTTCAAACGGACTTCGCTGATCCCCCTGGAGCAATGCGTCGCATTCTGTCGTAAGAAACTTCACCTCACCCGCCGCCCAAACGGTGACGCCAATGAGAGGCAGGATTGACGACGAAATGGCAATCAAAAAGCTAACCGGCAACGAAAGATGCACATTTAGGAAAGCTGTCATCAATGCATACACAGAACCCGCAAGCAGCGCCGAGACACTGATGCGCATCGAACGAGATACGGGCGCTATCCAAACCCCAGGAGTGCCAGCCTGCGGAGAATCGTAGGTCAAGAACCGCTCGACAACCCGAGCGGCCTCCTGGAGACTCGGCAGTATCCAGCCTCGCTTTGTGCCCGCTGCCCATGCAACAGCTAGAGCAGTCGACATTCGGGCGTCAGCGGATAACCAAGATCGGTAAAAGCTCTGCAAAGCTCCTCGGCAAGCAAACGCTCCAAAGAGCGCGGTGAACGCGACCAAGAAGGAAGCTTCAATGCTGCGGTCGCACCAAGGGCACGCTGCTATGACCACCATCGGAAACAACATTGATGCAAGACCCCGACGAATATCCTTCGGCACGAACACCAGCAGCAGAGCAGCGATAATCACCATGAGTCCGGCAACCATTCCGGCAATTACTGGCATTCCCTCAATGCTGTTTGCTTCATGCAACAGCCGCTGGGCCAACTGCGGAAGTCTAAAGCAGGCAAACGCCATTAGGCAGCCAAATGAGGAGAAGGCGATCAGAGAAATTGCAGGATATCGCTCCAACACGTACGAGGTTCCAGACTCCGCCCGAAAGCGAAGTTCCATCCCGGCCAAGGACTTCGGATCTGGAAGCCGCTCCCCGTTTAGCTCAGTGTTTGAGTGCGGCGAAAATCGAATTGATTGGCGGACAACTGCACTACTTTGATTTTGCACGGTTCTTTTCCTCATCTCGCTTGCGAAGAAAGATTCCAAGGTTTGACAGACCTGGAACAACTTCAATCTGAATCCGAACCTCATACGGCCCCGTTTTACTGATCAGCCGCTTGAGCCGTTCTTTTCGCTCCGGAGTTTCAACAAGAACAGCAAACGCAAAAGACCTGGCCTCAATCCAGCTCCGCAACTCAGGACGCTGCATACCTTTTTCCGTATCGCTCTTGAGGCACTTCAAAAGATATTCATCTCGCGAGTTCGGCCCAGGAGCATAAATTCGGTAAACCATCGATTGCTCGCCCTGAGCTTCGGCACAATGGGGCTTTCCGCTTCCGTTTCCGTTCCCGAAGTTCTCCCCTACTTTCTTTCGCTCTAGTCGCGTCCTGTTTTTCTCCGACATGCAACAAAACCAAAGCACCTGAAGCGCTTGCCTCAAGGCAGCACCTTTCTTGGGCCTAGCCCGATGCTCAGGCACCGACCGTGCACGCGCTTCAGAAAGAGAAAGCCGGTAATAGCAGAGGCCTCCCGGAATGCTGGCAGAGCTGATGATTCGTTTCTCTTTCAACAGCCGGTTGATGACGTGATCACAGGTTGCATCGCTGAAGAATAGCTTCTCAATTGCCGCCCGGATGGACAGTCCGTACTTGCCAATATGCTTAAGAATCTTCTCGTCTCGTTCGTACATCACCACACCTCGTAGTCAAAATGTTTCTCTTCACAGAACTTGTGAAACGAGACGAGCTTCGGCTTCTTGTGAGCCCCGCCAAACTCAATCACGCGGCGCTTATTGACAATCGCGTCAGGAAGTTTTCCGCGCCGTTGTTTTTGCTCCCTCTTGATTTGCGCTTCGTGAACCCAGGATGAAGCCAGGTCCGGAGCAGTGGATCCAAAACGAAGGTAGACGGCAGAAAGATGCAAGTCGTGAGTCTCTTCGGACTCCCGAGGGTAGCGGCCACCGGAACCGCCAAACATTCTTCCGGCTGCGCGAGAAGCGATGAAGCATTTTGTTGGCACAGCCGAAAGTCGCCAACGACTTCTAAGCGCGTACGATGATCTAGAAAACTCTGGCAGTTTGTTTCCACTTGCCCAACAGATGACCGGGCTTTGCAGGGGAAGTTCAGGATGGGCCACTGCAAGAAATGAGATCAGAAGCCCAGCATCTTCAAGTCGCCGCAAACGGGGCATAACACTCGGCCAGGTGCGTGCGATTTGAACAAGGCTAAAGACTCGAACCTTCGTAGTCAAAGCGGAGAGAAATTCCCGGACCTCATCGTCCAGGGCGATTTCAACTTCAAAGAACATGGTTGGCTCCTTAAAAAAAGAGAGTTCCCGAAGGAACTCTCCTGCCAGTTTTTGATTACGAGGAATCTGGCGCGCCTACTTAAAAGACCTACGGTTCAAGAAGAACTCTGAGCAGTAGTGGTAACTTCGCTAGAAGAATGGGCGAGATGACGGCAGTGATGCCGATTAACTTCCATCGATCCCACTGCCTCTCTTTTAAGTCCCGATACCAATTGGGGATGTAACCCCTATAGTTTCCGAAACTTGAGTCGCGTCGAGGCTGGTAGTAACTCCGATTGGAGCGCCATCCACCTTGATCTTGCGACCTCGTCGTTTTCTCATCACGAAGCATCACTGGACGGTAAAAACCGTCTCTGCTAGGGTCCTCTTCCAAGACGAAGGTCTCACCTTTGGCCGTGTATTGATCATGTTTCATAAGTTTGTGTCCTATGTTGTTTGTTTCAATTCACGTCAGCGTTGTCCGCTAACGACACGGCAGAAAATTCTGCCGTGTAGAAGTCGGCTTTAGCTGGAGCCAAAGGTTTTCTTCTCACCCCGAAGAGTGAGAAGAAAAAAACTCGTTAGTTTTCCTGAGCGATGCGCTGCGGCACGTATATGTTGGAACCAGTCGGGTAGAGAGGACGGTTTCCGACCGTCACCCCGGAATCTCCGGTCGGTTGCGGTCCGCCGATTCCGCTCATCACCCTGGAACCTCCAGTCGGTTGCGGTCCACCGATTCCGCCCATCATCCCAGAAACCCCTTTCATCATGACGTTGAGCATGTCGCCCATGTTCTTGGCTGTCGTGTCTCCCTCGGTTATTACTTCCTCTTCGAGGATTCTTGCCTGAGCTAGACGATCGGCCTTGTCGGTTTCGCTGAGAAACCGTCTGGACTTCATATCGATGCCGGTTTCGGCCTCGCGCTTAAGGCGCACGATCTGGCGGTTCAGCGCGTTGATGGTCTTACTGGGTTCGGCGAAAATCGGTCCAGCAAAGCTGTCGTACAAGGCGTTGTCCACGTGGCGATCAATCTCGGTCGCCTTGACCAATGCGAGGCCAGTGGTTTGGGCCGCATCGCGTTGACCCTGGGCCATCGAAAACGCGGCGCCCTCTGCTCCATGACGACTTTCGATGGCTGCAAGCAGCTTGTTCTCGGCATCAAGCCGAGAGGCATCCGCCGCAACTCGCTCCGCCCTCGCCTTCTCCATTTCGGCTTTGGAAGTCTCCATGCTGGCTAAAGCCGCAGTAGTTGCGGCCCTGGCGTTCTGGATTTCAAACAAAATGCCTTTGGTGGTCTCAACGCCGATGCCGATGACTCCAAGTGCAGCAAACGTGATTCCGCCCAGAGCAATCGCTTTTGGACTTACGTTATTAAACATCTTCATTCTCCTTTTTTCCGCCCGCTCTTGCGGGTTCATCTTCAAGTACGACGGGGTGAACCGCTGAGGCTCACCCCTGGAGCAACTATTTTGTGGCCCGTCGTCTTGCCGGGAGGTTTGGAACAGACTTGCGAACCGGTGTGGGCTCGGTTTGCTGAACTGCACTCTCTTTGAGTGCTTCGGTAATGCGCTTCTTACAGTCCTCGAACGCGTCAATCCTAGTACCGCCGGATAACTCGATATCGGTGGAGCTGTCGCCGCAGTTGTAAAGCCGTGTTCCGTACATCTCTCTCTGAATGCCGTTCAAGTACGGTTCAACAGCTTTGCGATCAGGCTCGATCGCATACTCGGCCAGAGCCTCATCGAGCCTTCCCAGAAGCCCAAAAGCCTTGCCCCGGAGAAGATGAGCAAGTGGTCTTGTCGGGTCCAACTCCACGGCGCGAGTCGCATCAGAAAGCATTTCGTCAAAGCGCTTGTTCAGTTGACGTGCGATTGAGCGAGCGCGAAAACTTCTTGGATCATTAGGCGCTAACTCCACCGCCTTTTCTGCCGACGCCACACCATTCGGAACTGCCCCGAGGTGGAACTGCACCTCGGAAAGGTACGCCCAGGCAGCGCCGTGCCTTGGACTAGCGGCAATCCTAAGGTCGAGTTCCGTCTTGGCTTCTTTCCACATGCCTAGAAGGTAAAAGAGCTTCCCCCTTCCGAAATGCGCCATCGAATACGTTGAATCGAATTGCAGGGCGAGCTTGTAGGCGTCCAACGCGTCTTGCTTTCGGCCCAGCCCCGTTAGGTTAAACCCCTTGTTGTAGGCAGCCATCGCCTTGTGACGAGCAATCTTAGAGAGTTTGATGCCGATGTCTCCATCTGCAACGCCTTCTTGATACTGCTGAAGGTTTCCTTCAATCCCGGAACGAAGGCCGTAGGCTTCGCCCCGATTCGGATCGAGGCGAAGGGCTGCGTTCACGGCTTGCAGAGCTTCTTGGTTCTTACCGTTCTTTCGCAGTTCGTCAGCCAACGTGTAGAGGTCGGTGGATTGCTGGCCGCTCCTAGACCAAGGCGTCGGGGTTATAAGTTGCACGTCACGCTTCTTTGCCGTTTCTAGAGGGATGGCTATCTGCGAAAAGCAAAGTGCGGTGTTGAGGGTGAGGGCGCAAAGCGCGGCCCGTCTGAAGGGTGAAAACATGGGGTGCTCCGTTTTTAGAATTAGAGGAAAACCTTCCTCGATTCCATATACGGAGCCGGATACTCCCGAGGCTCAATCAGACTGTGGAGCGTCGGATGTTTTGGCTTTCGCCTTGGGCGGAAGGCCCATGCGTTTTCTCAGTTCGATGTCGGCTGCGGCATAGTATCGCTTGGCTGTAGATTCGGAAACGCCAATGGCCGCTGCAATCTGCGCGTCCGTATCTGAGCTAAGATACTTCAGCGTAAGGATATCCGCATAAACTGGGCCCAAGTCATTTCCGATATCCTCGACGGCATCGAAATACCTTATGTATTCAAGCTCTGCTGTTTCGGCCGCCAGGTTGTCGTTCAGAGGAACGGCGTGTTGAAAGGCTTTCGCTTCCCGGTATCGATCAATGACAAGGTTCCTCAATGCCACTTTAGCCAAATTGAAGAACTCTACGCGGCTGTTCCATTCTCGCAACGTCGCGTGATCCCAACGCATGTATAACTGGCTCACCAGCTCCCGTGGATCAATGTCCTTAGAAAAATTCACGGTCGTCGCGATCCTAACCAAATCGCCATAAATACGATTGAAAAGCGGCCCCGCCGCTTGGTGGTTTCTAAACCGGGTGCTTCCTCGCCACTCACGGAGCTGCGAGGTCAATCCTTCGTTTTCATCAAATGGTTTGTTGGCCATGGTTTCTCCTGCATTCTGTACGCAAATCGCCAGCTAGGAGGCTCACGAGAGGAAAAAAGTTTTAGTTGTCCGTTCCTTGATGCTCGCACACCAGCCGCTGCCAGATAATGGGGAGGTCTTGTGCACCAGGTGATTGAACCTCAGGAGCACCGGAGCACGTTCCTAGTAGTGGAGTGAACCACTTGCAATACGATCGCCTAAAAATCATTGACCAGTTAACCGACCTTCTTCGTGTAGAGGGTGATTCACAGCAATGGAAGCCTGAAGAGACCTGGCGCGGAGTGCTTGAGCAAGCTTCGCCGCACGACCCCGACGTGATCGAAGCGGCTATGGAAAACGCTCGCTTTGCTCGCGATGAGCCAGCGGTAGATGAGCAACCCGCAGTTTTCATTCCACAACTCGAAGAGCAAGATCCCGAACAGATTGGCCGCTACCGAATTCAAGGACGACTCGGGCACGGCGGCATGGGAATCGTCTATGACGCCCTATTTCAAGGTGAAGGGTTCTCCGAACTCCGAGCCCTAAAGGTCATCAAACAAGCTCCGCCGGGAGTTGATCCCGAGCTTTACCGAGCCCGTTTCAGCGCCGAGAGAGAGTTGTTGGGACTTCTTGAGCACCCAAACATTGTTCGAATCCGGGACGACGGCACAGAAGCCGGAAGGCAGTTCTTTGCAATGGACCTTGTTCCAGGCGCAAGGCACATCGACAACTATTGCGACGAAGAACAGCTGTCATTGCCAGAAAGATTGAAGCTATTCCATACCCTTTGCCTCGCCGTCCATTTTGCTCATACCAAAGGGATCGTGCACGGTGACATCAAGCCATCAAACGTCTTAATCTCGGAGCAAGGCAATCTTCGCGTCGTCGATTTCGGACTCGGCAAATTGTTGCGTTCCGGGCAGGTTGCCAGACCTGGAGGCACAACTCTTATTGGTCTTACTCCGGACTATACGAGTCCAGAACAGGCGCGCGGGGAACCGCTAACGCCTGCAAGTGACGTGTTCAGTTTAGGCAAAGTCCTCCAACGACTTCTCGAAGATTCGCCGGGGATCATCGATGCTCCGATGCGGGAGTCCTTAAAAACAGACTCCCTGGTGATCAAAGCACTTTGGGCGAATGCGCAAAACCGATATGCCTCCGCAGACGAATTTGCAAAGTGTGTCGTGGCTGCGCTGGAATCGACTACCCATTCTGATGTCCCTAGGCCGGAGAGAGCCAAGGACCAACCGGCGAATCGATCTCTTTGGCTCCTTCCCGGAAGAGCCCTTAGGAATCACGCCTTTGCCGCTGGGCTTGTGGCAATCGGACTCCTGTCTTTCTCTTATCGTCAGTGGTCGAACGTCGCAGAAGAGCAGCGAACGGCTGTCAACACGGCTAAGGCGAGAGCCACGGAATCATTAGCTCGTACGAAGCGCGTTAGAGAAAATATCGCAAAATTATTCGCCCAGATTCTCCCCTCGCAATCTACCGAACGACAACAAAACGATCCCGATCTTGTCGTAAGAGAACTGGACTCGCTTGCTGAAGGAGGTGACAAACGAACGAAGCTAGTATTGGGGCTGCTTCGTATTTATGGATACGACCGACTTGTTTTGAAGGCCCGATTCGGCTTCCGCTCGAGTACGCCGGACGGGGCGTCCCCAATGCGCATCTTGATAGATAGCCGAGGGGACCTAGAGGCCAAACCGATATTGAATCAGTTTTTCTCCAAAGAACTCGCGACGCAAAGCGCCACCTGGTTGAAGGAACTAGCCGACGGCGGTTGTGATCCCGCGCGATCTCTTTGGGCACAAATCCTTTCAGGGCCACTAATCAAGTACGAGAACGCGGATCTCACGAATCAGTTAGGAGGCGTGCACAAAAATGCAAGCGAGTCTTTTGACTGGGCCAAGAAGTCCGCAGCAAGTGGTGATCCTCGTGGACATTTGATCCTCGGAAATTACTATTCATCCGGAATCGGTGGGAGATTGGCAGCGGATGGTGCCCTCGCAGTTCAGCACTGGAAGATCGCTGCCGAACACGGATCTCCGCAAGCGCAATTGGCCCTTGCAGAATACTACGGGGACGGAATTCTTAACGCAGAACGCAGAGACCCTGTGCTTGGGTATATGTGGGCCAACATTGCCGTTGGAACCCCCAGTAGCTCTTGGGACAGGATGGTCAGCGAACTTATGGGCATGAGAAGCCCCAGCGAGGGTGCAAATACTTTGATGGCGGACCTGACTCGGTATGCCAGAGATATCTACAGCACACATATCCCCCTATTCGTGAATCCGAAACAACAGGCGCAAGCCGAAGGAATGGCGAGGGAGTGGCGTTTGCGGTTCCCAATTGCCAAACGGCCAACTGAAGAGTGGTACGAGATGTCTTGCAAATAGGGCTGCAAATGCCCTACGTCACACTTTTCGCGCTGCGTCAGATAACGAGCTAGGATCTTTCTCTTCGAGCAGTCAGGTAGTCAATTAAGCCCTCAGTTTCGACCCATCCGTATGGTTGAGTCGAAGCGAGAGCAATGATGCAAAGGTTTTTGAAGTGGTGGCCTCTGGGGCATTCAGCCGCAGAGGTTACCACATGAATAAACCCAACCCTAAACAAACACCCAAGACAATAGCTCGCAAGACGCGCGCTTCCATTATTCGCCAGTTAGCTGAACTCCTCTGGGATCAGTCCAAGCCCAATGGCGAGGAAGCCGTGCCCGAAGACCAGTGGGAAGCGATTCTCATCAGCCCCTGTAACGGAGACGCCCAACTCGTCGATGAAGTCTGCGCCTACGAACGCAGTCTTCGCGAGGCCATGGACTCACCTCCTTCCTCCTTCGACGTCGTCGTTCCGGAGTCGAATTACCTCATGTTCGTTTTCGAATTTTTCCAGAACCAGGACTATCCCGTGTTTCTGCTCTGGAACATCGAAAAGAGCGATTGGTTTCCCGAAGGAGGATGGGACATTCTTCTCGAAAGATGGACCGAGGGCACTCCTGAAAAAAAGGAAGTCCTGAAACAGCACGCTCGGGATCTCAAAACGGTTCGCCAAACCGAGCGTTACACCTACAAGACGGTATAAGGCGGGGTTGAGTTGAACAGATGAAAGGAGGGACAGCAAACCTCCTTTTGTCATTTCGGTTTCGCATCAGCTCTCGCTTTCACCTCTCAACCCGTGAGCCCTCATTCACATTCTGGGCGTACTTAGAAGCGAGAATGTTTATGGACCATAACGCTTCGCAGTCAGCAGTCATGACGGTAATTGAAGTCGCCCAGGCACTTCGCTGTTCACGGGCACACGTTCACAATCTGATCGCAGGCCGAGTCCGAGGCCTCATTCCCCTACCCGCAATTCATCTTGGCCGTCGCAGTCTCGTTCGCACGGCAAGCCTTAAGAAATGGCTTGATACCAACGAGGCCGGAGTTGGTATGATCCGATCATCGCCAGACATTGACGCCGCAGACGCATGAAGGAATTCAATCATGCGTAAGCGATATCAAGAAGGAAGTTTGAAGAAGGTTGCTGGAAAGTGGATCGCCCAGTGGTGGGAAGATGGCCATCGGCGGAAGAGAACCCTAGGGTCTGTCTCGTCGGTGCCAAAATCTCAAGCGCGCAGTGAACTCGATGCCATACTCAGTCCGATCAACAGCCGAGCCGATGCACCATCTCCGTCAAAGAAGTGGGGAGATTTCGTGACGAACATCTACCTGCCCTTTTACCGCAGAAAGTGGAAACGCTCCTCAGCAGCAACGAATGAGGACCGGCTGCGAGTTCATCTTGATCCCATCTATAGGGAGCGCAGTCTCGGAAGTTTTACCCGAGACGAACTTCAGACGATGCTCGACGGAAAGGCCCAGATCGGGCTTTCCTACAGCGTTGTTGCTCATCTGAGATGGGACTTAAGACAGATTCTTCGCATGGCGGTTTCAGAAGGGTTCATCCTGAGAAATCCCGCCGAGCTTCTGTTCATTCCACGAGAGGCCAAGCGGCCCGAGTACACAGCTATGAACTTGGAGGAGGTACAAAAATGCTTTGCAGTCCTTGAACAACGAGAACGACTGGTCGTAAAATTTGCGATCTTAGCCGGACTTCGCCCTGGAGAAATCTTTGGCCTCAAATGGGGCCGTCTCTCTGGCACGCACGCCGATATTCGGCAGCGAGTTTACCGAGGAGAAATCGACTCGCCTAAGACTTCAAACTCAATCAGAAAGGCAGCACTCTCTGCCGGACTGATGGCCGAGATTGAACTTTGGCGGAGCGTTTCTTTGGACCCCGGCGGCGACGCATGGGTGTTTCCATCCGAGAGTGGAAAGACCCCGCTGGGACGTGACAACGTCTGGCGGCGGCGAATCGGACCACGGCTAAAAGAAGCCGGTCTGGATTGGGTGGACTTTCACGTTATGCGGCGAACTCACTCGACGCTGATGAACGAGATCCACGACGATCCGAAACTTGTGGCCGACCAGCTCGGACACACGGTTGATGTGAATCAAAACGTCTACACTCGCGCTTCTGTCGCAAGACGAAAGACTGCGGTGGACGCGCTAGAGAATGCCCTTCCTGTGATGTGAGAAGGGTTTTGGAGCATTTTGGAGCAGGCCTTGAAATCAGTTGACGCTAAGTCGATGAAAAGATGGAGCGGGAGATGGGATTCGAACCCACGACGTCCAGCTTGGGAAGCTGGCATTCTACCACTGAATTACTCCCGCTCGGAGACTTCAGACATTCTCAATCTAACACAATCCGCACTCCCTCCACGCAACAGGCCGAGCAAGCATTTGTAAATCGAGATATCTCTCTAAAGTATTGAAGCCTAAGCACTTTTTCTCTTAAAGCTCACCGCGTAGCCTCACGATGAAATACTAGATGATGTCGCTCGTTCCTCGAAATCCCATGGCAAGCCGGACAGAAGTGGTTTGGACCCGATCCAGTGAAGTACTCCCCCACCGTCTCCCCGCCGCGACACAATGCATTGTTGCAGAACTCCCTTTCTCTGCGGCACAAACACTCCTTCTTTCAATCGTTGACGTCCCCGTCCTAATCATCCTTGACGACTTTACTCACGCGCTGGCGGCACGCCTGCGTGCCATTGGCGCATTTGAAGTATTGCCGAAAGGGATCGCGGCAACTGAGCTGAGCGAAATCATCGGCCAAGCCTGCGCCATGTTTGTCAGTCGCCGCCCTGCCCCAATCACAACATCATCACGGTCGTGGCGAGGGGCTCTGATCGGGAACTGCCCGGCTATGGAGAGTCTGGCGGACGCGATCGCGTTGATCGCCGAGCGTCGCAGCACCGTGTTGATCACTGGCGAAACTGGCACCGGAAAGGAAGTTGTCGCACGCACCTTACATCAGGCCAGCGGGCGTAAAGGTCCGCTTGTTTCGATCAACTGCGCGGCACTTCCCGAGGCGCTCCTTGAGGCGGAACTCTTCGGCCATACCAAGGGAGCTTTCACCGGGGCACAGCAAGCGAGGGTCGGCCGCTTCGAGGCGGCGCAGCGCGGCACGATTTTTCTCGACGAGATTGGTGAGATGCCGCTTGATCTTCAGGCCAAGCTCTTGCGAGTATTACAGGAGCGCGAAATACAGCGCCTCGGCTCAAGCGAAACGGTTGCGATCGACGTTCGCATTATCGCGGCGACCAACGCCGACTTGCTCAGCAAAGTGGAAGATGGACGATTTCGGCAGGATTTGTACTTTCGCTTAAACGTGGTGCCGATTCATCTGCCGCCACTTCGCGAGCGCAGCGGCGACTTGGCCAAGCTTGCCCACCATTTTGTTACCAAGATCTGCACCTTTGAAAGATTGCCCTTGAAGACAATCTCCCGCGCTGCCCTCGCCCGCCTGGAAGCGCACCATTGGCCTGGAAACATTCGAGAGTTAGAAAACACGATCGAACGGGCGATTGCCTTGAGTGGTCACAACACCGAACTCGCTTCTCGCGACTTTATGCTTCCACTACAAATTCGCTCCTATGTCCCCGAAGCGAGAGGCCCAATTGAGATCCCGGAGGCTGGTCTCGACTTCGAGCAGATCGTCGCAGGCATTGAACGTGGCATGATCGAGCAAGCGTTGCGCCGGACCAATGGCAACAAAAGCGCAGCAGCCGATCTGCTTCGCCTCAAGCGGACTACGTTGGGAGCGAAGATGCGCACGCTTGGGCCCGTGCAACACGCGCTCATCGCGTGAGTGGGTCTTCTTCCCACGGTGGGGTTGCATCGATTAGGCGCGCGAGTTCAGGCTCTACCCTAGCGAGTTCGACCTTCATTTGCCAGGCAATTTCGCGATAGCTGAAGTGCCCCTTCACGCCACTGCGCAGGCGAGAGATGTACTCGATTTCAGCAAAGTCCATTTTGAACAGAAATCGGCCATTAGCGCCGAACGGAAGCATATATTGCGCGGCTGGCTGCGGCAGTGCGCGATAGACCGCGAATGCAGCTTCCATCGCCGCGCAATAGGTATCGCGCATGGGTCCCTCGGTGATTGCCGCTGGCAGGGAATAGCCAAGCTCAGCCGTGTAGGCCTGGCGCAATTGCACGCAACGGCGATGCCGATGGAGATCGCGGTAGGCGCCGATATCCATGACGATGTCATAGACGTAGGGGCCGCCACGAAATTGCTTCAAGAGTTCGTCGTAGCGCAACCGCGATCGCAGGGCCAAATCAATGACTTCATCGCGTTGCGCCGCGCTTGTGCCTTCAGCCCATGCATATAGCTCGCGATAAGGCCGCATCGTCACGCTGTAGAGCAACGAGGCGACAATATCGCAAACAGTGGACGCGGGACGCGCGAGGGAAACTGGCTGCCTAATTTCTTTGCTGGCCGCAGGCAGGTTCTGCAAAGCCCACAGACTTAGATCGCTATGCGCTTGAGCGGCATGTTTGTCCGGGTCAACGTACTTGGCGAGGGTCGGCGCCACCGGCTCGCCAACGCTCTCGTGCCAGACACAACCGGGAGGCGCAGCGACGGCATCGGCCGCCTCACCCGCAACATCACGAATTTCTGCAAACTCGCTGGCCTTGAGGCGCCGAATCTGTTTTTCCAGCGTCCGGATACTCGTCACTTGCCCAACGTTTGTCGGGATACCCAGGAAGAGCACATAGCGCGCCACATCGAAGGCTCTCGCCTTTAGATTTCGTTCATAGGCATCGGGCTTCATGCCGTCGGGCAGCGGCAAGCTACTAGTCAGCTCGTAGAACTTGAGCGAGTGCAATTTGTCATATGCGACCAGGAGCGCCTGTCCAGCTTCGCGATAGCGGGCTGCTTCTTGTGAAGAAAATTCAGGCGGCGTCACAAAACCAAGTTTTGAGAAATCCTGATAGCGGGTGCTCTTTGCCTGGCCATCCCAAAGTTGTTCGTCTTCAATCTCGGTCGCGGCAAGCTCTGAAACACCTTCCCAGCAGAGTCCCAGATGGCCAAGATCGGCGATTGAGGCATGGCCGTACTGGAAATAAAAACTTTCCAGAAACTTCGCCGAATTGTGAGTACGAACCCATTCGAGCGATTCGACAATCGAATCTGCGCTTCGGCTATAACGGGCCAGCGCGTAGGCGCTTTTCTCGGCTGGCATCGGAGACATGGCAATCACTCTAGACATCGCGGTATCCTCTGTAGTTTCCCATGACTATTAAGATTCACCGGGTCCACCCGGATGCTCAGCTCCCAATCTATGCCCACGGTCCGCTCGAGGACGCAGGTATGGACCTGCGAAGTGTTGAGGCGATTACGATCGCGCCGGGCCAAACCTATGCCGTCTCGACCGGCCTATCCATTGAACTTTCGCCAGGCTACGAGGCGCAAATTCGCCCCCGCTCAGGCCTTGCCTTCAAGCATTCGATCACGATTCCAAACTCGCCTGGCACCATCGACCCGTCTTATCGGGGAGAGATCAAAGCCATTTTGCACAACCTCGGTACGCAACCGTTTGTGATCCAGGTTGGGGATCGCATCGCTCAAATGGTGGTTGCGAAGTACGAAGCCATTGAATGGCTGGAAACGACATTGGCTGATTCTGAACGCGGCTCCGGTGGATTTGGCTCCAGCGGCGTGAAGTAGCTCTACTTCAGCTCTCCACCCAGGCGGCTCGCCAGCGGACTTTGCTGCCCGGCGTATTTGTTTCCCGGCTTCTTTCGATAGGGCATAGACGAAGGAGTCGTCAGCTCTTCAAAGGTCATCGAACAGATGCGCATGCCGGGGTATAGCGCGACTGGCATGATGCCCAGGTTCGAGAGCTCGAGGGTCGCGCGACCGCTCCAGCCCGGATCGAAGAGGCCCGCAGTGCCGTGAACGATGATGCCGATACGCCCCAGGCTGGATCGGCCTTCAAGTCGACCCAGGATGTCATCGGCGAGTTCAATGTGCTCCATCGTGATGGCCAGCGCGAATTCGCGCGGCTGCAGGATGAAGGCCTCCCCATCGGGGACAATGATGGGCCTCATCAGTCTGGCGATATCGACCTTATCCCGCAAATCGATGAAGGCGTGCTTGGAATGTTCAAAGATGCTGAACTCATTGCCAAGCCGAAAGTCGACGCTGCAACTCCCGATGTGTTCGTCCGGCATTGCCGGATCAACTATAATCTTGCCGCTCGAAAGCGCTTTGCGGATGTCGACGTCGGATAGAACCATTTACTGTTGCGATTGTAACCAATGCGGCAAGCAAAAAGCCCGGTGCAATTGGCACCGGGCTTTGGAGAGTTGGAAATTGTTGGTGGACGAGAAGAGGCTCGAACTCTCGACCCCCGCATTGCGAACGCGGTGCTCTTCCAACTGAGCTACTCGCCCAAACTTCTATAGTTTACCCTTTCTTGGGGTCTAATATCATTTCGATCTCCTTGCGACAGTCCTTAAGGTGAGTTGCCGTGGCAGGATCTTTGGCCGTCAGGATCGCTGCGCTCAACTTCTGGCTCAATTGCTCAAGCATCGTGCGGGCCGTGCCGCGGAAGTCTGTTTGTTGCCAGGACGAGGACATCATCGCCGCAACTTCAGGCGGTGCACCTCCACCAAACGCGGCGGCTGCCGGGATCGCGGGTCGCGTCAGGAGATTCTTGAAGTGATCGATGTAATTGCGCTGCAAGGCTCGTCGGTAGATCCCAATATTCGCCGACGGCTTGGTCAACTCGCTAAACACCCCGCCCTGCACGTCCGCAACAAAATCCCGTAGCGTGTACGCAGCCTTCGGATCCAGCGCCTCGCCGTCGGTCAATAGCTTAAAACGCAATGGCGACATCAAAGTTTCCAGTGTCTGCTTCTGCTGATTGATGATGATATCGGCGGCACCAAAGTATTGGAACTGGTTGAGCAACTCCGGCTTGATGATATTCGTCGGCGGCATGAAGACCTGTTCGTTGAGGAACTTTACAGCCTCCCTTTGCTTGTCGCGAGGAACGCGCGCAAACTGCTCGCCGCCTCGCCCAACAAGGGTCCGACTTTCCACAACGCCACCAACAATCTTGACTACGGAACCAAGCCATAAACGCCTCAAGCCCCAGACATCCTGAAAGGTGTCCTTCAAAAGCTCGTAATCTTCGCCGGGCTTAGTCGTTGCCTTCACCAGCCAGCCGTTGATCACTCGCTCCAGGTTCTTGAAGCCGAGCGTCGTCGCCTCTACCGGATCGTCGCCGATATTCTCTGTCTTTACCGTTGGATCAATCTGCGCCGGGCCGTCCTCTCCACCGAAGCGGAGAAAAGGGTTGGTCATCTGCCGAGCCGCAATCTCGTCCAGGGCCTTCTTCTCTGCGTCTGGTGTCTTGGCACCGAGCGGCTTGTAACCCCACTCGATTGCGAACTTGTCATAGGGCCCGATGAGTGGAATCAGCTGGCCTACACCATCCTCAGGCTGCGCGACATAATTAAATCGCCCGTAGGCCATGATCGAGGCGACACTGCCATGAGTCTTCGTGAAAACCGGATCGCGCAATTGCTTGATTGAGTATGCCGAACTCGCCTTTTGGTTGTGACGCAAGCCAAGCGTGTGACCCACTTCGTGTGCGGCGATGTATCCCAGAATCTCCCCCATCAATTTGTTGTCGAACGGCAGCTTGCGCGCTCCATCATTCTGCGCTGAGCACATGCCAAAATACCAACCCTGACTCAGCTTCAGTACGTCGTGCCAAAGGATGATATGTGCGCTGATGATCTCGCCGCTGCGGGGGTCGTGGACGTGAGGTCCCATGGCATTCTCGACCGGCAAGGCAGCCCAGCGGACGACGGAATAGCGCACGTCCTCGGGGTCCCAATTCGGGTCCTGCTCTTTGGTGGGGGCGTCCTTGGCGATGATCGCGTTCTTGAAACCAGCCTGCTCATAGGCAACACTCCAGTCCTCGATTCCCTTGCGGACAGCTGCCTTCCATGCATCAGGGACTTCCCGCGAAATGTAGTAAACGATCGGCTTGATCGGCTCGCTCAGTGCTGCCGTGGGATCCTTTTTCTCAAGTCGATAACGGTTGATGAATCCCTTGGTTTCGACCCGATTTTCATCGTTGGCATACTCTTCAAAAGGCTGAACAAAGTAGCCAACTCTCGGGTCAGCCAAACGGCCCTCCATCGGCTTCTCCGGCAACAGCACCATGCTGTAGTGCACCATCACGCTGAGGCTGCGAAGATTCCCAGGGATTCTGGGAGAAGGAGGGGCCTGGGGGCTGGTTGGCGGCAGCGGCGGAGTGCCAAGATTCCAGGTGAAGGTGGAACGCACTTCGATGTTCTCAGGGAATGCCTTGATGTCATCAATGAAGCTTCGCGTTGGGTCCATTTGAGGAGCGGCGGGAAGCCGTAGACCGGCCAGTAAATTGACGGCTGAAAGTTCAGGAATATCGGACGAGAACATTGCAGTGACGTCGATCACCGCGCTTTTGTCTTTACCTTCCGCCTCGATGTTAAAGGTGCGCAGGATCGGTTGAAAGTTTGACAGTTCGACGGCCAGTTTGGTAGCTGCATCACCATCTGTCGCCCGCTTTGCCACCGGGTTGATGCGCAAAAAAACCCGGTTTCCACGCCTGCTCCAGCGGATCATCCGCGAAGTTCCGGGAGTGCCGCCGTAGCCGACGCCGGCTGGTGCAGCTGCAATCTCGTTGTAAATCAGCATGTCGCGGTCGTAGAGACTGGTTGGGATCTCGTAGAACCACTTCTCGTCCAAGGAATGAACCTTGAACAGTCCGTCTTTCGTCTTAGCTTTGGCAGTGATGACGTCTTCGTATTTCTTAGGGCCAGTTGCGGCGGGGCGCGCGGGAGGCGTCATGCCAGTCCGTCCTGCGGGCGTATCCGCTGCGGGCGCCTGAGGCGGTACTGGCGGCGGGGGGGCTTCCTGAGCCAACAGGATCAAGGGCAAAGCGAAAACAGCCGCCGCAGTGGATCGGCGGCAAACAAGCCGGGTCTTCAGCATGTCGAAAAGGCCTCTTTCGGAGTCTTAGTTATTCCTTAACTTCGTAGCGAAACTTCTCACTCGCGGTGACTGAACCCTTTTTGGCTTTTACTTCGATCTGCCAGGCACCGACCATGATGAACTTTTGCTTCGCTTGATAGATGCCGGGTTTGACCTGTTTAGCGCTTTCTTTGAATTCTCCGTGGTCCATTTCGACCATCGTGAGGATGGTTTCCACTTCTGCACCCGCAACAGGCTTGCCGTTCGCGCCATGAATCTTGATCGTCAGCGGGGTATCGTAGTTCGCCTTCACTGTCTTCGGCAATTCGTATTGAATCTTCCAATTCGGCTTCTGTTGGCCAAATGAGATTAGGGCCATCAGGCCAATCGTGAGCAATAGTTTCCGCATGACCTGAATTCTATAACTTTTGGATTCGGACGCTGCCGTTCGAGGTTGTCAACCGTACCGCAGCACCGCCGCCACCGATGCGCCCTTCCAGTCGATTCTTGGAGATAGCGCCGCTCGTTGCGACTTCAAAGTCGGTGCTGATGCTCGAATTCGAAGTAGATGCACGCAAGTCAGCCTTGGCATTGGCGGGGAGACGAAGCGTAATCGACGAATTACTCGTGTCCACATCGAGCGGTTGATCTTTGTAGTCTGGCAAGCTGAGGTCGATACTGCCATTAGAAGAATCGGCCTTCAGAGTCCGCCCTGCTGGAAGCTTGTCGATGCGGGCCGTGATGGATGAATTCGAAGTGCTACCTTCAAAACCGCCCTGCAAACCGTCGACTCGAATGGAACCGTTTGACGTGCGCCCGACAAATTCGCCAATCAGGCTGCTGGCTTCAATGGAGGAATTCGAAGTTTTTGCGTCCACCTTGCCAACCAGACTCCGAATTTTGATGCTGCCATTGGAGCTTTGGAGGCGTGCGTCGCCTTCGATATTCTCAATCCGGACGCTGCCGTTTGAAGTGACGATGCCGTTCAGCGCCAACTTTTTGGGCACGCGCAGTATGTATTTCGCGCCACAATTGCCGCGCCGCCCATCGGGCTTGACAGTGCGTAGGCGCAGAGAAGTCGATTGACTTTCCGCCTCAATTTTGATCTGCCGCAGCAGTTCTTCCGAGGCGGCGTACTTGGTGCCATTGACCTCTACCTCATCCTTTTCCCAGGAGATGATCTCGACGCTCCCGTTGAAGTTGTCCACCGAAACCGATCCGCCGGATTTCAGGGGGTAGCTATAGTGAAAGTCTTCCTTGAAGCGGTCAGAGGAACCCCAGGAACTCATATCTTCAACGTCGCAACCGGTGAAAATCATCGCGATTGGAGCAAGTGCAAAGAGGCTTCGGCGTGTCATGTTAAAAACCAATACGTAGCTGTAGACAAAGCGTTCCAATAAAATTTGAGCACCCTGCTATCCTGTGTCAAATTCGTTATGCGAAACATTATCTTTTCTTTCATCATTGCGATCCAAGTTTTGGCCCAAGGCCCGAGCCATCCGCTGGACGACTTGACAACCGGCGAATACTGGACGATTTACGAAACGCTACAGAAGGCGGGCCACGCCACCCCGGAGACGATGTTCGCCAGCGTTCTGTTGCACGCACCTTTGAAGGCTTCCGTGTTGAGCCTCAAGCCGGGGCAGGCCTTTGCCCGGGAAGCTGACGTCGTGCTGCTGCGCGGGGATAAGTCCTTCACGGCTGTGGTCGATATCGCTGGGAGGAAGGTTGTAAGCTTTGAGGAACTCAAGGGGGCGCAGGCCCCATTTGTGAGCAGCGAGGTTCGCGGCAACGGCGACGCGATCAAGAAAGATGCACGCATCATCGCGGCGTTGAAGAAACGCGGGATCACCGACATGCGGACCGTGCAATGTGGCGCGATTCCGGTGGCCTACCAGTCGGTTCCGGAACAAGCCACGCAGCGCGTGGGTTTCGGTTCGTGCTCACAGAGCAACCGGACTTATCACAGTTGGGGCCGCTCGATCGAAGGGCTGACCTTCCAAATGGACATGGTGACCAAGAAGATTTTCAAGGTCTACGACACCGAAGTTGTCCCGGTGCCAGTGGCCGACAACAATTACGAGGAGATTCCCGAGACGGTCCGTCCACACACGACGCCGATTGCGACGTCGCAGCCGCAGGGCCCCGCGTTTACGATCGACAAGGGCGAGATCGAGTGGCAGAATTGGCGCTTCCGCTTCCGGCTCGATCCGCGCGTGGGCACGGTCGTGAACTTGGTTCGCTTCCTCGACAAAGGCCGTCCGCGTTCGATTCTGTACGAAGGCAGCGTGAGTGAATTGTTTGTCCCCTACATGGATCCGTCCAATGGATGGAATAATCGCGCCTTCATCGACGCGGGCCAGTTTTTTAGCTCTCTCGGACACTTGAAGCCGCTTCGCGCCGGGGTGGATTGCCCGGCGGGCGCGGCGTGGTTCGACAGCGTGACTTCCACCCAGGAAGGCTCGCCGAAATTGAATTCGAACATGGCCTGCTTATTTGAGCGCAACCCGGAAGGCCCAGCTTGGCGCCATTTTGAAGACGGAGTCACCTATGGGCGACCCACGCGGCAGCTTGTGTTGCGATCCGCGGCAGTGATCGGAAACTACGACTACATCATGGACTGGCGCTTCGATCCCGACGGCACGATTGAAGTCGCGGTCGGCGCAACGGGTGTGATTGAAACCAAATCGGTGGCACAGAAAGTGGCCGCCGATCATATGGATCACTCGATACCCGAGACCGGACAGTATGTTGCCGAGAATACGATTGGCATCAATCACGACCACTACTTTTCGTACCGCTTAGACTTGGACGTGGACGGGCCGGCGAACAGTTTTATGATCCACCGAATGGTACCCAAGCGCATCGAAAACGATCCGATGCGCAAGTCGATTTGGGTGACCCAAGGATCGATCGCCGCACGTGAGAAGGACGCGATCATGGATATCCAACTGGAGAAGCCGTCGATGTGGATGTTTATCAACCCTGCGGTGAAGGGCCCGCTGAACTACAACACGGCGTACGAAGTGATGCCGGGGGCGACGGCCAAATCTCTGATGTCGGCCGACGATCCGACGCAGAAGCTGGGCGCGTTTTCCGAGCACCAGTTTTGGGTGACTCCGTTCGACACGAAGCAGCGCTACGCGTCCGGGACTTACCCGACGAGTTCGACGGCTAGCGACGGCTTGGCCGACTGGACCAAAGCCAATCGACCGATCGAAAACACCGACATTGTCGGCTGGTATACGCTTGGATTCCACCACGTTACGCGGTCTGAGGATTGGCCAGTAATGCCGACGATGTGGCACAGCTTTCACATCCGGCCCTTCCATTTCTTCCAGTCCAATCCGGTGCTGGACCTGCCCAAGAGCCTTGTCGCGCGGCCTTGATCGGCACGGTTGGGATAAACTTGGAGTTCTGCTTGCCTGAGCTTTCCATTGTCATCCCCGCCTACAACGAAGAACTTCGTCTAGGGAAAAGTCTACTCGCACTCCACCAGTGGGCGGGAGAGCAACCTTTTGACGTCGAAATTCTGGTTGTAGATGATGGTTCCAAGGATGGGACGATCAGACTTGTCGACCGCTTCACTGAGCAACATCCGGGCACGCCCATCCGTGTACTGGCGAATCCCGCAAACGCCGGAAAGGGCGCTGCCGTGCGTAACGGTGTCCTGAAATCGATTGGCGATTGGGTCTTGTTCTCTGATGCCGATCTTTCTACGCCGATCGCGGAGTACTCCAAACTCCGTGCCGCTGCCGACAGCAGCGGTGCCCGCGTCTGTATTGGGAGCCGGGCCGTCGACCGAAGCACCGTGGGACGTCACCAGTCATTTGCCCGCGAGGCTTCTGGACGATTCTTCAACTTCGTGATGCGCAGTATCACTGGTCTCCACATTCAAGATACGCAATGTGGGTTCAAGCTCATGCACGGCCCGACAGGCCGAAAGATCTTCGCCGTTCAGACTCTTGATGGTTTCAGTTTCGATGTTGAGATGTTGGTCATCGCCCAAGAAAATGCGATCGCCATTGCGGAGATCCCGGTGCGCTGGTTTAATGCCGACGATAGCAAGGTCACCTTGGCCAGCGGCCTGCGCAGCTTTGCCGACCTCCTCACCATCGCGAAGCTAAAGTCCACCGGTGCCTACCGCATTAGTCTTTGACGCTCTCCCTACCCGCGACAATTGCTAGCTGCGCACTGCAACAGACGTCACACTTGCCGAATTCTGCTGAATGATGCCATGAATTGCTATCGGCTGTTGCTTGCGTATCCTCCGGCGGCGCACAAGCTGAGTCGATCAGGGATGCAACAGAAAAATCGCAGCCATGGCGCAATTGACCCCGCTTTCTGTCTGTTATCGCTTTGAGAGGCATGAAACCATTTCTGCTTTCCATTGCTTGCCTTTCCTTTTCAATGTTGCCGGCGCTCCAAGCCACTGCATTGAATATCATCAACCCTAGTTTTGAAATCGATATCCTTGGCAATGGAGGAAACGGTTACACGGTCAACGGCTGGACGCCAAACGTCGGTTGCTGTGGAGTTGGAATCCAAGACCCCACCGTAGGCATGTACACCAGCGGCCTCTCCTTTGATGGGAATAATTTCGCTTATGGCAATGGCGGTGGCTATGGCTACTATCAGGTTCTGACGGATGTCTTTAAGCCGAATACGACTTACGTCTTTTCGATGATGGTTGGGCACCGCAAAGATCTTGGTTTTGGCGGTTACAAGTTGGAGTTGAGAGCTGGCAACACGTTTAGTTTCTTGCCAGTCGTGGCGAGTGTATCTGGCGCTTCTGATCCAGGATCAGGTCTTTGGGCACCACAATCAGTGACCTACACGACAGGGGCCTCCGGAACTGAAATTGGTCAGAACATTTTGATCAGCTTCGGGTCCAATGGCGTTCAGACCAACTTCGATATGGCTACAGGCACCGCGAGCACAGTGCCGGAGCCCGCAACGCTGGGGCTGATTGGAGCATCGCTGATCGGGTTGGGGATACGGAGCAGGCGGTTGCTGCGGGAAGTCCGCAGCTAGATCCCCAGGCTCGTCATCTCGGGCTCGTTCTCGCGACCGGACCAGTGCCGACCATAAGCACGGAAAAGCGCGAAAATCAGACCCAGGCCCAGGCAAAGCCCCAATAGCACTCCGCAAAGCTTGAACACGTTTACCAAAAACACAGCCGGATTCTCCTGCGGCTTATCTGGCTTCTTGTCCATTACAATGTCGGCCTTGTAAGTCACTAGACCGGCCAAGGCTTGCGCGGTTGCCGGGTTGAGCGGATGATCCCCGCTGAGGGGCAGTACAAGCGTCACCAGTGGCCCCTGTCGCACAGCCGTGCCGATCTGCTCGAGGGCAGGGAACTGCTGTCGGGCAATTGCGTGGTTCGGAAATCGGAGAACCGCCAGCACTGCAGCGCCATCGGGTGTTGTGTACCGTGCGAGTTGCATTTCCCCGGCAAAATCGAAGCCAGCTGCCACAACCGGAATGCGGGGCTCAAAGGCTCGCAGAGATTCCGGGCCCAGGATCAACCGCTCCGTGCCACTGACTCGATTCTTCGCAGGCAAGTAGGGCAGCATATTGGGGCTCGCCGAACGATCAAGCTTCGGCAATGCGGGAAACAAAAATGCGTCAATCGCTCCTCGCGGTGCCGTCCCCGTCGTCGTCTGAAAGACGTAATTCTGATAGCGAAAGACCTTTTTACCTGGGTCCTGCAGGCTCTGCTCCAACGCCACGGCACCCGTGACATCCTTGAGCCGGTAGGCCGATAGCTCAAAAGTTTTCGCGCCAGCGGAGTACTTGGCTGCGTCGGACTCGATCAAGCCATACTCGCGCGCAACGTTCGGCTGCGGCACTTCCGCCTTGCCCGTCTCGACGCGCTTCCAGTCGTCAATTGACGGAGGAAGAATGCTCGCGATGAAGAACAGGGCAGGTGCGATCACGCATCACGCTCCGTGGCACTTCTTATATTTTTTGCCGCTGCCGCAGGGGCAGACTTCGTTACGACCGACCTTGACGCCCTTGACCACGGGCTGGGCCTTAGTAGCAGACGCAGAGCTGTCGCCGCCAACGTACTGCAGCGACGCCATCTCTTTTTCCTTCTTCCGCTGTATATTGCGAGTGAAGTCGGTGATCGATGCAGTCGACTTGGCTGCCACGGCGACGGGCGCTGCGGCAGGTGCTTCGTTCTCGTAGTCACCTGAGTTGTATTCGCCATCCTCGTCAGGCTGGATGGGCGCAACCGTCAAAATGTTCCCGTCCTGATCGTGAACCTGCAGGAAATACAGGTACCGTACGGCTTCATCTTCGATCCGCTCCATCATGTCGCTGAAGAGCGTATAGCTTTCCTTCTTGTACTCAATGAGCGGGTCCTTCTGGCCATAGCCACGAAGATAGATGCCCTCCTTGAGGTGATCCATCGACAGCAGGTGGTCTTTCCACTGGTTGTCGATGACGTTCAACAGGATCATTCGCTCGGTCTCGCGCATCATGTCTGACCCAAGAATCGTTTCCTTCTCGTCGTAGCGAGCCTGGACCTTTTCGATCACTTCTTTCTCGAAGAGTTCGCGTCCAGAGTCGGCCAGTTCACGGGAGTCCAGTTTGTATCCAAACTGCGTCAGAATGTCAGTTTCAAAACCGGTCAAATCCCACTGATCAGAGCGGACGCCTTCCGGCAGACGGGCATCAATGAAGCTACCAACGATGCTGGTGATCATCTCAAACACACGAATTTTCTGATCGGTGTTGGAGAGCATCGCGCGGCGCAGACCGTAGACGGCCTGGCGCTGCTTGTTCATCACGTCGTCGTATTCCAGTAGGTGTTTGCGGGCCGAAAAGTGATTGGCCTCGACTGACTTCTGCGCGGCTTCAATGCGGCGCGTGATCAGGCTCGATTCAATTGGCACGTCTTCTTCCATACCCAGCCGCAACATCAGGCCCTGGATTTTGTCGCCACCAAATATGCGCAACAGGTCGTCTTGCAATGAGAGATAAAAGCGTGAGCCACCGGGGTCGCCCTGACGACCGGCACGGCCGCGAAGCTGATTGTCGATGCGGCGCGATTCATGACGCTCTGTTCCAAGAACGAAGAGTCCACCCACTCGGGCTACCTCATCATGCTCGGCGTCCGTCTGTTTCTTGATTTCCGCGTAGAGGGTCTTATACTCTTCGGCATGCACGCCGTCGGGATCTTTACCGCCGCGATGCATCTGATCTTTGGCGAGGAACTCAGCGTTGCCGCCGAGCAAAATGTCTGTACCGCGACCGGCCATATTGGTCGATACGGTCACGGCACCCTTGCGGCCTGCCTGAGCGATGATGTGCGCTTCGCGCTCGTGATTCTTCGCGTTCAATACTTCGTGTTTGACGCCAATCCGGCGCAGGGCCCCGGACAGTTTTTCTGATTTCTCGACGCTGATCGTACCCACCAGCACCGGCTGGCCCTTCTCATGCAGCGCCTTGATCTCAAGGGCGGAGTTGCGGTACTTCTCTTCCTCAGTGCGGTAGACGATATCGTTGAGATCCTTGCGGACCATCGACTGGTTGGTCGGAATCAAAACGACTTCGAGCTTATACGTCTTGCCGAATTCGGCAGCTTCGGTGTCGGCAGTACCAGTCATACCGGCTAGCTTGGCGTACATGCGGAAATAGTTCTGGAAAGTGATCGTGGCGAGGGTCTGGTTCTCGCGTTCGATCTTGACGCCTTCCTTGGCTTCGACAGCCTGGTGCAGGCCGTCGGACCAGCGGCGGCCTGGCATCAGGCGGCCCGTAAACTCATCGACAATGACCACTTCGCCATTTTGTACGACATACTCACGATCCCGCTGGTAGAGCACCAACCCCTTCAAGCCCTGCTGCACATGGTGGTTCAATTCCATGTTTTCGATGTCATACAGGTTGCCGCAGTTCAAAAGCCGTTCCACCTTATGGACGCCTTCTTCGGTGAGTGCGACATTGCGCTGCTTTTCATCAACCGTATAGTCGCCGGTGAAATACTTTTCGCCCGGCTCCTTGCCTTCAATCACCTCGCCGCGAACCAGCTTGGGGATGATCGTATTGATGCGGTAGTACTTGTCGGTGGACTCTTCACTCGGTCCGGAAATGATCAACGGAGTGCGGGCTTCGTCGATGAGAATCGAGTCAACTTCGTCCACGATCGCGAAGTTGTGCTCGCGCTGCACGCAAGAATCCAGGCGAAACTTCATGTTGTCGCGCAGGTAATCAAAGCCAAATTCGTTATTGGTGCCGTAAGTGATGTCGCACTGATAAGCGTCGCGACGTTCCTGTTCGGTGATGTCATGGACGATGCAGCCAACGCTCAGGCCGAGGAACTTATGCAGACGGCCCATCCACTCGGAGTCGCGCTTGGCGAGGTAGTCATTAACAGTGATGACATGGACGCCCTTGCCGCCGAGTGCGTTTAGATAGCACGGAAGCGTGGCGACCAACGTCTTGCCTTCACCTGTCCTCATTTCGGCGATGTTGCCGCCATGGAGAACGGCGCCGCCAATGAGCTGTACATCGAAGTGACGCATGTTCAGCACGCGACGACCGGCTTCGCGGCAGACAGCGAACGCTTCGACCAGAAGGTCGTCGAGGGTTTCGCCATTGGCAATGCGCTGCTTAAACTCCGGCGTCTTAGCAGCTAGTTCCGCGTCCGTAAACTTTTGGAGCGCGGGTTCGAGATTGTTGATCGCTTCGACCTTGGGCTTGATGCGCTTAACTTCACGCTCATGCTTGGTACCGAAGATCTTTGCGAGTACGGCGTCGACCATATATATTCTTTTTCTCTATTAGTTTAGCAGTGGGGGGCTCAAAAACCCTCCTGCGCGATTGTCTAGTGATTGTCTAGGCGGTCGGGAGCAGCGTAAAGGTGCCATCCCTGTTGAGGCGATACACTTGTCCGCGCCAGTGGATCGTATTGCCGAAGAAGCCTGCGAACCAGAAGCCAAAGCTCAGGAAATCCTGCAGCGGAAGCTGGTAGAGATCTCGAGGCCGAAACTGGTCGTTGAGTACGCCGTTCTGTGCGGCAAAAGCCACCGTGAAGCGCAGCATCAGGGCCGCACCAAGAAAGCCAATTTCAAAGCCGGTGAACGGCCAGACAGCGAGGAAGATCGGCAAGGGGTTGGTAAAAATCTGCCCAATGTAGCCGAACGGACGGGAGCGGCGCGTAGACCGGTTCCAGCGCAAGCGGTGAGCAAAGTTCTGCGCCAGGCCTTCTGAGCCGATCCGATGCTCGACCACATAACTGGACAGAATTGAATTCCACCCCTTGGCCGTCACCCGTTGCCCCAATACAAAATCTTCAGCCAGAAAATCCTTCAGGCTGGCCCAGCCACCAGCAGCTCGAATCGCAATCTTGCGCGCGGCCACCGTAGGGCCAAGCGTAAAGCGCATCCCCTCCAGCATCCGCGCAACGAGGACGCCCGAGATGAATTCAGTATTCATACCAAGTGCTTCCATTTGCGACCAGATACTTGGGCCGCCCACCGCCCGGTAGGGGCAAGTAGCCAGGCCAAGCTTCGGGTTCGATGAAAATTCAGCGGCGATCGCAGTCAACATCGTCGGAGTCACCCGGATGTCGGAATCAGACATGACAACCAGGTCGTGCGCTGCTGCCGCGCACAGCTTTTCCAGACTCCAGACCTTTGCATTTGCGTAAGGCGATTCCCCAACAATCAAGAGTCGACTGGGAACACGCAAAAACTCTGCTTGCAGCCTGGCGACAATTTCAACTGCCGGGTCAGCCTCATCAGTGACCGCAAACAGAATCTCCCAGTCGCCTGGATATTCCTGTTCAAAGGCAGTCCGCAGATTGGCCTCCAGCCCGTCATCGGCACCCTTAAGGGGCTTGAGAATACTGATGGGAGGACGCTCGCTGCCTGTCGGCAACGGCACGCTCAAGTAGCGATAGACCGCTGCCAGAGTCAGGAAACAGTAAATGACCGTCCCGAGCGCGAGCAGCCAAAGAATCGGGACCATTGGCTATTCGATCGAGGTCTTCGAATCGTTGTTGTCGCGCAGCATGGCGATGAATTCCTCGACAGGCTTGGCGCCCAGATCGCCATTTCGGCGGTTGCGCACTGAAACTGTTCCAGCTTCCACTTCGCGATCACCGATGACGAGCATGTAGGGGATCTTGATCAACTGCGCTTCGCGAATCTTGAAGTTCACCTTCTCGTTGCGGTAGTCCGTGTCAACGCGGAAGCCCTGCGCCTTGAGCTTTTCCTTGAGCTCGGCGGCGTAGAGGTTAGCGCGATCAGTCACCGGCAACAGGATTACCTGCACCGGCGCCAGCCATACCGGGAAGGCTCCCGCATAGTGCTCGACAAGAATTCCAAAGAAGCGCTCCACACTGCCGAACAGCGCACGATGCACCATCATCGGAGTATGCTTGGCACCATCCTCGGCGATGTAGCTGAGGTTAAAGCGACGCGGCAGATTGAAGTCGAACTGCACCGTCGATAGCTGCCATTTGCGTCCGATCGCATCGACAAGTTTTACGTCGATCTTGGGGCCATAGAAGGCCGCCTCATCGGGCATTACTTTGACTGCCAGGCCCAGGCGTTCAACGGCACTGCGAAGCGCGCCTTCAGCGCGTTCCCACTCGTCTGCGGTGCCCACGTATTTGCCAGAGGCTCCGCCATCCCAGGTGGAAAGTTCCGCTTCGTAGGTTTCAAACCCGAAGGTGCGGAGGGTGTGAAATGCGAAGTCGAGACAGCCGATGACTTCGTCCTCAATTTGGCTTGGCGTGCAGAAGATGTGTGCGTCGTCCTGACAAAAGCCACGGACGCGTAGCAGGCCGTGCAGGGTGCCGGAGCGCTCATAGCGATAGACAGTGCCCAGCTCACCCAGGCGCACCGGAAGATCGCGATAGCTGTATTGCTTGTTCGCGTAAATCAGGATGTGGCACGGACAATTCATCGGCTTCAGCTGATAGGTCGCGTCGTCCAACTCCATCGGCACGAACATGTTCTCGCCATAGAAATCAGCGTGTCCCGAGACTTCCCAAAGCTGACGGCGGGCAACATGCGGGGTGAACACCAGATCATAGCCGCGTGCCAGATAGTTCTCACGCATCCAGTCCTCAATGATCAAGCGCACCAGCGCGCCCTTGGGATGGAAGAAGATGAGACCGGGGCCAGCGAGTTCCTGAATCGAGAAGAGATCCAGCTCACGGCCAAGCTTGCGATGGTCGCGTTTCTTTGCTTCTTCAAGCTGCTTCAAGAATTCGTCGAGTTCTTTTTGCGAATAGAAGGCCGTGCCGTATATGCGCTGCAACTGCTGGCGCTTCTCGTCACCCTTCCAATAGGCACCCGCAACACTCAGGAGCTTGAAAGCTTTGATCTTTTTTGTGGAGGGCAGATGCGGGCCGCGGCAGAAGTCGATGAAGTTGGGCCCCATCGTGTATTCGCTGAAAATGTCGTCGGCGCGCTCCGTGATGAGCTCTACTTTCAAAGGCTCGTTCATCGCCACATACTTCGCCAGACCTTCAGGCTTGGCGATCAGCTTGCGCTCAAAGGTGAGATCGCGATCACGGATCTCAGCCATCTTCTTCTCAAGCTTTTCCAGGTCTTCGGGCGTGAATGCCTCTTTGCGATCGAAATCGTAATAGAAGCCATTCTCGATCGGCGGTCCGATGGCGAGCTTGGTCTCGGGATACAGCTCAAGCACTGCGCCTGCAAGCAAGTGGGCAGTGGAATGGCGGTAGACGTCAAGCACGGCTGGGTCTTTGGAGGTCAGAATACTGACTGCGGCGTCGCCCTCGAGCGGTCGCGTCAGATCCCAAAGGTTGCCATCCACTTTGGCAACAAGGGCTTCTTCAGCGAGGCGTTTCGAGATCGACAGGGCGATATCTAGGGGCCGCGTTCCAGCGGGGAACGCTTTCTGGCTCCCGTCTGGTAGCGTAACGAGGACTTCACTCATGGGGTTTTCGAGGGGTACTTTTCAGCGTAACATGCTGGTCTGCCATAACTTTTATGCGATTCCGGGTCATTGGGCTATAGTGAAAGCTGAGATGACCTCGATTGAGCCCCAAAGCGACGAGCAGTTGGTCGAACTTGCCAAGCATGGCGACGACGGGGCTTTCCCTGAACTTGTAAAACGCTATAGCCGCCGCATCCTTCGTGTCGCACGAAACATCACTAATCATGACGAGGATGCCGAGGACGTGTTGCAGGAAGCCTTCATGAAAGCGTACACGCACCTGGATAGTTTCCAGGGCAACAGCAAGTTTTACACTTGGCTGGTACGCATTGCCATGAATGAGGCGCTCATGAAGCTTCGTAAGCGCAAGACGGGCAAGCTGGTTTCCCTGGATGAGGAACTTGATACGGGCGAAGATACGATGCTTCGTGAAGTTGCCGTTTGGGAAGGCAATCCTGAAGATCAATATTCGCAGGATGAACTGCGCGAGATTCTGGATAAGACGATTTCCAGTTTGCCCGAGGGCTTTCGTACTGTATTTCTGTTGCGTGATGTTGAGGAATTATCCACGGAGGAGACCGCAGAAACGCTCGGCTTGAGCATCCCGGCGGTGAAGAGTAGACTCTTGCGAGCCAGACTGCAACTTAGAGAGAAGTTGACCCGCGTATTCAAAGGCAAGGGGGACGAAGCGTTTGCCTACATGTAAGGATTTCCTGCGAGAGCTCAGCGATTACCTGGATTCCTCAATCGATGCCGAGACTCGACAGGAACTAGACCGGCACGCGGCCGAGTGCCCCAACTGCTGGGTATTGCTGGATACGACGCAGAAGACGCTGAAGATCTACAAGGGTTGCGAGCCGCAGGCAGTGCCGGAAGCGCTGGAGGCCAAGTTATTGGCTGCGATCCAGAAGAAAATGGCGGAAAAGAAGGCCGGAGCTTAGACTTCGACCCGCTAAACTTAGAAATATATGCTTCGTGCTCTGGTCTTGGCGTTGGCGATGAGCGTTGTGTTGAGCGCCCAAGTTGAGAAAAAGAATTTCATCGCTGGGCTTGGCGGACTGGCGATCTTATCCGGGGACGCGCAGGCTAAGTTCTCACAGGGTGCAGTAGCGTCCCTCTATTCACCCAAGGACGGTCTCGCCCTCAACCTCGCGGCTGGCCACCACTTCAACAACTGGGTCTCTGCTCAAGGGAACTACATTTTCAACCGCAACGACGTTACCCTGAACGGCGTGAGCGGCAACACTTTCTACAGCGCCGTAAACCAGAGCCGCCAACACCAAATCGTCTTTGACGGCATGCTCTATGTCCGACCGTTGAGCAGCCGCATCCGGCCCTATCTCTCCGTTGGATTCGCTATGGTCCGAGCTTCGCGAAATCAAGTCTCATTTGAGGGTGGGGCGGCTGTCGTGCCGACCGCGACAGCCGCCGAATGGCACCCTGGGCTCCGCTCCGCCGTCGGGATGGACCTGACCGTGAAGCCCGGTTGGGCCTTCCGCTATTCCTTCTCCGAGACGCTGACGGGGAACTTGTTCTCGCGTAGCCTGGTCCCGCCCGCACAAAAGAACCTGATGAATTTCCACCATCTCTTTGGCGTCGTCTGGAGCTACTAAGACTCCTTGAACTCGGCGTAAGGGCAGCAGACCCAGTACAGCGGTGGGTCTTCGATGTGTTCGCCCATCAGGCGACCGTGGCAGACACGGCAATAGTTGAACGACTTTAGCGCTGCGCTGACGGGCGCGATTTGTACGAGTTTTTCAAACACGCACAGCCCTTGGCCTGCTGCGACGGTCGCGTCCAGATCCAGCAGCGGGCCGTCTGCCGCCGCCTCCAGCATGAGCGCCGAGTAGATCCGCGACTTCAGCCGCGTGGAGGCGCTCTCGCCTCTCGCCGGAGCGTCGCCCGCCGATATCAGAAGAGCCTCGAATTCGTTATCCTGCATGCGCTGCTCCTTCCGTTGTGGTCCACATACGTTCGAATTCCTGGCGGGCGCGCGCCAACATCCGTTCAACGCCCTTTTCAGTTTTGCCCAACTCGCTTGCCATCTCACGCGCCGATCGATTGTCCCAATACTTCCAGCGCAAGAGCAGGCCGTACTCCTCGCGCATCGCCGCGATGACGCCAGCGGCCTTCGTTGCCGAACGGCTCCGATCGAGCAACGAGTCGATCCGCTCAGTGCGGTCCTCCGGTTCCCAACTGCGGTCGCCATCGTCGAAGCTGACCGCCGCCCTCAGTTTCGACCTGTAATAGTCGTTCGTCTTGAAGCGCGCGATCCCCATGATCCAGTGCGACAGTGGGGCGTCTCCTTCGTACTTCGCCAGCCCCTTCCACGCCGCCAGAATCACCTCCTGCACCAGGTCGTCCACCAGTTCGGTGCGCGGCATAAGTCGGCGATGAATATAGGAGTGAACGGCATCCGTGTACTTCTGAACGAAATGGGCGGTGGCCTTTCGATCCCGCGCAACAACCGCCTTAGCAAGCTCCAAATCGACATGATGTGCAATCGCTTGAATAGAAGACCTCCTCTCACTATTGAATGTCGCAGCAAAGAAATTTATCCCCCTGAGGGGGATATGCTAACTGCCCCGCGACAAGCAAGTAAAGATCGACGGCGATACCCGCTTACCGATCAATATATCGAATCGACAAAGGAATCCACTATGCAAATACTTAAGACACTTACCCAAGCAGTCGCCTTGTGCGCGCTGGGCGCAGCCCTCTTGCCCGCGCAGACACCAGGCAAGCAGATCTTTTCACTGCCAGCCGTCATCACCGAACCTGGAATCTATCAACTGCGGCTCGACAGCTACGTCTGGAGTGGGCCAGGCCCAGCGATTCGTGTGCAGTCGGGCGGAGTCACCGTGGATTTGGGCGGTGGGCAGATTCTTGGCCCTGGCAACAACACAGGTATGGGAATTGAAGTCGCCGGTGCGACAGGCGTCACAATCAAGAACGGAAACTTGGCAAACTTCGGCCTGGCGATCCGCATTGCTGACTCGTCGAATGTTACGGTGCAGGACCTCAACATCCGCGCACGGGATCTGTTGGTGAGTTCCGGCCCCCCCGAGATCGGGATCATGATCGTGCAGAGCGTGGGCGTAGTGATTCGCAATAACAGTATCAACTCCGTCGGCCTGGGAATTTTTGTTCGCGGCGGAATGAGCCGCGGCAACATGATTGTCGGCAACGCTGTGGTCGCTGGTGCCAACGGCGTTATCGGTATCTGCTACAACCCAACCGAAACTGACCCCAATGGGCCCCGCTACGATGCAATCGAGACGAACCTAATCTCCGGTTTCCGCACAGGAATTCAGTTCTCCGCCGCCTCCAAGGAAAACTCTGTCCGCCGTAACAACATCTTTCACAAGGGCCTGACGGCGATTGAGTTGAACGGCACCGGATCGATTGACACGGACAACGTGAAGATCCAAATCAAGTAACCGAATTTGACCGATTTCCCTGGGCGCCGCAGCATGCCTCGCAGCGGCGCCCGATTTTTCTAGGACGCCCCGCGCGACAGCCGCGCGATCCCTTCTCGACTCCACTTCACCCCATAACCCGGCCCATCCGGGATCCGCAGCATTCCCTCTGCATCCAGCTGAAACGCTTCCTCAAAGACATCCTCAAGATACGGCTCCGGCGTCAGATACTCCACGTACCGCGCATTCACCGCAGCCGCGCTAAGATGCAGATCGACAACCAGCCCCACGCCCGTATTCCAGCCATGCGGCACAACCAAAATGTTGTGATCATCCGCATACTGCCCAATCCGATGCTGCTCTGAGAGGCCCCCCACCTTGGTCACGTCGGGCTGCAAAACATCCACCGCCCGCCGCTCAATCCACGGCAGGAAACTCTGCCGCCTAGTCAGCACTTCGCCCGTCGCAATCTTCACCGGCGATTGCCGCGTCAGTTCGACAAACCCATCGATATCATCCGGTCGCAACGCCTCTTCAAACCAGGTGACGTTATAGTCGCGAAGCATTTGCGCCTTCTCCAGAGCCCACTTCAACCCATGCGGCCAAAACGCATCGCTCGCCCCCGCATCCACCATTAGGTCGCAGTCATCGCCGATCGCCAGTCTCGCCGCACGCACAATCGCTTCATCCACTCCCGGCGCGCTTCTTCCAAAGGGCCCCCAACCAATCTTGAACGCCCGAAAGCCCCGCGCCTTGGCCGCCAGCAATCGCTCTCCCATCAACTCGGGCGCGACCATCAGCATCGAAGCATAGGGCTGAATTCGATCACGATACCTGCCGCCCAGCAGCCGCCAAATCGGCTGCCCGGTTACTTGGCCAAGTATGTCCCACAGCGCCATATCGATGCCCGAAATCGCGTGCGTCACAGAGCCGCCACGTCCTTGCCAGAACGTATTCTGGTGCAGCATCTCGGTGGTCGCTGCAGGGTCAATTGCACTGGTGCCCGAGTAGAGCGGCTTCAGCAGTTCCAACGCCGCCGACACCAGCGGCGCAGAAGTATAAACGCTACCTATGCTCGTCAGCCCCGCATCGGTGCGCACCTCCACCAGTGTCCGTGTTTGTTCGAGCTCGCCATAGCGCGCCGGCCAATCTTCATAGGCCTTCCCGTAGAGCGGAATGGCGCGAATCGATTCGATCTTCATTGGTGTTTACTTGCGGGCCATCGGACGAACAACGACGCCGTTCTTGACATCATCCGATGGATTGACGACCACCATATCACCTTCGACTACGCCGCCGATTGCTTCCAGTTCAGTGCCATAGTCGCGTCCAATATCGATCTTGCGAAAGGTCACTTTGGAATCTTTGCCAACCACTGCGACAAAGGTGCCATCGCTGCGCGTAACCACCGTATCGCCGGGTACCAGCAACATCCGTCGCGCCAGGCTGGTCTCCAGCGCCACTTGCACGTACATGCCAGGCAACAGAGCATTTCCCTGATTCACCACGCTCACTTCTGTCAGCATCGTGCGCGTTTGATTCTCCAGCGCACTGGCCGCGCGAGCAACCGTGCCGATGAACGTGCGATTGATTTCCGGCACTCGGACAGTCGCTTTCTGCCCCATCTTGAGGTCACCGACATTCGACTGCGGCACGTTCACAAATACGCGCAGCTTGCTAATGTCGCTCAGTCGAAATAGATCACGACCGGCAGCGATCGCCGCCGGCGTAATCAGATTGCCAACCGCACAATTGCGCTGCGTGATGATGCCATCCCACGGGGCCGTCACTCGCTTGAATTGCGTCAACTGCTCGATGCGGGCCACCTCGGCCACTTGGGCGCTGATGGCTTCGTTCGCGGCAACCAGGTTGGCTTCCTGCGCTCGAACGTCGGCCTTACGGGCATCAAACACGGCTGTCTTCTCGTCCAGATCAGCTTTGGCAATGATTCCTTCCGCGACTAACTGCCTGGAACGTCCGAAATTGATGTCGGCAAGTTTGACGTTGGCGCTGGCCTGTTCAATCGCGGCGCGCACCTGCATGGCGGCCGCCTTAAACTGCTCAAGGCGGGCCTTGGAATTGCGCAGTTGCTGATCCAGCTCCGGCGAATCGATTTCAACTAGTGTGTCGCCTGCCTTGACCCTATCGCCAATGTCCACTTTGCGGATCTTGATGTAGCCCTCGGCACGGGCGTAGATCGGTGTGTCGCCAATAGCCGCGACGTTTCCGGGGAGTGAAAGTTCATGAGTCGGTGGCGACAGCTTCACCTTGGTCACGGTAACTGCCAACCGTTCCTCAGAATTGCTCTTGGCTTCAGCTTCAATCATTTGCAAGCGCGCCTGGCGCGGCGTCCAGCCGACGAAAAAAATGCCAGCGGCCACCACGGCAAGCAGAAACAAAATGCCAATCGCGCGTGTCGACTTCACGTTATTCAGTTTCCTCGATTTCGTTAAGAACGGGTGCTGTCTTCCGCAGGCTGCTGTAAACCAGAGGCACGATGAACAAGGTGGCCACAGTCGCAACGATCAATCCACCAATCACCGCGCGGCCCAGCGGTGCATTCTGCTCACCACCCTCCCCCAGGCCAAGGGACATTGGCAGCATGCCCATCACCATTGCGCTGGCCGTCATGATTACGGGGCGCAGGCGCGTCACTCCCGCTTCCTGCGCCGCCTCGCGACTGCTCAGGCCCATTGGCCGTAAGTCGTTAGCAAAAGTCACCAGCAAAATACTGTTCGCCACTCCCACTCCAATGCTCATGATCGCGCCCATCAGACTAGGCACGCTAAAGGTCGTTTGTGTCGCAAAAAGCATCCACACAATGCCACTCAGGCTGCCGGGTAGCGCCGTGAGAATAATGAACGGATCCAGCCAGCTCTGGAAGTTGACCACCATCAACATGTAGACCAGCAGAATTGCAAAGAGCATTCCAAATCCAAGGCGTACAAAGCTTGAATTCATCGTCTCCACCTGCCCACGCAGGTCGATTGTAACGCCCTTGGGCAGCTTGGGCCGCATCTCATCGAGCATCGCTACCACCTTCTTCTGCACGCTGCCCAGATCGCTGTTCTCAACGCCGGCATAGACATTGAAAATCGGCTGGATGTTGTAGTGATTTACAACCGCCATGCTCGTTGATCGCCGCACATCGGCAATGTTTGCAAGCAGGCTCGTATTGCCACCGCCGGGCGGTGTGATTGGAGTGTGTGTGATATCTTCCAGCGTTTCGATTCTGGACTGCGGTGTCTGCGCAGTCACCTGATAGCTCACGCCGTTGGCCGGGTCGAGCCAGTAATTCGGTGACGTCTGCCCGCTCGAACTCAGACTCACCAGCAGGCTGTTTGCTACATCGCGCTGCGTCAGTCCAAGTGCGTTGGCTTTTGCTCGATCAACGTTGATCTGTAAGTCCGGGTAGTTCATCACCTGATGAAGATGGACATCAACTGCACCTGGTATTCGCTTGACCCGCGTCTCGATTTCACGTGCCACCTTGAATGCATTGGCCCGGCTGCGCGTCACCACCTGGATGTCAAAAGGAGCTGGCCGGCCAAAGTTGAGAATCTGGTTGATCATGTTGGCGGGCTGAAAGAAAAATTCAGCATCGGGGAATTCGCTCTCCAGCTTGCGGCGCAGCCTCTGCACGTAAAGCTTCGTCGGCGTCTCGCGATCCTTCAGGCTTACCAGGATCTCTCCATCAAAGCGCCCAATCGTTGCCCCGTCGGTATAGGCGAGGTTAACGCCCACGGTGGGCAGCCCCATGTTGTCGAGAATGCTATCCAGTTCTTTGGCTGGCACAATCTGCCGGATCACGCCTTCGACCAGCGCAAATAACCTCTCAGTCTCCTCGATTCGAGCCCCAGCCGGGCCCCGCACATGCAAGCGAAACTGGCCCGCATCTACTTCCGGGAAAAAGTCTTCACCTACCTTGGTAGCCAGCCAGCCCGAAAACGCGACAAATACGAAGAACACTCCAAAGACGATCGCCCGATGCGATAGGCTCCATTCGAGAGCACTTCCATAAAAATCCTTGAACTTGTTAAAGAGCCAATTGAAGCCTTCATGCACCCGCCAGATCAGGCCGCTTTCTTTTTCATTCTTGAGCAGGAAGTGCGCCATCGTCGGCACAATCGTTCTGCTCAGGAGATAGCTCGCCATCATCGCGAAAACTACCGCCAGGGCCAGCGGCGTAAACAGAAACTTCGCCGTTCCCGTCAGGAAAATCACTGGTACAAAAACGATGCAGATGGCCATCGTTGCGACAAAGGTGGGCACCGCAATTTGTTGTGCGCCATCAAGAATGGCACGGATCAGTGGCTTGCCCATCTGCCGGTTGCGATGGATATTTTCGATCTCAACTGTCGCGTCGTCCACCAGAATCCCAACCGCCAGAGCCAGGCCGCCCAACGTCATCACATTAATCGTCTGGTGGCAGAGGAAGAGTACCGAGATCGATGTAAGAATCGACAACGGAATCGAAACGCAGACAATCAGAGTGCTGCGCCAGCTTCCCAAAAACAGCAGAATCATCAACCCAGTCAGTACCGCCGCGATGATGCCTTCACGCACCAGGCCATCAATCGAGGCCCGCACAAAGATACTCTGATCGAACATGCGCCGTATTTTGAGTTCCTTTGGAATGACGCCCTGCAGCCGGTCCAACTCATGCTGGACCTTGGCGATGATGTCCAGCGTCGAAGCATTGCCATTCTTCAAGACAGTCAACAAAGCACCGCGCTGCCCGTTCTGCCTCACGACGTTGCCCTGGATCGCAAATCCATCCCGCACCTGTCCAATGTCACGCAGGTAGACCATCGCGCCGTCTACTTGTTTGACTGGAAGCCGATTCAGTTCAGCAACAGTTTCAGGGCTGGCGTTCAGCCGTACATTGTATTCATTCGGGCCAATTTTTGCGGTTCCGGCTGGCAGTACCAAATTTTGCGCCGCGAGCGCAGTGGATACATCGGTGGCAGATAGCCGCCGGGCCTGCATCGCGTCAGTGTCAAGGTCAACCATGATCTGGCGCGCGCGACCGCCATACGGCAGTGGAACCGAGGCACCTTGTACTGTGGCTAAACCAATGCGAATTTGTGAGTTTGCCAAGTCGGCGATCGCCTGCTCGCTGAGCGAGTTGCTCGACAGCGCCAACTGCAGGATGGGTACCGTCGCGGCATTAAATCTGATGACGAACGGCGGAAAAATTCCCGGCGGCAAAACGCGCGTAACTGAGTTTGCGATAGCAGTCAATTGCGCCACGGCCAACTCAACTTTTACATTGGGATGAAAGTAGATGCGAACAACGCCATAGCCCGCCATCGACTGGCTTTCAATGTGTTCGACATCGTTGACCGTAGTGGTCGTTGCCCGCTCAAACGACGTGAGCACACGCTTCTCCATGTCGTCTGGAGACATACCTGGGTAGCTCCAGATCACGCTCACCACCGGGATATCTATGTCCGGGAAAATGTCAGTCGCCATCGAGGCGATGGACACAACACCAAGTATTACGATTAACGCCGCCATCACTACAAAGGTGTACGGTCGGCTGAGCGCCAGCTTTACAATCCACATTTTTGGGGGTCTTTCTAGGGTAACATTCGGGGGTAAACCTTAATATGGTTTAATGCAATGGCGACGCCGTTGCTCACTGTTGTCGATCCAAGGAATCGATTGGACTGCGGAGCTACGGAATGACAATACTGATGCATATGCGACTTGCAATGCTCATGCTGCTTGTTGCTCTTCCCCACGTTGCCGAGGAGTCCAAGACCACCTCTCCCTCTCCGAATGCCATCAAGATAACTGGCAGCTTCCGTTCCCGCGTTGAAGTGTGGAACTATTTCGACAACCCTACTACAGACCCCTACGCCTTCTCGGGAAACATCTTCCGACTCAACATCCAGCAGACACGTGGATCCTGGATGTGGAATTTCGAGCTTGCTGCGCCGATTCTTCTATTCCTTCCCGAAACTGGCGGCGGGCAAGGCATTAACTACTACACCAATAATCACAAGCAAACCGCTGCTGGCATGGTTTTTGCCAAGCAGGGCTACGTCAGGTGGAACGGCGAGAAGTCCTGGGCCAAGATTGGTCGCTTTGAATTCGCCGACGGGGCCGAACTCGTCTCCAAAAACGGTACCATCGCCGCCGTGAAACGCGACCGGGTAGCGCAGCGGCTCATCGGCACCTTCGGTTTCACTCACGTCGGTAGAAGCTTTGATGGCTATCACTTCAACCGCAGCTTTAAAGGGATGACGCTGACCAGCGTCAGTGCCACTCCAACGCGCGGCGTCTTTCAGGTGGACGCCTGGGGGCCACTGGCCACCGCGTTCTCGTACCTCTCCTTGGCGAACACCAACAAGGACACCGATTGGCGGGCCTTCGCGATCTACTCACACGACTGGCGCCATATCTCCAAGACGGCCGGGCAGACGGGCAACCTGCGCATCGGCACCTTTGGCGGTCACTTCCTGCATACCCTCGGGCCCTTCGATATGCTCTTCTGGGGCGCAGTGCAGACAGGCCGCTGGGGCAACCTCGACCATCGGGCAACAGCCGGCTTGATTGAGGCCGGATGGCAGGCTCCTCCAAAAACTCTCTGGAAGCCCTGGATTCGCGCCGGAATCACTTATGGCTCTGGTGACCGCGATGCAAAAGATGGCCGTCACGGCACCTTCTTCCAGATCCTTCCGACACCACGGCCATTTGCTCGCTTCCCGTTCTACAACATGATGAATAGCATCGATCGAAATGCGTCACTTACCCTGCGGCCCACTCCCAAGCTCACGCTCAAGTCTGAGTTCCACAGCTTGCGTTTGGCCGATAAACACGACCTCTGGTATCAGGGTGGTGGTGCCTTTCAGCCTTGGACCTTCGGCTACGCCGGTCGCGACGCCAAAGGGGCGACCGGCCTGGCCAATCTCTACGATGTCAGTGCAGACTGGAACATCAATCCCAAGTATTCACTCGCTGCCTACTTCGGATACAGTCCAACCAAATCGGTTTTGCAGAAGCTCTTTCCCGGTTCCACTTCCGGTGCCTACGGTTACGTCGAAGCCACCTGGCGCTTCTGAAATCTACTCATAGCGCAAAACTTCAATCGGATTAACCCGCGTCGCTCGTCTCGCCGGTAGCCAGGCGGCGAGCAACGCAACAAAGATCAGCGAGCCAACCGCAATGGCGAATGTTGCTGGATCCGTGCCCTTCATGCCGTACAGTTGGCTCTGCACGTAGCTCGACAGCAGTATCGCGGCAGGGATCCCCACGAGGATTCCGCCTGCGATCAGAAAGAGAATCTCCTTCATTACTAAGCTAATGACGTTGCCCGCTTCGGCACCCAATGCAATGCGTATGCCGATCTCCTTACTGCGTCGCGAAACCGCCAGCGCCAGCACGCCATAAAGGCCGATGGCGGCAAGGATCGTCGCGATCACGCCGAATATACTGGCGAGAAAAGACAATAGCCTCTCTGTAGAAAGGCTCGCATCGATCTGATCCTCAAAGCTGCGCATAGCGTAAAGCGGCAGCGATGCATCCATCTGACGAATGAGTCCTCGCACTTGACCAAAGGCACCGGCCTGGTCGCTGCCCGTTCTGACATACGCCACCATGCTCATGGGAAAGGATGTCTCATAAAGCGGCACCAATACTTGAATGTAGACATCCTCGCGCACGTCAACGTATTTGGCATTGGAGAAAACACCAACGATTTCCATGTCGGTAATCGTGCCGGGGTCCCCGCCCATGCCCAGGTGATATCCAATCGGATTACGGCCCTGGAAGTAAGTGTCCGCAAATTTCTGATTGATCATGCACACCCTCCACTTAGCTTTCTTGAGATCATTGGGCTCGTTGTGCGCATCGGAATCACGAAAGTCCCGGCCATTTAGTATCTTCATTCCCATCGCTTCTATATAACCCGGTGTAACTGCGTCAAAGTACGGCCCCGGCATCTTGCCCGCCTCATGCTTGAAGCCTTCCACCGTCACCGTCGAATCCCATTCGTTTCCTGACATCTTGTCGATGGTGCCAACGCCAACTTTCCCGATACCCGGCATGGCTTCAGCGTGCTGCTTGAAGTCTTTGATGAATTGTTTGGTTCTCGTCGCGTCGTAGCCACTCAACGGTGGGCTCGCCTGGAAGGTGATCAACCGGCTCGTATTCAAGCCTGTATCGGCAAGCTTCAGATTCTGGAGCGTAGTCACAAACAGGCCAGCCGCGATCAGCAACAGAATCGATAACGCAACCTGCACGCCTACGAGCACCTTGCGAATGATCGAAGAAGCGCCGCTGGACATCCCGCGGCCCTCCTCCTTCAGCGCCGGCGCCGCGTCGGTTCCACCTGCATTCAGTGCCGGGAACAGCCCGAAGAGTAGGCCGGTTGCACACGCGATCAGAAACGTGAATCCCAGCACTCGCCAGTCAGGCGACGCGGCAATCCTAAGCGGCACCACCCCTGCCGGCAGAAAGGTCAAGAGCAACGAGTTCAGGCTGAACGCAAGTAGCAGACCACAAACGCCGCCAACGCAACTGAGCATGACACTCTCGATCAGCAGTGGCCGCATCAATCGCCAGCGGCTCGCCCCTAGTGCAGCGCGCACGGCAAATTCTTTTCGACGCCCAGTCGCCCGGGCGATCAGCAAATTGGCCACGTTTGTACACGCGATCATCAGCACAAGGCCGACAATACCCATCAATATCCACAAGGGCTTTGCCATCTCTCGGCGCGTGCCAGAGTATCCATTGGCCGCCTCTTCCACCTCAAGCTGCCCCTTGAGAAATCCTTGCTTACTCACGTCCGATGCTTTGGCAAAAGCGGCCTCTTTCACCTCCATCTCACGCATTACATGAAACTGCGTTTGCATCTGCGCCTTTGCCTGCATAGCGGACAAACCCGGCTTCAATCGAGCAAAAATCTGCACCCATCGGCTGCGCCGATTCTCCCGATCATCCTGACCGGCGCTCATCTCGGCCCTCATCGTGACCGGCACGCGGATTGGTGTCGCACGGGTGGGGTCGAGGCCGAAAAATTCCTGCGCAGAAACGCCGATCACCGTCATGCGAAAGTTGTTGATCAGCAACTCCTTGCCGATGATTGCAGGGTCACTGGCGAAGCGGGTCGTCCAGTAGTCATAGCCCAGGACAACTACCGGATGGCCCCCCTTCTTGACGTCGTCCTCGGGTCGGATCAGCCGCCCTATATGCGCTTTCACACCCAACACATCGAAATAATTGCCCGAGATCAATTCGCCCATCGTCCGCTCGGTATTGCCCTCAAAGGCGACACTCACACCGATCTCCCGTCGGCAGATCATCCCGGCGTGTACGGGAGACTGATCGCGAAACTCCACATACATCGGATAGGAGTTCATGCGCGGGCCTTGGTTATTGCCGTAGTGGTTTCCGGATTGAAAAACCTGGATCAATTCCCCCGGCCGCTCCACCGGCAGGCTCTTCAGGATGACCTGATCGATCAAGCTAAAAATGGCGGAGTTGGCTCCAATGCCCAGCGCAAGGGAGGCCACGGCGACAAAAGTGAAAAGGGGCGAATGGATCAGGCCGCGAAATGCGGCGCGGATCTCGTCAGGGATTCCTCGCATGTCAGGAATACGAACGAGATCCGCACATGTTGCCTAAATATTCAAAGTTTTGTCGTGCTGAGAAGGCTAGAACGTAAATCGAAGTGCGAGGTCGATGCGCCTGTTGGCTGCCGATCCGCCACCACCGCCGCCGCCGCCACCACCACCACCACCAAAGCCTCCGCCATTCGCAGTAGCTGTTGAGACCCCGAAGATTGGGCTGGTAAGGTTGCCGTTGGGCGTCGCCAGATTCACGGTATTCAGGACATTGCGCGCGTTGATTGAAAAGTTCAGGGAGTACTTGCGGCTGGCACCCGTGCCGCCACCACCGAAGTCGGGGCCACCACCGCCGCCAAATCCTCCTCCGCCGCCACGACCACCGCCTCCTCCACCACGGGCACCGCCACCACCTCCGCGAGCCCCCCCGCCGCCCCCTCCGCGTCCACCACTAGCTGGACGCGCAACCTCGGGGCCGAAGGCAAACGATTTAGATAGGCGCAGGTTGAGCGAATAGTTCATGTAGCCACGGCCATGGTTACGCGGGATAATCTGATCGTTCGGGCCAGGGTTGGTGATGAAATTGCCATAGGGTGTGCGGACAACACCTGCGGCGTTGGGGTCTGTGGCAAAGGCCGGTCGCTCAAGGAAAAGCGTGTCGCCGTTAGTATCGCGTCCCGTCGTGATGTTAAACGGGCTGGCGCTGTTGATCGAGAAGTTAGGGTTCAGGCTGATCCCCCATTTTGCCGAAATGGAGCCTGCAAAGTTGACTCGATGCCGCGTGTCCTGGCGCGAAGGGCCATACTCGCCGTGCATGTCATATGGGTTGGCCGGACCACTACCGTCCGCATCGGACCGCGCGAAGTTGAGTGAATAATAGCCAAAGAAATTCACTCGTGACGAAAAGCGAGTCGAGAAGTTCGTCATGATCTGGCTCTGCCTGCTGAAGCCAGTGGCCTCGCTAAGAAAGATGTTGCCGTTGGGGCCATAGGGTCGGCCGCCATCAGGAAGCGGGGCATTAATGTTGCGCTGCCGAATCGTGTGTACACCGCGGGTGAAGATGTAGTTCACCGAAATCCGCGAGCTTCGCGGAAGCGTCCGCTCCAGACCCGCAGAGCTCTGCAATAAATAAGGTGTGCGGATGTCGGCGTAAAGCTCACGGATGACGGTTGAATTGCGAAACGGCTGTAACTCTTGAGCTGTCGGAATGAACGGGAAGGTGTTGGGATCACGGATCGTATAACTCACCTGATTCACGCCATTGAAGCGGATTGCATTCAAGGTCAGGTTGTCGTCGACACGATCGTAGAATAATCCGGTTCCCAGTCGCAACACCGTCTTCGTGACCTTCTTGTTGCCGCCGTCAAGGGCGTACGCCAGTCCCAGGCGTGGTGCGAAATTGTTGTGATTGGAGATGTTGGTCTGGTCTTCCCAACGCAGGCCGCCGGAGAACGTCGCGCGTGGGTTGATGCGCCAATCCCAGGCCGCAAACATCCCAATGTCGAACTGGGAAACCGCCGCCAGCGGGTTGCCGCCATTGATGCTGAACTGGCTAGCCCCGCCGCCCAGCGCACGGATCTGCAGGGGAGTCATTCCCTGGCCCTGGAAAACAAGCTGACGGCGATATCGTTCGATCGAAGTAGTTTGCTGCGTTGCCAGCGAGCCGTCGGGATTGAAGACTGGCTTGTCGTTAGCATCCAGTACCGGGGCGACGCCTCCAGCGAAGGTGTACGTGCCACCAAAGTTATTTGGCGAGCCGCTCTCCTGGTTGGTGCGACGAGCGCGGCCTCCCACCTTAATCGAGTGCTTCCCCTTTAAAAAACTTGTAATATCTGTCAACTCGTAGCGCGTATCTATCGTTTGTGCGCTACCGTTTTGGGGCCCGCCGCCAAAGAACGCATCCTGCACGTTCAGTGCGGATACGTCGTTAGTGCCATGCTGCTGGGTGTTGGAATGCAAATACTGAAATCGAGTTTCGTTGATGGCCCGCGTAGACAGAATCGCGGTCTCCGTGAGTTGTACCGTATGGTCAGTATCAGTTGAGTTATACGCTCTCGATTCCAGCGAAAACTGGCCCGTGCCTTGGTTGTTCGAAGAGCTTGGGCTGAAAGCATAGCGTGCCACCAACGTGTTCTTGTCGTTAATGGCATAGTCAACGCGATTTGTGATCACCAGGCGATGCTGGGGAGTAATGACTGTTGCCTGATAAGGCGTCGGGACAAGGGCCGCAGACAAAATCGTTGCATAGATAATGGCGTTTTCGTCGACATTCCGGCCTTCGATGTCCACTGCGAAGGAAGACCGCTTGGCGGTGATCGGTCCAGAGAGTCGCCCACCCCACAGTTGTGATCGAAACGGCGCGCGAGTCGGGGCAAAAGGATTGCGCGAATTGAGCATGGCGTCTGAGAAGTTGTAATGCAGTTCCCCGCGAAATTTGTCGGTTCCAGGCCTGGTCAGGATCTCGATGCGACCGAAGCCGATACGATCATATTCGGCTGAATAGGGATTGCTATTAATGCGGACTTCGCGGATCGACGACTTCGGGGGCAACTTGCCACCGGAGAATCCGTCGATGAAAAGTTGACCGCCATTCGGGCCAGCACCGGGGCCAGCCAGTGCCATCAACTCATCCGCAAGGATGTCAGGGTCGTCGGAGAACGCCTCAAGGTCTGCTGCGGTCAGCACCAATGCGCCAGCGTTGGACAGTGGGTCGACTGCTACACCTTGAATCTCGCTCTGGACATCAATCACCTGAGCCTGCGAATTAATGGTGAGCTGCACATTGAACTGGGTGAGGCCGGACACCTGGAGTTCATCCACCTGATACATCGTAAAACCGGGCTTCTCGATACGCACCGTGTACTTACCAAAGGGAAGATTACGAAATTCGAAGTTGCCGGAAGAATCGGTATTCTTCCGCTGTTCCTTTCCACTTGCAGGGGCCAAACGCACAATTGCGCCAGGAACCGCTGCTGCCGAAGGATCTGTCACCTGCCCTTTAAAAGTATTCAGGTTCTGCGCCCATGCTGCGGTGGTAGCGATCAAAAGTAGGACAAGTGCGTGCATCGAAAAGAGCCTCTGAAATGAGTGAGGAGCATGAGTCGAACGGGGGTGAGCGACTCATGCTCCATCGGGATCCCTCCAAGGGGGTTGGAGGGAACTTGGTTGAAGTGACTAGTTAGCTGGAGGAGGCGGCGGCGGTCCACCACCACCACGACGACGATTGGCGCGTTCCGCCTCGTACTTGTCGTACTTCTCCATCTGGTCATCCTTCAGAACTTTTTTGATCTGTACTTTTGTGGCGGCCTGCATCTTCATCATGGCTTCGCGGGATTCGTCTGTTGGGCCATCGGCCATCAGTTCGCGCTGCTTCTTCTGTTGATTGGCGAGGATGGGGCGGATCGCCTTTTCCTGATCGTCGCTCAAGCCTACGGCTTCCTTCATCGCAGCCATCTGGCGGTTGAGCATCTGCTCAGGATCGCCGCCGCGGCCTTGTCCCTGTCCGCCGCCTGCGGGCGGCTGCGCATAGCTAAGAGCCGGCAGCAGAGTCATTGCAGCGGCCATAACAAACTTGGTGATTGGGTTTCGCATGCTCTGACTATGAACGAAGCGCGTAAAGACAGTGTGTTGATCGATCACAAAAGTGTAAAGGTTGAGTAAAAGATCCAGCGCCAACAGGATGAAGTGATTAAGCTAAGGCTTGAACCAGCATGAGTGAAACCCCACTGTTGATCATTGACGACGACGTGAAGTTGGCAAGATTGCTGAAGGACTACCTCACTCCACTCGGCTACGAGGTGGACGTTGTCCATAACGGCGCTGCTGGATTGAAGAAGGCGCTAGAGATGCCGTATGCGGCTGTAATTCTCGATGTGATGCTTCCAGGGATGAACGGCATGGAAGTATTGCGTGAGCTGCGGCGGGAGTCTGATGTTCCGGTACTGATGTTGACCGCGCTCGGCGATGAGCCAGATCGAATTGCCGGTCTTGAAGTGGGCGCGGACGACTATGTGCCCAAGACTTTTTCAACTCGTGAATTGCTGGCGCGCCTCAGAGCAGTGCTGCGTCGCAGCCAAATGAACGCGCGGGTGCGGATGGAAGCCGAGAGCATAGTCACAGTTGGCGAATTGAAGATCGATGTCGAGGCTCGCACCGCAGAACTGCGTGGTGAAGTATTGACCTTGACGCCCATCGAGTTTGACATGCTGCTGAGTCTGGGCCGTGCTGCCGGGCGGGTGAAGTCCCGCGAGCAGTTGTTGTTAGAAGTGGCGGAGCGGGATTTTGAAGTTTTTGATCGGTCGATCGACGTTCACATCTCGTCGCTGCGCCGCAAGCTGGGTGACGATGCCAAGGCACCTCGCTGGATCGAGACCGTACGTGGCGCTGGGTACCGCATCAGGAAATCTGGGGGCGACTAGTGCAAATTCAACCGCGATTCCGATTGACGACGAAGATCCTCCTTCTGGCTGTCGCCAATGTTGCGGCATTGGGCGTCTTGTCCCTCGGGCTAGTGCGCTGGCAATTGGGTCAGGAGTTTGAGAGCTTCCTGATGACAACGGCGCGGGAGCGGATCGTATCGCAAACGCGCAGTATTGCCCTCGAGATGCGCGACGCAGACCGAAGCTTATGGAATCAGGTGTTGGCAGAACATAGCGCCAGCCAAGGCGTCACTTTCGCGTTGTATCGTGGCGATGGCGAGTGGCAGGCAGGGCCGGTGTTGACATTGCCGCCCGAGTTGAAGGAGCGGATGATTATGCCTTGGGAACGGGGGCGAGATGCCAATCGCGAGGGCGGTCGCGACGGGAATTGGCCGCGCAAGGATGACAATCGGACTGCAGGCGGCCCGCCAAGAACGATTCCGAATTTTGGTGGAGGGCCCTTTCTGTTCACTGCGAAGTCCGATTCGGAATATAACTATTGGGTCGCGATGCGCACTTTTCTGCCAGGGGCTTCGCCCGGCGAACGTCCATCGCGCGGGATCTTGGTGATCGCTTCGCCGAATTTGCTGACAAATCCGTTCTTCTTCCAGATGCGGCCCTGGCTGCTGATTGGATTTGCCGCGATGATGGTGAGCATTCTGTGTTGGGTGCCGCTGGTGCGTGGGTTGACACGATCCATCGAACAGATGACTGCGGCGACCGCTCGTATTGCGGAAGGGGAATTCGATGCGCAGGTCTCCGTAAAACGGCATGATGAGTTGGGGTTGTTGGGTGCTTCGATCAATCGCATGGCTGCTAGGCTCGGCGCGTTTACTCACGGACAAAAGCGCTTCCTCGGGGATGTCGCCCATGAACTTCGATCGCCATTGGGCCGGATGCAACTCGCCTTGGGGATCCTCGATCGTAAAGTCGATCCCAGTGGCGAATCGTATGTAAAGGACTTGGCCGAAGATGTCCGGGTGATGTCGGGGTTGACTGACGGGCTACTGGAATTCGCCAAGGCTGAGATGCGGCCAGAGACATTGGCTCTAGGGCCAGTGAACGTCGCCGATGTGGTCTGGCGTGCCGTACGCGCCGAGTCGCGGCCTGGTGTTGAGATGGACGTACAAGTGGACCCATTGCTGATGGTGCGCGGCGAGGCAGAATACTTGTTTCGAGCAGTCGCAAATGTGATTCGAAATGCTGTTCGCTACGCCGGTCCTGAGGGGCCGATTGCAGTTGGCGCAAGTAGTGCGCGCGGTGAGGTGAACTTAATGGTGAGCGATGCTGGGCCAGGCATCCCGGATGAGTCTGTTGACCAGATCTTCGAGCCATTCTTTCGACTGGAGTATGCCCGCGACCGGGAGAGCGGTGGGGCCGGACTGGGCCTGGCGATTGTGAAGAGTTGTGTCGAGGCCTGCGGCGGCCGAGTGAGTTGTCGAAATCGCAAGCCAAAGGGTCTGGAAGTCAGCCTGGTTTTTGAAGCGGCCTAAAGGCCACCGAAACGTGGTCCATCGCTCCGACCCTGTCTGCCTGACCCATCCACTATTGGCTTTCTTAGTGCGCGCTTTATATACTGCAAGGTGATATGAAGATTGTTCTACTACTTGCCCTCTTGATGATTCAGCTAGCGGGAAGGGCTCTCGGTGCGCCCGCCGCTAAACTCCCCTTAGCCTTTGAACCAAATCAGGGGCAAGGTGATCGCGAGTCCAAGTTCTTTGCCCGCGGGCCCGGGTACACTGTGGCGTTGCGACCGGACGGTGCTGCAATTCATTCCAAAGGAAAGTTTGGAAAACGAGAGATGACGGTGATGCAGTTTCTTGGTGCATCCACCGTGTCCAAGCCCTTGGCAAAAGAAACGCTACCGGGCACCGTAAACTATTTTCTCGGCTCCGATCCGAATAAGTGGCACCGCAGTTTGCCAACCTACGCCAAGGTTGAGTTCCCCCGCGCATATGCGGACATCGATCTGGTCTATTACGGCAGCGAGGGACGCCTGGAGTATGACTTCACTGTGCAGCCAGGTGGCAATCCAGCTTCCATCAGAATGCGCTTTAGCGGATCCACTAGACCAAAACTCCTGCAGAACGGGGATCTCGAGGTCGGTGGGCTTCTCCAACATCGGCCCATCGCATACCAACAAATCGCAGACAAGGGACGCACCGAAGTGGCTTGCCGCTATGTGTTGCGCAGCAACCAGGAAGTTGTTTTTGAGCTCGGTCCTTACGATAAAAACTTTCCGCTCACCATCGATCCAGTCATTAGTTATGCCTCTTATGTTGGCGGCAGCGGCAATGATACCGTCGCTAGCATCAAAGTGGATGCAAGCGGGAATTTGTATATGTCTGGCTTCACCACTTCGGCCAATTTCCCCGTTCGCGGTGCGGTGCAAGCAGCCAACGGTGGAGTCGGCGTAGCTTTGCTACAAGCTCAATTTGGTGACGCCTTCATCTCTAAACTCAATCCGACCGGAACGGCGATGCTGTACTCAACCTATATCGGCGGCAGTGGAGATGATGTCGCAACGTCTCTCGCAATCGATGCCAGCGGCAGCGCCTATATCGTCGGAGCAACGCAGTCAGCCAATTTCCCAACCACTGCGGGCGCCCTTCAGCGAACATACAAAGGCTTCGCTGCCAATGATGACAATGGCTTCTACAATCCCGGCGACGGCTTTGTTGCAAAGCTAAATCCAACTGGCAGCGCCTTGGTCTACTCCACCTACCTGGGCGGCACGTTGAACGACCTTCCGATGGGTATCGCCGTCGATTCCAACGGCAATGCGGTAATTGTTGGAACCACGAAGTCAAGTGACTTCCCCACAACTGCCAGCGCACTTTCAATGACCTACCGCGGAGCGACGAATACTGGTTCCTCAGTTGCGGGTGACGCGTTTGTAACTGTTCTAAATGCTGCCGGAACGGCGCTTACCTATTCCACATTTTTAGGAGGTCGCGGCCACGATTCCGCAAGAAGCGTAGCGCTCGACGGGCAGAATAACATTTACGTCTGCGGAATGACGAGTTCAGCAGACTTCCCTGTCACGCCAGGCGCCTTACAGACCACTTACTTGGGAAATGCCAATGTCGTCGATTTCGACCATCCGGTTGGGCACGGCTTCGTCGCGAAACTCAGCGCACAGGGGGCTATGGTTTACGCCACTTTTCTTGGCGGTTCTTTGCGCGACGGAGCAGCAGCCATCGCAGTTGACCTCACCGGGGCCGCCTACGTAACCGGTGCCAGTGCCTCCGCCGACTTCCCGACAACGGCCAACGCTCCGCAGAAGGCTTACAAGGGGCGCGGCACAGTTGGAACGCTCGGTGACCTCAACTACGGAGACGCTTTTGTCAGTAAGTTGAATCCGGCAGGGAGTGCGCTGCTTTACTCCACCTACATCGGTGGTGCGGCGGACGAAACAGCCACCGACATCGCAATCGACTCAGCAGGCAACGCCTACATCACCGGGTTCACCCTTTCCAGTGATTTTCCAATTACTCCAGATGCGCTACAAGCTACAAACGCAGGTTTTGGCGGGCAGGCACTAGCCGCATTCCCCTTGTATGGCTTCAATTCAGAACGCGAGCGCAACAGTGGAGATGCCTTCCTGGTCAAGCTTTCCCCCACTGGGACCTTGGCGTACTCCAGTTTCTTCGGTGGAAAGAAGGACGATGCGGGCCTTGCGATAGCTGTCGATGCAGCCGGTAACGCCTACGTCGCGGGGAATACTCTCTCAACTTCGTTGGTAACTTCGACTGCAACCTTGCAGCAGAATTATGGTGGTGCCGGCGGGCAATTTCCTCGTGGCGATGGTTTCGTTGTTAAATTCGATTTCGGCGGCAAACTCCCGTCTCCGCCGGCCCGTCTGAATGTGATTACTGGGTTCCCGGTCTCAGGAACGGCAGGTGCCACACTCTTGACTCCCTTTGTTGTCGAAGTCGTAGACGCACAAGGCGCGAAACTCCCCGGGATCGTTGTTAGCTTCTCTGCCACCAATGGAACTGTAAATCCGGTCTCTGCGACGACGGATGCGCAAGGGCGCGCCTCAACCGCTCTGACGCTTGGGACAACACTCGGAACGGCGGTTGTCACGGCCGCGGTGTCTGGTATTCCCGCGGGCACAGCAAATGTTACGATTGGCTCGGCTGTAACACCCCCGGTTGTAACTGCAATCGTAAATGGGGCGAGCTTTCTTTCAACCATTGCACCGGGATCCTGGATCACGGTCTTTATCAATCAAACCGCCGCTGCTAACGCAACCGCTTCGAGTGTGCCGCTGCCTGTCACCCTTGGTGGCTATCGCATCCTGGTGAACGGCACCCCAATCCCACTCTTAGCAAATTATGCACTTACGCCCGGCACGCAAATGAACGCGCAAATGCCCTATGAGATTCCGGTTGGCCCGGCGCAAGTGATCGTTGAAGCAAACGGAGTCGCCTCCGCGCCCTTCTCGTTTTCGGTTCAAGCGAGCGCCCCCGGAATTTTCGTATTCGGCGATAATCGTGCGGTCGCCCAAAACGTTCAGCCAGACGGTTCACTAGTTGTAAATATGGCCACCGTGCCCGTTCCGGCAGGCGATTACATCATTGCCTATCTTACGGGTCAAGGTGCGCTGGACAATCCTGTTCCGACTGGCAATATCGCTGCCGGGCCAGCACTTTCAATTCCCCGGCTCCCTTACTCTGCAACCCTTGACGGCAAGCCTGTCTCGGTTGCCTTTCTCGGTATGACACCGGGGCAAATCGCGCTTGTTCAGGCGAACATCCTGATCCCCGCTGATACAGCTCCCGGTACATATTCGCTGGTGGTAACGATCGGGGCTTCAAAGAGCAATGGCCCTCAGATCACAGTTACAACCAAGCGCCCATGATGAAATGGAATAAGTTCACAATCATCGGGGCTTCTTGTTTGTTGGTAATCGCAGCGGCGAGCCTCGTGGCGGTCCGAGTGCTCACCGGAGTGAATTCGAAATTCAACAAGCACGCATCAATTCATCCGCTCCTAAGTATTCCCCACGCACGTTTTGGCGGAATCGTAAGCCAGGTCCTCGCCAAAGCTGGTGATCCCGTGGCAAACGGCCAAATATTGCTTCGATTTGAGGTCAAAGAGTTGGAGCTACGCCTTTCCCACTTGCGGCAGGCGGCAAAAGCCGCCGAAGCTGCGGTGAAAGGTGGCGACGCGATCGCCCAGATTCCGAATCAAGCGCGGCAGTATCTTTACGAAATGCACCCTGAGACCATGAGGGCTGAACGGGAGTATGTGGAAGCGCTTGCTGCTGTGGAGCAGGCTCAGGGTGCCAGTCTCCAGTCCTGTAAACTTCGCTTGGCGTCTGCGTCAGAGAAGCGAATGTCCGTCCGCCGTCGATTGGCGAAGCTGTTTGCAGGTAGCGCAAATGGGGAAGATCCGGGAGTCTATCTTACTGAGATTACAAAGAGCATCTCAGACGTCGAAAAATTACTGCAAAACGCTGAATTGCGTTCCTCTTCAGTTTCAATTGTAGAACTCCTCGATGCACAGCCAGGTGATCGCGTAGAGCCTGGGCAGCCGATGGCCGTTTTAGTTTCAGTTCGGGAATATTCAGCTGACATCGTCGTGACGGCTGCGGAGTTATCGAGACTTCATACTGGGATGGTGCTTGAAGGCCGGATTACGGGTAATGGTCGACCACTGCAGGCGCGGATCGAGTCAATCACAAAGCGTAAGTTGCAAGTGTTTGCTCGGGATAATCTGCAGGTGACGGAAGAGCCCGTCGTGCGTGTCCAGATTGATTCGGCGGTACGGTTGCCATCTGGCCTTCAGGCCCAATTTCAATTGCCATGATTGACGCAGCCATTTCTGTGCATGAGTTGACGAAGTCATTCGGTAAGCATCCTGCCGTAAAACGGGTCAGCCTGGAGATCAGGCGTGGCGAGATCTACGGCTTGCTTGGCTCCAATGGGTCCGGGAAATCCACCTTGATTCGAATGCTGGCGGGCGTGTTGGAGGCAACCGGCGGATCGTTCAAATTGCAGGGAAGCACCGGCTACGTCGCGCAGCGCTTCGGCCTATATGACGATTTGCTCGTTGAAGAAAATATGGTCTTTCACGCCCGTTGCCACGGCCTTCGTGGCGATTCGTTGCGGGTAGCCGTCGCACACTCTTTGAGCCTCCTCGGGCTGACCGGAATGCGGAATCGGGAGTCTCGCGAGTTGTCCTACGGTTGGAAGCATCGTCTGGCAATTGCCGCTGCGATAACCCACAAACCCGCCATTCTCCTCATGGATGAGCCGACCGCCGGTATCGATCCAGTGGCGCGCAGTGTCACTTGGGAGGTCCTTGCCGGGATTGCGCGGACAGGAACTACGATTCTGATGGCAACGCACCATTTGGATGAAGCAGAGCGATGTGATCAAATTGGTTTCCTCGAGAAGGGAACACTCCTCGCGTCCTCAACGCCAACGGAACTGAAGGAGTCTGTCGGTGCAGCGACACTGAGTGACGCGCTTGCATCGATCGTCGGCAAAGGTAACGCAGAATGATACGCCGCGCGCTCATTGTAACTGGCAAAGAATTCCGACACATGCGGCATGATCGCTTGACGCTCATCCTTACATTCCTGGTGCCGGCCGCCCAGTTGATCCTTTACGGATTTGCCTTTGACGCGCGAGTGCGAAACTTGCCAGCGGCGGTTATCAATCGCGATGCCCATGAGCCGGGAAGGCTGCTGGCGGATCGATTCGTGAACTCTCCCCTGATCGCAGCCAAGAACATTGGTGGAAGCGATCAACAGATTGAAGCCGCTCTTCGGGCAGGCTCGATTCGCGCAGCGATTGAGATCCCGCAAGACTATTCTTCCAATCTCTTGCACCGGAAGCCCACAACCTTGCGGGTGTGGCTCGACGGATCGGATGTACTGACGGCCAGTTATATGCTCGCCGGAATTGATTCAATCAGTACGGAACTTACTGCGGCTGGCAATCCAACGCAGTTGGTTATGCTGCCAATGACGCAGATCGAACCGAAAATCATGTTTAATGAGGATGGCCGCACCGCGTCGTATCTGATCCCGGGGCTGATTGCAATCCTCGTTCAAATGGTGTGTACATTGCTAATCGCGTTGTCCCTGGCAGCGGAGCGGGAACGTGGGACATTGGAACAGCTCGTAGCGTCGCCAATCGGCATTGACGCTATTATTGCGGGTAAGTGCATGGCAATCGCATGTGTCGGCCTCGTGGAAGCTACAATCTTGATTCTGTTGATGAGATGGCTATTCACGATCACAATTCAAGGCAGCGTTTTCCTCCTCTTAGCTGTCGTTCCATTGTTGATTTTTGCCCCAATCGGATTTGGATTACTCATTGGAGCGAGGGCCAGGAGCCAAATGCAGGCACTCCAACTGACGCAGGTCGTGTTTCTCCCGTCCGTGATGCTCTCCGGCTTTATCTGGCCACGCGAGTTCCTTGCTTACCCGATCAATCTAGTCGGAAATCTCGTGCCTGCAACTTATCTCGTCGCGCTATGCCGTGCGATAGTCCTTAGAGGAAGCAGTGTTACTGAGACGGCCCAGTACATCGGAATTACGACTCTGTTTGGAGCCGGATTCATCGCGGTCGGCTGGTATGCAATGAAACGCTCTTTACGGTCTTAGACGGGTGTTAGCACTTACGCGCGTGTGAAGATCGGACTGGTTACCGTGCTGACGCTGTCGGCGAACGATTCCTGATTGATACCGAGAGAGCGCAAGATGCTGAGGTATACATTGGACATCCGCGTCTCGCCATTCTTCCAATAAGTGCCGTGCTTAAGGCCCATGTTGGCCCCGCCGGCAACAAGGGTTGGCAGGTTGTGGTTGTAGTGCGTCGTACTCGCGCCGCTGCCAAAGAGTATGATCGTGTTGTCCAGCACGCTGCCTTGGCGATCCTGGTAGCTATTCATTCGCCCCATGAAGTGCGCAATCTGCTTGCTTAAGAATTGGTCGTATTTTGCGAACTGGAGTTGCCCCTCTTTGTCGGTGGCGTGAGAAAGGTTGTGGTGCGTTTTGGACAGGCCGAGCTTGAGCGGGAATGTGTCGCTGATACCCATACCGTCTTCGCGGTTCAACATGAAGGTTACAGAACGCGTAATGTCCGCATCAAAGGCAAGCGCAATCAGATCGAACATATTTCGGTAGTACTCGCCAGGCTCGCCCTCGGAGTTCGCCTCAAGATTGAGATGCGAGTAATCTTGCTTCTTCAGCGGAATATCGATCCAGCGCTCAGAGGCAATCAGCCGCGATTCCATCTCGTTGAGCGAGGTCAGGTACTGGTCCATGCGCTCGCGATCAGACTTGCCAAGTTGCTTGTCCAGGGAACTGGCGCTTGCGGCCACAGCATCGACCAATTTGATGCGCCGTTGCAGCTTCTCGTGTTCTGACTTAAGCGACGTGCGGTCGCCGCGAAACAATCGATCGAAGATGCGGCGAGGGTTATTCTCTGCCGGAATCGGCCTGCCCTCAAGGCTGTAGGAAATCGTACCAGTGCGGGAGAGAAAGCCCGTACCTGCGTCGATCGAGAGCACAAGTGAAGGCTGCCGACAGTATTGTTTGGTGTTCAGTGCGATCACCTGATCGAGGCCGGCTGTGTTGTAGGTTCCAGGCTTCGGGTTGTGAAGAGGCGCGCCGGTAAGCCACATATCCGAGCAAGTATGCGGATCAGCCTTGGGGCCGCTTGGATGATAGAGGCCACCTATAAAGCTAAGCTGCTTGCGGAAGGGTTTGAGCGGTTCCGTCGACATGCCAAAGACGAATTCGCCCTTGTTCTCAGCGGTCGGGAACCAGCTCCACTCGTTGATCCCGTTCTCCGTTTTCGGAAGCGACATTCCGTTCGCCGTGTAAATCGCGCAGAAACGGCGGGGAAGCTGATCGGTTACCTCGGCTCCCATAGCATCAAGGACGGGTAACGCCAAGGCGACTCCTCCCAATCCTGTCAGGAAGGCGCGGCGGTCAATTGGACGGGGTGTGCTCATCTATCTCTCCGAAGTATGAATATCCATAATTTTACTACTTTTCCAAAAACAACTTGCTGTTAACGACGAAGCGGACCATGTCCTTCATCGGATAGCCACTAGCCTTCAACTTCAGGCCATCTTTCTTGAGAACCTTCAGTTCGTTGTAGCTGAGGGTTCGACCGGTTGCGTAAGTTGCCAACTGCTTCATGAAGCTGAAGGCCACCTGATCGATTCGATCCTCGCTCAGGTATCGCTTCAACTCGTTGGTTCCCGAAATTTCGGTCTTGTCGGGCAGTTGCGATCTTGCGTCAACAGGCTGCGCCTTGAGTCTGCCAGCTGCGTCGAACTCTTCAAAGGGAACACCCCAAGGGTCGATCTTTGTATGGCACTGTTGGCATCCCGGCTGGTTGCGATGTTGCTCTAGGCGCTGGCGTAGGGTCAGGCCAGTCGTGTCTTCTTTTAGGGTCGGGACATTTGGCGGAGGATCGTCTGGCGGCTCGGCGATGATCTTGCGTGCAACCCAGGCCCCGCGTTTTACGGGATTGGATTCCCGACCGTCGGAAAGACCAGCGAGGATCGCGGCCTGAGTGAGGACGCCTCCAAGTTCAGGCCGCTTGTGCTGGATGGCGACAAAGTCAAAGCCGTTCTCGGTCTTGTCAGCCATGCCATAGAAGTTAGCCACAGTCTCATTGACAAGCAAGAAATCGGAAGAGACCAGATTCCGCGCAGGGAGGTTCTGGCGAATGAGATACTGCACAAACTGTACTGGTTCCTGGCTCAATTGGATGCGGTTGTGGCTGGTCATCATCGGGTAGCGTTTACGGTCCGGTTCGAGCACCTGGAACTTGTCGAGACTGAGCCACTGCGAAGTGAATTCGCGGCTGAAGCGCAGGAATCTCGGGTCGTCGATCATGCGGATGACTTCGGAATCGAGCTGCTTGCGCAGCGCACCACTGGAGGCCAGACGCATCGTCGTTCGATCCGGTGGGCCGTTCCAAAGAAAATAAGAGAGCTTAGATGCCAGCTCGTTGCTGTCCAGGGGCTCGGGGGCAGGCGTGGCACTCGTCTCGACCAAAAATAGAAACTGCGGTGAGGTCAAGACAACCTGTAGTGTGTCTTTGATGCTGCCTTGGAGATTGCTGCTGGTGCTAAACGATTTCTGGAATACAGTCATCAGCGCTGACTCCTCAGAAGCAGTGATGGGCCGACGGTAGGCCCTGGCAGCAAAGGCGCGAATGATCTCGCGGGCATAGGTCTTTGGGTCAGACTTGTGGGTGGACTCAATGAAAATCTTGCGATGCGGAGGTGGTGGCCAGGCATCGTAAAAAGGTCCTTCGAACTCGATGGACTTGACGAGCAAGCGAGGCATGTCTCGTCCGTCCGTGTACTCACTGCGTACTGCTATCTCGCGAACCCCTGCCAGGTAGTTGACATTGTCCTTTTCGACATCAGGACTCGGGAAATTACGGATCGCTCCTTCAAAAACGTAGCGAGCCAATTTTCCACCAGCAACCGTTTTCGGGGGGCCAACGGGAGCGAAAGTGCTTCCACAATCGCGGCGCAGGCCGACGTGCACGCCGAGCTTCGGGGCTCGCTTCTCAAATGCAATCAGGCGCTGGGACAAGCTATGTTCAGGGGCAAGTGGCGTAATCACGACTCGGTCCAGGACCGCAACGCCGGCATGCTGTGCGCTGAGTTGCATGGGTCCAGCCTCGAGCCTGACTGCGAGAAAGGCAGGCTGCTTGAAGGCATTTGAGAATTCGCGGTCTCCGAGGGTGAGCGTCACCTCCTGCACCTTTTCGGGAGGAGGGGCCTTTACCAATTTCCGCCCGGGCTCGACCAGAGCTTGAAGCTCGGCTTCATCAAGGGCGCGACGATAGAGGCGAACTTCATCGAGGTCGCCTTTGAACTGCTCGGAATCCTGATAGCGTCCGAGATAAAGATCGAGTTTCAGGTTGTCAAGGTTGGCCGGTCCAATCTCACCTCTGGCAACCGGGTAGCCATTTACGTAGAGGCGCGTTTCGTTGGTGTTGCGGCGGACGATGGCGGCAACGTGCTGCCAATCCTCGGCGCGAATCACCCCTGTTGGCGATGAGATCTTACCGTTGGGTGCGTTGTCCGGTCCAACTGTTTCGAGGCGCAGTGTGCCCCTGTTGTCGGACAAGGATAGAGACCAACCGTGCACTGCGCCGTGTCCACCTAACGCGATGATCCCGGCTTTGCGAAGCTGCCGGGGGTGAATCCAAGCGGCTACGGTGAAGTCGTCACCACCAACGTTGAACGACTCGTTGCGAGGGATCATCAGGAAATCACCGTCGCCATTCAGGGCAACAGCCTTTCCAAAAGGCGAATCGACGAACTCTGCTTTGCCCCTGAGCGCGGCAGCAGTGGTTGCAGTATTTGCATCAAGCATTAGAGATGCTGAAAGGCCTTCGCTGAGGCGCGATGCGTCGGGCTTGATTGGCTGGGTCTCGCGAGCTTGGGCGTGTATGTCTACCTGATAGATGCCAGCCTTGGGGATCGAAACGGTCTGCCGATCTTTGGGGTTACGCACAACAATTGCGCCCGCCGCTGTGGCACCCTGCGCCGCAGTATCTGGGTCGAGCACCAAGCCGTCATTGTATTTTGCAGCCGTTACTGTAACTCGAAAGCGCCCAGAATCGGGCAGTTCGCGGAGCGAAATTTTGAAGTTTGCCTTCGGACCATAAGTGCCGTCGCCGCCGAGGAATGTCTCATCATTTGGGATGGCTGGCCGCAACAGCAGTCCCTGCGGTACCGGACTGTATGCGCTGCCTTTGGGGTAGCCGCCACTGCCACGGACGCAGGCAAAGACCGCGTGATAGATGCTGTCGTATTCCCGCCACCCGCGAACGGTGTCGTTGCCCTGATAGCCCTCAATGAAGCGGTACTTGGTCTTCATGAAGAATGGCGTAAACGCGAAGGGTTTGGTGGGCGTCAGTTGCGTCACCATGAAGTCTTTGTTGTTGAGGAGATGACTATTCGCACCGAGAATCAACTCTTCTTTGAGGGGTGCCTGATTGATTGAGGTTCCCAGGTCGACACGGAAGTTCTGGATTTCGGGTTTGGACTTGGGATCGACTATGGAGCGGGATAGGGCCTGGTCGGCAATCTCCAGATAGGCCTCAAGCAGCAACGGCGAAAGTTGAAGCGTGTCCTTGTTATTGACGAAGCCATCGCGGGAAACGGCATCGGGTGGAAGGATCTCTGTCAGATCATCTTCAAGCTGCAGGAGTTCACGCAGAGTGTTGCGATATTGCGAGACGGTGAGTCGTCGGACCAGGCCATTCTTAGGGGTTGGTCGCAGGTGCGCCACCTCGAGCGCGCTGGTGATCCACTCAACGAGTTGCTGGCGCGCTGCGCTTGTAGGCTGCGGCATTCCTTTGGGCGGCATCGTGCCCTCGCTAATGCGATGGCGCATGGCCTCCCACAGCTTGATGTGTCGATCCTCAAGCTTCGCGTCGAGTTGATCCACCCGGATGCCCGACATTGCGGTGTCCTCGTTGTGGCAGCGGACACAGTTCTGTTTCAGGAACGGTTTAACGACTTGCTCGAAGGACGCATCAAGCGCGGCTGGTGCCGTGTCTCCACTCTGAGCTATCGAATACCGGGCCATCCACGCGATGTTCACAAGTGACAAGAGAGCGAATGCGCGTGCGGGAGACTTGAGGAACTTCATTGGCTAACATCCATTTTAGCCGCACTTGCAGGGAGTGCGGAGTCCGTGAATTGATCGACGTCGGTTTTAAGCTTCATGAGCGACGGAACGCTGATGTACATCATATGGCCTGCTTCGTACTCCTTCATGGTGATGTTGTGGTGGTGCTTCGGCTGCAGGCCCATGTGGGCGAAGGTGTACTCGGTGGCGAAGAAGGGTGTGGCCAGATCGTAATAGCCATTGGCGACGAAAACCTTCATGTAAGGGTTGCGATCAAAGGCAGCGCGGAGGGCGTCGCTCGTATCGGCGTATCGGTTCTGTGCGGACGAATAGTCCCAGGGAAGAATGCCGCCGCCGAGGGCAAAGTACATCGCATCGGTCTTGTAGTTCAGCTCCTCGCGGGCATATTGATTCATCGCATGTGAGTAGGGTGGCATGATGGCGGCCGAGGATGGATCAAACTCTGGTGTTGCCGCGCCCTGGTCGCCATCGGTGCCAATCAGGCGCGAGTCGAGGCGTCCTACCGTGATGCCCTGATCGCGACGCAGCTCCTTTGTGAATCGGGCGATCTCGATGCGCAGGTTGTTCTGGATGATGAAGGGCTTGGAAAGACCAGTAAAGCGGGAAAGTTTAGTGGCAATGGCTTCGCGCTCTGCAGGGGTGAGACGATCGCCTTTCATCAGGGCTGTGGCATACTCGCCTTCGGCAAAAGCTCGGGATTCTTTGAGGGTGCTCTTGAGGTCTTTCTGATAGGGAGTGTCGAGCTTCTTGTGATACCAGGCCGCAGCCGTATATGTAGGCACGAAGAGGACGAAGGGCAGGTCGTTGCCTTTGTCGAAGCGGGCCGTTTGGAAGTTGAGAATTGAGCTGATCAACATAACGCCGTTGAGCGCAATGCCGCGGGCCGTGAGTGCTCCGGCAAGGCCAGCGGCGCGAGTGGTGCCATAGGACTCGCCGGCTAGAAAGAGCGGCGACGAGAAGCGGTTATTGCGGGCTAGATAGAGGCGGATGAACTCGCCGACTGAATCGAGATCGCCGGTGAAGCCGTTAAACTTGCGGGCGGTCTCGATTTTGGTGGCGCGCGAGAAACCGGTGCCAACGGGATCGACAAAGACGATGTCACATTTGTCGAGCCAGGTCCCCTGGTTGTCTTCAAGCCGATACGGGGCTGGAGGCAGGGAGCCGTCGTCGTTCATGCGGATGCGCCGGGGTCCGAGGGCTCCGAGATGCAGCCAAAGTGTTCCGGCTCCGGGGCCACCATTGAAGGCGATGCAGAGGGGGCGGTTGGCGACGGGGCCACTGGTGTCGACGGTGTATGCGACGTAGAAGAGGCCGGCCTCAGGCTCTCCGGTAGGACTCTTTATGGGGAGCATGCCGGCGGTAGCTTTGTATTTCAGCGGCTTGCCATTGAGTGTGATCTCGTGGGAGGTGACGACCGGAGGCACATCCACGTAGGCTTGCGTCGGGACGCCTGCGGACGGGGGCTGGGCTAGGCAAATCAGCGCGGCAAGCGCGAACGGGATCAGCAGTTTCATTGCAGTCAGCTTAACAAAGCCGCTATTCTTCGGGACTTGGAGTGAAATCGACCAGCGGTGGGGCGATGCGTTTGGTTAAGCGCCGGGCGTAGACGAGACTGATGAAGTTGAAGACAGTCAGGCCAACGGCGATGTGGTAAGCGCCCATACCGACGGCAGCGCCGACAATGGCGGTGGACCAGACACTGGCGGCAGTGGCGGTGCCGGAGACCATACCTCGGTCCTTGAGGATGGCACCGCCGCCCACGAAGCCGATGCCGGTGACCAAGCCCTGCAGGACGCGGGAGTAGACATCGGGTCCCCCGCCGAGGGACTTGGCCAGCATCGTAAGTCCGCAACAGGCCATGGCGACGATGGGGAAAGTACGGACGCCGGCGGAGTGCTCCTCGCGCTCGCGGTCGAGGCCGATGGGGAAGGCGAGCACATAGGCGACGCCGAGGTTGAGCAGGTCCATCCACGGAGGGTCGAAGTTCGATGGCATGGCTTCGATTGTATGGCGGGAAGGGGTAGCTTGAACGATTGGATGCCACACGCTAAGAAGTCAAAGGTCGCAGAATCGCCATAGGATAGTAGAAGTATGTTTCGCTTACTTTTCTTCGTTTTGCTGGCCATCTCGCTGAGCGGCCAGAAGGCTCCGACGATCGCCGAGGCTCGTGCCTTTCTCGATGACGCGGAAGCCCGGTTGCTGACGATTGGCGTTGAGGCGAGCCGGGCTTCCTGGGTGCAGGCCAACTTCATTACGGAGGACACCGAGGCATTAGCGGCGCTCGCCAATGATCGGGCCATCGGCTTGTCGGTGGAACTGGCGAAGAAGGCTACGCGCTTCGATAAAATTGCACTGCCAGAAGACATGACTCGGAAGATGCTGTTGCTGAAGCTGGGCCTGACCCTGGCTGCGCCGGACAACCCGAAGGATCGGGCGGAGGTCACCCGACTGGCGTCGTCGATGGAAGGGGTGTATGGCAAAGGCAAGTACTGCCCCGGCGGGACAAAGGACGAGAGCAAGTGTCTCGATGTCACAGAGATCACTAAGATCCTGGCTAGCAGCAGGGACCCGAAGCAACTGCTGGAGGTGTGGAAGGGTTGGCAGACGATCTCGCGACCGATGAAGAAGGATTATGCCCGCTTCGTTGAGTTGGCGAACAAGGGGGCGAAGGAATTGGGCTTTGCCGACTCTGGAGCGATGTGGCGTGCGAAGTACGACATGCCACCCGATGCGTTTGCGGCAGAACTGGACCGGCTCTGGAAACAGGTGCGGCCATTGTATGTTTCGCTGCACTCCTATGTGCGCTGGAAGCTGCGCGAGACGTACGGCGACATTGTGCCAACGAGTGGGCCGATTCCGGCGCATCTGTTGGGCAACATTTGGGCGCAAGATTGGACGAATGTATATCCATTGATCGCTCCGAAGGATGCGGATGCTGGCTATGACCTGACGAAGATCCTGGTGTCGCGCAACACGAAGCCGGTGGAGATGGTGCGGTATGGTGAGTCGTTTTTCAAGTCACTTGGCTTTGCGCCGCTGCCGGATAGCTTCTGGAAGCGGTCGCTATTTGTTAAGCCAAAGGATCGCGAAGTGGTCTGTCATGCGAGCGCCTGGGACCTGGATTCCGTCGATGATTTGCGAATCAAGATGTGCATCGACATCACGGCGGAGGACTTTAATACGGTGCACCACGAGTTGGGGCACAACTTCTATCAGCGGGCCTACAACACACGGCCGATACTGTTTCGAGACAGCGCCAACGACGGGTTTCATGAGGCGGTGGGCGACACGATCGCGCTATCGGTGACCCCGGAGTATCTGGTGAAGATTGGCTTGCTTGATAAGGCACCGCCAGCTTCAAAGGACATCGGACTGTTGTTGAACAAGGCACTGGAGAAGGTGGCGTTTCTGCCATTTGGATTGATGATCGACAAGTGGCGTTGGCAGGTATTTAGCGGGCAGGTGACGGAGGCGAACTACAACGCGGCGTGGTGGAAGTTGCGGCAGGAGTATCAGGGAGTGGCGTCGCCGGTGGCCAACAGTGCAGAGGATTTTGACGCCGGGGCGAAGTACCATGTGGCGTCTAACGTGCCTTATATGAGGTACTTTTTGGCGGACATTTTGCAGTTCCAGTTCCATCGCTCGCTAGCGAAGACGGCCGGGTGTACGACGGCTCTGAATCGCTGCTCGATTTATGGCAGTAAAGAGGCGGGAGACAAACTGAACGCGATGCTGTCGCTGGGAGTCAGCCGACCCTGGCCGGACGCGCTGCAGAGCCTGACTGGGCAGAAGCAAATGGACGCGACGGCGATCGTCGACTACTTTGCGCCACTGCAGAAGTGGCTCGATGAGCAGAACAAGGGCAAGCCAGTCGGGTGGTAGCTAGCGGTTGATGAGACGGACGCCGGTGAGGGCGAGCGCGCCGCCGAGGAGGGTGGGCAGGGTGACTGCTTCTCCTAGAACCAGCGTGCTGCTGAGGACGCTGAAGACGGGCACGAGGTTGATGAAGATGGAGGTGCGGGCGGCACCAATCCTTTCGATGCCGCGCTGGAAGAGGACGAAGGCGAGGGTTGTGCCCGCAAGCCCCAGATAGGCGCTGATCCACCAGAAGGCTGGGGTGTTGAGGTCGGGTACCGGAGTTCCTGCAGCAACAGCATAGAGGACCAACATGCCGAGGCCAGCCCAGATGGCGTAGGCGGTTGCCGGGAGAGAGTCGATGTCAGCGGCCACAGAACGTCCGATGAGGGTGTAAGTTACCCAGGACACGGCAGTGCCCAGGACCCAGATGTCGCCGGTGCCCAGGCCGCTGGCGAAGAGTCTGGCCGGGTCGCCTTGAGTGAGGACCAGGATTGCGCCGGAGAGGCTGAGGGCGAGGCCACAGAGTTTGAGGGGCGTGGCCTTGTCGCCGAGGAACATGCGGGAGTAGAGAAAGACTAGCGAGGGTTGGAGCGAGGCCATCAGTGAGGCGCGGCCTGAGGGGACGGTGCGGAGGCCGTTGAAGAAGCAAATATTGTAGGCGAAGACTCCGAAGAAGCCCATGGCGACAAGACGCCAGGCGATGCTTTTCGATGGGCGAGGCCAGGGGCGCATCTGGGACATGATGAGCAGCAGGCCGAGTGCTCCGAAGGTGAAGCGTCCGAGGCTGGAGTAAATAGCCGGGATCTGGTTGCGGGACAAAATGCTAGCGGCCATCCAGGAACTACCCCAGATGGCCGCCATGATTGTCAGTTGAAAGTAAGAGTTGCCCAAGAACCAGTTTAGAAGCTGATCCGGAGGGCGAACTGCCAGGAGCGCGGACTGTCCTGGCTGGTGATGATGCCGTAGGACGCGCTGGTTGGGTCGAGCGTCGGGTTTCCGAGGTTGGGGTGATTCATGGCGTTGAAGACTTCGGCGCGGAACTGCGTTACGAAACGCTCATTGAGCTTGAAGTTCTTGATCGCTGAGAAGTCCCAGCGGCTCTGGCCGGGCCCGGTGATTCCAGCGAAGCGGACGGGCAACTTGCGAAGGTTGGAGGCCAACTGTTGGCCTGAGATGCTGTTGAAGCCGTATGGCACCACTGCATTAGGATTGGTTGAGGACGGGACAACACGCAGCCAACGGTCGACAGAGCGCTCGTTGACGGGTAGCAGGACTTGGCTGAGGTCGCCGTTGAAGATGCGATTGCCGAAGGCGAGCGGAGCGCCAGACTGGTTTTGCCAAACACCGTTGAGCTGCCAACCGCCGACGATTGCATCGGCGAAGCGGTTCATGGATGCGCCGTAGTGGCGACCGCGGCCGAAGGGCAACTCATAAATACCGGAGGAGCGCCAGGCGTGGGTGCGATTGAGGTCGGAAACGACTTCTGATGGGCGAGGGTCGCCGGTGTTCAAGAACTCTGTAGCTTGCATTGACTTTGACCAGGTGTGGGAGAGCTGGATGGTGAAGCCCTGGGCGAAGCGGCGCTCCAGGCGCGATTGAAGTGAGTGGTACCAGGAATAGCCAATGGGTTGGAGCTGGTTGACGTTGCCGAACTGCGGATAGGGGCGCAGGAGTTGAGTACGCGTTATGTTGGCACCGCTGACGCTATCGAGGCCACGGAATGGGTTGGCCACGGTTGCCGCGAGGTAGTTGATCGTAGTTTGATCGCGGACCGCAGAGGTTGAGAGGTACTGGTTGGGCAACGCGTTAAGATCACGGAAGACGGGCAGGCGGGTTGCACGGTTGCCGACGTAGGACATCTCGAGAACAAACTTCTGAACGAGCTCGCGTTGAAAGCCAAAGGACCAGCGTTGCGCGTAGGGGGCTTTGCGGCTGGAATCGAAGACTTCGATGTTTTGACCAAGGTTTGTACGAAGGCCATTGGAGGAGCCTGCCGGGGCGATGAGGCCAGCCGGGAAGGGATTTGCCAGAGTTGCCTGATAGGTGAGGCCGTTGTCGAGCGAGGCCTGGATGGGGGTCGACTGGGAGAAGCCGGTCTGGACTGTGTTGGTGTAATTGACGCCGATGGAACCGAAGAAGGTGCCGTAGCCGGCGCGGATGATCGTTTTGGGATTCAACTGATACGCGAGGCCGATTCGAGGTTGGAAATTGGTCCTGGGTGCGTTGTAGTAACTACGACTATTGCCGCCGACGTTGGCAAAGGTGAGGCCGCCTTTTGCTGTGAACTGGTCGGGGGGCAGTTCGGGAATTGGCTGCTTGGCGTAGTTGGCTTTGGCCTGAGCCTCAATTGGATTGGAGACGCCGAAGGCGAAGGCCGTGACGGCGCGGTCGAAGCGCTCGGTAATGGGGGTCTCATACTCATATCGGAGGCCGAGATTTAGAGTCAGGCGCCTGCTGAGCTTGTAGTCGTCCTGGAAGTAGCCTGCCCAGTATTTGTCCTGTTCGGCATAGGAGGCGGTGCGGTCCATGTTGCCGCCGGGGACGCCCAGGAGGAAGCTCGCAATTTCGCCACCGAGCTGCGGAGCGGCGGCAACGTTGGACGCCGATGTGTAGGTGGCGGCGAAGTTGAGGTTGGGGGAGATGTCGTTCATATAGCGGTTGCGGAACTCGCGATAGACGCGATAGTCGACACCGAAGCGCATGTTGTGCTTGCCGAGGAGCTTTGTGAAATTGAGATTGAAGTGATTGGTGACCGACGAGGTGAGGCCGTCACCCGATTCCCAGTTGGAGAGGGCGGTGAAGGGGTTGACATTGACGCGCGGGAAGGTGGCGAGGTCTTTGGGGATGAGGCTGGTGAGGGCCGAGGAGAAGCCGAGGCTGGAGAGATCAAAGCCTTTGGAGACGCGTCGTTCGGGGAATTCCTGAGCAGTCAGACCGTAGCGGAAGTTCATCAAGAGGCTGGGGCTGAAGACGTAGACGTCGTCGAAGGCGATGCCCCGGTTGATGCGATTGAGGACGACGCCGGTGACGTTGTCATTGGCCGAGAGGAAGCGGTTCTTGTCCTCCTGCCAGTAGTCCCGCTGCCAGCGGACAAAGATGCGGTGCTTCTCGGAGAAGGTGTGGTCGATGCGACCGATGGTTGTCCAATACTCTTCGAGAGCTTTAGAAGACCGGAAGAAATTGTTTCGGAAGTCAGAGGTGCCCGCTTGATTGGGGGTGGGCCAGGATTTAAGAATCGCCTGAGAGATGGGGTTGAGCCGATTTGCGGGAATGATGTTGCCGACGAAAGGCGACCGTGTGAACTGACCATTGGGCTGAAGAACGGTGGAGGCTGGATCGTAGATTTGATAATTGGCACCGAGTTTGAGGTAGTCGGAAAGGTCTCCATTGCGGACCTTGTCGGTGGGGACGGTGGAGACGGCTTGATTGCCGGGATCCTGGAACTTGTTGCCCTCGTAGCCGAAGAACCAGAAGGTCTTGTTCTTGCCGTTGTAGAGTTTGGGGATGATGATGGGCGAGCCAGCGGAGAAGCCATAGCGATTGTCGGTGTACTGGGCCGGGGATTGGCCGGAGCGGTTCTGGAAGATTGTGGGCGTGTCGAAGGCTTTGTTGCGGAACCACCAATGGAGTTCGCCGTGAAGATTGTTGGTGCCGCCTTTGGTTGAAACATTGACGACGCTGCCCATGGTGTGGCCAACGGCGGCATCGAAGGCGGCGGTCTGGATCTTGAACTCGGAGAGCGAGAACTGGGGCGGCGAGAACGCGACGCGGGGCTGAGTGCCGTCGGAGTAAGTGTTGGAGATGCCATCGATCTGGAATTCGTTCTGGTTGTTGGCGCTGCCGTCGGTGGAGAACTGGGAAGGGGCGGAGTTGAAGGGGGCCTTGCGGAGGCGGAGGTTGGTTCCGTTGACGGTGCCAGGAGCGAGGTGGACCAGGTCCATGGCGTTGCCTGCGAAGCTGGGCAACTCAGTAATGCGGCGCTCATCGACGACTTGACCGAGGTTGGAGTCTGCAGTGTTGAGGAGGGGAGTGGCGGCGGAGACTTCGAGGGTCTCCTTGACGTCGCCAACGGAGAGAGCGATTTTGAGTTCGACCTGATCACCGATGCGGACTTCGATTGCGTTTTGGACGAATTTTTTGAAGCCAGACAATTCGACTGAAAGCGAGTATTTGCCGGGGAGGAGGTAGGGCAGAAGGAAGTTGCCGTCGGCGTTGGAAGTGGCCGAGAGAGTGACGCCGGTGGCGCTGTTGAGGGCTTTGACTGGTGCGTTGGGGATGTTGGCACCAGTGGCGTCTGTGACGCGCCCAAGAATGGTACCGCGAGCATCCTGCGCAAACGCGGCGGCGGATATGACGATGGAAATGAGAAGGACCCTGACAATTGACTGCATCCTTAGACTATTTCGCAGAAGTTGGGGCATGTCAATTCGAGGTCAAAGCGGCTGCGGGGGCGGCCGCCTTGTAGGCGAGGCTTGGGTGTGAGATTGAAAGATGCGGATTCGGTTGTCGAAGAACTGTGGGGGCTATGTGGCCGCCTGCGTGCGAAAGCGGCAGGAGTAGCCATGGATTCACACGGGTTCGCACGGATAAAAACCTATTTTGCTTGGCTTCGTTTTTCAGTTTCAACTTCCAGCGGGTGGATAGATCTGATCGACTATTGCGAGGGCCTCGTTATTCACCGCTACACTCAATTCTTCCTGGTTGAGGACGGAGTGCGAAGGACCGTATCTGCGCATAAGACGCTCACCGAAGCAACGGAAAATGGTCAGTCCAGTTAGGCGATTCGATTCTTTTCGCGCTTGGGCGGCAGCCGGATCTGTATCTAGATCGGGGCCGTGTTCGGGGAGGGGTGGCAAGTCGGCGATGGGTTCGATTTCTGTATTCGAGTCGCGGCGGAGTTGCTCTTCGCGAATCGCTTTAATGGTTTTGACGATCTTGTTGGAGTAGCGATCCAGTTCGCGAAAGATGATTTGGACGCCGGCAGTTGGTCGGGCAATGAAATCCTCGGCGGTGCCGGACATCGCGAGGTTGAGCAACTGCTCCATTTGGAGGAAGCGGAGTTGGAAGTGGACGAGCTGGTGGACGAGGATGTTTTCCGTCGGCGTGACTGGATCGTATTCGGCGAGTAGATTGTCGACGACCGCCAAGCCGACGTCGTGATTGTGAATGAAATCCTCGAAGTTTTCGAGGCTGAATAGGCCATGCTTTAGCGAGTTGGAGGCAGAGCGGGCTTTGCCCTGGGGAGTGCGGGGACCGGTGGAGCGGCGAGCGTTGGCGCGGTTGGCGGCCAGGCGGGCGGCGGAGATGGGCGGGGGTGTCGGTGTATCTGTAATTGGGGTGTCAGTTGGCTGGTTTTCCATGGCTTGACTGTAACTGGGCCGATGGTGGCCTTAATGTAATTGAGGCGGGTGAGTGCTGCAATCAATGGAGATATAGCTGCAAAATCGTTGTGACCGTGAAAAGCTTAATGTTGAGAGGCTGGGGCAAATGAAGACTTTTGTGTGAGTGATTGGCGTGCTAGTCCTGGCGGGGTGCATTGCTGTCCAAATTAGGAACTGAGGGGCGTTTGGGATGCTGAAAGGATAGGGCCAAGTCCGCAGATTGGCGTATTTGGGCAAACCAGGTTGGGGGCAGTGGGAGCGAAGCGCCATTAGCGGAGTTTTCCGACCTCTGCTGTCCAAGTTCGCCGCTTTGCCTAGCCGCTAAACTCCAACTCGGTTTGATTCAGGTTGAGAACCGAGGGTGGGGCATGGAATGGATCATTTAGCCAGTCCCACATGGCGCGGTAGACGAAGATTTGCTGGCGCAGCAGTGCCACCAGATTTGACAGACTCCAAGCGAAGCTGCTCTTGAGCTGCAGGTACTTGATGAGCAGCATGGCAATTAAGGCGGTGTAGATTTGCGTCAGGATCGCATTGGCGCTGATGCCGATGAAAGTCTTGATCCGCGTGGATTGCTTGAGCGCTTTGAAGAATAGTTTGATCTGCCAGCGTTCTTTATAAATCGCGGCGATCAAACACGGCGATGGAACCCGGCGGGAAGTCCATCTCGCGACCCACGCTGAGATCGGACTCCCGTTCCTCCGTTACTACGGCGTAGTGCGGAAGATAGCCGTCGTGGTCCAGCACCAAATGTAGCTTGCCCGCCCCTTTGGCGCGTGTCCAATGATCCTTATCCAGCATTTTGACCCACAGCGGAATGACGCTCGCGTCGATGCTGAGTAACTTGGCACCGTAGCGGAGTTTCGCCGGTTGGCAGTTGTGCTGGGTGCGGAAGTGTCCGGCCAGGGAGTGATATAGATCCTGGTAGATGCGCCAATCGCGGTGTTCGTTGGCGTAAGCCAACGTGGAACGTTTGGGCGCGCCGGTGATGCCGAGATGCCTCAGCTTGCCTTCGGCGGCGGCCATGCCCCCTGTGATTTCGCGCAGGCTTTTTGCTCCGCCCAGGTGGCAAAACAGCAACGACACAAATTGTGTCCAGCAATTAAAGCCCCGGGCGTGCCGCTCGCCTTGCCGCTTGTGGACGATGTCGGCAAACAGACGGCGCGGCACCATTCCAACGATCTGGCTGAAAATGCTCGATACTCGATTCATGCGGTGACCTCGCTTGACTTGGTTGCTCGTTCTTGGCGGAACTCAGCTTCCAACCTAGCGCAGCCCTCCGTGCCAACATCAATGAGACATATTTCTTAGGCGAAATTACACCCTATCGGAGGGCGGAGAAAATGGATCACAATGATGAGCACAGTGTCACAGAAGCAAGAAGAAGCAACGGATGCGCTGGCGGGCCTGAAGCGCAGGGAGGCCGAGCGGAGCGCAAGGCCCGCCAGCGCGGTGCCCCCCAACCCGGAGGTCCGCGCCAAGGCGCAGCGCCGGAAATACAACGCGGCATACAAGCTGTCGATCCTAGAGCGGGCCGATGCAGCCAAGGAAGAAGGCGGCGTTGGCGCGCTTCTCCGTCAGGAGGGTCTGTATTCGTCGCAGTTGGCCGAGTGGCGGCGCCAGCGGGGCGAAGGCGCGCTCAGCGCCCTTGGGCAGAAGCGTGGGCGCAAGCCGATCCGCGACTCCCGCGATGAGGAGATCGCCAAGCTGCGCGCCCAGGTTGGAAGGCTGGAACAGAAACTGGAACAAGCCAGCCTGATCATTGATGTTCAAAAAAAAGTTGCGACGCTGCTGGGCATCTCTTTGCCGGAGACCAAAGGCATTGGCGAATGACTGCCGTACTCAAGCTGGTGCCGCAATCCAGCTGCCTGGCCGCCTGCGCCGCGCTGTCGGTGGCGCGTGCGTCGTTCTATCGTTGGCGCAGACCCACCGTGAAGATGCCAGTTACACCGCACCGGCCGCTGCGGGCACTGAGCGAGGTTGAGAGCCAAGCGGTTCTTGCCGCGCTGCACTCGGAACGCTTCGCCGATCAGGCACCGCCGCAAGTCTACGCCAAGCTATTGGACGAGGGCACTTATCTTTGCTCGTCCCGGACGATGTATCGTCTGCTCGATCAGGCTGGCGAAATCAAGGAACGGCGCGATCAGCTCCGTCACCCTACTTACAAGAAGCCGGAGTTACTCGCAACGGCTCCCAATCAACTCTGGAGTTGGGACATCACCAAGCTGCGCGGCCCGGCGAAGTGGAATTATTTCTACCTCTACGTCCTCCTCGATGTCTTCAGCCGCTACACCGTGGCCTGGATGATCGCTCCCCGGGAGAGCGGCAATCTCGCACGCAAGATGATCGCTCAAGCGGTCCATCGGCAAAAAGTGCCGGCCGCTCAACTCACCATCCACGCCGACAACGGCGCGGCGATGGCATCGAAGTTGGTCGCTTTAAAAATGGCCGATCTCGGCGTCACCAAATCGCATAGCCGTCCCCATGTCTCCAACGACAATCCTTACTCGGAAAGCCACTTCAAGACCCTGAAATACCGACCCGAGTTCCCCGACCGCTTCGGCTGCATCGAGGATGCCCGCCAGTTCTGCCAGACCTTCTTTGAGTGGTACAACAATGAGCATCGGCACTCCGGCATTGCGTGGCTGACTCCGCAACAGGTTCATTACGGGCAGGCAGCCGAAATGATCCAAGTCCGCCAGCAGACTCTAGCCGTTGCCTTCGCCAAGTTCCCGGAACGCTTCGTCCGCAAGGCCCCAAGTCCACACCCGCTCCCCAACGCTGTCTGGATCAATCCTCCTCAGGAAATCATCCAAACACCAAAAGAAACTCTCTAATTAAATCGCTTCACTGTCTCACTGGCGTTGACAACTTCCGCAGTGTCACCGCTTTCACCTCTCGCCCTCTCGCTCCTCCCGCTCCTCCCCGTCACCACAACCCTTCAATCGCTAATCTGGACAAGTGTGATTGTGGAGGAGAGAATTGGCTGATTTGGCTTTCTCACACCTTCAGCAGCGAGAGGCACACTGGGCCATCGTCGACTTGGTTGGCAAGGGCCGCCACATCCGGACGGCGCCCATGCCTGACTGGGTAAAGGGTGCGGTCGATCTATGGACCGAAGCAGCGTCCCTTTCAGACGAAAAGCTGTTTCGATGTGTATGCCGAGCAGGCAAGTGGTGGGGTGATGGAATTACGGAGCGTGTTGTGTGGCGCGTTGTGAAGGACTATGCGAACAAGCTCGGAATGGCGAAGCTTGCGCCTCGTGACTTCCGTCGGTCCTGCGCAAAGCTGGGTCACGCTCACGGCGGAGAGCTTGAGCAGATCCATTTCCTGCTGGGGCACGTCTTCGTTCAAACGACGGAGCGATACCTTGGCTTTAAGCAGCGCATCAGCGGTGCGGTCAATGACCCAATTGGGATCGAGCCCTAACGGCTCACCCAATCTTGAGCGCGTTGCCGACTATACGTCCAACTGAAGAAATGCGGCATTGCCCATGTTCCGACGGCGATCGCTCTACGCTCCGCGATGAGGGAGCTGGAATCGTGTGGTGTGTTCGGATCGGAGATCTCATGACAGTCCCGAGTCCGATAGCACCTGTTGTATCTTCCGAGATGCGCCCAAGGATCCAATCCTCGATATCCTGCCGAGGCTCGTGATGATCCTGATGGCACTTGAGGACGTGCTGGATTGCTTACGGGCCGCAGGTCAGCATTTCGATCCGTCGGATCTGGCTCAGACCACGCCGATCTTGTTCTTCACGCGCTGGATCACACATTTCTGTGCCCACCTTCATGTTACTGGCCGGGACCGGCGTTTACTTGCAATTAAGGCGCAGGAAGTGCAAGTTCGAAGTTGCCCGCTTCCTGATCAGTGGTTTCCCGTCGAAGGCCTTTGCACTAGTTATGAGCCACGCCATTGCAGAAATCTATGGCGGTTGGTTGTCTCTCTGCATCTTCGCCAGTGAGCAGTACAGCATTCTGCGACCTAAGTTTAAGAGCGAACTCTGCGATTACAGGCGAGTATGGAAAGCACTTCGCGTAGACGGGCCCATTGAATCGGCGTGCGGCGCGCAGAAGAGCTTCGGTTGGTTCGGCTCGGAGGAGATACTGTTCATACTTCACTGTCGAAACGTAGCCGGCCTGGTGGAGGACGATCAATGCGGCAACGACAGCACCGATCCAACCCTGTTTGTGGCCGATACTCCACTCCCGAAGGGTGACGAACCAAGCGGCGACAATCAGGGACAGCGCAACGCTGGCCAAGTACGTGTGGCGGCTCGGCACGCGAGGCATGTATGTGAGGAAGCTATAGGGCAGCAGCGTGATAATCATCCAGGCTGCGGAAATTGATAAAAGAACTCGCCACTGACGTGGTCTCCAGACCGCGAAGGCAATCAATGCCACCATTCCCCAAACCCCAAGCAATCCGCCAGCGCTGCGAGCTAACACCGCCAAGACAGGTGCGCCCAGGGAGAACGTTCCGTCATTGAAATGTAGATGAGTATCGCGTGCTCCGAATGCCAGACCGAAATAGACACCGCTGACCAGGAAATACGGTGCGGTAAATCCAAGGTCTTTAAGCCCACGTCCAGGTGGAACAAAAATTGCCAGGACACATAGCGGAGCAACGGCGACGGCAGATTCTTTCGACAATAGTGCTAACGCGAAAAAGCCAAGCGCACCCGCGTAGAACCTGACGGGACGCGTATCTGATCGGAGCCAGTGCACCCAGCACAAGAAACTGGAGAGGGAGAACAGAAACACAAGAAGTTCAGGAATGGCCGCATACCAGACAACCGCTTCGCTGTGCCGCTGGCTCACGGCGAAGAAGCACGCCGCAAGCGCCGAGACTTTCCATCCGATTGGCCGCCAAAGCCCAAGCGCAAAGACGAGAAACGAGTTCATGATGTGCAGCAACAAACTCGATAGATTAAAGACGAAAGGGCCCAGCCCAAAAGCACGCTCGGTCCAGTACGTCAAAACCAAGGATGTGGCGCGGCAGCGATAGAGGGCGTCGTGAAAGAGGGCTGGCCAGTTGGCAATGGGACCATAGTCGTGGCTGAGTTGGATCTGGACGTAATCATCGGCGATGAACGGTAGGCCAAGGGCTCGCCCATAGGTCATCAGGGACAGCGCGGTTACGCAGAAGAGCATGAAGGCCGCCACTGTCCAATGGGAAAATTGGGTGCGCCTGCGAGAGTTGGCAGCATTCGTGGAATCACTCGTGATTCCTCCGACGATAGCCGGAATGGCGACCAGCCGGACAAAAAGAGAGCAAAGTTGCGCGAAGGTGTTCGCAAGGGACGGGATGCGGAAGAACTGTGATCGCCCGTGCAGCCGGGGATAATGGTGAACCGGTAGTTCGATGACCTGCGCGCCGCTCAACTCCAGGCTTCGCACAATCTCGATGCAGATGGTTCCGCCCGTGGAGCGCAACTGAGATAGATCCAGCGCGCTTCGTCGGATCAGGCGGAAGTCGCAATCGACGTCGCGGAGCTGAATTCGGAAAAGCCATCGCGCAAAGCGATTGTACAGAGCTCCGATCAGTACGCGGTGCCAAGGATCGTTGCGTTCGGACTTATATCCGTTGACCAAGCCGGTTTCGGGCGTGACTGCTTCGAGGAGTCGCGAGAGCTCGGCGGGGTCGTATTGGCCATCGCCATCTGTATAGAAGATGAACTCTTTGGTGGCGGCGGCGAGACCGCTGCGCAGGGCGGCACCGTAGCCCTGATTCCTTTCATGAGTAATGACTCGCAGATAGGGATGATGTTCTAGCCCCAGCCGATTGAGCACTTCAGCGGTGTTGTCGCTACTGCCGTCATTGACAACGATAACCTCGTAGTCAGATGCAACCCGACGGAGCGTCGCCATTGTCGTTGCCAGCAGTGATGGCAACGATGGCGCGTCGTTGAATGCTGGAAAGAAGACGCTAATCCCTGCCCGAAACTGCCGGGTACAGTCAGGTTCGTCTTGAAGGCGACCACTGTTGACGTTGTTCACTTGGTCTAGGTTACACCCATTATCGGGATTTTTCTGATTTTTTGTTAATTATAAGCAAGCCCCGTACCATGCGTGGAGGCTACATTGTGCAAAGCTGCCCTCATTGCACAGGGACAAGGGGGAGAACGCATGCGCGACCTCTTCCACTTTTGCGGCAGCCAAACCCGGTCACTGGGGAGCCGCGCGGGAAGACTCCTCGGAACCAGGAAGCGAAAACAGTCCGGAACATAGGTTTAACCGAATGGTGCTGAAAAGAAGGATTGCACAAGATAGCTGAATATCTTAAGGGCCAAGTCGAGAGCCACCTCAAATCGAGCGATGTTGGAGAATAGACTGAGACAAAGAAATGACCGCCGGACTGGGTTTCGCGGAGCAGCCCGTTTGCGGCATACTGGAAACACGAATACTTCTGAAAACATTCCAGCGGAGTACGCTAATCGCTCCCGTCAGCTTCAGACCTGGCTCGGCATTCAGGCGGGAACGAAACCCAAGGTTTACGCACAGATTTTTGCAGCGTCCGAAATCGCCAGCCTGAGCTATTGGCTTGAAATCTTCTTCGCAGCGGGCATCGCTACGTTCGGATTGGTCGAGAGCAGCCCGGCGGTGATTATCGGTGCCATGCTCATCTCTCCGCTCATGGGCCCGATCATGGGCACCGGCATGGCGCTGGCTATCGGGGATCTTTTGTTGGGGATTAAAGCGGTACTCACCCTAGTGGTTAGCATTGCGGTGGCGATTGCGTTCTCTGGTTTTTTGGTCTGGCTGTTGCCGTTTCATTCCGCCACTCCCGAAATTCTCTCCCGAACAACTCCCAATCTGCTTGATTTGGGGATTGCACTTCTGTCGGGACTGGCGGGTTCGGTTGTGGTGTCGCGCGGAACCGACGACGGTGTAACCGCATTGCCCGGAGTCGCCATCGCCGTAGCGCTGATGCCGCCCCTGTGCGTCATAGGCTTTGGATTGGGGAGTGGGGCAAACCTTGAGATTATGGGCGGCGCCGGGCTTCTCTTCCTAACCAATCTCGTCGCCATTGTTGCAAGCGCGTTTTTTGTCTTTTTCTTAGTGGGTCTGGATACCACCGAAATTCGAACGATGGTGATTGCTTCCCGAAGAGACAATTTTCTGGGGCGTCTCTTTTCACACGGTCCACTTGGGCGAATGCTATCAGAAGGCGGGCAGTTGCGGTGGCGCATCCTGATGATTGTAATGTTGCTCGCCGCCGTGTCGGTACCGCTGCGTAAAGCATTGCTTGCGGTTACGCGCGAAACGCTTACGCGAGGAGCCGTTCAGGAAGAACTGAAGCACCTAGTCCCTCCAGATATCCTTGTCTCGCAGCAGGTGAGCATTGGGAAGGAAGGGATAATCATCCATCTAATTTCGACCAAACCTATTCTTGAAGCAAAAGTGGCCGAGGCACGTCAGGAGTTAATGCGCCGAACGGGTCAAGATGTTCAGCTTTCGGTCGAGGCCGTTGCAAGTAAAGGTGAGTTGGCCGCCATCATGGAACGCCTGACGCGACCAGTTCTAGAAGTCGCGACAAAAAGGACTATCGGTGAAATGCATAAAGATGTGTTAGACAGAGTTCGCCCGGCACTGCAGGGCATTTGGCCTTCCTCGGACGCGCCTATCCATGATTTTTCTGTCGCCTTGAGAGACCCTGAGGGCATTTCTATAACCGTTCACTATCAGGCGGCTCAAAGCTTGGGGGATGTTCCGATAACGATGGTCCAGCACAGCCTCCAGACAAGCCTGGGAATAGCGGACCTCACGGTGAACGCGGTGAAAGTTCAGCCGATGGATGCGATCCCAAGCTCGGCCAGCGTTAGCAAACCAAGTCGCCATTAACAATCTGAATCTTCGCTAACAAAATGGAATGGGACGTTCAAACCGGCGCATTGTTACTTCTCCTCGCAGCGGTCGTTGCGATGTTAACGCGCCGCCTTCGCCTGCCTTATAGCGTCGGCCTTGTCATAGCCGGAATCGGTCTGGCCGCTTTGCCGTTTGCGCCCAGCATTAGTCTGACTAAGGAATTGATTTTTACTGTTCTACTCCCTCCACTTCTGTTCGAGGCAGCTTTTTATCTACACTGGGACCAGCTTCGGCGCGATTTTCCCGTAGTTCTAGTCTTGGCAACTCTCGGCGTGGTAGTCTCGGCTGGCGTAACGGCGATAGGCATGCGCTACCTTGCGGATTGGGGCTGGATGAGCGCCCTCGTTTTTGGAGTTTTAATCGCCGCAACCGATCCGGTCTCCGTCATCGCAACGTTTAAAGAAGCTAAAGCTCAAGGCCGCTTGCTGGTGCTCATTGAGGCCGAAAGCCTGTTCAACGACGGTACGGCAGCAATCGCGTTCGGCGTTGTTGTCGCAATCGCTTCAGGAGAGCACTTAAGCGCAGTCGCGGTCGCTTCCACCCTTGTGAGATCCATTGGAGGCGGAATTCTGTGCGGAATGGTGGTCTCCACTGCGGCACTCATGCTGGCCGGAAAAACCGAAGATCATCTCGCTGAGATTACATTTACTACCGTCGCCGCTTACGGTTCATTTCTGCTTGCCGAACACTTCGGATTGTCTGGTGTTTTGGCCACGATCACCAGTGGCCTTATCATGGGCAACCTAAAATTGTTCGGACAGATCTCGGAAAAAGGCGAAGAGGCTGTTCACGCATTCTGGGAGTACGCGGCCTTTGTCGCCAACTCGTTAGTTTTTCTATTGATAGGAATGCACGAAGCCCACCAAAACTTTAGGACCGTGTGGCATGCAGCTCTCATTGCGATCGTTGTGGTGATGCTAGGCCGAGCAGTGGCAATCTATCCCTGCTGCTTACTGTTTTCCCGCTCCTCGTTGCGCGTGGCGTTGAAACACCAACACGTTCTTTTTTGGGGTGGAATGCGTGGCGCCGTTGCACTTGCGTTGGCTCTCGGCCTTCCTCAACAACTTCCAGAACGCGAGGCCATTGTAACGATCAGTTTTGCCGTAGTTGCTTTTTCCGTGTTTGCTCAGGGATTAACGATAACCTCTGTTCTGCGCAGACTGGGAGCGATTAGATCGCCCTAGTGCTTAACCGATACGCCTCGGTTCTACTCGCATCGCAAATCGGCAGGGAGCTGGAACGGGTCGGCCAAAGTACGAATTCCGTGTCCGTCTCGCGGCTTAGCGAGTCGCCAGCCTCGTACATGGCAAACTGAATGTTCCACGCGCTACCATTGATCGTCAAGCTGCACCGCCTATCAACCTTCACGAGAATCCCCTTCGCGCTGCAATCCGATGTCGTAGGTGGGCGGAATCTCAGCTGTGATCGCAAGTGATGGCTCGCCTTGGTTGCCTGTTCGGGTTTGGCGGGCAAAAATCACCGTGGTATTCGGATCGGGCATGTCGATTTTGGCTTCGTCCAGCGACAGCTTAATCCCCGTAGCCACCCGATCACGCACCGCGAGTACGTTTGCCTGATCGGCCTTGGTCCAGAAATAGATCGTGAAGTTAACGCTCGAAGCAGCCAAATCCGTGACGTACACAAGGCACTCTGGATCGGACAGGACGCCTTCGGTTCGCGCCAACACACTCTGAATGACGCTGCGCGCTTGTTCGATTGAATTCGTGTAGCCGATCGCGACGGAGAAACGGATGCGACGGTGGGGAAACGCTGTGCGGACGATGATCGGACTCACGTATACGTCGCCATTGGGCAAAATCACACGCTCGCCGTCGTAGGTTAGGATTCGCGTCGAACGTGTGTTGATCTCCTCAACCGTTCCTTCGAAGTCATGCACTCGAATCTGATCACCCACTACGAATGGCTGCCGCCACAAGATCAGGATGCCCGCGAAGAAATTTTGCAAAACATCCTTGAACGCGAACCCGATCGCCACCGACGTTATCCCGAGGCCCGTCACCAGATCGCCCGGCTTGAACGCGGGGAAGATCACCACCGCCGCAACAAAAAGGCCCAGAACCATGATGGCGGTGGACACCAGGCGGCTCAAGATCGCGGCTACATTATCCGGGAATCTGGTTCGCTCTCCGGCCTCCAAAAAGAGCCGGCGGGTGGCCTTTGCGCCAAGGACGAAGAGCAAAAACAATACGATCCCGATGACGATGTACGGAACTTGATGGATGAACGAGGCGAAGACGCTTTGGGTTGCGGCCCATAGGGCGTCCATACTCACCGCTGGTGGCGTCTGTGCCTGAAACAGAATTAGAAGAATCATAAGTGTCGCAGACCAAGTTTAGAATCTCCGATGCTCTGGAATCCGAACGAAGCCAGTTTCACACAGGTGGACCGGTGACCCATGTGAAGAATACTTTGAATTCCCAGACCCTCGGCGATCTTACAGAATATCGGCGTGTTCCCAATATAAACGACTTGCCTGGTGGAACTTGCGAGATATCCAGTGGGTTGTGTTGCAAAAAATAATCGATCAGATTGATCGCCCACAAACACAAGGGCAACGTTGGTCTACGTCGATAGCCCAAACAGCTTGGCGATGAACTGGATCTGCCGTTTGACACCGTCAGCCGGCAGCCATCGGACTTGCCCCTTCCGCATCATGTGGATCAGCTCATAGCCATCACTCGTCCGCCGGGCCGCCCCGAATGCGCGAGAACCTTGCTTGGCATTCACTCGTTTCTTGATGGCTCGGTGGTTCTGCTCAATGATTTTGTTGAAGTATTGGACGGGTCGGTCAAGGCACCGCTTGGCGACGACGCCTGATCGTCGGAGTGCCGGTATGGCTGGTGTATAGGTCGGTGCCAAGTCTGTATTAACTACCCGTGACTGAGGGTGGGTACTGTTGCGTAATGGCCGGCGGAACAAGCTCTTGGCCGCCTCGAGATCACGAAAGGCCGAGAGAAAGAACTCGATAGACGCGCCGTCAGAGTCGATAGCGTAATGCAGACAACACCACCGGCCTTTGACGCGTACGTAGGTTTCATCGACCCGCCAGGAACGATTTGTCGGTCTCAGATGACGGCGCAATCCTTGATCTACTTCCGGTGCGAATCGCTGCATCCATCGCCACATTGTGAAATGATCCACCGCCACGCCCCGCAAGCAGTCCTTGCACGTCCCGATACGACAGGCTGAATCGCAAGTACCATCTCACCGCAAAGAGGATAATCTGTGGCTCAAAATGTCGCCATTTGAACACGAGCGGACGCTGGCTCATGATTGCCTCCGGCTCCAGCCTATCAACCAGCTGCATCTTTGCAACACAACCCTCACGACTGGACTTCGAAAGTCTAAGCCTCGATCTTGCACTTTGGGCTGTTGACGGGCGACCGGAAAGTAATCCACTTATCCGTATAACGCCCAAGCATGAGAAGCGGCGAATTATGTTCCGCGATTCAACAGCCTGGTGTAGAGGAATTCGTCCAACTGACCTCAGATTCAGAACATTGCTCAAACGATCGTTCGTGTCACGAACTGCCATACCTTCGATTTGCTGGGGTGTCGTTGAAAAATGCTTCAACGCACCATATTGGGAAGCGGTACGAATCGAAGATTGAATGAGAAACGGTATAGTCCTACATCCAGCAGCTTCTTCGGATCACTGATTTCCCAGAGCCGTCCGACAGATCCCTCGCGCGCTTCAACTGACTCTTAGGATGCAACCGTCCCAGTCTGCATTATCAGGCTGACCAGCCGAAGAGCCGAATTGCGGTGCCGCCCTTGATTTTGTTTCGATTGGCTTCCGTGGTGAAGGCGAAGAATTCTCCAAACTGCTCGTTGGCCTTTTTGAATTCCTCCATGTTCATGCCGAGGCCGCCCCAGATCATACGGTCGGGGCCGAAGGCGTCCAGGAGTCGACGTACTCTCGGCATCGCGTCGAGGTGCGGCCATGGTTGCTTTGAAGAATAGTTCAGGCCAGAGAACTTCATGATCGTGTTGCGTCGTTTGGCGAGGGCCAGGACTTCGAGCCACTGAGAGTCGCTACCCATTCCGTTGCGGCCCAGGTGGTCCAGGATGACCGTCGCGTTGGGGACCTGCCTTGCCAACTCAGCAATCTGCGAAGCGTAGGCGGGCATGAAGTGCATCTGAATCATCAGGCCGCGGTCGGCGGCGGCGCGCCAGGTGCTGAGCATCTGTGGGGCGTCCAAGGGGCGGTCGTGGATGGCTCCAGTGGTGAGCGCGTCAATCTGGGTGCGATGGACGCGAAGCGCGCGGATGCGGCCCGGCCAACCTTTCATGAGTGCGTCCATGCGCGCTGGAGTGTTTGGGCGGAAGGCGTCGAAGAGGCACGTTCCCTTGAAGAAATTCCTGGACGGCTCGTGGGCGAAACAGTACTCCAGATAGCTATGATCGTCCTGATAGGGCTCTGGATGGACGATGACCGCGTGGGTGATGCCCGCTTGGGTAGCGAAGGCTGCGTAGCTCTCGACAGGGGCGGGGGGCGGGGCGTAAGTTGCGTTCTTGTGCGTGGGGTAGGCTTTGGGGTTGTCGGAGAAGAGGTGGACGTGGGTGTCCACCAGTGGGGCTTTTGCCTGTGCGGCCAAGGCAATGGGGAGGGCGAGAAGGCTGCGTCTAATGAGAGACATGCGTATCTGCAATGATATGCTGCCAATCAGGATGAAGTTGTCTGTGCCGGTCGGAATGTGTTGGGTTGCGGAAGCGTGGCAAGTCTGGACGACCGATGCTGCAGTCAGTGCGGACGGCATTGGCTGGATGTCGCTAGGTATGGGGAGGATGACTTTCGGCTGATGGATATGGCGGGGAGTGTCGTCAGGGAGATACTCGCGTAGTTAGCCCCACCAAACTTCGCCGGGCGCGAGGTGGGCTTTGGCGACGTCGGGGTTGATTTCGACGCCGTAGCCGGGCTTCGAAGTGATGGTGTGGTAGCCGTCTTTGATGATGGGGGCCTCGCTGATGACGAGGTCCTGCCACCAGTCGATGTACTTGGCTAGTTCATGGATCCGGAAGTTGCGCATGGAGGCCGCTGCATGGCAACTGGCGATGGTGCCGAGGGGGCTGGCGGGGTTGTGAGCGGCGGTCCAGATGTAATAGAGGTCGGCCTGATCGTGGATGCGCTTTGACTCCAGCAGGCCGCCGGATTTTGGAATGTCGATGTGGACGCCGCTGGTGGCCTGCATTTCGATAAGCTTGCGGAAGCCGTGGCGGCCATAGAGATTTTCGCCAGTACAGACCGGGATATTGAGCGCGTGGGTGACACGGGCCATCGCTTCGATGTTATCGGGCGGAACGGGGTCTTCGATCCACATGGGTTTGACGGGCTCAATGGCCTTGCCCATGGCGATGGCGTCGTTGACGTCGTATTTCCAGTGAGCTTCTACGGCGAAGTCGGTATCGGGGCCGAGGAATTCGCGAACCCATTCCATGCCGAGCGCGATGCGGCGGAGGTCTTTGGGGGTGAGGTTGCGAAGGTAGGGGTCGTGGCCGATTTCCTTGTAGTCTGGATCGGCGGCGGGCGGGATGCCGTCGCCTTGAAACTTGAAGGCGTTGAAGCCAAACTTGTCGGCTTTGGCTTGCGCCAGGTAGTCGCGGTAGGCGCTCTTGTCGTCGTAGGGTTTGATGACCTGGTGGGTGCGATAGAAGCGGACCTTGTCGCGGAACTTGCCGCCGAGGAGGTTAACGGCAGGGGTGTCGAGGAGGCGACCTGCGAGATCCCATAAGGCGATTTCAATGCCGCTGGCAGCGGTGACGGTGACGCCGCCGATGGCGCCAGCACCGGCGCTTTTCATCAGCATCTTGGTGTAGAGCCGGTCGACGTTGAGAGGGTCTTCGCCAATGATGAGGGGCTTGAGTTGATTCAGGATAAGGTCTTTGACGCCGGGGCCCCAGTAGGATTCGCCGATACCGGAGACGCCAGCGTCCGTCTCGATTTTTACGAGGTTCCAATCCCAGGTGCCGCGGACGATCATGACCTTGACGTCGGTAATCTTCACTTTGTTCTTGAGTGGGGCTGCGAGGGTGTGGAGGGGCAGGGCGGTGGCGGCGAGGCCTGCTGCTAGAAAACCGCGACGAGATGTCATGGCGTGAGTTTATCGTAGATTACAGATGCTTCTCGGCGATCGATTTGCCCTGGAGAAACTGAAGCAAGTAATCCGGGCCGCCGGCCTTGGAATCGGTGCCGGACATGTTGAAACCGCCGAAGGGGTGAGCGCCGACCATCGCGCCGGTGCACTTGCGATTGATGTAGAGATTGCCGACAAAGAACTCATGGCGGGCGCGCTCGATTTTCTCAGGGTTGGCGCTGTACATGGCACCGGTGAGGCCGTACTCGCTGTCGTTGGCGAGCTGCATCGCATGATCGAAATCGCGGGCCTTGGTGACCGCAAGAACGGGGCCGAAGATCTCTTCCTGAAAGATGCGATCGGTGGATTCGATGTCGGCGATGATGGTGGGCTGGATGAAGTGGCCGGGGCCGGGGGCCTTGGCTCCACCGGTGATGAGACGGCCTTCGGACTTGCCGATCTCGATGTAGTTGAGGATTGTTTTTTCGGCCTTGGCACCGATGACGGGACCCATGTAGTTTGCGGGGTCGTCGGCCGGGCCCTGGCTGAGGGCTTCGGCGAGGGGCTTGAGTTTGGCGACGAATTCATCGTAGATCTTTTCGTCGACGATGAGGCGTGAGCAGGCAGAACACTTCTGGCCCTGAAAGCCGAACGCGGCGGCAATGACGCCGGCGGCTGCGGCATCGAGATCGGCAGCCTGGCTATCGATGACGATGGCATCTTTGCCACCCATCTCGGCGACGACGCGTTTGATCCAGCGCTGGCCGGGTTGAGTTTTGGCGGCGAGTTCGACGATGCGCAAACCGACTTCTTTGGAACCTGTGAACGAGATGAAGCGTGTCCTGGGGTGGCTGACGATGAGGTCACCTACCTCTGCGCCGGAGCCGGGAAGAAACTGGAAGCTCTCAGGCGGGAAGCCTGCTTCGTGGAGGACTTCCATGAACTTGGCGGCGATGGTGGGAGTTTCGCTGGATGGTTTGATGACGACCGTGTTGCCGGTGACGAGTGCGGCGACGGTCATGCCAACGAGGATGGCGAGGGGGAAGTTCCAGGGCGGAATGATGACGCCTACGCCGAGACCGAGGTAGGTGAGTTGTCCGTGTTCGCCGGGCATTTGGACTAGGGTTTCGGGTTGCGAGTAGCGCAGCATCTGGCGGGCGTAGTAGTCGCAGAAATCGATGGCTTCAGCGGTGTCGGCTTCGGCCTCCAGCCAGTTCTTGCCGGACTCGAGAACCATCCAGGCATTGAACTCGCTTTTGCGGCGCTTGAGGATTGCGGCGGCGCGGAAGAGGCGGGCGGAGCGCTGCTGGGGGGGAACGGCGTTCCAGGTGGGGAAGTAGGCGTGGGCAACTTCGACAGCGCGATTGGCTTGCTCGGCCGTGGCCTTTTGGTGGATGCCGATGAGTTCTGATGTGAGCGAGGGGTTGTAGCTGAGGAGTTTGTCCGGTCCGCCTTTTTCGGCGTGGCCGGCAATCTGGAGATCGTACTCGCGGCCTAGCTCTAAGCGAACCTGAGCCAAGGCCGCAAGCATTGCGGCCTTGTGCTCAGGAAGAGAGAAGTCACGGTACGCCTCGTTGACGAACGGGGGCAACGATTCGAGTGTCATGTTTTCGGGTACTTTCTAGCCGTCGACCAGATCGCGACCGCGGTCGAAGAGGTTGGACGCTTCGTCGGCCAGATCGCGGCCACGGTCGAAGAGTTCGCGCCCCTTGGCGTAAACGTCCTCGCCGCGCTCGCGGAGGCTGGATGTGCCTGTGCGGGCGACTTTTTTGATCTTGTGTCGAGTTTCCTCGCCGGAATGCGGGGCAAAGAGGAGACCCAGTGTGGCGCCAATGGCGATGCCGGAAAGGAGCCAGAGTACTTCGTCGGATGAATCGTTAGCCATAGTTTTTATTCTACGGCCTGAAGGAGGGGCACCCAGGCAAGCGGGGAGTGATCGCGCAGGGCATAGCTGTCGGAGAAGAGGCGCTGGCCATCGGACCAGACGCTGATCTGGCCCGCGTGGTCGGTGCGGATCAGCATCGTGTGGGAATTTTGTAGACGCTCCAGCACTTTGGGGTGCGGATGGTTGAAGGAGTTTTTGTAGCCGGCGCTGACAACTGCGATAGCGGGTCTGGTGCGGCTGAGGAAAGGTTCTGAGGTGGAAGTCTTGCTGCCGTGATGGGCCACTTTCAGATAGTCGAGATGGCCGAGCGCGGGATTGTCGAGGAGGCGTGCTTCGACGCTTTGATCGATGTCGCCAGTAAGCAGGAAGCGCTTCTGGCCGTGCTCGAGGAGTAACACGAGCGAGGTGGAGTTGGACTTAGTAACTACTTCCTCACGAGGGGGCCAGAGGACAGAGGCGCTGAGGTCACCGAGGCGGGCGTGGTCGCCGGTGCCGAAGTAGACGATGCGCACGTTCTGCGCGATTGCTTTGGCTTTGAGTTTGTCCCATAGCGGACCGGTTACGCTGCAACTGACCCAGAGCTCGCGCGGCGAGAAATTGTCGAGCGTGGCCAGCAAGCCGCCCATGTGGTCCTGATCTGCGTGGGACGCGATGAGTGCGTCGAGGTGGGCAATGTGTCGAGACCAGAGGTAGGGCGAGACGGTGGACTCGCCGGTGTCGAAGCGGGGGGAGCGGGAGCCGCCAGCATCGAGAAGAGCGGTAAAGCCGCTGGGAGTGGCGATGAAGAGGGCATCGCCCTGGCCGACATCGATCGAGGTTATCTCCAAGAGGCCGGGGCGCAGGTCTGGATGCGCAGAGTAGGGGTGGAGGACGAGGAATGCGAAGAGAGTTAGAGAGGCTGCTATTGGGAGGGCCACCCAATTGGGCGCGCGACGGGCGACCCAGGCTGTCGCGATGAGTGCGATGGGCAGGGCGAGGAGAATCCATGCGGGCGGGTCGGGGATGCGTGCGCTCTTGTCCCAACTCATGTGCCAATCGACGACGTCGCGCGAGACGTAAAGGAGCTTGCTCAAGGGGGGGGCGAGGATGGGACCGATGAGGATGGCGGCGAAACCGAGCGGAACAGCGAGGGAGAGGAGGACGACGACGGGGAGGTTGGCGGTGAGGCTGGAAAAGGTGAGGCGGTGGAAAAATAGGATCGTGGGGAGGCAGAGGCCGATGAGGACGACGCCAGAGGTTAGGAATAGATCGAGAGAGGCGATGAGGGTCCAGCCGAATGTAGCGGTCAGGCGCTGGAGGCGGGACTCATTGATGCTGGTAAGACGGCTGAGTGTGCCGACGGCGAGGCGCAGTTCCAGTCGACGCTCGGCTATGCGGGGTTCTGCGCGGTCGAAGTTGCGTTCGTCCAGGCGGTGGAGCGCGCGATGCCAGAGGGCGGTGGTGTTTTCGGCGAGAGGCGCGGCGAGGGTGGCGAGCGTCAGTACGGCGAGGAAAGAAAGCTGGAAGCTGGCCTCAAAGAGTTGTGCGGGATCAGCGAGTAAGTAGACGATGGCGACGGCGGCGAGTAAGTTGAGTACGCGGCCACGACGGTAGAAGTGGCGCGCGCCGAGGAAGAGTAAGTAGCCGCCAGCGGCGCGGACGACGGGCGCGCTGAGGTCGCAGACGAGGGCGTAGCCAATGGCCATGAGCGCGCAAATGACGTGGGCTTGCATGGGACGTAGAGTGAGTAATCGTAGGAGCCAGAAGAGGGCTGCGGCGAGGACTGTGATGTGGGTGCCGGAGATGACGATGGCGTGGTAGGTGCCGGTCTTGCGGTAGTTATCGGTCCAGGATTCTTCGAGCTTGGCGTTGTCGCCCAGGAGCAGCGCGCCGAGGATGGCGGTGAAGTAGCGGTCGCCCTGGCCCACCCATTCCACACGACGCAGGAGCCAGGTGCGCGTCGCGTAGATGGCGGACTGGGCAGCGTTGCCGCAGTTTCCATCGAGGATTTGGATAGTGTAGCCGCGGGCCACGCTGCCGCTCCAATAGATGTCGCGATGGCCGAAGTAGCGCTCCGCATCGAAGTTGCCGGGGTTGCCGGAATTGTGGATGGCGTGGAGGCGCAGGGGGAGCTTGAGTCGCTGGCCGTAGTGCCAGTCGGGGGCAGCTTCGTCTGGTTTGAGGTAGAAGCTGAGGCGCAGGCGGGCGGTGGGGGTCGCTGCGAAGTGGAAAAAGAGGCGACTGTTTTCGCGTTGGGGGAGAGAGTCGATACAGCCTTCGACGCTGACAACTTCGCGGGCTTCGGTATCCATGACGGGCTTGGGTTTAGATTCGACGACGGAGGTGCTGGCGACGGCGAGCCAGAGCATGATGGCGTTGCCTGCGAGGAGGGCGGCGAGGGGGGCGCGCTTGTGGCGCGCAAGAAGCCAGAGCAGCGCTGAGACGCTAGCGAGGGCGAGAGCGAGGGTTGTATCGAACCCCAATATCCGCACAAAAAGAATGCCGCTGATGACCGCAATGAGCGGTGGTAGCAGCGGCTCGTGAAGTTTTGTGGAAAGAGACTCGAAGTTCGATGGCGAGGGAGATTCACCCATCACAGGGGGAGTGGGGCGGGCGGGGGAAAGTTCTCAGGGAAAGATGGGGCGCGTGGGAGTCGGTTAGGGCGTGGGCGGGCGGCGGGCACCGTGCCAGATGTGTAGGACGTCGATGCGATTTTGGGACTCAACAACTTCGTAGTAGATCAGGAATGGCGCGTGGGAAAGCTTGCGCCATCTTGAGCGCGGAGAAAGCCTGGGCCCAGGCGAGGATAGGTAGCGAGGATCTCGATGTGACTGAGCAATGCCGGAAGAAAGACTTCCGATCCGCCCGGGAAGTGGGTATTCGAGTAATCTGCAACCTCGGCCAAGTCGCTTAGGAATCTTTCGGTGAGCTGGAGTTTGAATGCCACCTAGAGACGATCGCTCTTACTTGTTCCAGCGTGTAGACGCGGCCATGACGGACATCGTCGAGGCCTTGTTCGATCGCGGCGAGTACTCCCGGGTCATCATCTTCGGGAATCGGGACTTCGAGGGAGAGGTCGAGAAGTACTTCACCCATATCTTTGTCCTAGCGCCATTTCGGCGCGGGCTTTGCGGACAACTTCGATGTATCGTTTTGCGCGTTCGGTGAACACTTCGTAGTTGCCGACCTTCATGTTGGCGTCGATAGGTTCTTCGCCGCTGGCGACCGTGCAAGAGAGGTGGGGTACGGGGGTGCGTTATGGCGTGGGAAGGCGGCGGGCACCGTGCCAGATGTGAAGGATGTCGATTCGTTGCTGCGGCTCGGCGATCCGGTAGTAGACCACAAACGGCGAGTACTGAATTTTTCTGACTAGCTTTTGGGAGTCGTGGATTGAGCCGATGCGCGGGTACGAAGCGAGCCAGTCGATCTGATCGAGGAGACCCGTGAAGAATTGGTCGAAGGTAGCCGGGAAATGAAGTTCCGCATAATCCGTGACCTCTTCAAAGTCGGCTAGGGCTTCTGGCGTGTAGCGGCCTTTGTACGCCATTTCGTGATGTGCTTTTCGACTTCTTCCCTTGTGTAAAGCCTGCCTTCGTCCGCAGCCTTGATGCCGCGCTTTATGGCGGCAAGGACTTCGGGATCGTTGTCGTCGGGGATACGGACTTCCTGGGTGAGGTCGAGGTAGACTTCGGCCATGTCTTTATCCTAGCGCCATTTCGGCGCGGGCTTTGCGGACGACTTCGATGTACTGTTTCGCTCGTTCGATGAAGACTTCGTACTTGCCTTCTTTGATGGTTTGGGCGTCGATGAGTTCGCCGCCGACGGCGACCGAGCAGGCTCCGGCCTTGAGGAAATCGGCTGTCGTTTCGAGGTTGACGCCGCCGGTTGGGGCCATTTCGATTTGTGGGAAGGGGCCTTTGAGAGCCTTAATATACTTGGGGCCGCCCATGTTGCCGCAGGGGAAAACTTTGACGATGTCGGCGCCGGCATCCCAGGCGGTGGAGACTTCAGTGGGGGTGAGTGCGCCGGGGAGGATGACCTTGGAGTAGCGCTTGGCCATCTCGATGGTCTTGAGGTTGAGGGCGGGTGTGACGAAGAATTCTGCTCCGGAGAGCATGCAGATGCGGCAGGTTTCGGGATCGAGAACGGTGCCTGCGCCCAAGGTGATCTTGTCACCGAACTTGGCAGCGATCTGTTCGAGGGCTTTGATCGCACCAGGGACAGTCATCGTGATTTCGGCTGTGGTGATGCCGCCTTCGTAGAGCGCTTCGATGGAACGGATGGCGGCTTCGGCGGTGGCAGTGCGGACAACGGGCACGATGCCGACCGAGAGGATGTTGGAGAGGATTTGGTGTTTCGTCATGGCGAATCGGGTTACTCAAGCTAGTGTAACGGCGATCCGCCATAACGCGGGGTTGCTATTTGCGGCGGCGGTAGGCGGCGAGGCCGACGAGGGCTCCAGCGGCGAGGGCGAAGGTGGAGGGTTCGGGGACGCCGGAAGTGTTGGCGACGTTGTTGTCGGCGACGAGGACGTTGTCGAGGCCCCAGGACTCGTCGGTGCCGCCCTGGACATTGCCGGTGTTGTAGCCGAAGTTGATGGTGAGCGTTGAAGCAGAATGAGCGAAGGTGATGTTGCCGACGCGACGGCCTTGGTCGCGGAAGCCTGAACTATTCCCGAAATTCGGATTCCCGAAGTTAACAGCATCTGGCGAGACCAGGGTGCCCGGACCGTCGAAACCGGATGGGTTGGAGTTGAAGTAGTTTGAAGTGTTGATCGGGTAACCAGGGAGCGTGGATCCATCTGCGACAACGGCAAATATCTTACCGGTGTCCATCGAATCCCAGACGATGAGGTCGAAGGAAATGGTGATGGAAGAGTGAGCGGCAAGGCCGGTGAGGGAGAGTGTACTGGTGGGTGACCCACTCGCGCTGTTGCGCAGGTGTTGAGCGCCGAAGCCGAATGCGCTGAAACCGCCTGTGCTTTCGACGGCCGCGCCGGTGCCGGACCAGCCGGACGGAACGGAGTTGAGCGCAGCGGATTCGAAGTTTTGTTGATGGATGGTGGTTGCCGGCAGAGATAAACAGCCGACGGTGAGTGCAATGAGAAGTTTTGAGTTCATGGATTTCGTCCTCTAGAAACTGAAGTGCAAGAGGCGGCGGGGTGGGACCAAAAAAGTTTTAAAAATTGGTCCATGAATTGGCCGGACCGCACTTTCGTCCTATAGAGAGGATCTGCGCATGCTTGTTACACTCACAACAACGCTATGGATTATGTTGTCGCGGAGCGTCTGTTGGAGGAGTGGGGGCGAGGGGACCGGGAATCTCTCGATCGCCTGATGGGGCTTGTGTATCACGAGTTGCACCGGATGGCAGCGGGCGTGCTGTCGGGGGAATCGACGACGAACCGAACGCGGCCGACCTCGCTGGTGAATGAGCTTTATCTTGAGTTGCAACGGCAGGGGAAGCTGGAGACGCGGGGGCAGAAGCACTTCTTTAGCGTGGCGGCGTTTCTGATGCGACAGATTCTGGTGAGTCATGCGCGCAAGCGGAAGTCGTTAAAGCGCGGAGCGGGGATTACACCGGAGAGTTTGTCTGAGGCGATCGAGCGTGGTGTCGATTGGGAGCGTGAGCCGGAGTTGGTGATCGCCTTGAACGACGCGTTGGCCAAACTGGAGGAGTTTGATCCGTTGAAGGCGGCGATCGTCGATATGCGGTTCTTTGCTGACTTGAGTGTGGAGGCGACGGCGGAGGCGTTGAACGTGTCGCCGATGACGGTGAAGCGGCATTGGGCAGTGGCGCGGGTGTGGCTGCATGAGCAGTTGCGAGGGTCGACGTGAAGCCGGAGACCTGGCGGCGGGTGGACGATTGTCTGGCCGATGCGCTGGAACTACCGACTGCGGAGCGGGAAGAGTATTTGACGATCCGACTGGGGGACGACCTGGAGGCTTTGGCGGAAGCGTTGAAGCTGGTGGGGCAGGCGGCGAGTGCCGAGCAGTTGTTTGCCAAGGGGCCGGTGGCAGGTTTGGGGGGATTGGCGGCGGGGGCGCGGCTGGGGCCCTGGGAATTGGTGAAGCCGCTGGGTAGCGGGGGAATGGGTGTCGTGTGGCTGGGGAGGCGTGTGGACGGGCAGGCGACGATGATGGCGGCGATCAAGTTGCTGCCGCCGGCGCTGAGCGGGCCGTTGCGCGGGGATGGCGACATGCTGCGGAGATTCCTGCTGGAGAAGCAGATCCTGGCGCGATTGCAGCATCCGAATATCGCGCGACTGCTGGACGCGAGCGCGGGCGCGGGGGACACGCCGAACTTCGTAATGGAGTACGTCGAAGGTGCTCCGCTATTGACATATCTGAAGGAGATCACGGTGGACCCGATGCGGCTCTTCCTAAAGATTTGCTCAGCCGTTCAATACGCGCATGCGAACCTGATCATTCATCGCGACTTGAAGCCGCAGAACATTCTGGTGGGGGCCGACGGAGAGCCGAAGTTGTTGGACTTCGGCATCGCGAGAATACTGAACGATCCGGCGGGGGACGCTTCGATCACGCTGCGGCGCGCCTTTAGCCTGGACTATGCGAGCCCGGAGCAGATTCGTGGGGGAGCGATTAGTACGGCGACGGACGTCTATTCGCTTGGGCTGATCTTGTTCGAGATGATTACAGGCGAGCGGGCGCGGCGGTGGAACGACAAGGCGCTGGGCGAGGTGTTGAAGGAGTCCGAGCACTTTGTATTGCCGGACGCGAGAGGGATGAGCGCCGACGCACGGGCGGTATTGGGGAAGGCGACGTCGGTTGAAGAATCGCAAAGGTACGCGAGCGTCAGCGAGTTTGCAGCCGACGTGGAGCGGTTGATGTTGGGCAAGCCGGTGCAGGCGCGACCGGCGGGGGCTCTTTATCAGGTGAGTTGTTTTGCGCGGCGCAACGCATGGGCGGTGGGCGCGTCGGTGTTGGCTGTCGCGTTAATTGGCGGGCTGGGGATCTGGGGTTTGCTTTCGGCGAGGGATGCAGAGCGGCGGGCAGGTGAACTTCAAGTGGCGCTGGGGGCGGAACAAGTGGCGCGGCAACAGGGCGAAGCGCAAAGACGGGAGGCGGTGGCGCAGCGAGAATTGGCGCGCCAGATGGGCGTGCTGGCCAAGAGCAGGGAGGCAGAGGCGGAGGCCAGATTGCAGGACATGTTGCGGGTGTTTGGCGGGTTGACTCTTGCGGCGCGATGGGACATCTCCAAGCTACCTGGTGGGACGGGGATGAGCATCAAAGTGACTGAGAAGGCGCTGGGGCAAGTGGAGGCGATCGTGCCAACGCCAGCCGCGCGGAGGAACTTTCTCTGGTTGCGGGCCGAGGCGCATGGGCAGTTGGCGGAACTCTATGGCGGGTCGAACAGTAATGTAGGTGACGAGGCGAACTCACTGAAGAACCGACGAAAGAGCGTTGCGTTGTGGACCGAACTGAATTCGCTGGATGCGGGGAAGGTCGATTGGGAGCGAGGGATGCTGGAGGCCAAATTTCGGTTGGCGCTGCCGGAGTTGCCACGCAGCATGAAAGACATTGAGCCGGTTTGGAAGGAATGGGAAGCCAAGTTTTTGCGCTTGCAACGGCGCGCGCCGAAGGTTGCGATTGTAGCTAGGACGGTGGGGTCCTTCTATTTCTACCGGTCCGTTCGTACGCTTGAGGCGAGTGCCAGCAAGAGGACGGATATGGAGGCGGCGATGCGATTTTTCTCGCAAGGGTTGGAGGAGCCCTCCCCGAACCGGACCGTATACCGGGATCTGGCGCTCACCCACAAGTATTTGGCGGGTCTGGTGGAGTCGAAGCCGGAGGAGCAGTTGAAGCACGCCAGTGAAGCACTGCGGCTGGACCGGATAAGGTCGGCGCAAGACCCGAACGACGCGACCGCACGCATTGACACGGGGTTCAGCATGGTGGCGGTTGCCGACGCGCAGCGCCGCGCCGGGGACCTTGGAGCGGCACAGCGCGGCTATCGAGACAGCTATGAATTACGCAAGGCGCTATTAGCGATGGATCCCCAAAACGTTTTTGTGCAGCGCTCTTTGGCGTATCCGATGAGGGAGTATGGCGTCGTGTCGGCAAGGTTGGAGGATTGGGCGGGTTTGAACGTCGCGGTCCGCGAGTTCATCTTGGTTCTGGAGACTGCCGACCGGAAAACGCAGGCGCTGGATGCGGCGACGGTGGCTTATTGGAAAGCGTTGATCGCGGAGGCGGATAAGGACCGAAGTTTGGCTTGCCAGTATTTTGGCGAGGCGGCGCGGGTGTTGGAGGGGCAGAAAGAGGGCGTGTGGCGGTATTCGCGGGCCACGCTGGTCACTCGTGTGGAGAGTTGTACGGCGGGTGGGGGGAGACCTTGAATGGCTCCATCCCGAGGAGGCGGGGGCTTCGAGGCTTGACGAAGCAAGCCAGCGGGAGAGAAGCCCCGTCTCCGTTGTTCCTTCGGTCCTACCAGTCGGTCACCGACCCGTCGAAGCCGTCGTAGCTTTCCTGGTTCTTCCAGTCGTGTCCGATCTTGTCGGCCATGGCGTTCTCGTCCAGCTCCACGCCGAGGCCAGGAGCCGTTGGAAGATCGAGATAACCGTTGGTTACGGTGAGTGGCTTTTTGACGTAGCCTTCTCCGAGTGAGACTTGCTCCTGAATCAGGAAGTTCGGAATCGCGGCGGAGAGTTGGACGCCGGCGGCCAGTGAGATTGGGCCAAGCGGGTTATGCGGGGCGACGGTTGCGTAATAGGCTTCCGCCATGCCAGCGATGAGGCGGCACTCGGTGATTCCGCCAGCGTGGCAGAGGTCGGGCTGCAGGATCGTTGCCGCCTTCTTTTCGAGCACTTCCCGAAAGCCCCACTTAGTAAATACACGCTCGCCGGTGGCGATGGGGATGTGAGTTCCACGGGCGATTTCGGCCATAAGATCGTGATCCTGGCAGTTGATCGGCTCTTCGATAAACATCGGATTGTATTGCTCGAGTTTCTTGATGAGCACCTTGGCGAGGGCCGGGCTTACCCGCCCATGGAAGTCGATCGCGATATCTGCCTTGTCGCCTACAGCCTTTCTTAACTCAGCAAATTTCTCCACGATGTAATCCACTTCGGCTGGTGGCTCGATGTAGCGATGGAAGTTATTGCCGCCCGGGAAAGTTTTCGAGTAACTTCCAATGGGGCCGGTTTTGAAGGCCGTGAAACCTTTTGCCATTTGCGCGCGCATTACCTCTGGCGTGCCAGCGTGGGCGTAGACTCGTACCTTGTTGCGGGTGGGGCCGCCGAGAAGTTCGTAGACGGGGACGCCGAGGGCCTTGCCCTTGATATCCCACAGTGCCTGGTCAATGCCGCTGAGCGCACTGGTGAGCACGGGGCCGCCGCGATAGAAAGCGTGGCGATAGATAGCTTGCCAATGGTGGGCGACGGGGCGGGGGTCTTTTCCGATGAGATACGGCGCGATCTCCTGGATGGCTGTCGCGACAGTCAGAGCGCGGCCCTCCACCAGGGGCTCGCCTAGGCCGATGATGCCGGCATTCGTGTGGATCTTCAGGAAGAGCCAGCGGGGCTTGACCAGAATCGTCTCAAGCCTGGTGATCTTGAGGTTGTCTTTGGCCAGGACAGGAACGTCTTTTCTTTGCGACAGTGCCGCACCTGCGGTGACCATCGAGGCAAAGGCCGCACGGATTGCGTGGCGGCGAGATTGTGGCGACATAATTTTCTCCTACGCGAAATGAATCCAAAGGCCGAGGATTACAGAGACAACGGCCACGGTGAAGATTATTTCACTTCTTGTGCCGGAAATGGTTCCGCCCGGCTCGATTGTCAGATCGGCGATGAGGTGCAGCGGTTTGGGTTTGGTGATGCTGCTGACGCCGAACATGATCGCGATGCAAAGAACGAAAACGATAATCGAAAAATTGAGGAAGCTGAATTCGACTACACGATTGAGCGCACCCAGGTCCATCTTCATCGCGTTGTGGAGGATATCGAGCAGGAAGCGGCCAGCGCCGAGGAGGCCGCCGACGATCAGTGTGGTGAAGGCAGCCGCTGCTGTTGCACCGCGCCAGAGAATGCCGGTGAGGAAGACGGCGGTGATGGGCGCGCCGACGTAAGCTTGGACGCTTTGCAGATATTGGTAGATCTCGTTGTTGAGGTTGCGAATGAGCGGGATCCAGAGGATGGACACGATGACGACTCCGATCGTGACGAGGCGGCCCACGTTGACCAGGCGCTTCTCACTGGCTAGAGGGCGCATCTTTTTGTATATGTCCATCGTGATGAGAGTCGAGCAGGAATTGAAGACGCTGGAGAGGCTGCTCATGAGCGCGGCGAGGAGCGCGGCCACCATCAAGCCCATGAGGCCGGGAGGCAGCAGACGCGTGACGAGGAGCGGGTAGGCGTTGTCGCCGGTGACCTCTGTTGGCCAGATGGCTTTGGCGCAGAGGCCGGGCAACACCAGGATGAAGACGGGGAGGATCTTGAGCGCGGCGCAGAAAAAGGTGCCTTTTCTTGCGTCCTGAATGCCGCGTGCGGCCAGGGTCCGCTGGACGATCACTTGGTCTGTGCACCAATACCAGATACCCAGGACAAGGGTGCCGATGGTGGTGCCCAGCCACGGATAGTTGGGGTCATCCATGGGTTTGATCATATGGAAGAAATCGGGCGGAAGAGCGGCGCGCAGGCCTTCAAAACCGCCGGCTTTGTCGAGGCCGAGCCAAGTCAGGACGACCGCGCCGGCAATGAGGAGGATCGCCTGAAAGAGGTCTGTGTAGATGACGGCAGCGAGCCCGCCGAAGACCGTGTAGATGCCAGTGGCGATAACGAGGAAGATCGCTGTTGTCATGTAGTCCCACCCGAAGACCTCGCGGATGAGGATGCCACCGGCGAAGAGGGATACCGAGATTTTGGTGAAGACGTAGGCGAGCAGCGAGATGATCGTGAGGTACCAGCGGCAGTTGGCGCCGAAGCGCAACTCGAGGAACTCTGGCATCGTGTAGACCTTGCTCTTGAGGTAGTGAGGCACGAAGAGCCAGCCGAGGATGAAGAGGCAGATGCTGGCGGACCACTCGTAGCAGCCGACGGCGAGGCCCGTCGAGGCGCCAGAGCCCGCGAGGCCGATGAAGTGTTCGCTGGAAATGTTGGTTGCAAAGAGCGATGCGCCTACGGCGAACCAGCCGACGTTGCCGCCGGCGAGGAAGTAGTCTTTGGAGTTGCGTTCTTTGCGTGAGTGGTAATAGCCGATCGCGAAGACGACCAGAAAATACGCGCCGATGATGACTGTGTCGAGCATTGGGGTTTAGTGTATAACCATATGACCCGACGTGAGTGGATGGTATTGACTGCTGTTTCCTCCGCGCCCGCGCAAACGCCCGTGCGGCCAAACATTGTGTTCATTCTTGCCGATGATCTTGGCTATGGCGACTTGGGTTGCTATGGGCAGGAGAAGATCGCGACGCCGCACCTGGACGCGCTGGCGGCGAGCGGCCTGCGCTTTACGTCGGCCTACGCAGGGGCGACTGTTTGCGCGCCCAGCCGTTGCTCCTTGATGACGGGGCTGCATACCGGGCACACACGGATCCGAGGCAATGGCAAGAACGAGACGGTGTTGCGGGCTGAGGACCGGACGGTGTCTGAATTGCTGAGAGCGAGCGGCTATCGCACTGGGATCTTTGGTAAGTGGGGTTTGGGGCAACTTGGTTATCCGGGTTATCCGACGAAGAAGGGCTGGGATGAGTGGATGGGGTATTTTTCGCAGTTGCAGGCGCATAACTACTATCCGGAGTTACTGCAACACAACGACAGCTTTGTCGAACTTGCCGGGAACACGGGCACGAGGCGGAAGGACTATGCGCCCGATGTGATCCATGGTTATGCGCTGCGTTGGCTGGATACGCGCAAAGCAACTGAGCCCTTTTTCCTCTATTACAACTCGACGATTCCGCATACGAATAATGAGATGGGCCGTGACACGGGCAATGGCCAAGAGGTGCCGGAGGATGCTCCGTACTCTGGCAAGACTTGGCCACAGGTTGAAAAAAATTTTGCGGCAATGGTTTCGCGCCTGGATAAACTTGTTGGTTCGCTGGTGGCCAAGCTGAAGGAGCGCAAGCTGTATGAGAATACGTTGATCGTGTTTGCCTCAGATAACGGTGCGCACAAGGAGGGCGGACATGATCCGGCTTTCTTCAATTCAAGCGGGGCGTTGCGCGGGACAAAGCGAGATCTGTATGAGGGCGGGATTCGTGTGCCTGCTTTTGCCGTTTGGGATCAGAAGATTGCGGCGGGTGGGGTGAGCGATGCGCCTTGGGCTTTTTGGGATGTGCTGCCGACTTTTTGCGAGGCGGCGGGGGTTGTGGCACCTGCCGCGCTTGACGGACAGAGCATGTTGGGGCAGTGGCGGGGGCGCGGCGCAGAGGCGCATCGGCCGTTCTACTGGGAGTTTCATGAGGGCGGCTTTACGCGTGCCGTCCGCAAGGGGCAATGGAAGGCTGTTCAGTTGAAGGGTGGCAAGGTGGAGTTGTATGACTTGTCGAAAGACATAGGCGAGCGAGTTGACTTGGCGGCCAGTGACCCTGGCGGCGTGTTGCAGGAGTTACGCGAGTTACTTGTAAGTTCGCGCACCGAGAGTGCCGATTGGCCTACTCAAGCCTGAGCGCGCGCAGGTTCTTCCACTCGACACTCGTTTCTTCCATGTGGATTTGGAGACCGACCTGGCCATCGTTGAGGCCTTCGGGCAGGGCATCGGTTTCGGCGACCGCAACGCCGTCCACCCACACCTGACAGCGACGCCCACGTACCAGCACCTGTAGATAAAACCAGCGATTCTCGGTGTCGGCGGCGATGTGCGAGCGGGCGAGGCCGTAGATGCTGCCGGTGGGGAAGACCGAATCGAGCGGCGAGTAGATCTGGACCTCAAAGCCGCTTGGCAGCTTTTCGTTCGACGCGCCTCGGAAGAAGACGCCGCCGTTGGCGAAGTTGGTGGCTTTGACTTCCGCCGAGAAGAGGAAGTCTTTGAGCTTGGGCGTCCCGTAGAGAATGCCGTGGCCGTCGGAGCCGGTGGCGGAGTTGGCGGCGGATTGCCATGTGCCCGCGCCGCGCAGCGACCAGGGTTGCCAGGCGTCGACGTAGTTGCCGTGATCGCGGGCGGCGACGGCGATGAGGTTTCGGATCTCGTACTTGTGTTGGAGATCGGGGAAGTGGAGGTAGCCTTTGGAGAGCTTTTGATCGGGGAGTTTGGCGTCCTGGATGAGTTCGCCATCGAGTTTGACGGTGAGGCGGAGACCTTCGAGAACGATCTCAACGTTGTGCCAGACGCCGTAGCTTTCGGGCAGCAGGCGCAGCGGCTCTTTGAGGCCGGAGACGGCACCGGTCGTGTAAGTGCCGGGCCTCTTGTGAAAGTCGTGGGCGAGCGTGATTGAGACGCCTTGCTGGACGGGGCGACCGGTCTTGGGAGTGCGCAGAACGATAGCGGCCTCAGCCCATTGTGCGAGTTTGTAGTCGAAGCGGAGTTTCAGGTTCTCGTATTCGCGATCGCTGAACCAGCCGGGGCTGGGCGACTGAGCGGCCAGCGCGCTGGCAACAATGAAATACGCCACTAACTTCATATCGCTAGTATGAACTTATGAATGAGGTTCGCGTCCAAAGCTGGGAAGAACTCAACGAGCGGCTTTACGAGGAGAGCTGGTATCAACCGCATGGACGGTTCCGGTCGCCATTTGCCTTTCGTGGCTTGCCCGACTATCGCTATGACCGCCGGACTTCGCTGAACCGCCTGGGAGGTCGCTACGCCCAGGTTGAGGATGACCTGCTGCGCAATTTTCGCAAGTATGCCTCGCGTTTTGCTGCACCGCGCGAGGCCGCGCTCTACGATTCGTTTTGGAACTGGTTGGCAATTGCACAACATCACGGTGTACCGACGCGGCTGCTGGACTGGACTTTCTCGCCCTATGTGGCAATGCACTTTGCGACGGCGAAAGCGGACCACTTTGCGATTGATGGCGTGATTTGGTGCATCGATTTCATCAAGGTGCGGAAGTTTCTTCCGGAGGGCTTGAAGGCCATTCTCAAGAAGGATGACGCTGTGTTTTTTACTGCCGAGATGTTGGACCGCTATGCCAGAACGCTGGAAGAATACGATACCCGCGTGAAGTCGGAGTCGGTAGGTTCTGACGATTGCGTGATCTTTTTTGAGCCTCCTTCGCTCGATGATCGGATCGTCAATCAGGCCGCGCTGTTCTCGATGGTGTCGAGTCCATCACAACAACTCGAACAGTGGCTGCAACTCCACGAGGCAGCGCAGCCCGGCATCTTTCGAAAGATCATCGTGCCTGCGGCGTTGAAATGGGAAATTCGCGACAAGCTGGACATGGCGAATATCACCGAACGGGTGATATTCCCAGGTCTGGATGGATTGGGATCGTGGTTGCGACGCTACTACTCACCCAATCATTTGCTGGAGGTTGTGTATGCGCCAGGTAGCGGCGAACGGTATCTGGCGCGGATCCAGAGTTTTGCCGGGCTGCGGATGACGGTCACGCTGTTCCAGGGGGAGTCGGCGATTCGGGATGTCGTATTGACATCGCGAGAATATAGCCAGTGGTGGGATGAGACTGGGGACGTGCCAATTGAGGTGCACCCGAATCCAATCCGTTTCGACTTCATCCCGGACTGATTTTGATACGACGGCGGGTTTTGGTAAGATCAAAGGGTCGCAAATGTGGCGCCATCGTCTAGCGGTTAGGACGGAGCCCTCTCAAGGCTTAAGCAGGGGTTCGATTCCCCTTGGCGCTACCAAAACGTCCTTCGAACCTCTTCCTCCCGATCTCCTTACCTCTGCGTCGGAGTCGTCCAACAGCCCGAAGTAATGCACCGACGGCATGATCCTCATCGATCAAAGGCCAATGAATGCTGTAGCCGGCAGGAGAAAGCACCGCTAGGTTACGCTCTTCCAGGGACGCGCGGGCAAGGCGTTTGGAGCAATTTTCCCATGGAATCGATACGGAACCGCTTTTCGTAACCACGATGAGGTGTTCGGGTGCAGGCTTCACATTCGTTGCCACTATTGGTGATGTCTTAGTTTGCAAGATCTCCTCCAAGATGCTTGAAGCTAACCTGGCGCACTTCGCGTCGTTTGAGTAGAAGTCAAATCGCCATCCTCGGACATAGAGAATCGTGGGCATTGAGTCTGAAGGACAGTCTCAGTATAAGGATTCCGGGGAGACACCGCCTACAAAGCCATCTTGCCGAGACACAGGGTCTGGCGGAGTGTCGTCCGATCTCTTGCGCAACTGGGAACTCCGACGAATTACGCCGCGAGGCTGCCAAATAGATCCGTCTGCAGCGGCTGATCCGGCCTGACATTCGTGAGTTCTTGTGAGAAGCGCCGTACAAGTTCGCGCGGGGCGTGGACATCGGTGATGCCCAGAAGCTGCTTCATCTGGAAGGCGTTCACGAGGCTGCGAGCGCCGGGATCATTGGCCATCACCACAAAGGTGCGCTTGGCATATCGGCTGACCTTGCGGATGCGGTGCGTCCATTCAGTCAATTCGTCGAGATCGTACTGGTAAGGCCCGGTTTGCGCTCGGCCCGTCAACCGAACATAAGCCACGGGGCTGGTTAAAAAAGCAGTCGGCGGCATGGCGCGGGCGTGGTCGAGCTGATCGATGTTGCAGAAACCGACATGATAGTCGATCAACATCGCGAGGGCATCTTCCTCCATCCAACTGGAGTGACGGAACTCGGCCACCAGCGGCAAGTGCTTCAGTTCGCGGCGGAGCGCGACGAAGTGGGCGCGATTCTCAGGCGTGAAGCGGTATCCGCTGGGGAACTGCATGAGCACAGCACCCAGCTTGCCAGCTTCCTCAATCGGACGAATGCCCTCGCGAAACGCCACGATGTCTTTGGCTTCAATTGTGTTCTCTGCGGTCAACTTTTTCCACAGGCGTGCGCTGAACTGAAAGTCACGGTTGGCGCGGACCTGGTGGCACCATAGCTTGCTCAGTTCTGGTCTCAGCGGGGCGAAGTAGCTGGCGCTGAGTTCGACGCTGTTGAAATACTGCGCGGCATATTCCAGTTGATGAAAGTCTTTGGATTTCGAGTTTGGGTAAAACACACCTTGCCACTGGGCGTGAGCCCAACCCGATGGACCGCAATGTATTGGACCTGCCGATGGGAGATTCACTTTCGCCACCTCTTCGTTTTTCCAGAATAAAGCGAAGAGACGGCGAAGTCAAATCTTATTTTCGCCGTGTATTCGCCTTTTGTTTCTTAGACGACACGAGTTGATAACTAGCTTCGATCAAGCCCTCGATTTCTTCCCAGTCGAGGCTGCCAGTGAGACGCATGGAGACCCATCCGTGTTGCCCAATATATGCAGTCTTTGTGAAACGGGAGTCTTGGAGGAAGATTGGCTGAACATTCTTTTCTACTTTGATACTGAGTACTTCGTCTGCATCGCCGCTGAGGACCGTGAAGGGCATTCCGCGCCATTTGAAGAAAGGATGACCGAACTGGGTCACTTCTGCAGCTTCGGGAAAACCCAGGCAGAAACGGCGGATGCATTCGCCAGCAGGAAGAAGTTTGGACATAGACGATCCTTTTGGTAGAATAAGAGAAGTTTATCCTGCAAAGGAGTTCTTTCTAATTATGGCCGCAAAACCAGCATTCGCCACCAGCGCACAGGTGGAGCACCCCAAGTTCGGACTTGGATCGGTGCTCGAGTGCACCGAAGATTCAGTTCGTATCAAGTTTGACGAGCACGGGGAGAAGAAATTCGTCCTGTCGATCGTCCAGCCGAACCTTAAGAAGTCAGACCGTCAACCGCCCGCTGAGAAAAAGCGTGCTGCCCGGAAGAAGGCTGCGACGGCTTAGCAAACTCCACCAACAACTTCAGTTTTGATCGGTCAGGGCCGCAGAAAAAGCGGTCCTTTCTGTTACAATCAAGGTTCCCCACATGAAGTTCGCGGTCGTAGTGTTTCCAGGCTCGAATTGTGATCACGATGCGTTTTACGCCGTGACTTCCAATCTCGGGCAGCAAGCAGATTTTGTCTGGCACGATAGCGAGAACCTCCACGGTTTTGACGCTGTCATCCTTCCCGGCGGTTTTTCTTACGGCGATCATTTGCGCTGCGGCGCGATTGCCCAGTTCTCCCCTGTTATGCGTGCGGTGAAGAAATTTGCCGATGCTGGCGGGCTCGTTGCGGGCTTCTGCAACGGTTTCCAGATTCTGACAGAAGCGCATATCCTCCCCGGTGCTTTGATTCGCAATTCCCGGTTACGGTACATCTGCAAGACCGTTGGATTGGTCACGGCCACCTCCGATTCGCCATTCACCAACCAATTCGAGAAGGGCCAAGTTCTGCATGTTCCCATCGCTCACGGCGAAGGTTGTTATACGGCAGATGCAGCGACGCTCGATCAACTTGAGGCCGAGGATCGAATTGTCTTCCGCTACGAGAAAAACCCGAATGGCTCCATGCGAGATATTGCTGGCATCCTCAGTGAAGGCCGCAATGTCATGGGGATGATGCCCCACCCCGAGCGCGTCTCTGATCCACTGATGCCGGGCACCGATGGCCTGGCTGTCTTCCAATCCATAATGGCGGCTTTCGCCCGAATCTCCTGATGAGCGACACAACTTCCACTCCACTCGACGCCCTGCTGAAGACGCACAAACTAACTCAGGGCGAATACGAGAAGACTCTCGAATTGCTTGGCCGCGCGCCAAATCTGACTGAGCTTGGAATTTTCAGCGTGATGTGGAGCGAACACTGCTCCTACAAAAGCTCGAAAGTACATCTCAAAAAACTACCGACGCATAGTGAGCGCGTCTTGCAGGGGCCGGGTGAGAATGCCGGCATCATCGATATCGGCGGCGGCTATGCGATCGCGTTCAAGATCGAGTCGCACAACCATCCCAGCTTCATTGAGCCATTCCAGGGCGCGGCCACCGGCGTCGGCGGCATCCTGCGCGATATCTTCACGATGGGTGCACGGCCGATCGCCGTTATGGATGCGATCCGTTTTGGCCCGCTGGATGGCCCCGAGAACGGTGCGCGGAATCGTCGCATACTCGACGGTGTGGTGCAGGGGATTTCGCACTACGGAAACTGCTTCGGCGTGCCGACAATTGGCGGCGAAACGGCGTTTGAGAGTTGCTATGATGGCAACCCGCTGGTGAACGTGTTTGCCCTCGGCATCTTCCGTCACGATGAGATTTTCCTCGGCCGGGCCGAGGGCGTTGGGAACCCGGTGATCTATGTTGGTGCGCGCACCGGACGAGACGGTATCAACGGTGCTTCAATGGCGTCCGACGTCTTTACGACAGCGGCGGAGCTTCAGCGCCCCACTGTGCAGGTGGGCGACCCCTTCATGGAGAAGTTGCTGCTTGAAGCCTGCATTGAGGCGATGAAGACGGGCGCGATCGTTGGCATTCAGGATATGGGCGCGGCTGGTTTGACTTGCTCGACAAGCGAGATGGGATCGCGCGCCGAGACAGGCATCGACTTCGACCTGAAGTATGTACCGCAGCGTGAGACGGGCATGACGCCATACGAGATCATGCTGTCCGAGTCGCAGGAGCGCATGTTGCTTGTCGCCGAAAAGGGCAGGGAACAAGAGATCTTTGATGTCTTCAACAAGTGGGGGCTGGAGAGCGCAACGATTGGCACGGTTACAGACGATGGCATGTTGCGTGTGCGCGACAACGGCGTCATTGTGGCAGAGATTCGAAATCGCGATCTGGCAGACGAGGCACCGATTTACAATCGCCCATATACGAAGCCCTTTCGCAATGTGCCGATGGAAGGTCCTGAGTTCCAGAGCGTTGGGCTGGAGACGGACCTGTTGGCGCTACTAGCCAGCAACGACCTCTGCTCGAAGAAATGGATCTGGGAACAGTACGACTACATGGTGCGCACCAACACCCTTGCCGGCCCTGGTGCCGATGCAGCGATTGTGCGAATCAAGGAGACGGGGACATCGGTGGCAATGTCACTTGATGGCAACGGGCGCTATTGCTTCCTCGATCCTCGCGAGGGCGCGAAGCTGATTGTGGCGGAATGCTGTCGAAACGTTTCGATCTCCGGTGCGCTGCCGGTTTCGGCAACAAACAACTTGAATTTTGGCAACCCCGAGCGACCAGAGATTATGGCACAACTGGTGGAGGCGATCGAGGGAATGGCGGAAGCCTGCACCTTCTTTGAGACGCCGATCACGGGCGGAAATGTAAGCCTGTACAACGAGACGCTGGGCGAATCGATCTACCCGACTCCGGTGATTGGCATCGTTGGTTTGCTGCCGACGATGAAGCCGATCCCGAGCGCGTTTCCTGCTGCCGGGCTTGACCTGGTGCTCCTGGGTGGCTTTGGCGATTGCGATCTAACGCACTTTGGCGGAACGCAGTATGCAAAGCAAATCCTGAAGAAACTTTGGGGTCTGCCGCCGAAGCTCGATATGGATTTCGAGAAGCGCGTGCAGTCTGCAGCGCGCGAAATTGCGCTTGCGGGACTCACTGAGTCTGCGCATGATCTGGGCGAGGGCGGGCTGGCCGTAGGGCTGGCGGAATGCACCTTTGGTGGGATTGGCGCAGATCTGGCGTTTGAGACTAAGCTGCGTCCAGAGCTGGCTCTTTTTCATGAAGCACCATCGCGCGTGCTGATGGCAACATCCAAGCTAGAGGACATTCGTCGTGTGGCGGAAAGCCACAAGGTGCCCGTGATTGTGCTGGGCAAGACGACGGCAGGGATTTTGAGCATTGCAATCGCCAATGGCCCGGCGATCCGCATTGAAATCGGTCAACTTTACAAGACTTGGGATCGGGCGCTCGAGGAGGCTTTGCATGTTTGACAAGTTCCACGATGAATGCGGCGTCTTTGCCATCTATGGACACCCTGAAGCGTCCAAACATACCTACTTAGGCTTATATGCGCTGCAACATCGCGGCCAGGAGAGCGCCGGTATCGCCTCGCTGCATGACAACGCCATCATTTGCCGCAAGTCGATGGGTCACGTCGCCGATATCTTCACCAATCCTGTACTTGCAGAGTTGAAGGGTGAAGCGGCCATCGGGCACACACGCTATTCGACTTCGGGCGACACGGTACTTCTAAACGCTCAGCCTTTCAATGTAATGTGCAACAAGGGCCCGATCGCGGTGGCGCATAACGGCAACATCACCAACGCCATCAATCTGCGTAATGAGCTTGAAGCTGAGGGATCGATCTTTCAAGCTACCAGCGACACGGAAGTGATCCTGCATCTTGTGGCGAGGTCGCGTGAGAAGACAATGGCTGGCGCGCTACGCGATGCTTTGCTGCAACTTGAGGGTGCGTTCTCGCTTGTGTTTCTTGCCGAGAATCGCATGATTGTTGCGCGGGATCCGCATGGTTTTCGCCCATTGGCTTTTGGCCAATTGGAGCTGAGCGGCGGAAAGATCGCTTATGTGTTTGCCAGCGAGACGTGCGCTTTCGACCTGATCGGTGCGGTCTACATTTCTGATGTTGAGCCGGGCGAAATGATCATCGTCGGGCCTGAGGGTGTAACCCGTGAACGCTTTGCACCGGTTGCCGACAAGGCGCACTGCGTCTTTGAACATGTCTATTTTTCGCGCCCGGATTCGCTGGTCTTTGGCAAGTCCGTCGCGCAATCGCGTGAGCGCATGGGCCGCCTTTTGGCGCAGCACTGCCCGGCCGACGCTGACATTGTCGTGCCAGTGCCAGACTCTGGCGTTGCTGCCGCTCTTGGTTATGCAGAAGAAGCTGGCTTGCCGTTTCGAAATGCACTGATTCGCAATCACTACGTGGGGCGCACCTTCATTGAGCCTTCGCAAACCATCCGCGATTTTGGTGTGAAGCTTAAGCTCAACCCGGTACGGCACTTGCTTGAGGGCAAACGGGTTGTGCTGGTGGATGACTCACTGGTGCGCGGCACGACGTCGCGAAAGATCGTCCGCATGGTTCGCAGCGCCGGGGCCAAGGAAGTGCACTTGCGCATCTCATGCCCGCCGACAATCTCCCCATGCTTTTACGGCGTGGATACGCCCAACAAAGGCGAACTGATCGCAGCCAACAATAACCTCGAAGGTATCCGGCGCTTTACAGAAGCCGATAGCGTTGGCTATTTACCTCTGTCGGCGTTGAGTGAGGCCGTCCAGGATGACAAGCAAGAATATTGCTATGCCTGCTACACGGGCAACTACCCGACGCACCTGATCAACATTGATGAGTTGATTTATCGCGGCAAGGGATGAGCACTCAACAAATAGCGCCCATCGCCGCTTCTGTTGCCTATTCAAGGGTCCGTGCAATTGCTGAGATCGCCATGCAGATGGAGAATGTGTATCCCCTGTACTTCGGTGAATCCAACTTGCCGACTCCGGAATTTATCAAAGGTGCGCTCGACAAAGCGATCAGGGATGGCTTCACTTACTACACCTCGAACGCTGGCTTACTTAGCCTTCGGGAGGCGATTGCCCGCTACTACGCACAGCAGCACGCTGTGACGCTTGATCCAGCCAGCGAGATACTTGTGACCGCTTCTGGCGTGCAGGCGCTCAGCGTGAGCCTGCGCTGCCTGGTCGACCCCGGTGATGAAGCTCTTGTCCTGACACCTGCGTGGCCCAACGGTGCCTCGATCATCGATTTGATTGGTGCTAAGGCAGTGCAGATACCGCAGCCTCTTTCGGGTAGCCGATTCACGATCAACTTTGCTGCCCTTGAGGCAGCGCTTACTCCGCGCACCAGGTTATTGCTCTACACCTCACCGTCCAATCCGCTGGGCTGGGTGGCTACGATTGAGGAGCAGCAGCAGTTGCTCGACTTTGCCCGCCGCCACAATTTGTGGTTGATCGCCGATGAAGTTTATGAGCGGCTCAC
>JBBRBI010000002.1:0-118172 GCA_038206015.1 Bryobacterales bacterium | reverse complement strand
ATGAAACCGAAGCTGCTGCTGGGAATCGCTGCGCTGCTCTTTGCTGCATCACTGGCGATGTTCCTCAGCAGTCGATCAAGCTCTCGGCTACTGGCGGACGCTCCTGCTCTCTTGCGTGAAGTGCAACGTCTGAATGAACTGGTCACTGTAAAGTACACGATTCAAAAAGTCGTCGGGCTTGAGGAGCAAAAGCAGCTGTTTGGCTCGGAAAAAATTCTTCTCATCACGCAGGCGAAAGTCCTGGCGGGAATCGATTTGTCGATGCTCCGCGCGGAAAATATCATCATCACTAAATCCAAAGCACGGCTCATCCAACTGCCGCCAGCCAGGATACTGTTTGTGGCCATTGACGAGAAGGAAACAAAGGTGTGGGATCGGCAGATGACTTGGTGGACACCCTGGCTACCTTACAGCAAAGATCTTGAGGGACGGGCCCGCCAGGCGGCAATCGAATCGACAAAACAGGCCGCCATTGGAATGGGTATTCTCACCGAAGCCGAAAAGAATGCCCGCATCTCAATCCAGGCGCTATTGCAAGCCGCCGGAATTGAGCAAGTTAGCTTCTCGCCACCGTCTTAGCCAATCATGGCTGTCTGCTCCAGTGCCACTAGTTTCAATTGTCCGCACGCCGCCGAAATATCTCGCCCCCTCGGCTTGCGCTGATAGCAGGGCATCGCGGCCTGAACGATCGCCTGAAACGCCGACACCTTCTCATCGCTCGGACGCTTGAAGTCGATCCCAGGGGCCGCGTTCCAGGCAATCAAATTCACGGTCGCATCCATCCCACGCAACAACTCCACCACTCGCCGCGCATCCTCAAGCGTGTCATTGATGCCATCCAGCATCACGTACTCAAACAGAATTCGTTCGTTTTTCTTCAGCGGAAAATCCTTGCAGACGCGAATCAGATCATCCAGCCGCCACTTCTTCGTGATTGGCATGATGCTCTCGCGCTGCTCCTGATGCGACGCATTCAGGCTCACCGCCAGCCGCGGCCGCTTTTCCGCACGGCCCAGTTCCTCGATCTTCGGGATAATCCCCGACGTCGACAGGCTGATTCTGCGCGGTGCCACCGACAGCCCCTTCTGGTCCATCATCATTGCCGTCGCTTCCAGCACCGCATCCAGATTCAACAGCGGTTCGCCTTGCCCCATCATCACCACGTTGAAGGGCCGCTCTCTCATCACCAGCTTCCACTTTGTGATCACGTGAGCTACCTGACCTGCGATCTCCTGCGCACTTAGATTTCGCTCCAGGCCCATCTTTGCAGTCATGCAGAATTGGCAATCCACGGCACATCCAACTTGCGAAGATATGCAAACCGTGTCGCGCATTTTCTCAGGAATGAAGACACACTCCACCTGCTTGCCATCATGCAGCGCCATCAGCATGCGCACCGTTCCGTCCGCACTCTCAAAGCGTGCGCTCTCCCGCAGTTCTGTCATCTTTAACCATTGTCCTTCGATTTGACAACGACGCGCACAATCCATCATCCTGTGAACTCAATGCTCTTCACTGCCCTACTCTGTTTACTGACCCAACTTCCCCAGCCCGACGGCGGCGGCCTGCAACCGGGGAGCTTCCCTCCCAAGTGGATCAGTGGCGGGCCGAGTTGCATCGAAGAGCCAGACTGGCAAGTTCACGAATACAATGCCGACCTCTTCATCATTCGCCAATCCGGTTGTACGCACTACGAAAAGCCCTTCCTCTATTTGATCTTTGGCCAGGAGAAGGTCGTGCTCATCGATACCGGAGCTGGCAAGAATGACGTGGCCCGCATCGTCGATTCCACTATCGCAAAGTGGCTCAAGCGCAAGAACCGCGTCTCGATCAAGCTCCTCGTCGTCCACTCACACGGCCACGGCGACCACACTGCGGGCGACGCCCAGTTCAAAGACCGGCCCGACACTGAGCTGGTCGCAGCCAACCTCGATGCCATCCAGAAAGCTTTCAACATCACCGATTGGCCAAACACTCCAGGCAAACTGGATCTCGGTGGCCGCACACTGGACGCCTTGCCCATCCCCGGCCATCACACGGTAGACCTGGCCTACTATGACGCAGCAACCGGCCTGGTCTTCAGCGGCGATTCTCTTTACCCCGGTCGGCTCTATGTCAGCAACTGGGCGGAGTATGAGAAGTCGATCACTCGCCTCGTAAAGTTTCTCGATGGCAAACCGGTGGCGCACATCCTGGGCGCACATGTTGAACAGGCCGTTACGCCCTATCTTGACTACCCGGTGCGCACCAGCTTCCAGCCCAAGGAACACGCGCTAGAACTTTCCCGCGCCACCTTGCTTGAACTTCAAAAGGGACTCGCAGCCCTAGACGGCAAAGCAACCCGGGTTGCTTATCGCGACTTTACGATCTGGCCCAACATCCGCAACTAGGCGAGGATCTCTTTGACCACATTGCCGTGGACATCCGTCAGGCGCATATCGCGGCCACTGTAGCGAAAGGTCAATCGTTTGTGATCCAGGCCCAGTAAGTGCAGAATGGTGGCGTGTAAGTCGTGTACATGGACCTTGTTCTCGACCGCGAAATAGCCGAAGTCGTCCGTGGCACCATGCACATGACCCTTCTTCACTCCGGCACCTGCCATCCACATCGTAAAGCCGAAAGGATTGTGATCTCGGCCTGTCGCGCGCGTGTCGCCAATATCTCCGATCTGGGCACAAGGCGTGCGGCCAAATTCCCCGCCCCAAACCACCAGGGTTGTCTCCAGCAAACCACGCGCCTTCAAGTCCTTGAGCAGCGCAGCGATCGGCTGATCGGTGGACACAGCGTTGTCGCGGTGGCCGCGCTCGAGATTCGAGTGTTGATCCCAGCGGTCGTGTCCCCGGCGCGCTGGCGTGAGTAACTCAATGAAACGAACGCCTCGCTCCACCAATCGGCGGGCCAGCAGACATTCTCGACCAAAGTCTCCGGTCATCTCACCCTCAAGCCCATACATCTTCTTGGTAGCTTCGCTTTCGCCGGAAAAATCCAGCAGTTCCGGGACAGCAGACTGCATCCGAAAAGCCATTTCGTAATTTTGAATGGTTGCTTCCAACTCACTCACCTGCCCGAAGCGATCCAGCACGCCCTTATTGAGCTTTGCCAGTAATCCAAGCTTGTCCCTCTGGCTTGCAGCCTGACTCTCCGGCGGAACCAGATCAGCCACCGGAAACTTACCCCGGCGAAACAAGGTTCCCTGATAACTGGCCGGGAGAAACCCATTGCCGAAGCAGTCCAATCCGCCGGGCGGAATCAAACCGCTCTCGAGCACGACAAACCCAGGCAGATTCTCCGCCACGCTGCCCAGTCCATAGTTGATCCATGCGCCCATACTGGGCCGTCCCTGGAAACCCGTTCCGGAGTGCATGAAGTAGTTTGCCGCTGTATGCTCTGAGTGATCCGCCACCATCGAACGAATTACGCATATATCGTCAACACACTGCGCGACATGGGGGAATAACTCACTTACAGCCGTACCGCTTTGCCCATATTGTTTGAACTCAAAAGGCGAACCCCAAATTTGATCCGTGATATTGAACACAGTCGTCGGCGGCTTGAAGGGCAGCTTCTTACCATTATCCATTCGCAAACGCGGCTTCGGGTCGAAAGTGTCCATCTGCGAGGGGCCACCGTCCATAAACAGAAAGATTACCGACTTGGCCTTCGCCGGAAAATGTGGAGTCAAGGGCGCAGCTTTCGCCATCATCTCCATTAACGCGAGGCCGCCAAATCCATTCGCCGCCCGACACAGCATTTGTCGCCTATTGAACATAGAGAAACTCTGCTGAGTTGAACAGAACGTGGCACAAGTCATCTAGACTGCGCCCTTGGCGCAGGAAGCCGAGCGAGTCTGCCAATTCCCACTCCTCAGGCTGCCGCGCAAAGGCCTGCGAAAACATCAGTCGAACGCGTTCACGATCATCGGTCGCTGCAGCTTGCACGCGGCCACTCCACTTCGCCGCCTGTTGCAGGACAAACTCGTTGTTGAGCATGATGAGTGCCTGCGACGGAACGGTGGAAACGCTTCTTGAACCAATCGTAGAGATAGGCAGAGGGTAGTCAAAGGCTAGAAACATCGGGGTCAGAAAATTGCGACGCACCTGGATATAGATGCTTCTCCGGCCATCCCCATCGAGGGGGCCCGTCTTGGGCTTTCCGCGTCCATCCTGATACTTGCTGATGTAGGGAACGACGCTTGGGCCACCGAGGGTGGAGTTCAAACCGCCGGACACCGCCAGCATCGCATCGCGCACCGCTTCAGCCTCCAACCGCTGCACCGGGTAATGATGCAGAAGCTCGTTACGGGGGTCGGCCTTCGTCGCCTCAGGATCGCTCTTACTGCTCATGCGATACGTCGCGGAAAGCACGATTCGACGATGTAACTTCTTCATGCTGCCACCATCGGCGAGAAACTGCACGGCCAGATGATCCAGCAACTCCCGGTTCTCAGGTCTCTCGCCCATCAGACCAAAATTGTCGGTTGTCCGGGCAAGGCCCTGGCCGAAATGGTGCTTCCAAATGCGGTTTACGATCACCCGAGTCGCCAGCGCGTTATTGGGAGAACTGAGCCACTCCGCCAGCTCCAGGCGCCCGCTGTGCTCTTTATCGCCGACCGTCGCCCCTGGAGTCGACATCACCGCCAACACGTGCCGGGGCACTACCTCGCCAAGGTTCTGATGGCTGCCTCTTATGTGCAGTTGGACATCATGCGGCACCTCGTCAGCGGCCACCATCGCAAACACGGATGGAGGAATCTCAGACGCAGCCTTTGGCACGGCCCAGGATACCGGCGCTGCAACGATCACTTCCGGAGGCTCTTTGTGATCCGAGATCACGATCGCATCGACGGCAAGATGACCAACTCGCGACCTGTCCACAATTTCGAAATAACACATGCGCCCAAAGGGCAGCACCATGCGCAAGGTCACCCATTCAAACTCTGGTTTGCCGCTGGCAAGAAAGTATTCACCACGATAGTCGTCGGCAACTAGAGTCACGCGAACCGGCTCATTCTCGACATTGGATTTCTCACCCTTGGTGCCAGTGAGCCGGACGTGGACATATCGCTTGGGCATGCGGAATTTCGCCGAAGTGAGCGACCCAACTAGTGAATCGGCACCCAGCCCGGCAGAATCGGCAACCCCATCCGCCGTGACCCTCGAAAACGCTTCGCCTGTCGCGGTCCACTTGTCCCAACGATCAAAGATCTGATCCCCGTCACGAAGCACGATCTTACGCTTGCCGAAGTCACGAGTTGCGCCATTCTCCAGGTTCCGGTGCGCCGCACGAATCGCCGCAGCCTGCGCGGGGGAATCGATGACCGCCTCTTGCCGCATCGTCGAATGCAGGATGCCAGCGAGGCCATAATAATCCTTGGTCGGGATAGGATCAAACTTATGATCGTGGCAACGGGCGCACGCAACCGTCAGTCCGAGAAATGCCTTGCTCAGGACGTCGATCTGATTGTCTACCTGGTCGGCGATTTGCTTTTGCGAATCGGTCGTACTGTTCAGGATTTCGCCGAACCAGTAGGCACTCGTGCCAAGCGAAGACTCGAGTATCGTGCCATCCTTCGAGACGCGCTTCACCGGCAAAAGATCCCCGGCAACTTGCTCACGCACGAAATCACGATAGGGCAGATCTTCGTTGTAGGCGCGCACGACATAGTCGCGATAACGCCAGGCGTCGAGCTTGTTGTTGTCGTACTCGTGGCCATTTGTTTCAGCAAACCGCACCAAGTCGAGCCAATGTCGGCCATATCGTTCGCCATAATGCGGGGAAGAAAGCAATCGGTTTACAACCCTCTCGTAAGCCTTGTCAGACTTATCGTTGAGGAACTGCTCCACGTCGCTTGGCGCAGGCGGCAGTCCGGTCAAGTCGAAAGTTACGCGCCTTAGCCAGACCTGCCGCGAAGCCTCGGCCGCAGGCTGGAGCCCCTTTAAGGCGAGCTTGGCCAGAACCAGTTCGTCAATTCGATCCTTCCCTGCGCTTCCCGCTAATGGCTGAAAAGCCCAAAACTTCTTACCCCGCTCGATGTCGGCGCCAACCGGCTTCCTGGTCGACTCGACGAAAGTCGTCTCCCGTGGATCCTCTGCGCCGCGCCGAATCCATTCCTTGAAATCTGCAATCACGTCATCCGGCAATTTGCCGGTAGGTGGCATTCGAAGATTCAGTTCGGTATAAGAGATCGCCTTGGCGAGGCGGCTCTCCTCCGGCCTTCCCATCACGATGGCGGGCCCGCTATCGCCGCCCCGTCGCACTCCTTCACGAGAGTCCAAACGCAGCCCGCCCTTGGGTTCCCGCACCTTCTCGCTGTGACATCCATAACAACGCTCCACCAGAACTGGCCGAATTTTCTTCTCGAAAAACTCATCTCCCAGCAGGGCGGACGCCAACCCAAAAATGACTGCGCAGATTCTCACTGCATTTATCTTATAAACTGTCGCCATGCACCGCATCCTTTCACTGCTGATTCTCAGCGCCCTCTTGCTCCCAGGGCAACCCAAAAAGATCGTCGTTCGCCAGTCTCCCGCGACTGCCGCTGACTGGCAGGCTGTCTCCAATAAAGTCAAGATCGTTCGCGTTAATTCCGAACAGGAGTTGATGGCGGAACTAGTCGACGCCGACGCCTATATCGGCGAGATTACTCCCGCCCAGGTTCGCATCGCAAAAAGTCTGAAATGGGTTCAGTTGCAAAGCGCCGGTGTTGAGCGCGTCCTCCACCTCTCGGGTGGCAATGATCTTAGGGATTCGAACATCATTCTTACTAACAACCAGATCGTGCAGGGACCGGAAATCGCAGACCACGCCATGGCGATGCTGCTGGCTCTGGCGCGCAACCTGCCAATGTACTTCAAAGACCGCACCAACGAGAACTGGCGACGCGAAGCATTCACGGGCATCGAGCTCAACACCAAGAAGGCCACGATCATCGGCTGTGGAGGCATCGGCCAGCAGATTGCCGTTCGCGCCTGGGCCCACGGTATGAAAGTCACCTGCGTTGATCCTGAGGATATCCCCTTCTCGCCCTTTATCGTGAAGACGGTTAAGCCTGATCGTCTGGATGAAGAGTTGCCCGACACCGACGCACTGTTCATCTCCGCACCCCACACGCCGATGAGCCACAAGATGGTAGGTCCAAAGCAGTTTGAACTGCTCAAGAAAGGCGCAATGTTTATCGCGGTAAGCCGCGGCGGTGTATACGATTTGCCCTCGCTCATCAAGTCGCTCGATTCCCAACGGCTGAGGGGTGCGGGCGTCGATGTCGTGGACCCGGAGCCCCTGCCGCAAGGCAATACACTCTGGAAGTTCGACAACGTAATCATCACCCCGCACATTGCCGGTCGAAGCGATCTGGACAACGCTCGCATGCTGGGAATCGTCAAAGACAACATCCGCCGCTTTGGCGAGGGTCTGCCTCTTGTAAACGTTGTCGACAAGCAAAAGGGATACTAACATGCATCGACGCGACTTACTCAAGCTCGTCGCATTGCCTGCACTGGGCTGGGCGCAGGAAAAATCAAAGCTCAAGATCACCGGCATCCGCCTCGTGAACGCGACACCCCGCAAGCCGTACCCGACCTTCACTCCAGCACCGGGCGCGTGGTCAACACAGTTCGTCGAAGTTGCCAACCCGATGTCGATCTATCCGGAATTCAAGCCGCGCCGTGAACTATTTTTCCCGGACACCGGCAAGATCCCTGGCTTCACGGTCGAGATCACGACGGACAAAGGGATTACCGGTTACGGCAACGGCGGCCCGGGTGGCGGGCCGATTGTCACAGATCACTTGGCAAAACTGTTGATGGGCCGAGATCCCTTCGATATCGAGCGCAACTGGGACATCTGCTGGCGTTCGACGATGAACTACGGGCGCATGGGCGTCACGATGAATGCGATCAGCGGCGTCGACCTTGCGCTGTGGGACATTGTCGGCAAGGCGCTCAACGTACCTGTCTATAAGCTCCTCGGCGGCGAAACGAAGGATCGCATCCCGGCCTACTGTACGGGCAACGATATCGAACAGCATGTTGAATTTGGATACTCGCGTCTCAAACTGGCGATCCCGCATGGCCCCGCCGACGGTCGCGAAGGCATGCGCAAGAATCTCGCGCTGGCCGAGCGCGCCCGCAAAGCTGTCGGCCCCGACGGCGAAGTGATGCTCGATTGCTGGATGGCCTGGACCGAGCGCTACACGATGGAGATGGCGGCGATGATGGAACCTGTCCGCATCTACTGGATGGAAGAAGTCTTGCAGCCGCATGACTACGCGGGCTTCGGGCGGCTCTGCGCCGCGCTCAAGTCCACCCGCCTCGCCACCGGCGAACACGAGTATGGTCGCTATGGCTTCCGCCACCTCTTGGAGAATAAGAGCGTAAGCATCTGGCAGCCTGACATGAACTGGTGCGGAGGTCTTACGGAGTTGCGTCGCATCGGCGCGCTGGCTGCGGCCTACGACATCCCGGTGATCCCTCACGGTGGTGGGCTCAATGGAACCTCGCACTGGATCCTTGCCACCACCAATGCGCCGTGGGCGGAACTCTTCCTGCCCTCGCCCGGCGGGCCGAAAGAGGTCTACCGCCTCTTCGAAGAAAACTACAACATCACCCGCGGGCCAGAGGGCATCTACATGCGCCCACTAGACAAGCCCGGCTTCGGCTGGGACTATGTGCTCTCTTAATCGGCTGCGGCTATTTAGAAGGCACACGGCCCTTCCCGATTTGCTTTAGCGCCTTCTGCACACGCGGATCGGAGACAAGTCCACCAGGCAGGCAAGCGCCATCAGGCCGAAGCATCGGCGTACCTTCGGGGACCACATCTATCCATCCAAACCAGAACTTGTCTTCAATTCGGGTATCTGCTGATCGACTATCCGAAGCGTAAACAAGGTACTCGCGACCGACTTGCAGCCCGGTCCCCATGCAATCGGTCCCTGGGTCCATGTCGTAGAGGGTGACAGTGTCTTGCAACTCCCCTCGCCATTGCTCCAAAACCTGCATCGTGAGCCGATAGCGCGCACGCCCGTGCATCTGGGGATGCTGGGCCAGAATCTCCTTTTGCCGCACTTTCCCTCGAAAAACAGCCCCCATACTTTCCATGGCAACTTTGGCGTCTGCGGGCTCAAAGCATGAACAGCCCAGTCCCTCGCCGACGCTGAGGGCCAACAAGATCGTCAGTACATAAAGCGCACGCATAAACAGAGGGTACCGGGTTCAAAGGGAATCCCTCACTGCCCCAAAATCCGCCGAAAGCGGTCTAACGCCTCTCCGAAGAAAACTACAACATCACGCGCGGGCCAGAGGGGATTTACATGCGGCCACGAGACAAGCCCGGCTTCGGCTGGGACTACGTGATCTCGTGATCAGCTGAGTCTATTTACCCGGAACACTGCCCTTTCCGATTTGCCTCAGCGCCTTCTGCACGCGCAGATCGGAAACCAGTCCACCAGGCAAGCAAACGTTGTGGGGCTGTAGCATCGTCGCGTCAACAGGAACGACATCCGCCCACCCAAATGAGAAGATCCCGGGTTTAGCAGCCCACGATCGAAGATCCGAAGCGTAAACAAGGTATTCGCGGCCCGCTTCAAGCCTGGCCCCCATGCAATCGGGCCTGGGGTCGACGTCGTAGAGCGTTACAGAGCCATTCAGGTTGCCCCGCCATTGCTCGAACACCTGCATCGTGAGTCGATAGCGCTTGCGGTGAGAAGTCTCGGGATACGGGGCCAAGACTTCCCTTTGCATCACCTTTCCGCGAAAAACAGCCCCCATACCTTCCATGAGACCTTTGGCATCGGTGGGCTCGAGACATGAGCACCCCAATGCATCACCAGCGCGGAGGCCAATCAGGATCGTCGCAATGAGTAGCGCACGCATAACCAAAGCATACTGGCTTCCACTCGCGACGCACCCGGCAAATTGCCGCATACCGTCATTATGTTTAATCATCCCGCCACCACTGCCCGACTCGCGGCCCGTCTCCCAGCCGACGTCCACGCTTTGCTAAAGCGCGCGGCCGAGATCCAGGGCGGCACGCGACGCCGCCTGCCGCGCGATTAAGGAAGCAAAGGTAATCCGACTATCCGTCGAGGACCAGCGGCTTATTTCCGCCGCGATCCTGAACCCGCCCAAACCCACGCCAGCCCTGTGTCGTGCCTTCGCTCGCCGTCTCGCCCTCTTCGGCCCGGCATGACTCCGCCATTCCGCTTGGAGCCCCTCGATGACACACACGATCGGGATTCCTTTACCTCCGGCGTAGAGGCGTTGGACCACTATCTCAAGACGCAAGCCACTCAAGACATCCGTCGGCGGATGGCGACATGCTTCGTTGCCGTCGAAGAACGATCCCCAGCGTTGGCCGCGTACTACACGATCGCCTCCGCCAGCATCCCGATGTTCGATCTTCCACCGAGCGTTACCGAGAAGCTCCCTCGCTACTTCTCGGTTCCCGCAGTCCGCATCGGACGCCTCGCGGTGGATCTGAAGTTTCGGGGAAAGGGCCTCGACGGCGCGCTTTTAGTCGATGCTAAGGACGACCAAGCCGTTGCCTTCTACCGACATCACGGTTTTCACCCACTAGCAAGTCACCCGCGAACTCTCTTCCTACCGATCGCCACGGCGAAAGACATCCTGCGCTAGCCCTTCAGCTTCATCGCGATCGGATCCCACTGCACCAGGCGCTTTTCAAAGTAACTGGTATTGCTCAGCAGGGCCGGCGCGGCAGCACGCAAACCAAAGGTCGAATCCTCAATCACCGCCCGCTTATTCCGAATCGCATCAAAGAAATTGGCATGATGCGCGTACTGCTCCATGTACCCGGGAGGCAGCTTATAGCTGAACGAAGTCGCGGGGCGCATTGAATCCGCAGTCGGCTTCTGCTCCGGATACTTGGCCTTGTAGTCAGTCAGGAACTGCTCTTTGACACCGGACGGGAAGGACTCCAGATCGTAACCAGGACGCGACTCTCGCGGAGTCGAAGTCACCGTAAATCCGCTGCTGACATCGAGCGTAATGTAACCCTCTGTGCCGACAAAACGGAAGCTCTGGCCTCCGCCCGTTCCTGCCTCAAAGTTCACACGCAGGGTAATCTGATGCGCGCCGTGCTTCTCAGTCTTCGGGTAGTCGTAGAGGCCAATCATCAGATCAGGCACGTCGCGCCCATCATTCCAGTAGTAAGTACCGCCGCTGGCGTAGACGCGCTCTGGCCCCTTCGAATCCATCACATAGTGGATGCCGCTGAACAGGTGTACAAAGAGGTCGCCTGCAATGCCCGTGCCGTAGTCCTGGTAGTTTCTCCAGCGGAACAGGCGGATCGGATCAAAGCTGTGCTTCGGCGCAGAACCGATAAAAGTATCCCAATCGATCGTGGCGGGCGAAGCATCGTGAGGAATGACGTACTGCCACGCACCCAGCGCACTATTGCGATCGTAGTAGGCCTCGATCATGCGGATCTCGCCAATCTTGCCCTCGTTGATCACCTCGCGCAACCGCGAGTAAAGGATCGAACTCACCCGCTGGCTGCCGACCTGAAATATCTTGCCTGTGCGCTTCTCGGCGGCGATCACCTTGTGCCCGTCCTCAGGCTTCTTCACCATCGGCTTCTGACAGTAGACGTGCTTGCCCGCTTCCATCGCGGCCACCGCCTGCGTCGCGTGCCAGTGGTCTGGCGTCGCGATGATGACAGCATCGATGTCGGGACGAGCGAGAAGCTCGCGGTAGTCGCGCGTGGTGAAGATCTGCTTGCCAAATCTTTCCTTCGCGTTTGTCAGGCGCCCCTCATAAATATCTGCCGCCGCGACAAATTCGACACCCGGCACGGTAACGGCTGTCTTGACGTCACCAAGGCCCATATTACCGATGCCAATGCACCCGACGCGAATCTTGTCATTCGGCGAAACTCGTTGTGCCTGCGCTATGCTCACAGCCGCGCCGCCAAGGGCGCTCACTTCAAGGAAATCTCTTCTGGTAGACATGTTCTAGAATCAGCATAATATGACCTTCACCCGTCGCGCCGCCCTTGCCACCACTCTTGCGCCGTTGTTGCATGCCCAACATCGCCAGCGCATCGCCGTTTCCACCTATTCTTTCTGGCACCTTCGTGGCGAAAAATACCCTCTTGAGAAGGTGATCGAGCACGCTGACGCAATGGGGTTCGATGGAGTCGAACTCCTGCACCGCCAGTTTGCTTCTGAGGAAAAGTCGTATCTAAACAAGCTGAAGCAGATGGCCTTTGAGCGCGGTCTCTCTTTGCCGATGCTGTCCATCCATCAGGATTTCGTCTCGCCCGATGCCGCAGAGCGCAAGGCGATGATCGAACATACAAAGCATTGCATCGACCTCGCCTCGCAACTGGCTATCCCCTGCATCCGCCTCAATTCCGGGCGCTGGAAGACAATCAAGAGCTTTGATGATTTGATGAAGGTCAAAGGCGACGAGCCGCCGCTCCCTGGCTACAAAGAAGCAGACGCCATCCGGTGGTGCGTCGACTCGATCAACGAGATCATCCCGCACGCCAAGGCAAGTGGCGTCCGCATGGCGCTGGAAAATCATTGGGGCCTCACGACGAAAGTCGCCACGCTGCTCAAGCTCTGGCGCGACGTCAATTCCCCGTGGCTCGGCATCAATCTGGACACCGGTAATTTCCCTGAAAAGCCTTACGACGGCATAGCCGAGATCGCCCCCCACGCCAGCATCGTGCAGGCCAAGACCTACTTCGGCGGCGGCGTCTGGTACACCCTCGATCTCGACTACAAGCGCATCGCCAAGATCTTTGCCGACGCCAAATTCAATGGCTGGGTCAGCCTCGAGATGGAAGGCAATGAAGACCCGATGACGGCTGTCCCCAAGAGCCTCAAAGTCCTACGGGATGCGTTCGCCGCGAACTAGGTCGTCCCAGGTTTCGCGATCGCGAACGACGCTGAATGTCGCGCCGTCCACCAGCACCTCGGCGGCGCGGCCGCGCGAGTTGTAATTCGACGCCATCCCAAATCCATAAGCGCCGGTAGTCTTCACTGCTAATAGATCGCCAGTGGCAGCGGCGGGCAGCAGCCGACCCTTCGCCAGCCAATCGCCGCTCTCGCAGACAGGCCCCACGATGTCCGTAAGCAGTTCCGGGGCACTACTCTCGACCACCGGCACAACCTCATGAAACGCTTTATAAAGCGAAGGCCGAAGCAGGTCATTCATCGCTGCGTCCACGATCGTAAACTCTTTGCCGCCGTTGTTCTTCCGATAAAGTACGCGGGTCAAAAGCACGCCGGACTCCGCCACAATCGACCGTCCCGGCTCCACCATCGCCGCCAGCCCCGTCCCCTCAACAACACGACGCAGACCAGCCAGCGCCTCGCCAATCGACGGCGTTTCTTCATCAGGCTCGTACTTAACCCCCAGCCCGCCTCCAAGATCAACATGCGCAATCGGCATCCCCTTAGACTGCAATCGCAACGCCAGCGCCACCAGCCGCTCCACAGCCTCCACCATCGGCGATGAGTCCAGCATCTGCGAACCGATATGACAACTTACACCAGTGACGCACAGATTCTGGCGACTGGCGGCATGCGCATACGCACTTTCGACGACAGCCATGTCCACGCCAAACTTGTTTTCGCGCATACCGGTCGAAATGTACTCATGCGTCACCGGATTTACGTCCGGGTTCACGCGCAGCGCCACCTGCGCCGTCCTGCCCATCTCCCCTGCAACGCGATCCAGAACGTCAATTTCGGCATAGCTCTCGCAATTGAAGTTGTCGACACCTGCCTCAATCGCATAACGGATGTCCGCAACGCTCTTACCAACCCCGCTGAAAACAACCCTTGCCGCGTCCCCCCCGGCCCGCAAGACACGAAACAACTCGCCGCCACTTACGATGTCAAATCCTGCGCCCTCGCGGGCCAACAGCGCCAGCACTGCCAGGTTGGAGTTCGCCTTCACTGCGTAACAGATACGATGGGGCATTCCCGCAAAAGCTTCAGCGTAAGCCCGATAGCGCTCGCGAATCATCTCAGCACTGTAAACATAAACAGGCGTACCATGACGCTCTGCGACTGCCGCCAAATCCACACCATCGACGCACAGACGTCCGGCTCGATACTCGTAGTTCATCTCTATTTCACCTTCACAACCAGCGCACTTTGGTCGTCGTGCACAGGCGTTGCGCCGCGAAATTTGTCCATGTCAGCAAGTACTTTGTCAAACATCAGCGCCGGTGCAAGTTTCTTGTGCCGTTGGAAGGACCGCTTCAATTCGGTCAGCCCGAACGTGACGCCTTCTGCGTTCGCCTGATCTTCAAACCCATCGCTGAACAGTCCGATCAAATCTCCACTCTGCACCTCAGTAACCGTCTCATCGTACTCGCGATTCTCCAGCAACCCAAGGGGCACGCCCTCCAGATGTAACGGAGTCGCCTTGCCATCGCGCATCAAAAATGGTAGCGTGCCGCCTGCATTGGCAAAGGTCAGATTTTTCGCAACCGCATCCCAGCGCACCAGCAACAGAGTTACATATTGACCATCAACACGCCGTTCACAAAGTCGATCGTTCAGCACCTTCATCATCTTCGCTGGAGTAAGTCGGCGATAGGCCATGCTGCGCAATAATCCCGACACCATCGCGCCATACAATGCAGCCGCCGCGCCCTTGCCACTGGAATCGCCAAACGCTATCAACGCGACTTTCTCTTCGATTTCAAAGATGTCGTAGATATCGCCAGTCACTTCGCGTGCCGGGCGCATTCCCATCCCGATCTCCAGGCCGCTAATCTCGGGTGCTTCCTGCGGCAACAGCAAGCTCTGCACGCGCCTCGCCGCGATCAGATCCTGCTCCATCCGCAATTGCCTGGACGCGACTTCTTCATACAGCCGTGCGTTTTCGATACTCGCCGCCACTTGCGGTGCCAGCAGGCCAAGCGTGCGCGAGTGCTCCTCAGTGAAGAAGTTCATCTTCTCGCTTTCAACGTCCATCACGCCGATCACTCGATCATTCACAATCAGCGGCACAGCCACTTCACTCAGGATGCCTGTAGAAGTTGCGATGTAGCGTGCGTCGCCGCTCGTATCCGCCACGCGAATCGCATGTCGCGCTCGCACCGCCGCGCCCGTCACACCTTTGCTCAACGGAATATCCTCGCTCTTGCGCTGGTCAAAGCGCAAGCTGAAACGATGCTTCAAAACCTGTTCCGTTTCGTCCACCAACAGGACGCTGAAGCCATCGTAGTGGATCAAACTCCGCACACCACTGGCGATTTTCTCCAGCAGCGTATCGAGATCCAGAATCGACGAGAATTCTTTGGTGAGCTGTGTGAGCAGCTTTAGCGTTCGATTATTTTGTTCGACCCGCCGGTAAAGCCGGGCGTTGTCTACGGCCGATGCAACACGGCTGGCAATCAGCGTCAGCAGCGCCTCGTCGCGCTTCCCGTAAGCATTTTCGCGCGTGCTCTCCAAGTCAATTACACCCACCAGGCGACCGCGAGCCAGCATCGGCACAACCAACTCGCTGCGGATCGCATCGAGCGCGTTCAGATATCGTGGGTCGGCCCTCACGTCACCTACATTGACGGGCTGGCGTGTCTCGGCAGCCACACCCACCAGCCCTTCTCCTAGCTTGATTGCCAGCGTCCGCACCATCTCATCGCGATGGCCGATCGAGTGGCGAACCTTCAACTGCTTGTTGCGGTCGCTGTAGAGCAGGATCGCAAACACGTCGAAACCAATGACGCGGTGAATAACATCAGCTACATGGTCCATTACCTGATCGAGATCCAGCGTCGAAGTCATTGTCTCGGACACTTCAAGGAGAAAGTCCAAAAGTTCAGCCCGCTCTTCAAAGCGGACAGCTGGTTTGGCCGACTTTGCCATTAGTACGCCTCGCTCGCCGCCGCAGCCCCTGTGACGATCGCAATGCTCGCACTGGCCCCGATTCGCGTCGCCCCTGCATCCACCATCTTCATCGCGTCTTCATAGGTACGCACGCCCCCGCTGGCCTTAACCCCAAGCTTTGCGCCAACGATGCGCCTCATCAGGCGAATGTCTTCGACGGTGGCCCCACCCTTGGAAAATCCCGTCGACGTCTTCACAAAATCTGCGCCACCGCCTGCGCAAATGCGGCACGCAATTTCCTTCTCGACATCCGTCAGCAGGCCAGTCTCAAGAATGACCTTCAGCTTGCCACCCGTTAGGTGCACGATCTCAGCAGTCGTAATGACATCCATTTCGACATCCACCATCAGCCCGCTCTTGAGAGCGCCTACGTTGAGCACCATGTCCACTTCGGCTGCGCCATCATTGATCGCGCTTTGGGCTTCCCAACGCTTCACCGCAGAGGGCGTCGCCCCCAGCGGAAACCCGACGACACTGCAGACCTTAACGCCCGTACCTTCGAGAGCGCCGGCCGCGTAAGTCACCCAATATGGATTCACACAGACGCTGTAGAATTTATACTCGACGGCTTCCTCACAGAGATTCGCAATCTCGGCTTCTGTCGCATCCTGGCGCAGTAGCGTGTGGTCAATAAACTTAGAGAGATCCATCTCTACTAGTTTCGCGCAATGGGGCGCTCACCAGCTACACAACGCGGCGTTTTCTCAGTTCGTCCACACTCACCGCGAGAATGATAATTGCCCCGATAATCGCCTGCTGCCAATAGGGCGAGATGCCCCTGAGATCACTGCCATTGGATAACAAACCCATGATGAACGCGCCAACCAGCGTGCCAACCACGCTGCCTTCCCCGCCCCGCAGGCTGCCGCCACCAATCACAACTGCCGCGATCGCCTGCAGCTCATAACCCTGCCCTGCGGTCGGCTGCCCCGTCATCAGACGCGATGCCTCAATCATGCCAGCCAGCCCCGTCAAGGCCCCGCAAATCGCATAGACGGCAGTCATATGAAACGCGACAGGAATGCCCGCGTAAAATGCCGCGTCCGGGTTACTGCCGATCGCAAAACTGTAGCGCCCCAACTTGGTGTGCTCCAGCAAAAAATGCACCAGCAGCGCACAAACCAGCAACACCCACAAAACAAATGGCACACCAAGTACCGTGCCTTCTCCCAGGAAGCTGAACGAAGGCGGAATCTGGTGTACGGGCAAGCCATTCGAGATCACCAACGTAAGCCCGCGGATGATGCCAAGGGTCCCCAGCGTCACGATAAATGAATTGATCTTCAGGCGTGTCGTGAGATACCCATTTACAAGGCCGCAAAACGCGCCCATCATGATGCCGACGGCCACGCCCACTAGAATAGGCTGCCCCTTCTCCATCGCCATCGTGCCCAGCAACCCGCCCATCGCCAGGATCGCTCCCACGCTCAGATCAATGCCCCCCGTGATGATCACCATCGTCATTCCCAGCGCCATGATGTTGATCACCGCCGTCTGCCGGATGACGCTCGATAGGTTGGTCTCGCTCAGAAAATTCGGCACAAAACACAGCGTCACAAACAACACAATCAATGTCGCAAATGGCAGTAACCGTTGGATCATCCTTCAACCTCTTCCTCAAACGCAGCAAGCGACATAATCTCTTCCTGCGTGCTCTTGCCCGGCAATTCACCGGAAATTTTCCCCTGGCGCATCACCAGTATCCGATCCGCAACCTGCACCAGTTCCGGCAGTTCGCTCGACACCATCAGGATCGCCGCACCCTGCCTTGCCAGTTCATCCATCGTTTCAAAAACTTCAGTCTTGGCACCCACATCGATGCCCCGTGTCGGCTCGTCAAACAGAAACACCCTCGCCCCCTGCGCTACCCACTTGGCGATCACAATCTTCTGTTGATTGCCGCCACTCAGGCGGACGCTCTTCTGGCTAGCGCCCGACGTCTTGATCCGCAACTTGGCAATGTACTTCTCTTCGGTCGCCCGCAACGCCTCGCTGCTCAGGATTCCCATCGATGAATGCGCGCTGACACTGACCAGCGTCAAATTCCAGCCCACCGGCAACTGCGTGGCTAAGCCAGTCTTTTGCCTGTCTTCCGGGATCAACGCGATACCCGCGCTCACGGCATCGCGCGGCGACTTCAGCTTCAGCGGCTTCCCCGCAACGCTCACCATGCCGCTATCGAACGCATCTACCCCAAAGATCGCGCGGCAAAGTTCCGTCCGCCCCGCGCCCATCAGTCCCGCAAGGCCAACGATCTCCCCAGCCCGCAAATTCAGGCAGATGTCCTTTAGCACCGTGCCGCGAGTTAAATGATCCACTCGCAGCAACTCCTCCCCCGGCGGCAATGCACTGCGGCTGTAGAGCGCGCCCAAATCCCGGCCAACCATGTGTTGAATCAGTTGGCTTCGCGTCAAGTCGCGCAGTTCGCAGCTATGCACCGTCGCCCCATCCCGCAGGACTGTAACGCGATCCCCAATTGTGCGCAATTCGTCCAAACGGTGGGTGATGTAGATTACACCCGCCCCACGCCCCTTCAAGGTCTGCACGATCTTGAACACTTCCTTCGTCTCGTTCTCGCTCAGGCTCGAGGTCGGCTCATCAAAAATCAACAACGAACTGCCATTCGCGATCGCTCGACAAATCTCCACCAACTGCCGCCCAGCGGGGCTCAATTTGCTCACTCGCCAGTCAGCCTGCAAAGGGAAGCCATGTTGTTCAATCAGAGCCGCCGCCCGCGCCATCATCGCAGATCGATTCACCACTCCAAATCCACTCATCGGCTCGCGCCCCAGGTAGATATTTTCGCCAACACTCAGGTGCGGTGCCAGCAGGCTCTCCTGGTGAACCATCGCGATCCCCTGGGCCGCAGCTGCCTTCGGATTCGCGAAATTGACGCGCTGCCCCCGAAATAAAACTTCACCACCATCGGCACCCTGCATCCCCGCGACAATTTTCATCAGCGTGCTTTTGCCCGCACCGTTCTCGCCCATCAGCAGATGTACTTCTCCCTCGCGCACCTGAAGGTTTGCATCTCTAAGGGCAGTCACGCCACCAAAGCGTTTCTGAACCGATTTCATTTCGAGTAGCATCGAACTAGTTAGTTTATCGAAGACTGTTCGGTTTGCCATGCCAGATTTCGTTGCTTCCACTTTCATTCGCGCGCCCATCGAAGAAGTCTGGAAATTTCATGAGGCCCCGGACGCCCTGTTCCAACTCACTCCCCCAGCCCAGGACATCCGTGTCCTCTCTCATACCGGTGGTATCGGAGTGGGGGCACGCCTAGTCATTTCAGTGCGCCTCCTCGGCCCTATTCGCACCACCTGGCACGCGCTCCACACTGCCTGCACCCCACCCACTCTCTTCATCGACGAACAGGAGAGCGGCCCCTTTTCCTATTGGCACCATGAACATCGCTTCGCTTCAGTCGACGGCGGCACCACCCTCACCGATGCCGTTTCCTTCCGCCTCCCAGGCGGCTCATGGATCAACTGGCTCGTCGCTCCGATCGTGCGCCTACAGTTGAGTAGCCTCTTCCGCTACCGACACGCAGCCACCCGAAAGTGCTGTGAGTAGACCATGCCTTCCTACTGATACGATTCCTATACCCGTCAACTACCAGTCAACCGCCAATCCAATCCCCTATGCGCCTCTCCATCCGAATCGCCGGTCAGATTCGCCGCTCCGTCTTTCATGAGGGATGGCATGGTCCGGCTATTTTCGAAGTGCTGCACGGCCTGGAGGCAGCCAAGTCCGGCGCGCACACTCCGGTTGCAAACCATACAATTTGGGAACTGGTGCAGCACATGCGGACTTGGCACGAAGTCGCGCTCGATGCACTGTCGGGTCGCCCTCTTCCGCCAACTGATCAAGCCGATCGTTTAGGCTGGACAGCCATCCCATTGATCTCAGAGTCAGCCTGGCAGTTGGAACTGAATACTTTCCGCGACCGGGCAGAACGCCTCATCCAACGAACTGCAACTCTTGAGGACAAGCGCATCAATGAGCAGGTACCTGGGCGCCCTTACGATATCGGGCACATGCTCCTAGGCATTGCCAACCACAATACTTACCACTGCGGCCAAATTGTCCTGCTGCACCGCTACCTTCATCTGCACGCAGATTATCCGTCCACCTAGACGCACAAACGCCGCCTACAGGTCTCCCTGCAAGCGGCGTCTGCAAATCTCTAAAAAGTTGGTTAGAGGGAAAGAAGCCTAGACAGGCTTTTTCGGCTCTTCCATCTTCGCAGTGGACTTCTTCTTCTTGGTGGTGGACTTGGTCGTGTCCTTCTTGGCGTCATCGCCAGCGAACGAAACACCAACAATCAACGACATGCCCAACAGAATCGATGCAAATTTCTTCATGGTACTTTTTCTCCTATTCAAGATCAGCGGTTATTCACTCGCTGTAAGCAATCTTAGCTGTCCAAACGGGCCTTTGTCCTTTAGATTCAATTAATTTTCTTCAAGAGTATGCTATTCTCTCCGCCCGCCCCGTCTAACCCAGTACACCAATAGCCTATCGAGGCTACAACTCGGAATTGGGCGCTATGAGAACACTGCGAACATCAAGCGCGGTCTGCCCCACTCCGCCCGCGCCGATACCAACGTTACGGTTTCCAGAAGTCGCGTGACAGCATTCCTTTCGTAAATAGACACTACCCTCCCCATCGGACCGGGCTGAATTAGTACGGTTGCTCGCGCATAGGCAGCGGGTCATGCGCGGCCAACACCCGATCAAGGAGTTGCACTTGAAGCCGCGTGCGGACATCACGGTACTTCGCCTGAGCCCACAGGTTCGTGAACTCCTCGGGGTCGCTCGACAAGTCGTAGAGTTCGCCGTACGGGGCACCCGGATAGTGCGATAAGCGCCATTCTTGCGTGCGAAGCGTCCAGAGGTCAGGTGCACCAGAATCATTGGCAGGCGCGGCGCGAAAGTCCGGGGCCAGCGCGCCGCTAAGGCCAAACTCGATGAGAGCGGAGTCGTAACCGGTGGAAGCGTTCGGATCGGCCAGCAGCGGGGTCAGGCTGCGACCCTGGAGCCCGGCGGGCTGGGGAACACCGCAAAGCGCCGCAATCGTCGGAAAGATATCCGTCTGTTGTACGATGCCATCCACCCGTTGCGCCTTCTTCGGTGCGCGAGGGTCGTAGATGATCAAAGGTACGCGGGCGCATTGGTGAAAGTGATAAGCCCCTTTGTAAAAGAGCGAATGGTCACCCAACATGTCGCCGTGGTCAGAGAGAAATATGACTACCGTATTCGCGGCCAGGCTGGTGTCCCGCAGGGTATCGAGAATCTGGCCGATGGAATCGTCCACCAGGCTGATCTCACCGTAGGATTGCGTCCGGTGATAAGCCACGCGCTCATTCAACGGTGCAAATCCCTTCGCCGACACGCCGATGTGGCTCGGGCGCTCGTTGTGCTCACCGGAACGAAGCAGCGCCGGCGCCATGTCGCGCTCTTTGTACTGGTTGGAATAGGGTGCTGGCGGATTGTAGGGCTGATGCGGATCGACGAAAGAGGCGAAGGCGAAAAAGGGCTTCTTCGCTTTCGCCGCCCCGCGCAGAAAGCGGCTCGTATGACCGGCGATCCAGGACGAGTTGTGAAGTTCGAGCGGGATGGCCGAGTCCGGCTTCTTTGCGTGTACCGGATGCTCACGCTCAAGAAACACGGCTTGTTCGCCGCGACGCCCGTCCTCGCCCAGATGAAACTCCTCAAAGCCATAGTACGGAGCGGGATGGGTTTCCAGCGTCGGCAGTTGACCGAGAAAATGAGGGATGAAGTGGAATTTTCCAGCGCCGAAAGTCGCATAACCTTGCGACTTCAAATGGGCCGGTAAAGTGAGTTCGCGTTCAGACAGACGAACGCCATTGGACCGCACACCGTGCGACGACGGGTATCGACCGGTGAAGATGGTGGCACGCGCGGGCATGCACACCGGATGCTGGCTCCAACAGTTCGTGAAGCGGGTGCCGGCGGCCGCCAAGCCATCCAGACGAGGCGTCGCGATCACCGAATTACCCCAGGCACCGATCGCATCGCAGCGATGGGTATCGGTCATCAATAGAAGGATATTGGGCCGCACCTCGCCTGCCGCCTGCACAAGCCAGGGGACGGCAAAGAGAGCCCGGCGCGGAATTGGATACTCCATACCTAGAAGATTAGCTTGGCGCCTAACTGCATCACGCGGGCTTGCCCGCTCGAGTTGATGCTCCCAAAGCCAGTAGACAGAAAACCAGTATCCGGCGGACCCAGATTGTTGCGATTGGTGGCGTTGAAAGCCTCCGCCCGAAATTGCAGTTGCCCCTTCTCGCGAATCCTGAAAAACTTCTGCAGTCCGGCATCAAGTTGAACCAAGCCCGGAGCGCGAACGTCTGGCAGCACCCGCCCTAAATTGCCGAGCGTAAACAGGGGCGGTCCTGTAAAGGCGCTCGTATCAAACCACCGCGCGGTGCTGCGCTCATCGGCTGGCAACTGGGCGGAGCGCCCCGTGGAATTGGGGCGATTGGCCGCGTTATTGCTGGCGCCGCGCACGACGAGCGGTTGGCCCGTTTGCACGGTCAGGATGCCGGTGAGTTGCCACCCCCCGATCACCCAATCGAGCGGACCACGCAGATTGATCTTCTGTCCCGCTCCCAACGGCAACTTATAGAGCCAATTGCTGACAAAACGCTGGGAAACGTCAGTGGGAGAGATCGACTTCTCCGCTTTGCGGTTGTAGACCGTCTGGTAGCCAGGGTCCCCGGTATTAAAGCCCGCAAAGCCCGCACTCAAGCTGGGCACAGTGTCGTCAATCGACTTGCCAAATGCGTAGCTAAACTGGGCTGTCAGGCCATGCGAGAGCGCCTTGCGTGCGTTGATTTGCAACGAGTGGTAAGTGGAATTACCCCAAGACGGCGCACGGCGGGTGACTCCCTGATAGGCCGGATACGGTAGCAAGGTCTGGGAGCGCGCCACTGTCGCTCCAAATACGCCCACTGATGCGAGCGGATTCGGGATCTGATCCTGTAAGCCAAAGCCGAGCGAGAGATATTTGGGATCGAGCGCATTAACGTTGACGCCCTGCGCACCATTACCAAGTTTGTTGCCTTTGGCCCCCACGTATCCCGCCTCGACGATCCAGCGGCCCGGAAGCGAACGCTGTAAATTGTAACTCCACTGCTGCGTGTATCCAACGCGATCATCCTGCCCACGGCCCAGCACTCCTAAACCTAGAAAGCTTCGCGGGCCCAGCGAGTTGCCCGGCGGTTGCACAATCGAGCGCGGCCCTTGGCTCAGGTAGAAGGTCGGCCGCGGGCCAATGCTGGGGTCGTTGAACGGCGTAGTTGCGCTCCAGCCCAGGTTGGATTCAAAGGTCTCGAAAATACCCTGAAAGAAGACTCCATATGAGCCGCGCATCACCGTGCGGCTGGACTTGTCCAATGTGTAGGCAAAGCCAAAGCGTGGGCCAAAGTTATTGCGGTCGGTGGGCACCACACTGCCCTGGTAATCGATGCCGGCGAACTCAAGCACGCCCGGCTGCTGAGTAACTAAATTCGTTTTTGTGAAATTAAATGCCGAACGCTGGTCATAGCGGTCCACCGGATTCGTTTCGATGTCATAGCGGAGGCCGAGGTTCAACGTCAACCGCGAATGCACCCGATAATCGTCCTGCACGAAGAGCGCCCCGTACCAGCCACGCTCGTAGAGCTTGGTCGCTGTCACCAGCGAGCCAGCGTTCACCGCGCCCAACAGAAAGGTTGCTACGCCGTAGCCGGTGAGTTGGGGACGCTGCGGATCCTGGGTCAGCGACCGCGTAAAACTGAAGGTGCCGCTGAGACCGGCTTGCTGAAAACGGTTGTTCCGCAACCGCCAGATTTCCCCTCCGTACTTCAACGTGTGCCGTCCCGCAATCTGCGTCACGGATTGGTTGAAGGTGATGGTGTGGACGCCGCCGTTCACCACCTGCCCGCCGCCGAGCTCTTGAAAGTCGGTGATCTGGTGCGAGGGGAAGATAACGCGCGGAAGGATCGCAGGATAGTTGAGGCGATCCATGTCCTTGCCACCAAAAGTTGGCGGGCGGCGCGTAATCAACGTGCGCACATAGCCAGCGCGGGAGTCGAGAAAGATGTGCGGCGTGATCAGCCAGGTGTGCGATGCCACTTGCTGCGAGTAGTTCCGGTCGAAGACATCGTTCCCTTCGCCTTGTGTGAGGTAGTTGCCGAACTGCGATTCCGGTCGAATCGCATTGTAGTTGTAAGCCATGCGGTAACTCAGCCGATGGGCTGTGTTGAAGTTATGGTCGATACGGCCCAGGTATTGGTCGTTGCCGGTTTGGCGTCGCCGTTGCTCGAAGTAGTTGTTGATGTTAGTAACAGTGCTGCTGGGCGGCGTGTTCGATAGGGGGACGTCGGCCAGGATACCGGAGCTGATCCGGTCGTAACGACTGAGCGGAATACGATTGTTCGGAAACGGCTGCCGGACGAAGCCCGAGCCAGCCGGATTCGCCAGCGTGGTCTCTGGGTCGTAGATTCCCAGAATCGTACCATTGGCGATCGCGGTGCGCGAGAAGTCGCCCTGGCGCTCCAGCAGGGTCGGAACAGTGAATAGACGGTTGGCGTAGTTCACAAACCGTGACCCCTCATAGTTGAAAAAGAAGAAGCTCTTGTTCCGGCCGTTATAGATTTTGGGCAAGACGATGGGTCCGCCAACCGAACCGCCAAACTGGTTGAACCGAAAAGGGGGACGCGACAAGGCAAAGGCGTTGCGAGCATCGAACTTGTCGTTGCGGACAAACTCATACAAGGTGCCATGCATCTGATTGGAGCCGCTCTTGGACACCATCGAGATCGCCCCGCCAGTCGTCCGGCCAAACTCGGCGGGCGCTCCGGTTGTGTAGATCTTCACTTCGGCCACCGCATCGACGCTGGGGCTCACCGCCACCTCCTGCCGGGTGGGGGCGGCGTTGTTGGCGCCGTCGAACAGGATCTGGTTCATGGATCCGCGACCACCCGAAATCGATACATTCGAAACCCCAAATCCCGCGCCGTCGTTGAAGCCTGCGTTAATGCCCGCCTGCGGGGTCACGGCTGCGGAAAGTTGTAGCAAGCTCATCACATTGCGCCCGTTCAGCGGCATCTCGGTGATCTGGCTGTTCGTAACGAGTTGCCCGAGCGATGAAGTTTCAGTATCGAGCGACGAATTCTGCGCAGTTACCTCAATCTTTTCGCTCACTACGCCCACCTCGAGCGTGACGTCGATACGGACAACCTGGTTGATCGTGAGGGGCACTTTGGTTTGGAGAAACGACTTGAAACCGGGCTTCGATACGTCCACGTCATAACCGCCGATATCGAGCAATGGGACGACATAGGACCCGTTATCCATCGAACTGGCCTGGCGGCCAATCTGCGTCGCACGATTCGTTACCTTGATCTGCGCCCCGCCAATCGCGGCGCCAGAGCTATCCCGCACCACCCCGGAGATCGTACTGGAGGAGCTTTGGGCAAAGCTGCTGACGCAAACGAGTACGGGACAGAGACAAAATCGAAGCAACATGGAGAGGCCTTTCCGGTTCATTAGGATAAGTGTAAGACCCTACATCGCTCCTTGCAAGCGCTATGGCCCAGCAATTAGGTTGGGTCTCTCAACAGGGGAGTCGGACGAGATGAATTCCCGGCGCACTGCAATAATTCACCTGAAAAACTAAGGCGCTTGGTCCAACGCCGGGACGGGCGATTTGGAGCGTAACAGCGAGGGAAAACAAATGAGCGCTGCTTTGGAATTGTTGAGGACGCTCATCACTGCAGCGATGGTTCGCAGCCCCATGGGCTCGCAGTTCAATTCCATCGAGGACTTCGTAGGCATGCCCTCGAAACTCCCACCCTATCGCGCTCTCTGACAACGTCTCATCACGCCTCAGAAGGTGGACGCTAAACCATCAAGCGCTAGCCCATCTGGGATCGGGCGACCCGTCGCGTGTGTGGCCCCGATGCGGTCGCTTAGCTCGCCCGATTCCGCTGAGCCGAAGTCCGCTGGTCCAAAGCCTGACGCAAGAGGGTCTTGATCACCGCCTGCCTGCTGACATTGAGGCGCGCGGCACGCTCGTCGAGTTCCCGCAGCATTCCCTGGGTCAGATCCACATTCACGCGGCGAACCGGCCTCACGACGGTGAATTGATTCGTAAAGAACTTCGAGACATCCTCGCCACGAGTCGCCATCTCGGCAATCTCGTCGGCGGAAGGCGACGGCTTCGATTTGTTCGGCATACGCTTCCTCTTCTTTTTGAGTGGCTCTCCACGCAGTGATCAGATGATAAAACTCTCCACCAGAGTCTCTGCGGATTTCGAAGATCACCGAGCACAGCCACCCCCCACTCCAACCAATGGCACGAAATTGCTCAGGGTTATCATTCTTCCTGTCCAACAGATGGGCTTGATCGAAAATCTCTTGCGCCGCCTCCAGAGTGAGACCGTGCTTTTGTAACACCTCAAGGCTCTTTTCAGCATCGAGCTCAAAGCGCATCGCAGATATAACTCTTGTACCATTCGCACGGCGCTTTCAGATTCGATCACGATAGCCGACCATGTCTCCAAAAGCATAGCCCGGTGCCCAACAAAGAACCACTGCAAGCCTCCCACCCCCCCGCCCTCGCCGATGCGAACTATATAATTCACAAGTATTTTTGCTCTATCTTTCATAGCTAACCCCCCTGGTTTCAATAGAATCCCCGGCGCTCGCCCCAAACCCCCTCTACCTCGCTGCTAGTCTTTCCTCATCAGCGGGCTGAGCGCGTTCCCCAGGGAACGCGCTCAGACCCGCGTTTTTATTTTTTGAAACGAAGCCAAATCAAAATGAATAAGACCGATTTGACGCGCCGACTAGCCAGAGTCACGCGCTCCTCGCGAGCCGAAGCCGCCGACTACCTGGACCACGCCGTCCTCTCTATCCTCAAACAGTGGAAGCATGGCCAACAGGTCGCCTGGCCGGGGCTCGGCGTCTTCTCCAAGGGCGCAACCATACCGACGATTCCTGCCACCAGAAAAACCGCTGTCAAGGACCTCCCAGAATGATGTCCGAATCACAAAATCGGTTCCAGCCAGAACAAATCGCGGCAATCATCCTCAACTGCCTCAACGAGGGCAAGCCAGTGGAGATTGAAGGCTTTGGAACCTTTCATCCCGATGCCGAAGGGGGCTTCCGTTTCGCTGCGCTGGACGCACCTCGCGTTTTTGTGGCCTACGCCAGTGAGGACTATCAAAAGGCCGAAACCATTTACAATGCTCTCCTGGCCGCCGGGTGCAATCCCTGGATGGATCGAAAAAACCTGCAAGCTGGCCAAAACTGGCCCCGGCTCATCGAATCCGTTATCGAAGCCAGCGACTTTTGCGTTGCCTGCATGTCTTCCAACTCCGTCCGCAAACGCGGTGGCTTTCAATCGGAGTTGCGCTTTGCTCTCGACATCGCACGCAGGCTCCCGCTGGACGACTCGTTTCTCATTCCCGTCCGTCTCGATGAGTGCCACGTCCCCAGCCGGGTCACCCGCGAGTGGCAATACATCGATTTCTTCCCCGACTGGTCCAAAGGTCTCAATCGCCTGACTCAAGCCATCACTCACCAGTGGGGCAAACGCAAACCCGTCTAAAGGTCAGCCTCAAGGGCGAATGCGCGCATCACTTCACCGGTTCCAGCTTCTTCTTGATCTCCGGGGCACGCTTGTCGTCTGGAGCCACTTCCATAAACTTGGTCCAGGCCTCTCGCTTGCCCTTTTGATTGCCCGCCCGTTCCTGCGCTTTGCCCAGTTCATATAAAGCATCAGCGCTGGTCGGGTCCCAAAACGACGCTTCCTGGAATCGTCCGGCAGCCGCTCGATAGCTGTTCTTCTTCATGTAGTAGAGGCCGATCTTAATCTCCTTCTGCGCCTGAATGGGATTAAACTCGTACTCTTTCTTCTCCTTGATGAGGGTCTCGTCCTCTTCAGGGGGGTCAACAACAACTGGTGGCTGGGGCGGCTTCTGTTGCCCCAGCAGGATTCCGGCAAATAGACAAAGCGAAGCCAATTTCAAACAACATGCCACAATCAAATTGTAGTCCCCCCATGAATTGGATCGACGTCCTCAAGGAAAAGGCCAGTCAATTCCCCACCGGCCCTGGCGTTTACCTCTGGTCCGACGCAGCTCAAACCGTCATCTATGTCGGCAAGGCAAAAAACCTGCGCGCCCGCGTTCGCAGTTACTTTAACGACGACCGATTGCTCGAAGCCAAAACCGGCACCCTCGTCCACGAAGCGCGCGACATTGTCTACATCCTCGTCGAGAACGAGAAAGAAGCGCTCGGCCTTGAGAACAATCTCATAAAACAGCACAAGCCGCGCTACAACGTGCTTCTGCGCGACGACAAGACCTATCCCTACATCAAGGTCACCAATGAGAAGTACCCGCGCGTTTACGTCACCCGGCGCTTGCGTAAAGATGGCACCTATTACGGCCCCTACTTCCCGGGCAACCTCGCCTACCGGCTGGTAAATTTCATCCATCGCCACTTCAAGATTCCCAGTTGTAAAGTGGACTTCAATCGAACCCACACCCACGCCTGCCTGGAGTTCCACATCAACCGCTGCCACGGCCCCTGCGTCAAGGGCCTTGTCGAAGACACCACTTACCAGGCCTCCGTCAACGATGTCCGCCGCTTTCTCGATGGCAAGCTGAAAGACCTTACCAAAGATCTCGAAGCCCGCATGAATGTCGCAGCTGAGAATCTCGAATTCGAAAAAGCCGGTGCCCTGCGCGACCTGATCGCCACCGTCGCAGAAATGGAGCAGCGCCAGGTTGTCGCCGCAGCAGAAGGGGACGACACCGATATCTTCGCTTTCTACGCCGAGCCACCTTTGGTCGCCCTCAACCTGTTCCACCTCCGGAGGGGTCGCATCGTCGACCGCCGGGAATTCTTCTGGGAAGACCAGTCATCCTTTGACCCCAGCGACTTCTTCCAGCAACTGCTCATCCAGGTCTATCTGAATCAGCAACACATCCCTGGCCACATCCACGTCCCGATCGAGTTTGAAGACCGCGACATCCTCGAAGAATTGCTGACCGAAAAGCGCGGCCGCAAATGCACGATCCACACGCCACAACGCGGCGACAAAAAAGCCATGCTCGGCCTAGTCGAAACCAATGCCCGCCATAGTTTCGAACAGCGATTCCGCGTGCTGCGGCCTTCCTCCGACGCGATCAAGGATGCCCTTAAGGATGCCCTGAATCTGGAAGAAGCCCCTGCACGCATCGAATGCTTCGACATCTCTCACATCCAGGGCACCGACAAAGTTGCATCCATGGTCGTCTGGGAACAAGGCCGCATGAAAAAGGCAGACTACCGTAAATTCATCATCAAGACGGTGGTCGGCAACGACGACTTTGCTTGCATGCGCGAAGTCGTCGGCCGTCGCTACAGCCGCCTAAAGGAAGAAGGACTTCCCATGCCCGGCCTCGTGCTGATCGACGGCGGTCTCGGGCAACTTCATGCCGCCGCCGAAGCGCTCGAAGCAATCGGTATCATCAACCAGCCGCTGGCATCGATCGCCAAGCGAGAGGAAATCATCTACGTCTTTGGGCAGGAGGACGACCCCGCGATCCTCGAACGTCACAACCCCGTCCTCCATTTGATCCAGACCATTCGTGACGAAGCCCATCGATTTGCGGTCACCTTCCATCGCACTCGCCGAAACGCCAGCCGCCTCACCAGCGAACTCGAAGAAATTCCCGGCATCGGTAAGATCACCATGCGTAAGCTCCTCACCCAGTTCGGCTCCCCCGAACAAGTCAAAGCCACTCCCCTCGAAGCCCTCTCCGCCGCCATCGGGCCAGCTGCGGCGCGGCGAGTTTTGGATCACTATGCAAAGCCAATCTAGTTACCATCGTCAGATGCGGCTACTGTTCCTCCTCCCCTTCCTGGCCCAGGCCCAACCCCTCACCCTCGCCGATTACTACAAACTGGAAACCGTCTCAGCACCCTCTATCTCGCCCGACGGCAAACGCATCGCCTATGTCCTCACTCGCATCGTCGAAGCCGAGAATCGTCGCCACTCTCAGATCTGCATCGCGAGCGCCACTTGCCTCACCCAAATCAAGGCGAGCAGTTCAAACCCAATCTGGTCGCCAGACGGCCGGCTTCTCAGCTTTACCATCGGCGGCAAGCCCTGGTTCCTGAACTCTGACGCACTCGACGCCCAGCCTTTTCAAATCAATGGTTTAGAGGGCACACCTATCTTCAGCCCGGACAACCGCTGGATCGTTTTTACCAAGCGCACGCCCCCGGATAGTTCAAAGCCAATTGCCACCCAGTCCGATTTCGAGCGCCTCACAGAGCAGCGCTTCAAGGGCCGAATGTACGATTGGATGAACTTCCGCTTCGATGGTCGAGGCTACCTGCCCGACCCGCGCGACCCCTACGCGACGCCCCCGCTCGAGCTCTACATCCTCCCGCGAGAGGGCGGCAGTTCAAAGCCAATTACCCATCTGGGTGTCGACGTCCAGGGTGTCGCCTGGAGTCCCGACAGCAAATCGCTCGCCTTCGTTGCCAATCTCCACCAGCGTGACGAACATACTTACGAGCGCGCCGACCTCCACACGGTCACTCTCGACGGCAAAGTCCAACGCCTCACCGATGACAATTACAACGCCTCAGCCCCCGCCTGGTCGCCCGACGGCAAGACGATTTCCTTCCTGCGCGAACAAAGCCAAAACCTTGTCCTGGCCAACAAACAGCGACAAGGCAGTCCTTTGGATATCTACTCCATTCCATCTGGCGGCGGCTCGCTCACCAATCTCACGGCCAACTGGGATGATCTGCCAGGCAAGCCCCAGTGGGACCCGACTGGCAAGACAATCTATTTCGAAGCCGACCTCCGCGGCACCGGCCATCTCTTTGCTCTCGATGTCGCCTCAAAGCGTGTATCGCAACTCTCCCAGGGCGACCGGCTGCTTTCCAACTTCAATCTCAATCCTGCGGCAGGCCTGATCGCTTTTACCGCGACCGAAGCCAACGCACCGGTCACGCTCTATTCAGCGCCCCTGGGCGAGTCGGCCCGCCAAACGCAACTTACGGTCTCACCGAATCACTTCACCCTCGGCAAAACGGAGCGCATCAATTTCGATAGCAAAGACGGCACCTCGATCGAAGGCTGGGTGACCTTGCCGCCAGGCTACTCCCCGCAGGGCGGCCCCTATCCGCTGATTCTTGAAACCCACGGTGGCCCACATGGTGCTTACTCAAGCTCCTTCTCTTTCCCCCACCAGCTACTGGCCGCCCAGGGCTACATCGTCCTCTTCGCCAATCCCCGCGCCTCTACTGGCTATGGCGAAACATTTCGCTGGGGCACCTGGGGCGGCTGGGGCGACAAGGACTTTGAGGACGTCATGGCAGCAACCGACTATGCCATCAAGCATTACCGCGTCGACCCCAATCGCATGGGTGTCACCGGTTATTCCTACGGCGGATTCCTGACCAATTGGATCGTCGGCCACACAACCCGCTTCAAAGCCGCAATCACCGGCGCCGGCCCAACCAACTGGATCAGCAACTACGGTACTGGTGACATCCCGCGCACCAAAGAGACCGAATTCCTCGGTCCCCCTTGGGAACCCGCTGGCAACGCCACGATGATCCGGTACTCACCCATCACTTATGCGGACAAGATCACAACGCCGATTCTCTTTGTTCACGGCGAAGCGGACCTTCGCGTTCCCATCGCCCAGGCCGAAGAGCTTTACACCGCGCTACAGAAGCGTAAGATCCCAACCAGGTTCATCCGCTACCCCAACTCCTATCACGGCAACTGGTCCCCCTGGGACACCGTCCATCGTTACCAGAACGAGCTCCTCTGGTGGAAACAATATCTCCAATGAAGTACCTATTCTTTCTCACTCTCTACGCCACGGCCAGTGCCCAGGACTTTGTCCAACTCTCCGAAGTCCTCAAAGAGGTCCCGAACCAGAAGGACCTCGTTGACACATTACTCGACCGCTTCAGCGTGCTCGATTCCGGGCAGCTCAATCGCTTCCGAGGCGAGGTTCGGGACAAGCAATGGAAGATGGTCGATTCCTTCCCCGGCATCACCATCGCTGCATTGGGCAGCAATGCCGCAATGGCCGCCCCCAAGTCCAAGGATCTCGGCGACGCCCTCATCTTTGGCGACGAGCTGGATCCCAAGCTCATGCCCCTGCACGACGACAGTGTCAAGCTCGCGATGTTACTGAATCAGCCAGTCCCCGAGAAGTTACTCGCTGACTTACAAGCGTCGGGTCATACAGTCGAGATTCGGGACTCACGCTACTTCGCCAACTTCGGCAATCTCAAGTACAAGGGCCGCGACGTCCTGACGCCTGTATGGATCGATACTGGCATCCCCATTCCAGGCCAGAAGCGCAATCTACTAGTCCCGGCAACACGCTCGCAACTCGAGATTTTCGTAAACGGCCCCAAGTATCATGCCGCCCTCCGCTTTTTCATCGGCGTCGATCAGAAGGCCATCGTCCGCCCGATCGACACCATAGACCAGGCCTGGGTTCGAGGCCATACCGCCCATGTCTATCGCGATCGTCAGGCGGTAGAGGCAATGCAAATCATCGGAGAACTGATCCAGATCTACGCCGCTCAGAGCCTGAGCCCCCTGTCGAACGCCCCCAACGCAATCATCGAATTCAAGTTGAATGGCAAAACAACGCTCTATCCGCTGATGCTCGACAAGAGCCTCTTCGCCAATCAAGCCGATCTTCTGGGGATCGTCAATAAACTGCCGAATGATGAAATCGCGACCGACAAGGCCCGCGTGATCGCTTCGCTCCCCGTCGCTGAAATCAAGCAGATCCCGCTGGCAAACCTGCGTGCCGATCTCATGATCGTGCGCTCTGCCACTTCCGAGCCCGGCAGCATCTCACCCTGGTTGCTGCTTGGCTTCCTGCCGCTCCTGATCGGCGGCTACTTGATCTGGCGTAGCTTCTCAAAAGCCTCGCGATAACCCTTAATCTTGGGGTTGTCAGCGCTCCAGCTAACCCGGGTCGGGGAATCCGCCATGAGCAGCACACCCTGCGCCGCCGCCCGAGTAACTTTGGCCATATTCTCGTAATCGATCTTGTCCCAATGGTCGCCGCGCTGATGATAGTCGGGGAAGGCGTAGGTAACACTAAGGGTCGTCGAGGGAATGCCCGCTGCTGCCAAAGCAGCGTTGTCACTGGCCATAAAGTACGGCTCATTCAAGCGCTCGTTCTTGACGATCTTCAAGCCGGTGGCCAAGCCTGCCGCCTCCATATAGGTATGTATAGTCGAGAACTCATAGCCAGTTAGGTTGGCCTGCCCGACACTGGCGCCTTCGCTCGAATCGGTCCTGCCCGTCTGCTCCAGGTTCAAGTTCGCAACCAGCTGGTGCAGAGGCAGCACCGGGTGCTCGGCAAAGTACTTACTCCCGAGCAAGCCCTTCTCTTCCCCGAAAAAAGCAACAAACAAGATACTGCGTTTGGGCTTCATCTTCGACAGTAAGTGCGCAGTCTCGATCATGCTGGCCGTACCGCTGGCGTCGTCGTTTGCGCCGTTATAGATGTTGTCTCCAACCTCATGAACCCGTCGGCCAAGGTGATCGTAGTGAGCGCTTACGACTAAGTACTCGTCTCGCAGCACCGGATCGCTACCCGGCAACAGCCCGATAACATTTCGCACTGTATCCGGCTTTCGATCCGCCTCGGCGATCTTGACCTTCGCCGTCAGCTTGGAGGCGTGCTTCAAGAACTCTTCAGTCGCCGCATCGGTCGTCCTGAACAACACGGCTCCCGCATCACTTTTGCCATCAAACTCAAGTCCCACCTGCGGCAGCGGTGCAGGAATCGCCAACAGTACAATCAGCTTCGCCCCCTTGGCGGCCAGACGATTGATCGCCTGCAGCGCTCCTGGGCCGCCCACTGGCCCTGTCAGGATGACCACCGCTTCGACGGTCTCCGCGCTAAAGTCCTTGAGCTCAGAGTAGGCAAGCTTTCGCACAGCCACACCACTGAGTTCAATCTTCGGCCCCGCATTCCACAACGCCTTCTCCAGTCCAACGCTATGACTCTTCTCGCCATCGTTGAAGCTCAGCTCAAACCCTTCCCGCACCACCCGGCGAACAACGGCATGGGCATCCTGAAAGTAAGTCCCGTCGACCACCGGCCGGATGCCACTGCGCCGAAACTCGCTCGCAATGTACTCACTGGCAACTGTCAGACCGGGTGAAGGCGTGTCCCGCCCCTCTAGCGCGTCACTGGCGAGAAACGAGACGATCGCCGTCAAAACCTTTGCATCTGCTTCTTTGACAACATCGGCCGCGCCCAGACTGACACAGACCAAACCAACGAACCACTTCGCGTACATGTCCTCAGTGTATTCTGATGCCTTGCAGCACATTGGACAGATCGCCATCGTCACTCGAGGCAAGGGCCTCTACGACATCACCAGTGAGGTCTCGCAGTGGGTCGACGCCCGCGCATCCGGCATTGCCCTGCTCACCCTCTTCTGCCGCCACACCTCCGCCTCACTCACCATCCAGGAGAACCACGACCCGGATGTGATCGTCGATATCAAGGCTTACTTCGAGCGACTGGTGCCCGAGAACCCCAAGCTCTACACCCACACCCTCGAAGGCCCCGACGACATGCCAGCGCACATTCGGACTGTGCTTTCCGGCGTCAATCTGAGTATTCCCGTCGACCGTGGCCGACTCACCCTCGGCACCTGGCAAGGCATCTATCTCTTCGAACATCGACGCAACCCACATCAGCGCAACGTGGTGTTACACTTGCTCGCAGAAGAGGAATCATGAGTCAAACACGCCGCACTTTTATCGGAACTTCAGCCGCCGTTGCCGCCCTGAATGCCGCCCCTGTCATGCCCACACGCGCCTTCAGCCACACTGGCCAGCGCATCTCGATTCTGGCTTTTGGTTGCGGCAGCCGCTTCCTCTCTTATAAAGATGAAGACGAGGCGATCGGCGTCATTCACAAGGCGCTCGACCTCGGCATCACTTACTTCGATACGGCCTACGATTACGGCAAAGGCTTAAGCGAAACCCGCATCGGCAAGGCACTGGGCGCGCGGCGTAAGGACGTCTACCTGGCGACCAAGATTCCCGCCCGCAATGGCGACGAGGCCATGCGCATCATCGAAGGCTCGCTCAAGCGTTGCCAGACCGATCACTTCGATTCGCTACACATCCACTCCCTGACGACCGAAGAAGACCTGGCTGCCATTGAAGCCAAGGATGGTGTCCTCAACGTGATGTACAAGATGCGTGATCAGAAGGTGGCCCGCAACATCGGCATCACCTGCCACACCGATCCTAAGGTACTGCGCACTGCCCTCGAACGCAACGATTTCAACGTGACCCAGTTCGCATTGAACGCCGCACGCATCGGTCAGGCGCTCAATGATGGCGACCCTGCCAAGGACAGTTTTGAAGCGCTGGCGCTGCCCGTCGCGCTCCGTAAGAAGATGGGCATCACGGCAATGAAGATCTTCGCCCAGGACAAGCTGAAGGGCAAGGCAACGCCCGACAAGCTGATCCGATACTCCCTCTCGCTGCCAGTCGGCGCAGTGGTGGTCGGCATGCCCGCCATCGAAAACCTGGAACAGAACGCCTCAATCGCCAAGGCCTTTCAGCCATTGACGCGCGACGAGATGACTGGCCTCAACGGGCAGCTCTCGCAGTACAAGGCTTCGATGGACGCCTTCTTCCACGACCACATCGACGCCTAGGCGTCGACTATTGGAAGAGTCGGCGTTCGCGCTTCAAGAAGGCTGGCATCTCAAAATCATCTTCTTCAACGGCAGCAGGGGCAGCCGCATCGACGACGATTGGCACTTCTTCTGTCGGCTCAGGCGAGTAGAGAAACTCCTCCGGCTCGATATGTTCAACTATCGGCGGCATGGGCGTATCAAAGGACGCAAAGGCATTGCCGGCCACTCCGGCGCTGGCGACCATTACGCGAGGCGCGCTTTGCATCGCCTCGAAAGGAATCATGTCGCTCTGCCGCACTCGGCGTTCGATCTGCGGCAGCGTCTCGCGTTCGAAGCCGGTAGCGATGACGGTGATCTTCACTTCTTCCCCCATCGACTCGTTCATGACGACACCGAAGTTGATCTGCACATCTTCAAACGAGGCGGCCTTGCGGATCAGCGAACAGGCCTCATTCACCTCATGCAGACCCAGGCGACTGGAACCAGTGATGTTGATCAGAATGCCGCGCGCGCCTCGCACGCCGCCCTCTTCAAGCAGCGGTGAACTGATTGCCTGCTCTGCGGCTTCAAGCGCAGCATTGGGGCCAAACGCCGATGCAGTGCCCATCATGGCGTAGCCCATGCCCGTCATGATGCTCTTGATATCGGAGAAGTCGCGGTTGATCAGCCCCGGCGTAGTGATAATGTCGCTGATGCCCTGAACCGCCTGGCGCAACACATCGTCGGCGATTCGGAAGGCTTCAAAAAAGCTGGTGCCCTTGGGCACGAGCGACAGCAAGCGATCATTGGGAATCGTGATCACTGTGTCCACCGCATTGGCCAATTCGCACAGGCCGCGTTCGCCACTCTTCTTGCGACGGGGGCCTTCAAACTCGAAAGGCTTGGTGACCACCGCAACGGTGAGTGCATTGAGTTCGCGGGCCAAGGCGGCCACGACAGGCGCAGCACCCGTCCCGGTGCCTCCCCCTAGACCTGCGGTGACAAAGACCATGTCGGCGCCTTCGAGGATTTCAATAATCTTGTCGGTATCTTCGAGCGCGGCGTTGCGGCCCACCTGCGGGTCCGCGCCAGCACCGAGGCCGTTGGTTATCTTCGAGCCAATCGCGAGCTTGTTGGGCACCGGGGAAGCTTGCAGCGCCTGTTTGTCGGTATTGAGGACATAGAACTCGACGCCGGTCAGACCGGAATCCATCATGCGCGCCACGGCATTGCTGCCGCCGCCACCGACGCCGATCACCTTGATCTTCGTGTTCAGCGAGAAATCGTCCTCGAGCGAGAACTTCAGCCCGGCTCCATTCAACAGCGGATTTAGCATCGACATCTCCTTAACGCAAAACCAAATTCAACAGCCGCGGCGTCCTGCGCTTGCCGTCACGGCGTAATTTTAAACGGCCAGCGTACATCGCCAGCCCGGCAACAGTCGTCCATTCAGGGCTCAACATCTCATCCGGCCAACCATTGATGTTCTCCGGCAGACCATTGCGCGACGGGCAGTTCAGTTCACGCTCAGCAATATCCAGCATGCCCGGAAGCTTCGCTCCACCGCCAGTCAACACGACACCCTCCTGCAGGTTGCCATCCATACCCAGGCGACCGATCTCTTTGTGGATCTCCTGGAACAACTGTTCGGCTCGGGCCTCAAGAATTTCGACAATCTGCCAGCGAGAGATCTCGCGAGGTGTACGGTTATCATCGCCGGGGACTTCGATCAGCGTATGGCCGCTCGACATGCCCAATAAGGCACAGCCAAACTCCTCTTTCAGAAGTTGTGCGTCCTCTCGGCTGCTGGTTAGATAATAGGCCAAATCCTTAGTGAAGTGATCGCCGCCTATACCTATAGCGAAGCTACCGACCAGTGCCTCGCCCTCATAGAGCACGACGTCCGTAGTATGTGCACCGATATCAATGACCGCAACACCATGCTCCCGCTCCGTCTCGCTGGTGGCGCAATAGGCAGCAGCGGCGGCCTCAAAGATAGATTCGTCCATCGCAAGGTGCGCTTCGTTGATGGCACCTTGAATGACGTTGTGCTCCTGCTCGCTCGCCGTGATCAGGTGCACGTGAGCCTCAAGACGTGAGGCGGACATGCCCTTGGGGTTGCGAATATTGGCGCGCCCATCGAGAACGAAATCCTGAGGGCAGACCTGCAAAATCATGCGGTCGTGTTCAAGCTTCACTTCAGCTGCCTGCTTGATGACGTAGCTCATGTCGCCGCCATCCACGTGGCGCGGTCGCCCAAACTCGTAGACACCGCGTGAGGTCATGCCATCGATACCGCCGCCGCCCAAACCGGAGACAACACCTCCGACTGAGACAAGTGCCTGACATTCCGCCATCTGGACGGACCAGCGGATGCTCTCCGTAATTGCCTTCTGATCCGAGACACGGCCTTTGAGCCAGCCCTTGGATTCGAACAGTCCATGGCCACGGAACTCGAGGCCGCCATCGACCGCCTCGCAGATAACACAGCGTGTCCAGGCACTGCCAACGTCAAGGCCTACAGCGTAATTCGGTTTATTTGCCATGCTTCCTCCCAGGCTTCTGCTCTTCAGCAGCGGTGACTTGTTCTTCGAGCCGCAAGTCGAAACTGACGGCATTCGGTAGTTTTTCTAGCAACTGATCCGACATCGACAGGAAATTGTTATAGCGCAACTGGAAGTTGCGATTACCAAGAACCAGTGTCACAGCGCGTCCATGAAAGGGCTGCACGACGCGCAGGTTCTCTGAATCCGAGGCGTCTATTTCGCCGATCGCCTTTACGTGGTCGCCGAGATCGCGGATCAGTCGCTCGACACGACGCATCCGGAGGAGCCGCGTCTCATCCTCAACATCCGGGCCAACGCCCGCGACGACGGGCAAACTAAAAGAGGCCGACGGCGGAGCATCCATCAAGACACCATCGCTATCAATCACGGTGGTATCCGCACCACCGACGCGTTTCACAAACGCGACGGGCTTGCGTTCCACCACTTGGACGCTGATGCGATTCGGCCAAAGGCGGGAGACCGTCGCCTCCTTCACCCAGGAATTGGCAAGCAATTCCGTACGGCGCTTATCGAGCGGCAACAGGAACACACTGCGACCCAGATCTTCTTCAAATAACTTCAGCACCATCTCTCGCTTGGCATAGTGCAATCCCTCAATGTGAAGGTTGGGCGGTGGGTCGCCGTATTCAGGCGCTCGCTCAAGATAGAATCGCGTGTCGCGCATCAGGTAGCGCTCCACCTGGCCCTCGAGGAGTACACCGCCACCAATCAGCACGATCAATCCGCAGGCCATCACCGAACGGCTGAGCACCTTCGAAAAATCAATCGGAGGGTTTGGGTTGCTGGTGGGTTTCTTTTTTTCCGTCGCCATTATTTGTTTAACTCCGCCAAAATCAATTCGCCAGCCTGGGAGACGCTGCCGGCTCCAAGGGTCAATATCATTTCACCTGGCCTGGCCTTGGCCGCAAGAGTTTTCGCCGCCGCTTCAAGACTGGGCGCGTATGCGACGTCGCGTTGGCCATGCGCACTGATCTTCTCGATCAAAGCGCTGCTGTTGACGCCTTCAATCGGCGCTTCGCTTGCGGCGTAGATGTCCAGTAGCGTGACCGAGTCTGCATCAAAAAAGCTGCTGGCAAAATCGTCCATCAGGATCTGCGTTCGTGTGTAGCGGTGCGGTTGAAAGAGCACATGAATTTTTGTAAACTGCCGCTGGCGGGCCGCTGCAAGCGTGGCGCGGACCTCGGTCGGGTGATGTCCGTAATCGTCGATCACGGTTACACCGCAAGCTTCTCCCTTCACCTGGAAACGCCGATCCACTCCGCTGAAAGCAGCCAGTCCGCTGACGATCTTGTCTGCAGCCATACCAAGTTCCAGGCAGACGGCGACCGCAGCTGTAGCATTCAGAACGTTGTGGACACCGGGGACGTGTAGCTGAAACAGGCCCAGGATTTCGCCTTTCCATTCGAGCTCAAAAGCAGTACCGGCTGGGCTCACCTTCATGGAGCGAATCATGAGGTCGGCCTGAGGCGTCGTTCCATAAGTGACAACGCGGCGCCGAACTTCAGGCAGGATTCGCCGGACATTCTCGTCATCTATGCAAAGGATTGCGACGCCATAAAATGGCACTTTGTTCACGAACTCTTTGAAGCACTCAAGTACACGATCAAAGGTCTTGTAATAGTCGAGATGCTCGCGATCAATGTTAGTCACAACCGCGATGATTGGAGCTAGCTTCAGGAAGCTACCATCACTCTCATCGCTCTCGACTACCAAAAGGTCGCTTTGGCCAACGCGGGCGTTGGATCCGCCCATCGTGCTAACCCGACCGCCAACAACAACAGTCGGATCAAGCCCGCCTGCAGCCAAAATCGTCGCCGCCATAGATGTCGTAGTCGTTTTGCCGTGGCTTCCACCAATGGCAATGCCGTATTTAAGGCGCATCAATTCGGCCAGCAGCTCTCCCCGCGGGATGACCGGAATCTTTCGGCGGCGGGCTTCCTGAATTTCAGAATTGCGCTCATCGACTGCCGACGTAATCACCAGGGCCGTAACCTCCGGGTCGATGTTTGAGGCCGCGTGGCCGATGAAAATCTGAGCGCCCCGATCATGGAGGCGTTTCGTGATCAGCGTGGACTTCAGATCCGATCCGGAGACCTTATGCCCAAGCGTCAGCAACACATCAGCGATTCCGCTCATGCCGATTCCACCGATACCCACAAAATGAAAGTGTTGCTTACGAAAAAACATTTCTGCTCACTATTGTTTTAGCGCGATTTCCTCAAGAATATCTGCCGCCCGCGCAGCCGCACCTGGTTTTTGCAGAGAACGAGCGCATTTGGCCATGGTTTCAAGCTGGTTAGGGTTCGCGGCGAGGCCACTGATGATTTCGAAAAGCTTCGCACCGTTTAGCTCGGCATCCAGCACCATCATTCCACCGCCGGCTCGAACGACAGCTTCAGCATTCTTCGTCTGGTGGTCGTCAGCAGCGAACGGGAATGGAACGAGGAGCGCAGGTCGGCCGGCAGCGGCAAGTTCGCTGACAGTCCCGGCACCGGCGCGGCAAACGACCAGATCGGCCTTCGCGACGGCGGAGGGCATATCGTCAATAAATGCTGTAACTTCACCTGGCAAACCCGTAGCACCGAAGTCCGCACTAAGCGATGGTTGTTCGCGTTTCCCGCATTGGTGCAGAATCCGAACCGGCAGCGAGCTATTCAGCAACAGCGGCCACAGCTCTCGCATCGACCGGTTCAGGGTTTGAGAACCCTGGCTACCGCCCGTCACGAGCATAGTTAGCCATTCATCACGAGGCTTCGGCTGGATGGCGAAGAAGGCATCATGGACAGGTAGTCCTGTGATCTCGACAGAAGCCTGCGGGAAGAATTTAGCCGCATCTGTGAAAGATACGAGGGCCTTGGTCGTTAACCGACCCGCGACCCGGTTGACAAGCCCAGGCATCGCATTGGGCTCCATCACGGCGACGGGCACGCCCCGCAGAAAACAGGCAGCCATAGGCGGAGCCGCGACATAGCCGCCGAGGCTGAAACACGCTGCTGGGTGGTTGCGACCGATAGAAGCCGCGCATTGACTGATGCTGATCGGCAACTGAAAGAGGAGTTTTGATTTGCGTAGCCAGCCGACGCCTTGAAAACCGCCGATGTCAATGAACTCTAGCGGGTATCCCCGTTGGGGCACGAGTCTTGCTTCAAATCCTGCTCGCGTGCCGATGAAATAGGGCGAATGACCTCGATCCCGCAGGCGATCAGCTACCGCCAGGAGCGGCATCACGTGCCCCCCCGTACCACCACCAGCCATCAGGAAGCGCTTTCCAGCCATTGGGCATCCTCGCTGACGCTCATCAGAATACCGAGCGAGATCAATGTGCTCATCAAGGAGCTTCCGCCGTAACTGATCAGCGGGAGTGGGATGCCTTTTGCCGGCCCCATACCCAAGACGACACTGATATTGATCAGGGCCTGAACGAGGAACGAGATGCTGATACCGAGAGCGAGAAAGCGACCAAAGTCCTCTTTGGCCAACCAGAACAGGCGGAAACCGCGCCAAAAAATCACGAAATAGCCACCCAAGAGTGCGGAGGTACCCCAGAGGCCGAGTTCTTCACCAACGACAGCATAGATACAGTCTGTGTGGGGCTCGGGAAGAAACAGCATCTTCTGGCGCCCGCCCATGATTCCCAGACCCAGTGCGCCTCCCGACCCAACAGCAATTTTGGCCTGTCTGATCTGATACCCAGGGTCAGTAGTGGAATTCGAGTTGGCTACGTAATCCTTGATTCGCCCACCAGGATCCACCTTTGCAATGTAAGTGTAGTCGGGATCGGCAAATTCGATGACACGAGCGAGGCGGTAAGGCTTGACGGCTACGCCCGCAACGAGAACGAGGCCAGCCACAGCAGCGGCCGCCACAAGGTAGCGCTTCTGAATACCCGCGACGTAGAGTAACGTGATCACAGGTAACACTAGAGAGATTGAGGTACCAAGGTCCGAGACCAAGACCACGCCACTCAACACGGCCAGGACCATCGCCGCCGGCATTAGGGTGTACTTACTATTGATTGCAGGCATCCTGCGAGTCAGAAAGTAAGCAACAAAGACAATCAAGGCGGGCTTGGCAAACTCAGAGGGCTGCACCTGAATGAAAGCAACGCGGATCCACCGATGAGTTCTGGAGTCCATCAAGAAAGCTACCGGAAGAGCTGCGAGGACCAAACCAAGTGGAATAAAGGCCCAGATCGGGTCTTTGAGTAATAGATAGTTCTGGCGCTTGAGGTACATCAAAAAGACAAATGAGATCGCAGCCGCAGCGAGTTGGCGCAGAAAAGCCGCCTCCATGTTACCCCCACGCAGAGCTGCGGCGGCAGAAGTTGCGCTGTAAACCATGATCAGACCGACGCAGGTCATGATCAGAACGCTAAAAAACAAGGTCCAGTCGGTTAACTTACGTGCCATTTTACTCCTAGAGATTCTCCACTAATTGCCGGAATGCGTCACCGCGGTGCTCGTAGCTCTGAAACTGGTCGTAGCTTGCGCAGGCGGGGGCTAATAGAACTGTGTCGCCGGGCTTGGCGCGAGATACCGCTGTTGTAAGCGCGGTCGCAAGATCTCCACATTGATCGAGCGACACATCGTCTCTCAACTGCTCTTCGATGATACTTGCAGCGCTGCCGATCAACAGGACTGACTTAGCCTTCTGCGCGAGCAATGGGGCGAGTGGCCGATAACTACCACCCTTATCGAGGCCGCCGAGAATGACCCAGAGGGGGCCATTGAGGGCCTCAATCGCTTTGAGCGTGGCATCGACACTTGTCGCTTTTGAGTCATTGTAGAAACGAACCCCATTCAATTCACGCACAAATTCCAACCGATGTTTTACGCCTTTGAAACCGGCAACGCCGTAGGCGATATTCTGATTGCTGGCACCAGCGAGCGAACACATTACGGCAGCTGCCATGGCGTTCTCGAGATTGTGTTGGCCGGGAAGTGGCACGTCATTCACATGCATCAGGCGCTTGCCGAAGAGTTCGATCTGATCGCCGACAATGCGTGCGGCGTCTCCATTGAAGAGGGCCTTCTGTGCCCGCGTGCTGGGTCCGAAACCAATACTGGTGACATCTGTGGCGTTGAGCACGGCCCAATCGGAGAAGCGCTGATTGCGAAGAATGTTTGCTTTGGCGGCGGCATAAGCAGAGAAAGTGCCATGCCGGTCAAGGTGATTGGGCGTCACATTGAGGACAGTGGCCACGTCGGCGTGAAAATGATTCACCGTTTCCAACTGGAAGCTGGAGATTTCCAGTACGTTCCATTGCATGAAGCGCGAGGTGGACGTCATTTCAGTGGCTGGGAGCCCAATATTGCCACCGACTTGAGCAGGGACAGAGGAGGACTCGAGTATGTGGCCAACAAGTGAAGTAGTTGTAGTCTTCCCGTTTGAACCGGTAATTGCCATGATCGGGCCGCGCATGAATAAATAGGCTAATTCGATTTCGCCGATAATAGGAAGCCCCAAGAGCCGTGCCTGCTGAGTTAGCGGGTGACTAGAGGGTACGCCGGGGGAAACTAACAGTACGTCGACGCCGCTCAAGGTTGCTTCCGTATCCCGGCTGAAAAAGATTTCCGAGTTATCCACAAGCTTATTCACATTTACTAAGCTTTCCAGTTCCCGACTATCCACTCCCGTGACTTTTGCCCCGTTTGAACGCAAAAGATTCATCGATCCAACGCCACTGCGGGCGAGGCCAAGAACCATATAGTGCTGTCCAATGAGGCTCATTCAGTTCCTAACGCAATTTCAATGTCGCCAGCGCAAATAATGCCATGATCAGGCCGACAATCCAGAAGCGGGCAATTATTTTCGATTCTTTCCACCCGAGCATTTCGAAGTGGTGGTGGATTGGAGCCATTTTGAAAATACGCTTACCGCGCATTTTGAAGCTTCCGACTTGAAGCACTACACTCAGAAGCTCAATGACATAGACGCCGCCAATAAAGGGCAACAGTAGCTCCTGCTTGATTAGAACGGCAACTGTGCCCATGCTTCCGCCAAGAGCGAGCGAACCGACATCTCCCATAAAGACTTCGGCCGGATGGGCGTTGTACCAGAGAAAGCCGAGTGAGGCGCCCACCATTGTGGCGCAGAAGATCGTCAACTCACTCGCGCCTGGGACGCGCTGCAATTCGAGGTAAGTTGCAAATTCGCGATGGCCCGCAAGGTAGCAAAGCGCAGTCATGGCTGAGGATGCAATGATCATCAGGCCAATTGCGAGGCCATCCAGGCCATCGGTAAGATTGACCGCATTGGTGGAGCCCACCAATACGAGAATTATGAATATGTAGAAGGGTGCAAAGGCGAGCGGAAATGTCCACGGGTTATGCGCAAGGGAGTCGATGATCAAGTCGGGCTTGAACGACTTGAGGAAGGGAACGTTCATCGCAGCGGAATAACTTCCCTTCGCGTTCAGCAGGAGCAGCATGAAGCCGATGGACATCGCCACAAGGACCTGAAGGGAGAATTTTTGCCTAGCGGTCAAGCCAAGGTTGCGCATCTTCTTTAGCTTTGTGTAGTCGTCATAGAAGCCGATCGCACCGAAGCCGACCAGGCTGGCCATGGCAATCCAAACATGAACAACTCGCAAGTTTGCCCACAGCAGGGTGGGCACGAGAATGGAAATCACGATTAACAGGCCGCCCATGGTTGGAGTGCCCGCCTTGGTCTCATGTGATTTGGGGCCATCTTCGCGGATGAATTGGCCGATGGACATCGCACGGAGTCGGCGAATCATGAAGGGACCAAGGATCAGCGAAATCATGAGTGCGGTCAGGAGGGCGAACGCTGTTCGGAATGTTACATAGCCGAAAAGGCGCAGAGGCCCAAAGATCGGTTGCAGTTTCTCGAAAAGGAGCCAGTAAAGCATGGTTAGGCGAGGAACCTTTCGAGGGCTAGTTCGACGCGAGTTCCGCGCGAGCCCTTGAACAAGATTGTGTCGCCGGATTTGGCAATTTCTTTTAGGTAAGTTCCGGCTTCCTCGGGTTCATCAAAAAAGCACGCGGCGCGTGCTGATAGGCCAGCTCTCATTGCGGTCTCGACAGTAAATCGAGCCGCGCCGCGTATCCCAAGTAGCACAGAAAAACCACTCTCCGCCGCATAGAGGCCTAGCTCAGCGTGGAGAGGCTCGGCCCAGTGGCCAAGTTCGCGCATCTCGCCCAACACCGCCACGCGCCGACCGGGCGCGGTATCGCGCACCAGGTCGAGCATCGCCTTGGCGGCATCCGGGTTGGAGTTGTAGCAATCGTTCCAGATCGTAATGCCATCGCGCTCGATTCGCTCGGTACGCATCTTTGGCAGTTGGATCTGGTGGGCAGCGTCGCTGAGGTGGCGTAGGGGGATGCCCCACAGCCGAGCCACAGCAACTCCTGCCGCAATATTAAGAACACCAATTCGTCCAGGCACCTTTGAATGAAAGGCTTGCCCGTCGATGATAAAGTCTGCGCCGTAAGTGGAGTAACTTACATCAGTCGCGCGTGTTTTGGCTGCTTCAGACAGCCCAAAACTTTCTTTGGTTCCGGCGAATTCGTCGGCGAATCTCGCCACGCGCGGATCGTCTGCATTGAGAATCGCAACACCGTCGTGCGGTAGCGATTCGATCAACTCGCGCTTGGCGGCGGCGATACCTTCAATGCCGTCGAAGTTTTCGACGTGCGCGAATCCCACGTTGGTGACTACGCCAATCTCAGGTTTGGCAATCTCACAGAGGAGCGAAATTTCACCCCCGTGATTCATACCCATCTCAAGCACAGCGGCTTTTGAGGCGTCGTCGATCCGCAACACCGAAAGTGGGAGGCCGATGTGGTTATTGAAATTGCCAACAGTCTTGCTGACTGGGAGCGCGGCGGAGAGCAACGCGGCAATATTTTCCTTCGTCGACGTTTTGCCGGCGCTGCCAGTAACGGCGACGACCGTTTTGCCCCAGCGCTTTCGGGCTGCGGACGCAAGTGCTTGCAAGCTCTGGAGCGGATTCGCAACGAGCAATTGAGTGCCCACGATGCCGGGAATGTACCGCTCTACAATTGCCGCGATTGCACCACGATCAAAGGCCTGTTGGAGGTAGTCGTGACCATCGACATTTTCGCCTTTGAGCGCGATAAAGATGTCGCCGTGCGCGACCTCGCGTGAGTCAATCGAATAGCCGGTTGCGATCAGCTCTCCTGCATTAGCAATGGCTAGAGAGAGAGGAAGCTTCATCGCGAACCCCCTTCATAACCAATAGCGGCTAAAGCTCGGCGCGCGACAACGCGGTCATCAAAAGGGTGCTTGGTCTTTCCGATGATCTGGTAGTCTTCATGGCCTTTGCCGGCCAACAGGACAACATCGCCTGGACGGGCCATAGCAATGGCCTTGTAGATTGCCTTTTCGCGATCGGGTTCGATTGTGTGAGGCGTATCCAAGCGGCGCAGTCCGACCAAGGCATCATTCATAATGGCGATGGGATCTTCTGTGCGCGGGTTATCACTAGTCAGCACGACATAGTCGCTGGCTTCGGCGGCAGCTGCGCCCATGAGCGGACGCTTAGTGCGGTCGCGATCTCCACCACAGCCAAACACAGTAATCACACGACTTGGGTTGAGCGCGCGCGCAACGCGGATGGCATTGCGGAGGGCATCGTCGGTGTGAGAGTAATCAACAATCGTCAGGAAGGGCTGCCCGCAGTCAACACGCTCAAATCGACCGGGGACGCTAGTGCATTTTTCAATACCTGCCTGGACCGCTTCGATTGGCAGGCCATGCCCAAGCATGACAGTTGCAGCACCTAAGATATTAGAGACGTTTACGTCGCCGAGCATCCGGGACTTGAGTGAGTGTCGTCCCAATGGACTGATGAGGTCGAAGGCAACTCCATCAAAGCCGACCTGGATATTGACCGCGCGGACAGTTGTTGGAGGGCTGTTCTCTCGCAAAGCATAACTCCACAGCCTTGTCTCTGGCATGAGCGGAATCTTTGGCCCAAATGAATCGTCAAAATTGATTGCGGCGATCGCGGGCGGAGTGGCGTCCTGACCGGAGAAGAGTTCGCATTTGGAGGCGAAGTAGTCTTCCATGCTTCCGTGAAAATCGAGATGGTCGCGAGTCAGATTGGTCCAGACTGCGCCCGCGAAATGGAATCCCCAGACTCGACCGAGTGCAAGGGCATGTGAGGATACCTCCATCGCAACGGCTTTCTCGCCAGCTGCTTCTGCGGTCAATCTTGCAAAGTATTCATAGAGCTCGACACTCTCTGGTGTAGTGTTCACGCTGTGAAATATTTGACTGCCGATCCGGTATTCGATCGTGCCGAACATGCCCGTGTAAAGACCGGCTGCTTCAAGAATGGAAGCCATCAAATAGGCTGTTGTGGTCTTTCCATTCGTTCCCGTGACACCGAATAGAGCCAGCTTGTTAGTGGTTGGATCTTCATAGAGACGACGGGCGATTAAGGCCAAAGCCTTGCGCGCCTGTGGAACTTGAATCCAGTAATCGTCGAGACCGGGTAGTGGTGGCGCTTCACTGATCACTGCAACTGCACCTTGCGCAATCGCGTTGGCAGCGAAGTCGCGTCCATCAAAGTTCACACCGACGAAAGCGAAGAAGATCCAACCGGGCTCTATGCGCCGGGAATCGAAGTGTACGCCGCTGGCAACACGGGTGGCCAGCGCGGGCGCGAGCGGCACACGATGGGCGATTCCGGCGACTAAGTCAGCGATCAGCTTCGGATTCACTCTATCTACCGTCCAAACCTCAACTTGATTTTTTGGCCATACGATATAGGCTCACCGGGGAGAGGGCTCTGTGACCGGACCAACCCACTGCCCGACGGATCGATTCGGAAACCCTTGGCTGATGCAGCCTCGAGGACGGTCCGCAGCGTGAACCCCATGTAGTTAGGAGTTACTAAGGTCGTCTTAGTAAGCTCTGTGGAGGAGTTTTCCACTTCTTCCACAGGCTTTTCCTCAGTCAATAGAGCAAAGGCGGCATCGTTAACTGACGGGTCGTTCTCGGCAGTCTTCGCAGGTTCGCTTTTGTCGTCATCTGGAAGATCTTTTGAGATATTGAGAATTCGAAGGGCGGCCTTGGTCACGCCGCTAAATACCGGAGCTGCGGCGGCACCGCCGAACAGAGGCGAGCCGTTCAGGGTAATTACGGTCACGAGGCGAGGATCGTTTACCGGAGTGAAACCCATGAAAGATGCATGGTATTTGTGCAGGTAGGTCTTGGTCTTTGGATCGTACATTTGCGCCGATCCTGTCTTGCCGCCAACTGAGTAACCGCGGATTTTTGCGTTCTTGCCGGTTCCGGCAAGGACGACACGCTCCATCATCTTCCGCATTTGTACTACGGTATCAGGAGAAAGTATGGTTGGGCGTGCGTTGCGGGGCTGTTCATAACTGGCCGTCCGCAGACTGACCCGGTCGTTTGAAGTTCGATTGATTTGTCGCACCAGTGTTGGCTGTACGAGCTGGCCGCCGTTGGCGATGACTGAAACGGCCTGAGCCAGTTGCATCGTGGTGGCCATGATTTCGTGGCCCATGGCGACAGAGCCGATTGAGCTTTTGGTCCATTTCGACAGCCGCATTACACGACCGGATGATTCGCCGGGCATTGGCAAACCGGTCTTAGCACCGAAGCCAAACAATTTGATGTAATCAAAGAATCGCTTCTCACCTAGTTCCTGCGCAACATGAATCGCACCGATGTTACTGGAATGGGCAAGTATGTCTTCGACCGCGAGATAACCATAGGAATCATGATCCTTGATCACGCGACCAAAAAGATTCAGCTTGCCGTTGCCGCAGTGAAAGCTAGTCTGTGAAGTTACTTTATGCTCTTCGATCGCACCGGCAATCGTGAAAACTTTGAAAACAGAGCCGGGCTCGATGGCGCTTTGCAGTGCCAGATCCTGCCGGGCATTTACATCAGTCACTTTCAGGTTGGGATTGTAGGTCGGATAATTTGCCATCGCGATGATTTCGCCGGTGTGCGGGTCCATCACGATTCCGCGTCCAGAGAGACATTTTCCATCGACCGCTTCTGCGAGCAGCTTTTCGAGCTCATACTGCACGCGATAGTCAATCGTCAATGTCAGATCGTTGCCGGGGAGTGGTTCAATCTCAACTACGCTTTCGAGGCCGCGGTGTCGGACGTCGGTCACCATATTGGCGAATCCGGGACGGCCAGCAAGGTCATCCTCAAGGCCTTGCTCGATTCCGCTGTTACCTTGCATTTCAAAATCCACGCCGCCTAAAACATGTGCAGCCAACTGATCGTTGGGATACACGCGGATAGTCGAGGACTCAAACTGAATCCACCCCAAGTGGAGGCTTTTCAAGCGCTTCACCTGGTCCTGTGAAATCTGGTCAGCGACTTTGAAGTATTTGCGCTTATCGAGAGCCTTACTTCGGAGGTCCACGAGAAGTTCTGCTTCGGACATTTCCAGGATCTGCGACAAGAGACTCGCAGCGATCTCAAGATTGGGCACTTGTTGCGGATTCAGGACAACACTCTCGACCGGGACCGTGATCGCGAGGATATGACCGTTGCGGTCATAGATAGTGCCACGGTGCGCAGCGATTTCGACGAGCCTGGTTTGCTGCGATTCAGCGAGGCTGGCATAGAAATCGTGTTTTATGATCTGGAGGTAAAAAAGGCGCGCCAGAACGGCGATGCCCCAGAGCACCAGAATCCGAAGTAGCCAGCGCGCGCGGCGGTCGACGGCTGGATGGATTGGCGCTAACATTCAAATGCTCCTTGAAAGTAATAAAAAATCAAGTAGAAGGCACTTAGTGCACGCGCAGAGCGCGGGCGCGAAATATCTTCTACTTGCCGGAGGGGAGACCGTTCATGGCGTAAGCGCCGCGAGGAGTAAGATGCTGCACCATCTGCGGTGCAGGATCGATGAGCTCTTGCGCGTTAGCCACTTGTTCTAACTTTTTCAGATTCGTGTGTCGGGCCTCGAGCGCCCGTAATTCAGCAATCTCGCGACTGAGTTGGACCTGCTCGTCACGCAATTGATGAATTTGCATTCCAGCCACCATGCGATAAGCGCCGGGCAGCATCAGGCCGGTGAAGATAAGCGCACCAGTAACAACGGCGCCCGCCGCACGCCAAGAGGACTTGCGTTGGGCAGGATCGTCGGCCCGGGCAACCATGGAGTTGTCGATTGCCTTCGCTTCAAAGTAGAGGTCCTCGCCGGGGAAGGCCGGTAACTTGCAGCGTGTGTTGGCAGCGGCGCGACCACGCACGGCTGCCCGGTTGCGGCGCTTCTTCTGCGGAGCGGCGTGTTGTTCTTGAGTGTATTCGTAAGCTAATGCCGACATTTCATCCTCCTAAGTTGCTGCTTGCCATTCCATCGCCCGTAATTTCGCGCTGCGCGAAGCGGGATTTCTTCTCGTCTCGTCGTCACCTGGTTTGACAACGTGCTTTGTCAGGATCTTGCCCTGACCGGCACGCTGAAACTCCTGGAGTCGTTGTTTCAGGATCCGGTCCTCGGTACTCATGAAGCTCAATGCCACGATTCGCCCTCCGGGTGCCATCAAACCGGGCAAGGATTCCAGTAATGCTTTCAACTCATCCATCTCGCGGTTTACATACAACCGCAATGCCATAAATGTTTTCGTCGCCGGAGATATTTTTGTATCCCGGGACGCGGCACCGTGACCGGCTAGCTGGGCAAGCTCGCTGGTCGTTCGAATGGGCCGCGCCCGGAATACTGCTCTGGCAATTGCCCGTGACCTCCATTCCCCGCCGTATTCATAGAGAATGTCGGCGATGTCTTTTTCGGAAAACGTATTTACTACGTCTGCCGCTGTAAGATCCTGTTCGGAGTCCCGAGACATCCGCATATCAAGTGGGCCATCCAGGCGAAACGAGAACCCGCGCTCCGGCTCGGTAAGCTGTTTCATGCTTACGCCGAGGTCGACGAGTAACCCATCGAGTTGCCCAATGCCCATCTCTTTAAACCTTTCGGGAAAGGTTGAGAAGACCCCCTGGGTTGGGCGGATATTCGCGGCGTAATCCCGCGTATTCTCCACCGCCTCTTGAAGGCTCTCGCCATCCCGATCATTCATGACCAGGACGCCGGCACCAAGCAGGGCAGCTATTTGTTTGGAATGCCCCCCTAGGCCAGCAGTCATGTCGGCCACCCGGCTATCGCTACGGACGGCCAGGTAACTTAGCACCTCCTCGGACATCACCGGGAAGTGCGTCATATTTCGTTTACCGCAATCCCGCCACGCGGAGCCGCTTTGCGGATTCGGCCGCGTTCGCACGGCCCTTCTCACGCATCGCTTCATAACGCGCAGCAGTCATAACAACCAAGTGGTCGCGGTCGACGCCCATTTGACAGGATGCAGGCAGCTCGGTTATGCCAAGCCGTTGCCGAAGTATTTGGGGGAGGTGTACTCGGCCATCCGTGTCAGGGGTAACGTCGTCCCCAAGATCCTTCATCCGGAACAATGCATTGTCGGCGTCGTCTTGAAGGTGGGCATCCAGCGCCTGCTCCTCAAGAAACGCGCATTGCTTTATGAAGGCGTCTCGGGTATAAATCTGTATATCGAGTTCGTCGTATGACGTTAAAAAGAACTGCGTTCGCAACGCTTCCATATATCGCAGGTGAGCCGCTGGAACTTTCAGCCGACCCTTTGCATCGACAGAACAGACGTGATAGCCCAATGGGACTACCGCGTCTCCGGGTTGGAGTTGCTCTGTCAATGTTTAGTTCCGAGTGAAATCTGAGAGAAGTGGCCCCGAATGGCCCACTGTCCCACAAATTGATAGTAAGCGGATTCGTTTGGCTTTTCAATAGCCCGCAACAATTTATTTGCATATGCCTCTGGTGTTAAGTATTCGCTTTTTGTTCGACTTGGCGAGATTTGCTACATTTAGAGACTTATGCATGGTCAGTGTTTGTACGACATAGATCCCGGCGACGAAATGCCAGAGATCGTCCGGATGATTGTGGAGATCCCGATGCACTCCGCAAACAAATATGAATACGATGTGGAGTTTGGGATTTTCCGCCTCGACCGGAGTCTTTATGCTTCTGTTCACTATCCGGGAGACTATGGCTTCATCCCTGGGACGCTGGCGGAGGATCACGATCCGCTGGACATTCTGGTGCTGGTTTCGAACCCGAGCATTACGGGATGCCTGATGATGGTTCGTCCAGTTGGAATCCTCAACATGATCGACAGCTCTGAGCGCGATCAAAAGATACTTGCGGTACCGACGCGCAATCCGCGATTCGAGCAGATTCACACGATTGACCAGGTTTTCCCGCACACACAGCGCGAAATCGAGCATTTCTTCACGATCTACAAAGAACTGGAAGGAAAGCGCACTGTGATGGAAGGCTGGGGCGGACCGAAAGAAGCGCGCAAGGCGATTCTGGAATCGCGCCAGAGCTATCTGGAATCGAAAGCCACAAAAGCTACTCAGGCCTAAAGCTTTCTCTTGCAATTCGATTTGAGGTCTGCTAGTTTTTCAGCATGTGCTAGAAAACTAGCAGACCGACATGAACGAACCCCTTAGCCGCCGCGAGCGGCAAATCATGGACATCCTGCACCGTCTTGGGCAGGGCACGGCGGCCGATATTGAGACGGAGTTGCCGGATGCCCCCAGCTACTCGGCTGTGCGTTCGCACCTGCGGACGCTGGAAGACAAAGGCCATGTGCGGCATGAGACGGAGCAATTACGCTATGTCTTTTTTCCAACGGTGAACCCGGAGCGGGCGCGGAAGTCTGCCATCCGGCATTTGGTCGATACTTTCTTTGGCGGGTCGGCGACAGATGCGGCGGCGGCATTGTTGGACCCCAAGTCGGCCAAGCTCGCCAAGGCTGATCTGGACCGCCTGGCCAAGCTGATTGCTGAAGCGCGCAAGGAGGGGCGATGATCTACCCTTCGACTCTGACCTTGGCGATGCAATCGGCGCTGTTATTGACGACGGCAGGCGTTGTGACCTGGCTGTTGCGGCGGCAAGGGGCAGCATTGCGGCATTATGTCTGGACGCTGGCGCTGGTATTGGCGCTGCTGTTGCCGCTTTGGCCGGAGGGGAGCTTCCGGGTGGTTGTGCCGGTGGCCGCGAGTGGGGTTACGCGCATTGTCGTCACGCCCGACGAGGGGCCAGTGCGGAGCAACGTGGACGTGGCCTCAGTTCTGGTGAATGTATGGATGGTGGGCGTGATATTGCTACTGGCGCGGATCGTAGTTTCGCATCTGCGCGGGATGATGTTAGCGCGCAAGGCGAAGATCTGGGTGCAGGGCGCGTCGCTAGTGCCTGGCATTGCCGTACCGATCGTGATCGGAGTGTTGCGCCCGAAGATTCTGTTGCCGCTGGACGCCGTGGAGTGGGACGCGGAACGTCTGGGGGCAGTGCTGACGCATGAGCGGATGCATATCGCGCGCCGCGATCTTGTTTGGCAACTTCTGGCGCAGATCACCTGCGCCGTTTACTGGCCCAATCCGCTGGTGTGGCTGGCCGCGCGCTTTCATCACAAAGAGTGCGAACAGGCCTGCGACGACGGCGTGCTGCAGTCGGGCCTACGGGCCACCGACTATGCGGATCATCTGGTGTCGATCGCCCGTAATCTTCAATCCAATCGACAATTCGAAGGAGGTCTTTCCATGGCCACAATGTCCACTCTCGAGCAGCGCTTGACCGCGATGCTCAATCCCCTTACTTCACACCAACCACTTACGCGAGGCATGCTATTCACTACCGCAGCACTCGGTATGATTCTGCTGGCACCGATTGCTGGCTGGAAGTTGGTTGCGCAGGATAAGGCGAATGACGGCGTGAAGGGCGTCGTTTTGGATGCCAGCGGCGCGCCGATAGATGGGGCAAAAGTGACAATCGATTTTCCACTCACGCAGAGCAACAATCGCCGCGAGGTTACGCGAACGAATTCAAGCGGTGAGTTCAGCTTCCCTGCCCTTCCAGAAGACCTGTACACGGTGCACATCGAGATGACGGGCTTTGCGCCGATTGATCAGCCAACGACGCAAATGGGTGGAGCGAAGACCTCTCCGTTGCGCTTTACGCTCAATGTGGGCGGGAGAACAACGCCACCACCGCCGCCGCCTCCGCCCCCCCCGCCGGGATACATGCAGACGCGTTCCCGTCCGATGCAGATCATGGTCGGAGGGAACGTACAAGCGGCGAAGTTGATAAATAGAGTGACGCCGCTCTATCCGGCCGATTGCAAAGCAGAGCGAGTGCAAGGCATCGTCCTGTTGAGGGCATTGATCGACAAGGAAGGCTATGTGACCGAACTGAAAGCGATCAATGAGTTTGTTGATCCTCGTCTACGCGATTCGGCGATCGCAGCGGTTAAGCAATGGCGCTATGCCACTACGTTTCTCAATGGCGAGCCAGCCGATGTGGTCACGCAGATCGATGTGAATTTCACGTTGACGCAGTAGGGGCTAGGGGCGGCGGTAAACCTTGCCGCCCTTCATGACGAAGACGACGTTTTCAGTGGCGCGGATGTCCTCAAGGGGATTGCCCTGGACGGCGACAATATCGGCCAGCTTGCCCGAGATGAGCTGGCCGCGATCATTTACGCCGAGAAGATCCGCAGCGTTCATGGTGCCGGCGCGCAGCGATTCGATCGGGGTGAGGCCGCGGTCCACCATCGCGTAGAACTCTTTCGCATTCTGGCCAAAGGGAATCAATGGTGCGTCCGTGCCGAGGGCGATTTTGACGCCCGCCAGGGCGGCCTTGCGGAGACTGGCGCGGGCGGCGGGCAGAGCGATGTCAGCCTTTTGTTTCACGACAGCCGGAGCGTTGCTGAGATCGATCGTCTCGCCCAAGCCGCTGGTGGGGACGAGATAGGTGCCGCGCTCTTTCATCAGGCGGATTGCTTCATCGGTAAGGAAAGAATCGTGTTCGATCGAGGCGACGCCGGCCTGAATGGCGGCGATGATGCCCTCTGTGCCGTGAGCGTGGGCGGCTACTTTGAGGCCGTGGCGGGCAGCCTCGTCGACGACGGCTTTGATTTCGTCTTTCGTCATTTGTTGCGCGCCCATTGTCGGCTCAACCGACGTAACGCCAGCGGTGGCGGAGATCTTGATCACCTGCGCGCCGCGCTTGATCTGCCAGCGGACGGCTTTGACGGCTTCATCGACACCGTCGGCAATGCCTTGCTCGGGGCCGAGATTGAAGAGGCCCGCAGCGACGGGCGAGGACATCTCTGGATCAATGTGACCGCCGGTGATGCTGATGGCGTGCCCAGCGGCGACGATGCGCGGTGAGTCGATCCAACCGGCGTCGCTGGCCTTGGCCATCGAGACGGCGAGCAGATCTTTGGTGGGGTGGAGTTGACCAAGCTCGCGCACGGTGGTGAAGCCTGCCATGAGGGTCTTGCGCGCGTTGACAGTGGAGCGGAGCACGGCGTCGGCTGGGGTTTCAGAGATGACGTCGACGCGATAGCGAGTGGCGCTTTCGAGCAGCAAGTGGACGTGCATGTCGATGAAGCCGGGTAGCAGAGTGACGTTGCCGAGATCGACAATAGGCGCGCCGGCGGGGAGCGTGGCGGGGTTGACCGCAGAGATATAGGAATCTACGACGACAATCGTGGCCGGGGAAACGACGCGCCCGGAGACGACGTCGATCATGCGCTGGGCGCGGATCACGGTTGTTTCGGCGGTGGCAGTCAGAGTCAGGAGCATGAATAGAGCGAGACGCATAGATCGTATGGTACGGGATAAACTTCGAGTATGCGAGCATTCCTTCTTGGCCTGATGATCGGCTGCGCGGCGGCGCAACAGCCGATCAGCGACATCCCATCCACCTTCAAAGCCCCGACGGGCAAACGTGACTATGACAAGCGTGAAGTGATGATCCCGATGCGCGATGGCGTGAAGTTGTTTACGTCAATCGTCGTGCCGAGTGGCGCGCGGCATGCGCCGATCCTGTTGACGCGCACGCCTTACAACGCGGCCAAGCGGACGAAGCGCGTGGATAGCAGCTCGATGCTGTCGACGCTGCCCCAGGGCGATGAGGTGTTTGTCGACGACGGCTACATTCGCGTCTTTCAGGATGTGCGCGGCAAGTACGGGTCGGAGGGCGACTATGTGATGACGCGGCCAGTGATCGGGCCTCTGAACAAGACCTCCACAGACCACGTCACCGATGCTTACGACACCATCGACTGGCTGGTGAAGAATCTCCCTGAATCCAACGGTAGGGTAGGCATGATCGGGTCTTCGTATGAGGGGTTCACCGTCGTGATGGCACTGCTGGGGCCGCATCCCGCATTGAAGGTCGCCGCCCCTGAGAGCCCGATGGTGGACGGCTGGATGGGCGATGACTGGTTCCACTATGGCGCTTTTCGCCAGCCGAATTTTGACTACACATCTGGACAGACAACGAAGACTGGCGAAGGCACGGAAGTTCGTCGCGCAGGGTATGACGACTACGAGGAATTCAGGCGCGCCGGGTCGGCTGGTGATTACGCGGAATCGCGCGGATTAGACCGGCTACCCTGGGTGCGCAAGATGATGGAACACCCGTCATACGATGCGTTCTGGCAGGGGCAGGCCTTGGACAAGCTTGTGGTGCAAAAGCCAACCGATGTGCCCACGATGTGGATACAGGGCCTGTGGGATCAGGAAGACATGTGGGGCGCAATCCAGAGCTATCTTGCGCTCAAGGCCAAGGGTCGGGCATCAACGAATTACCTGGTGATGGGGCCCTGGAGGCATAGCCAAGTGAATTACGACGGCTTTAACCTGGGGCCGTTCAAGTGGGATGGCGACACTGCGCTTCAGTTTCGACGCGATGTTTTGAAGCCGTTTTTCGATCAGTATCTGAAGGATGGAGCAAAGAAAGCTGACACGCCGCCAGTGTTTATTTACAACACGGGCGAGAACCATTGGGACCGGCTGAAACAGTGGCCGCTGGCATGTGAGGCGGGATGCGCTGCGCCGATGAAGCCGCTGTACTTGCAGACTGGATTTGGGCTCGGGTTTGATCGGCCCGCGGAGAAATCCGCGACGTCGGACTCTTATGTATCTGATCCCGCGAAGCCAGTCCCGTATCTGCCGCGGCCGATTCGTTTTGCCGATGGGGATCGTTGGAAAAGCTGGCTTGTGATGGACCAGCGTGTGGTTGCCGACCGTACGGACGTTCTCACTTATCAGACCGAGGTGCTGACAGCGCCAGTGCGCATCAGTGGCGCACCAGAGGCCAATCTATTTGCCACGACGACCGGCACGGACGCTGACTGGGTGGTGAAATTGATCGACGTTTATCCCGATCAAGTGCCGAGCCAAATGGAACTGAGTGGCTATCAACTGGCGGTTTCGATGGATATCTTCCGTGGACGATATCGCGACAGCCTGGAAGCGCCAACGGCGATTCCGGCCGGCAAGGCGCAGCGCTATCGCTTTGTGCTGCCCACCACGAACCATGTGTTCCTGCCGGGCCATCGCATCATGGTGCAGGTGCAATCGAGCTGGTTCCCGCTTTATGACCGCAATCCGCAGACCTATGTGCCGAACATCTTCTTCGCCAAGCCGGCGGATTATGTGAAAGCGACGCAGACGCTGTTGCGCACAAGCGAACAACCCAGCTCGATATTGCTGCCGCTTGTGCCCTAGTTGGCGAGCTTGACTGTTGCGCCCGTGCGGAGTGACTGCGCACCAGCTTCGAGGACGACCATCGTTCTAAGCGCCTCAGCAGGCGGCACCGGGTTGGGTGCGCCATTGAGCAGACAATCGCGGAGAAGACGGTAGTAGGTGGCGTGATCCCCGCGCGGCATGATGAAGTGCCGCTTGCTGCGAGTCTCTGCATCCCAGAAGCGGGCCTGCCGAAGATCGAGACCGAATTCGGCGTGGCTACGCGCCATACCTGCTTTGGCCTGGTCCTCTTGAACGTCGGCACCATATTTGATCCAGGAGCCGCCTGTGCCATGGATGGAAAAGCGAGGAGTCTCTCCGGGCACGAGCGCGCTGGCGTGGAGAATAACTTGCTTATCTGGATACTGAAGAACGGCGTGGAACCAGTCATCGATCGGAGCTTCCTCGCGCACCTTAGCAGTAAAGAGACTGATCGTCCGAGGAAGGCCGAACAGGACGAGGGTTTGGTCGACAAGGTGCGGTCCGAGGTCGAACCAAAAGGCCGGAGCATCGGGATTCTGCTCACGCCAAGTCCCGCGGCGGACGTCGGGACGAAAACGATCAATACGTGATTCAAACTGAGTAATGTGGCCCAGCCTGCCGCTATCGATTACTTCGCGAAGCCCAAGAAACTCGCTGTCCCAGCGACGATTCTGATACACGGAAATCACTTTGCCCTTGGCCTCGGCGAGGTCAACCAGGCTTTGGGCATCAGCTACTGAGAGAGCGAAGGGCTTATCGACAACTACATGCTTGCCTGCTTCAAGGGCAGCGCGTGCCAGCGGCACATGAGTCTCGTCGGGCGTGCTGATCACAACGAGATCTGCGTCGTCGGTGGTTTCAGCCATAAGGCGGTCTGGGAAGTCATCTGCGATTTCCTCGCGCCGCGAGGAGACAATTGCGCACAACTTGAATTCGGGTATCGATTCGATCAACGGGGCGTGGAAAATCTTCCCACCGAGGCCATAGCCGATCAGCGCAACTTTAAGGGACGTCATGCCCTAGAGTAAGCTGTCGCGGCGCATTTTCTCGAGATGCTTCACGATTTGTCCTACGTTTTGCGCCTGATCGCGATTGAGCACGAGCAAGGCATCAGGCGTATCGACGACCACGAGGTTGTCGCAGCCGAGCATCGCCACAAGCTTGCCGGGGGCATCGACATAGTTCCCCTTACTTGCATTGAAGATAGCCTCACCACGGCTCGCGTTGCCTTCAGCATCGTGCTTCTGCAAGTCGTAGACGGCATTCCAACTGCCGACGTCGTTCCAACCAAAGTCCGGCGCGGGGACGCCCAGCACACCCGGCTCTTTTTCGAGCACCGCGTAGTCGATCGAGATGTCCTCGCAGAGCGGAAACACGCGACCCAGCTCAGGATAGAATTCAGGGCTGAGGAAAGGCGGCAAGCTGCGAATGAGCTTGGATGTCTTGGGGAGGTGGCGGTCCAATGCCTCGAGCAGACGGGAAGCCTGCCAGAAGAACATGCCGGCGTTCCAGTAGTAGTTGCCACTCTTCAGGAATTTCTTTGCGGTGGCCAAGTCGGGCTTCTCACGGAAGCGCGATATCGCAACTGTTTCCAGATTGCCGAAGGCGGTCGTTTTGGGGAATTCGATATAGCCGAAGCCAGTTTCGGGATAGCGGGGCTTGATGCCGAGGACAACCATTTCGCCTTGCGAGGCCGCGCGGAAAGCGGGACGGACAGCGCGGAGATAAACGGCCGGGCGAGTGATGATCTGATCTGCTGGAAAGATGCCGAGAACGGCACCGGGATCGAGACTCTGGATCATGTGGCAGGCAAGTGCAATGGCTGGGCCGGTGTTGCGTTGCGCAGGCTCTGCGATGATCTGGCGCTTGGGCACCTCTGGGAGCTGCCGGGAAATCTCGTCCTTGAGGTGATCGTTGGTGAGGATCCAGATGCGCTCTGGCGGCAGTAGAGGCCGCAATCTATCGACTGTTTGTTGAATCAGGCTGCGTTCGCCGAAGAAATTGAGGACTTGCTTGGCCTTGGCTTTGCGGCTGCGTGGCCAGAAGCGTGTGCCTCGTCCACCGGCCAGGATCAAACCGTAGTAATTTGTGCGGGGAGTCGTGATGGCCATGGGGAGTTAGTTATTGAAGCGGAAAGCCTCGAACAAGCTGGAAGGTCCGCTTCCAGCGGGTCTTGGAAAAGAAGTTGAGGGCGAGGTCTTTCAGATGTTCCGGGTTGATCGGGCTGCCAGCCAAGCGATCCGTGGATGACTCGTAGGACCAATAGATGATCAGCGGCTTGCCGATGATGTTCTCGCGCGGCACGAAGCCCCAATAGCGGCTATCAAGCGAGGAATCACGATTGTCGCCCATCGCAAATATGCAGTTGTCGGGCACAATCACTTCGCCATTCTTCACGTTTTTGTTCAGCATCTGCTCAGCGCCAGGGTAAACGCGCATGTTGGGCTCTGAAGGGAAATTGTCGCGGTAGGAATCGAAATAGTCTGTCTTGTGAAATTTGTAGGGCTCCTGCGCTGGATGACCGTTGAGAATTAGCTGCTTATTCTCGATGCGGATGCGATCACCGGCGACGCCAATGGCGCGCTTGACGAAGGTCTGCTTGATGTCTTCGGGATAACGGAAGACGATGATGTCGCCTCGCTTGACGTCCTGATAAGGCAAAAGGTATTTGGAGACAGCGCCCTTGGGCGAGTAAGTCAGCTTGTCCACCAACAGGTGGTCGCCAATCAACAGAGTGTCTTCCATCGAACCGGTGGGGATGACAAAGGCCTGCACCAGGGTCGTGGTAGCAAAGAGCAGAAGAAGAATGGTGACGGTCCATTCAGCGATCGTGCCGCGTTGTGTATCGGCAAGGCTCAGCCTCGCCGTATTCCAGCGCTCAAAGGCACTGCGACTGGGGTTGGGTTGCGGCGGTGGGGTGGTTGTGGTGCTCACAGTTTCTGACTCTCTATTATTATCGTGGATCGACAGCGGGCAGTCTGGATGTGCGAGAATTTGCCTCGCTATTGCAACGGGTAGGCACGGACCAGTTGGAAACTTCGGCTCCAGCGCGTCTTGGAGAAGAAATTGAGGGCGAGATCCTTCAAATGATCGGGATTGACAGGACTGCCGGACAGATTTTCAGTTGTCGACTCATAGGACCAGTAAACGATGATCGGCTTGCCGATGATATTTTCCCTGGGGACAAAGCCCCAATAACGACTATCTTCGGAGTTATCCCGGTTGTCGCCCATGGCAAAGATCGAAGCTGCAGGAACAACGATTTCGTCGCCTACAACGTGCTCTCGCAACATCTGGTAGCCGCCGGGTAGCGTCCCCAGATTGGGCTTCGCTGGAAAGTTATCACGGTAGGTGACGAAGAAATCAGTCTTGTGAACCTTGTATGGTTCGACAACGCGTTTGCCATTGAGGATCAGTTGTTTATTGTCGATACGGATGTGATCGCCGGGAAGGCCGATCGCCCGCTTGACGTAATTCTTCTTGATGTCTTCGGGGTAACGAAAGACGATGATGTCACCGCGCTGAACGTCCTGGTAGGGCAGCAGGTACTTTGAGAATTCGCCCGACGGAGAGTAGCTCAGCTTATCAACCAGCAGGTGGTCGCCAACAAGCAGCGTGTCCTCCATCGAACTGGTGGGGATTACGAAGGCTTGGGCAAGAGTGGTGGTCACGAAGAGAAGTATGAGGACAGTTACTGTCCATTCCGCGATCGCGCCCCTTTGTGTATCCGAGAGGCGGAGTCGGGCGGAGTTCCAATGCTTGAAGCTGCTTAGATTCGGCAGGAATTTAGTCATCTGTGTTTCCTCGCTGGTGTGAATCAGAATTCGGTGTCTCGTCATCGTCGACTGCGGCGTGGGGTGAAATTGAGAATCGACGCAGGCGAAAAGCTTCGACGACGCTGTAGTAAACATTGATCAGCCCAAGACCACTGATCGCTCCGCGAAAGTAAGGATTCAGCCAGAAGACGCCCCACTCCGGGCTGAAGTTGGCCAACATATTCAGCTTCCAGTAATCGCTCCACGGGAAGAAGATCAGGAAAAGTCCGATCTCGAAACAAAGGACAACGTAAAGAACTCCGGTGAGCTTGTGATACCAGCGGTATTGCATTACTGGACTTGCTCCTGTTGCCGACGAAATTCAAACGCAGCGCGAACCGGCGCAAAGCTGGATCGATGCTGCGGCGTTGGACCATACTTCAATAACGCTGCCAAGTGGTCTGGTGTTCCGTAACCTTTATTGGAGGCAAGCCCGTATTGGGGATAGTGATCGTGGAGGCTGGCCATTAACTGGTCTCGCTCCACCTTTGCCACGATTGAGGCGGCAGCGATCGATTTGGAGATGGCGTCGCCTTTGACTATGTTGTCTTGAGGAATGGGGGTATCGATCCTGACGAAGTCTACAAGCAGGTAATCCGGCTGCGGAGTGAGGGCCTCAACAGCGCGGCGCATAGCGAGGCGGCTTGCTTGAAGGATATTGATTTCGAGAATTTCTTCCACACTGGCAAAGGCCACGCTGAAGGCGATGGCTTCCTGCCGGATGCGCCCTGAAAGCTTAAGTCGCTCTTCGTAAGGAATCAGTTTGGAATCGCGGATTCCCGGGATGCGACAACCGCGCGGCAGGATCACCGCCGCTGCAGCCACCGGGCCAAACAAGCATCCCCGGCCGACTTCATCGACGCCAGCCGGGGTTACATATCCGCTTGCCCGCAAGCGGGCTTCTCTACGAAAGGAGCAGACCAAGGGCCGTGCTCTTATTTTGCGCGTTCTTTGAGACGAGCAGCCTTGCCCTTGAGATCACGCAGATAGTACAACTTGCTGCGGCGAACCTTACCGGTCCGAACGATCTCAATGCGGTCAATAACCGGGGCGTGGATCGGGAAGATACGCTCAACGCCGGTGCCAAAGGTCATCTTACGGACGGTGATATTTTCGCCCAAGCCCGTGTTCTTACGGGCGATCAGGACGCCTTCATAGACCTGGGTACGTTCTTTTTCGCCTTCTTTGATCTTGACGTGTACTTTGATGGTGTCGCCGATCCGGAAGGCCGGATGATCGGTTCGTTCGTACTTTTTAAAGACCTTGGCGAGTGCTGGATGATTCATGTCATTTTCCTCTTTTCGTTAGGGCCGACAGTCAGGTCGGGCCGGTTTAGTGAGCGCTTGGCGAGCGATGCATCGCGACGCCAGCGCTTGATTTCGGCGTGATTGCCTCCAAGAAGCACATCGGGAACACGCCAACCGTTGAAGTCCGCCGGTCTTGTATAGTGCGGACAATCCAGTAAGAAATCGCCGTTTTCGTCTGTTTCCGAAAACGACTCAAATTGCGAGGAAGCCTGATTACCGAGCACGCCCGGAACCAGTCTCGCGACCGCGTCGACCATCAAAGCGGCACCGAGTTCCCCGCCCGACAACACAAAGTCGCCGATCGAGAATTCGTCATCCACCAAGTGACCGGTGATCCGCTCGTCAACGCCTTCATAGCGTCCACACAGGAGCAGGATCTCGTCGTACCGCAAGTAGGCTTGAGCAGCGGCTTGATTGAAGCGTTTGCCTTGGGCCGACAGCAGCGCGACACGTGAGGTGTTGCTGTTTCCTTCTTCGCTTTTTTCGGCTATTCGTTGCGGGAGAATTGACTGGATCGCCTTATAGATCGGCTCAACCATCAGCACCATGCCTTCGCCGCCCCCAAAAGGACGGTCGTCGACTTTTTGATGCCGGTCCGAAGTCCAATCGCGAAGATTGTGAATGCGGACGTCAATCAACCCTGCTTCAATCGCGTTTGCGACCACGCCGTACTTCAGCGGGCCTTCGAAGAAGGAAGGGAAAATCGTCAAAATGTGAAAGATCATTGCTGATTCACTTGGAGCAAGCCCTCGGGCAGCTCGGCGATCAGCCGTTTATTCGGAATGTCCTTGATCGGAAAGAATGCAGCCACCCATGGAATGAGCGCGCCTTCTGGTCCGACCGACAGCCAGGAAAGTGCGCCTTCTTCAAAGACGTCTACGACCGTTCCCAACAACTTATCCGATTTGTCAAATATCTGGCAACCGACAAGGTCACTCAAGAAAACTTCGCCATCCTGTGGCTGGCGCCGGGCGCTCAGCGGAATGCAAAGATCGAAGCCTCGAACGGCATTGGCCTGATCGATCGAATCCACTCCAGAGAGCTTGACCACCGCTTTATCCTGATGCATCCACGCTTCTTCCACCTCAAATACGCGAGGAGGCAAAGCAGAGTCTTCAAAGCAGGAGACAGAATGAACTTCCAGCAGGCGTTCAATGTCTTCCGTCAGCAGGTTTACCAGCACTTCGCCTTTGTTGCCTCTCGGCTTCATGACGGTGGCAAGAGTTATCCAGCCTTCGGGGACCATCGACGCGGAACCAGCTATTCCTGGATCGAAAGGTCGTAGCGCTTGCCCTGCTTTGTCCCCGCAGCGTTTAACAGCGTGCGGATTGAGCGGGCGGTACGGCCTTGCTTTCCGATGATCTTGCCAATATCTTCCGGGCCCACACGGAGTTCGATCATAGTGCCACGCTCACCTTCGACCTGTTTGACGAGGACGGAGGCAGGGGTATCGGCCAGAGCCTTGGCGATTTCTTCCACTAATTCTTTCATGTCCGCAGATCTCCCTTAGAGAATGAACTAAGCAGCAACGGCAGCTTCGGCGACCGGGTACTTCCGGATCAAGCGAGCCACAGTGTCCGACGGCTGAGCGCCGTTCTTGATCCAATGCTGAATGCGGTCCAGCTTGAGCACGACTTCGTGCGGCTGGGCAACAGGATTGTAGTGACCTACGACTTCGACGGCCAGACCATTGCGGGCACGTTCTTTTTCAATTATTACTACGCGGTAGGTCGGCTTCTTCTTCGAGCCGAAACGCGCCAAACGAATCATCAACATTCTTCTATTCTCCTCTATTTGGCGCCCGTTAGCGGCGCATCAAATCGTCCATACCAGGTAAGCCCATCTTTGCGAGGCGTTTAGCCATCGAGCCGCCGAACTTACCGCCACCCATGCCGCCAAGTGAATCAGTTAGGGTCTTCATCATCTTGCGAGCCTGTGTGTATTGCTTGAGCAAATTGTTTACGTCGTGTACTTCCGTGCCGCTGCCTTTAGCAATGCGACGACGGCGAGTACCGTTGATAATCATGTGATTGTGACGCTCCTGGTGCGTCATCGAATCGATGATGGCGACGATCTTAGTCAGTTCGCCCTCATCCATCTTGGCTTCCTTCATCTGCTTGGACATCTGGCCCATGCCAGGAATCATGCCCATCAGAGCATCCAGCGGACCCAGCTTTCGAAGCTGCTTCAACTGGTCGCGGAAGTCTTCAAGAGAAAAGTCGTTCTCGATGAGCTTGCGCTGCATCTTCTCGGCTTCCTTGACGTCGATCGCAGATTCAACCTTCTCAATGAGGCTGAGGACGTCGCCCATGCCAAGGATGCGTTGCGCCACGCGGTCCGGGTGGAAAGCCTCAAAAGCATCCGGCTTTTCGCCGACGCCGACAAACTTGAGTGGCTGTCCGGTAATCTGTCGCACGGAAAGTGCAGCGCCGCCACGGGCATCGCCGTCCATCTTGGTCAGAATAATTCCGGTAATACCAAGGCGCTTGTTAAATTCATCCGCCGAGCGCACGGCGTCCTGTCCTGTCATCGCATCGGCGACGAAGAGGATTTCGGTGGGGTTGAGGTAGTCTTTGAGCTCCTGGAGCTCTTTCATCAGGGCTTCGTCGATGTGCAGACGGCCTGCGGTGTCGACGAGGATGACATCACGGCCTTCGCGCACTGCGGCCATTTTGGCACCACGGACCAGGTCAAGCGGCTTTTCGTCAGCAGCACCATCGTATACCGGGATGCCGAGTTGCTTGGCCAGAATCGCCAGTTGTTGACGGGCAGCGGGACGATAGACGTCGACGGAAACCAGTTGCGGCTTCTTGCCTTCTTTAGTCAGCAATTTAGCAAGCTTGCTGGTGGACGTCGTCTTACCAGAACCTTGGAGGCCGACGATCATGATGACAGTTGGTGGCTCGTTGGCAAAACGAATGCGCGACTGGTGCGTACCCAGCAACCGAACCAGTTCATCCCGAATGATCTTGACGACCTGTTGCGAGGGAGAAAGAGAATTGAGAACCTCTTCGCCCAGAGCCTTAGCTTTGACCGATTCGATCAGTTCTTTGACGACCTTGAAGTGAACGTCGGCTTCCAGCAAAGCGACGCGGATCTCCTTGAGCGCAACTTCCATGTTGGCTTCGGTGAGTTTTCCTTCTCCGCGCAGGTTTTTGAATACCTTCTGGAGCTTGTCGCTTAAGCTATCGAACATTTGATTTCAGATGGATACAGAGTGATTTGGGCAGGAGTCGACCAAAACTGTGATTTTAGCAGAAATCTCCGTGTCATATGCTGAAGGGACAGATGACTCGCAGCTTTCCCTTCTTCCTGTTCCTCGTACTTTCACTCGCCGCCCAGACTCCTGAGCAAGTTTTGGCCAATCCGCAGATGAAAGCTGCCATTGAATCCATTCGGGTAAATAACGCCTGGACCATGCAGCAACAAGTTTCGATTTGCGAAATTGCAGCGCCGCCCTTTCATGAGGCAGAGCGCGGCAAAGAGTTCGCCCGTCGATTGGCGACGCTCGGCCTCACGGACATACGGACCGATAGTGAAGGAAACGTAATCAGCAAGTTACCAGGCTCGACTTCGCCCAAGCCGCTCACCGTATTTAGTGCGCATCTCGATACGGTGTTCCCGGAAGGTATGGATGTGCGCGTGCGTCAGGACGGCAAGCGACTTCATGGCCTTGGCATTGGAGACGATTGTCGCGGCCTGGCTGTGGTGCTGGCGGTGGCCAAGGCCTTTCAGGAGGCCAAAGTGAAACTGAAGGGCACCGTGCTGTTTGTCGCAACGGTAGGTGAAGAGGGCCAAGGCGACCTGCGCGGTGTCCGCCATCTGTTTACGAAGGAGTTCAAGGGCCAAGTGGACTCGTTTATCTCTGTTGATGGCACTGGATTCCGCGTCACCTCGCGCGGAGTTGGGAGCAATCGGTATAAGGTGACTTATCGTGGACGCGGCGGCCACAGCTACGGTGCATTTGGCATGCCCAATCCGGCACATGCGATGGGCCGCGCCATCGCGCGCATCGCCGATATCCAGGTGCCGCTCAGCCCGAAAACAACGTTCAATGTCGGAACGGTGCAAGGCGGAACTAGCGTCAACTCGATCCCGATTGAAGTGAGTATGGAGTTGGATATTCGAAGCGAATCCGCCAAAGAACTGGCCGCCGTCGACGAACGATTGCGGGCAGCCCTGCAATATGGTCTGGACGCCGAGAAGAAGCGCTGGCCGGACAACACGGCGCCACTTGAGTTGGAGATCAAGTCGATGGGTCTGCGGCCCGCAGCCGATCCTGGCGACGAAGTGCCGATCATCCAAAAGGCACTGGCAGCAGCCAAGGCGACCGGGGTAGTGATCCTAGCAACCGGTAGTGGCAGTACGGATTCAAATATTCCGATGAGCCTGGGCATTCAGGCAGTAACAATTGGCGGTGGCGGTGCGAGCCCAAACGCGCACTCGATTGACGAGTGGTTTGAGGAGCGCGAAGACGGCTACAAAGCGCCGCAGTGGGCGGCCCTGTTGGTAGCAATGCTGGCTGGGGTATAGACTACTGGGCTCGGAATCACTATGTCCAACCACACCATTTCTCGTCGCTATTTTTTCTATGGCAGTCTGCTAGCGGGAGCCATCCCCGCAGCGGGATTCGGCTCCATCGCGTCCCTCAAGGCACTAGGATACAAGCCTTTTTACAACAAGCTAAACATAGCCTCCATCGGATGCGGCGGCCAAGGCGGCGTGATTCTGAATGAAGCCTCAAAGACAGAGAACATCGTGGCCATGTGCGATGTGGACGAGGCCCGTTCCGCCCAGAATTTCGCAAAGTATCCGAAGGCGACAAAGTACAAAGACTTTCGAGTGATGTTGGACAAGGAGGGTGCCAACATTGATGCGTGTACGATCGGCATTCCGGACCACATGCATGCGACCGTTGCGCTGGCAGCGATGCAGCGCGGCAAAGGTGTATACGTTGAGAAACCTCTAACGCGGACGCCGTGGGAGGCCCGCTTGCTGGCCGACGCGGCGGTCAAGTATAAGGTCGCCACACAGATGGGCAACCAGGGATATTCGCACGAGAGTATCCGGGTAGCATCGGAGATGTTGTGGTCCGGGGTGATCGGTGATGTTCGGGAAGTGCATGTTTCATGCACACCGGGGACGCACCCAACGGGCTTGCAGGAACCGATGCCTGAGAAAAGTGTGCCCGAGACATTGAATTACGATCTCTGGCTCGGTGGGGCACCGATGCAGTCTTATCACGAGGCACTTGCACCGTATAATTGGCGAGGCTTTTTTGACTTCGGCACCGGACAGATTGGCAACTGGGGCATCCACACCATGGGGCCCGTAAATATGGCGTTAATGCTGGGTGCGCCGGAGAGTGTGGAGTGCATCAAGATCGAGCAGAGTAGCAAACTTAGTTTCCCGAAGCGGGCAGTGTTGCGCTTTAATTTCACGGCGCGAGGTGACATGCCACCTGTGTCGATCTACTGGCATGATTCGACCCAGCCTAGCGATTCGGAAGCTTATCATGTGCCGGGAATGGAGGCAGAGAGGATCTTGCCGGGCAGCGACAATCTTGGGTCAAAGGGTAGGGGCCGCGCCGCGAGTGAGAACCCAGGACAACAGTTTCGACCGAGAGATCCGAACGCGCCTCGAACGGGTCCAGGCGGTCCGGGCGTCAAGGTATTCGGGGAAGCCACCCAACCTGCACAGCTTGGCGTGCTGACTGGAAACGGTGCCGTGTTTGTCGGCAGCAAGGGCTTGATGGCTACCGTAAATCGCGGCGAGGGCGTACATTTGCTCCCAGCCGAAAAGTGGAAAGACTACACGCTGCCGTCACAGGTGCTCACTCGCTCGCCAGGTCACATGGCTGATTGGGCGCGTGCGTGCAAAGGTGGCGATGCGGCGTGTTCTAACTTTAGTGTTTCTGGCCCCTACGCAGAATGGATGCTGCTCGGCGTAATCGCGTTCCGAGTCCCCGGCAAGCTCGATTGGGATACTAAGAATTTGCGCTTTACGAATAGCGCAGAAGCCAACAAGTTCGTGAAGCCAAACTTCCGCAAGGGATGGGAACTCAAGCTCTAGATTTTGAGCAATGCTTCCTGGATGGCTCCGGTTACGACTGCGCCATTTTCCTGCGCGAGCACGTTGTATTCAGAGCGGAGGCCGAAGTGGGGCAGGTAGATGCCGGGCTCCACCGAAAAAATTGTATTCGGGAGTATGAGGCGCTCGTCGTGCGTTTCTAGATTGTCCATGTTCGCGCCCGTGCCATGGATATCAGTGGTTATGGAATGCCCAGTCCGGTGGACAAAGCTCTCGCCAAAACCAGCCGTTGTGATCGAGTCGCGTGCGGCATCATCGACTTCAAAACCATGCAACAGCAACGAGTTCTCGCGAGCGCTCTTGACTCGCTCGAATGCAGCGTTGCGGCCGGCCTTGACAATCTCAAAGACATTCTCGATATCACTTGGAGTACTGACGCCGCAGTAACCTGTCCATGTGATGTCGTAGTAGACGGCACCGGGAGAATTCAGCTTGGCCCACATATCGATCAAGAGGAAGTCATTGGGTCGGATCATTGAGGCACTGGCCGCCGTCGGCTCATAGTGAGGGTCACCAGCGTGGGCATTCACTGCGACGATTGGACCGTGATCTGTAAACAAACCTTCGCGTTCGAAGACCTGTCGCATCCAGGACTGCAGCTGGTGTTCGTCTAGCGGCGTGTGATCCTGGTGGGCCTTCGTGACCTGCGCAAATGCGGCGGCGCGGATGAGATCCATCTTCTTGCCCGCCGCGAAGTGCGAATCGATCTGGGTCTGAGATAAAGTTGCGTGAAAGATTTGCACCAAATCTGCCGACGAAGTCACTTCCACTCCGCAGGAGCGAATCAGCTCAAGCGTGCCTCCATCGACCATAGACACATAGGGGATTGCGCAATTCGGGGAGTACTGCATCGCAACTCTTTTGTATGGGGAAAGCATAGAGGCGAGTCCCTCCTGATGTTCCCTCCAACCGGAATAGACATGCTTTTCACCGGGTAAGTCGTCGAGGATTTTCGACTCGATCCGATGTACAAGTTTTTGCGCCTCGCCTGTACGCGGTATCAGGTAATACCAGCGACGACTCGCCATTGTTTCAGTCGATAGGCCGAGGATCTCGTAGCCAATGATGTCGCGTTGATGATGATCGAAAAACAACCACGCGTCGAAGTCTGTGTCCTGTAGGGCTTCTTGGATGCGCTTCATAGAATTGTCCATTCAAACTTACCATCGAGCAGCATAATCCCAGCGTAGTCGCGTCTATCATTCACTCGGAATTCCAGGAGGTCGTCTCGCCAGTCTTGCCGAGCCCCGTCGAGGTCCTGAGTCGCAAGGGTCACGGTGTAGTCGCCTCGCGTGAAGTTGCAAGGAAAGGTATAGCCGATCCGAATTCGGGCAGGGCCGTCAACCTCTATCGGAATATTTTCGAGTTGAGTATTGGTGCCGGCAACTTCAATACCCTGACGATTCCGAATCAGAAGGCCTACCTGAAAACGGGTGCCAGGTCGCTTGACTTCAATCTCAATGTCTAAAACGATGGTGTCTCCGATTCCGAACCGCGTCTGCGGCCCCGACCCTGGCAAGTGCAAATGCGCAGTGACAATTTCAGTTGCATCGCTATTCATCGAAACTGCAACCGTCGGTAGCAAGTCAGTTTGTACTCTCCGCGCGTATTCGTCAGAGATCTCCTTCGGCGTGCCCAGTTTGGCAACTTCGCCGTGCCAGAGCAATGCTGCTTGCGTGCAGAGACGATTGACGATTCCCAGGTCGTGCGATACAAAAAGAATCGTCGTGCCGCGCGCCTTGAGATCATCCAGCCTCCGGATGCACTTGTTGGCAAAGCGCGCATCGCCAACGGCCAATGCCTCGTCCACAATCAGCGTCTCGGGATGCTGATGGATCGCAGCCGAAAAGGCCAGCCGAACGTACATTCCTGTTGAGTATTCACGAACGGGCCGATCAAAGAATCGCCCAAGTTCCGCGAAAGCTTCCACCTCAGGAAGCGCTGTGTCGATCTCAGCGCGAGACAGGCCGAGAAGCTCAGCGCTGAGCCTGACATTTTCCCGACCGCTGAACTCTAGATTGAATCCCGCACCCAATTCCAACAACGCGCTGATGCGGCCTTGAGTCAAAACACGCCCCTCGGTCGGCTGAAGGATCCCAGCGACAATTTGCAGCAGGGTTGATTTGCCCGCACCATTGGGCCCAACCAGCCCAAACACCTCACCTTTCGGGACATCAAAAGAGATGTTGCGCAGCGCCCAAAACTCGTTTTCGGCCTCGCGCTCGTGGGCGCTCCGGCCACGCCAGGAGCCGCGTTGAGTGATGTATCGTTTCGATACATTCTGTACAGAGATCACGTCTTCTAGTATCAGTTAGGTTTGCAGTACCACCGTTAGGTCTTTGCCGGGAGTGCCCACAACTGACGATGGAACATTGACGATATCGAAGGAAATCGTTGCGTTCGCGGGAATCGGTGCCTGATTGAAACGAGAGACTGCATTGGCCACTCGTCCACCAGCGGCAATGCTCAACTCACAGTACACAGTTCCGTTGACAGAGACGAGTATCTCGATAGGAGCTCCGACTGGGGCCTCTTGAACAAAGGCGTAGACGTCCCGAACTACGGTTGCCCGGTCAACCACGAAGGAAGTTCCAGCGGATGCTTCTATCGCCAAATATCCTTGCACGCTCATTGTGATTTGCCCACCGGAAAGAGTGCGAGCCCCATCCTCTGACAGAATCGTGTAGCTCTCCTCCGCCCGTTCGCTAGCACCGATGCGGTTGTAAAGGGTAAAGTCGGCTGCGGAAACTCGGACGTTTGGCATGCGGAAGTTGTACAGAAAGCCAACGGCCGCAGTCGAATTGAAGTAGCCAGGAGCAAATGGGATCGTCAGGTCTCGTTGACTCAATACAAAAACCAAAGCCGCAGACGCGTGGGATGTTGCAGCGCTCTGATATTTCCCGCGACTCACGGCATAGACGTGACCAGCAGTTTCTTCAGCCGTAGTCACCAATATCTCCTTCCCCACTTGAATCATCGTGCCCACGCTCAGTGGTGCACTCAATCCGTTGATCACTACCGATTGGTCGCTCGCGCTGATTGTCGTGCCGAGACTGATTGTATTCGGGGCTGCCAATTCATCCCAGAAGTGGATGCCCAATTGTCCAACATAAACGGATCCCAGATTCTCAAGGGCATCAAAGCCTATGCCTCCGATCGAGATCGTCCCCTCTTCAACAATCGAGAAACCGAAGTCTGGCTTTGACGGCGGCCCACCGTCGATTCCGCCCGTAGTGCCAACTCCAACCTGCCAGTTCAGCGAAGGGGATTCCAATGCGTCGAGTTCGGAATCATCTTTGCTTACCGATCGGAGACTTACCTCAAACGTGGAGGCGGGAAGCAGGGGCAGCATCACAGTAATCAAGTCCGTATCGGACTCTGCAGCCCACGTCCAGGCCGAGTCGGCGATTGCAAATTTGGTGGTCGCGTCCGGGAGAATATCCCAAGTCCCGTTGATGGTGAGGACTTCTGCCGTATTGGATGTGATCGCCAATTCTTGCCCTCTCCCTGTGCCTGATCGAATTACGACCTTTTTGCCAACCCAGCGATTTACGACCAAGTTGAGCCCGGTGCGTCCAATGCTGTCCACCGTCCAGTTACTTGCGCTTTGATCCAGAAGGAAGATCTGTCGGAACCAGGCTCGGAGTCTGCTGTAGTTAGGATCTGGAGCCAGCTCGTTACCAGGATCTGCGCCACTATCGATTACACTACCCGAGGGACTAAGCCCTGTGGCGACCCTTACTAGGTGGTACGGCGTTTCCCCTCGATAGAGATTCACAGTAACTGCGGCAGCGGAACTGCTGATCCCTTTCAGGATCACCTTGTTTGTCTCCGTCAACCCACCAATCGTCACCGGGATCAAGCTGGATAACCCACTCTCATTGCCACCGGAATCAACAGTAGTCAGTCCATAAAAATAAGATCCTCGGGAAAGGTCCCCTCCAGTGCTCTGGATGTCGTAGTCGAAACTGACCAATGGAATTCCGCCGGAGGCACCAGTTTCGAGAGCAGGTTTTCGAAAGGGAATCTTGAGCCCGGCTTTCTGAGTGCCAGAGGAGTCGATGGCCAGGTACTCGGAGGCGTCGAACAGGTAACGCCCCTCAAATAGCCTTGTTCCGCTGACGGCGCGTGCGGCGCCGCTTCGCCATGCATAGAGTCTTGCGCTGTCATATCGAGTCTGTGCGCTGTCCGAATACCAATAGTCCTGATGGAGCTGGCACACTACTTTCATCACATCCAAAAAGGGAGACAGTTGAAATTCAATCACGCGAAACAAAGTGCGATCCAAGCCGTAACGCTGGTAGGAAATCGCAATCAGGTCTCCCGGACGAATGTGGAATCCGCGCACGGACGTGCGGAACTCCGCGTACACATTGCCAGCAATTGATTTGTTTAACCACGTCTGGCACACCCGTTGCGCCTGGGGGAAGTTAGGCACGCCGCTCACCGGTAGTGACTGTGTAATTTCCTGCCTGCGGCGCTGTATGTCGTCAGTATCTGCGATGGAAACGCTATCCTGTTGAAACTCGTTCAGGGCGTCCTGAATTTCAAAGCTAACCCTGTTCGGTGAGTCCTGGCTGAGTTTGGAGAACATGCGGAAATCCGGCTCACTATTCGCGTTGAGAAGGATTCCCGTTGTGCCGCCAACTCCGTCGCCAAATTCGTAAGTGGGCCAACCACCCCTAATTGCGTTGGTCGAGTTGCTTCCCAGCGGCTTGATGGTTTGCTGACCAGCAATGGTCGTTTCAGGCCGCACGGCGAGACGCCCGTCTGCCTGGAAGTGCAGGAGGAGCAACGAACCTAGCCGGATCGCGCGCAATAGTTCCGCGACGCTATATCGCCGCTTGATGACTAGATTAGCCTCAAAACGCCGCACTTGACCAACAGTGCCATTGGCGTCGCGGGCCTCGATCAGCTCATCGCAAAATGCGGCAGTGCTGGCGAAACTGTTAAGGTCGAGTTCATCTAATTTCCAGCCGGTGCGACGCAGAATGTCACAGATGATCCACGCCGGATTTGCGGTGAATTCTGATCGAACAAGTACGCCGTCGGGATCAAGCACTGGAATCTTCAGCCCCTTGAGCAAGACCTCGACTTTGGGGTTACTCTTTCCATCACTAATCCGATTGGGAACGACGACATTCAGGTAGGCCATACTCGCATATGGGTCACCCACAGGTTGGCCTGAAGAATTCGCGACGTCAAGATTGAACCCACCAGTGCGACTACCCTTGCTGATGGTGTTGTACCAACCTGTGCCAGTCATGTTCTGGCCAGAGATGCCGGCAGGAATCTCGTAGCCATTCACAATCACCTTGATCACACCTTCGATCTCACCCAGGCCCAGCAGCACTTCGGAGCGCGTCAAATTGCCGTCATTCCGAGAAAATACAACCGGAGCCTGCAACCATCCGGTGCCATAGACCGCAGGGACAACATCATTGAAACGTGTGTCGAGGGCGACCAAATTCGAAAGCCGCCCACCAGACTCGCCGTGCCCACGGACTTGAATACTTGGGGGCACAAACTCGATTCCGCTAAATCGACGAGTGGGATTACCAGCTGCATCTTGGGAGAACATCCCGCGAACCTCGCAACTCTGGCGTGAATAATCGCAACTTATAAATGGAGAAGTGCCATCAGGGTTCCCAACGCCGCCCGCAACACTGCGCGAATACCCACAACGGAAAAGTGTTGAGTATCGGCCGTCCTCACCAGAACTCAAGGCAGCTTCCCTTTCGGCAGCATTCGCCGGGAAAGTCCAGGAACATTGCTTTTGAATACGCATCGGTGGAAAATTACTGCGAATGGAGCTGAGCCGACTGAGTACGTTAAGACGAGCAGACTGACCATTTAAATCAGAGACCGAATCGAGAATGCCGGTGAAGAGCACATTCTTGCTCTCTACATTTCGCCCGTTTAATACTGCAGCGCGAAACACCACGCGCCCGCCCCGCATCTTTCCTGCCTGGAAGAGCTGCGCTATCGTGCCATCGGCATCCGCCATGATCAGAGAGACGACTCCGGCACCTTCACTGGTGACATCGCTGGTCAATTTCCAGGCACTGGCTTGATCTGGATGAATTCGAGCTTCATAGGCTTGGGTGCCATCCTGACACCTGGCGCTGGCCCAATAGCGTTGTGTGCCATCACTCAATGCGACTTCGCATAGTAATGCCGTAGCAGGTACAACTGATTGATCTTTGACGTCGTAGAGACTCATGATTGGCGGATGCTTTCAATGTGAAGAATGATCGAGTGCGCTCCTGGCGCGGGACTTTGTAATTCAATTTGTTTTTGCGATAACCAGGCCGCCGAAAAGACTCCGCTATGGACACCGGTCTCAACGTAGGCATTGGGTCTGGAGGCGATCTCCATTTGCGGCGCGGCAACGATTACCTGTGTATGCGGTGGAACAACGATTGCAGCCGTTCTACTTATCGAGGATTCCACGCCGCGCTTCACAAGGTGGTTCCGTGTCCATGCACCCGCCTGAAATGATCGTGTCTCGGTTGTACCGCCGTCAGACAGTGAGAGGGCGACGCTAGCTCCGCCCTCCCATCTCGATAAAACGCTGAAACAAACGGCAAACGCTCCCGCCACGCCTGCTGTCTGCGACACAGTTAGCGGTTGCAAAGTGGGGTTGGTCAAGATGAATGCCCCCGCGACATCGGAGTCCACGTAGGGGCTAATCGCCAGGGCACTGGGTGCTATCCAAACTGGATTCTGTAGGTTGGCGGAATGAGCCAGCATGTTACCTAATGGGTCATAAAACGCAAAGGAGGCACTCCCGTTTTGGGTTGTGACAAAAAAGTCTGCGAATCTCTGCCACTCCTGTTCGTTCAGGTTTTCGTACTTTAGCGTCCAGTCATACTGGAGCTTGGCATCGCTCGCGGCGTAAAGGATGCTGCCGTCCGGGAAGCGGTTGGCAGGTGCGATTCGGCGCATTCCCATCCGTACCGGCAGCTGTGCCAGCATGCCGTTATTCAGCCAGGGAATTATCGTTAAGTTAGTCGGCATTTTCAATCTCCAGCGTTACGGTGTAGCGCCCGTCTGCGTCGCAGACAATTTCTATACGTGCATCCCGAATTCGGCAGTTCGGATACGCCGTTTCTGTCCACGGATCGCTAAATGAAAAGAGTCCTTGCAGCGGCAGCGATTCAAAGAAAGCACGCAGACGCATCGCCTCCTCGCCGTGCAAATTCTGGAAATGTAAGCGCCAGATGCGACGGTCTGCCTCTGTCCAGCGTTGTCTCTGGCGTACCAGGCCCGCAAACATATGTTCCCAATGCTGCAAAGGCTGGGATCGCACGGTCGTCGATTGGACAAGCTGGCCCGAGCTTAGCGTTGGAAATTGCATAATTAGAGCTCACTCAGGTTGTCGTTGATCTCGTGATTTGAGAGCATCGCCTGCTTAAGGGCGGCGGCGATATCATCACTTCGGTCAAGAATTGATCGCGCATCAAGGGCGTTGATCGAGATGTGGATTGTGGTCGGGGAAGCAGGGGCTTGACGAGTCAACCCCAGCGCATCGTAGGACGCCACACTATTGTCGCCATTGGACCGGAGATCAGCGGAAACATCAGTCCGGGTGTTTTCTGGAAACGGATACTTTGTTAAAACCGGAGCGGATTCATCCGCCCGGTGCCCAAACAGACTGAAGACACCCCTCCAGAGCGGGCCAAGAAACAGGCTCGTCAGGATATTGGTCGAGCTCGTTCCCCCGATGGGATTGAACGCGTTAAGAATATCTTTTCCGATTGAGGAAGTCTGCGTCGTCTGTCCGGCGGACGATGAAGCTTGGGCTACCGAAGTAATCGCCGACGTCGCAACCTGCGAAAAGTTAGTCAAGTTGGCAAGCGTCGAAGCATTGCCAGTGTCGAGCCGTGAAATCAATGTCGTTAACACGTCACTCAATCCAGAATTGTTTCCGCTATTTCGTTCGTTCATTCCTTTGATCCCTTTCGATCGCCTGTATCGTCGCCATCGCGTCGCAATCGGCAGCAGGCAAGTTCAACAATGTCGTGAAATCTATCGCCCGGCACCAGCGCGCCATTGCGATCCAGTAGCTCGACATCCCATCAACTGAGCTTTCCGGACAGTTGAAGAACACGGCGCTCGATCCCGCCCAGACAGGAGCCGAGGCGGCTTCAAAATCCAGGAAGCCACAGTGCCTGGCCGATTCAAGACCCCTTTGTCTGCAATCTCCGCACTCCCACCGGGGTCCACTGGACAAATATTGGAAGGCGGCAATTAGTTTTTTCTTCGAGCCTCGGTCAACGTAATTTCGTCAGCAACTCGAGCGAGCACCTCGACGCAAAGTTCCGTCGGAGCCATTGTCAGAAGCCAATCGATCGCCTCCGGCCCCGCCTCTGGCGGGGGGCTAGACTCGCCAATCGCGGTGAGGCAAACAGCCAACAGACGACGACTAAGATCAATTTCCAACTCGGCGGCCTCAGGCTGTGCGCCAATACCAGCGTGAAGAAACTTCAGTCGTTGCATGATGTCGTGGTTCTCCGAGAGAAAGCGCAGTCGTTCGGCGAACGATATCCGCCGAATCCTGAACCGCAGCCCGGGAAGTACACCGCTCGCAAACTCTCTCTCGAAATTCAGTTTCACGATCTACCTCATCGCGATGAAGATCTCGTCGTTTTGGAGACCCATCGCAATCGCAGAACGGAACTGCCACAGCAACCTGGGTTGCGCGTCGCTAAACGACGGAATTGGAAACAGCACCGCAGGTAGGTAAACCGCAAACATCGACCCAGGCTGATTGCCAATCTGAAGCATCACGGATACCGGCTCGTTGTTAACTGCCTTTGTATATAAAGCCTGGCTCAGCTCGTCATTCCTCTCAAAGACTGTTAGATCAAGCGTCACCTTGCGGCGGCCCAATACAAAGCCCTTCGTCGAGAAACATCCGAACTCATCAGTTCTCGGCTCAATGTTGTTTGCGATCTGAATTGTCGCCTGCGTCATCGTGCAGAGTCTTGCCGAGGAGACACCCAGAAGTGCCTGACCCAAATGCCCAGCGATGGGCGTATTACTGAGGCTGGCGACGGTCGGTGCATCTGGAAATGTGAAATCTGCGCCGCCAACGCCGCTAACACTGTCATACAAATTGCGGACAAATCCTTTTGCGCTCAATTCCAAAAAGTCATTGTTAATCGAGATCTTGATTTCGTTTGCGATTGCCCCGGTCAGATAGCGTTGCACCGCTTGATTTGGTGCCCAGGAGTCAAGAATCGACATCGTATTGGGCGTGTCGCCCGGTGCCAGGCTTGCACATCCCTCTAGCGACGTCCCAGCGCTCAATTGCTGAGTGAACGCAGCGTTCAGCGTGAAATCGCGCAGCCCGGAAATCGATTCGACAAACCGAATCTCCGATCCAAGGGCTAACCCCATGCCGACTTCTAGCGCGGCATCGGCTTGAATCGTTACCGACGCCCCAGCACTGGACTGAACGCTAAACGTTCCGCCGAGAGTGGCGCTCTCGCACAGCCCACTTTCAAGGATCGGTGCAATCCCCGGTTTAGTAAGCCCTCCAGACCAACCAGTGCCGTAGCCTTCCAGTTGGAATTCGATCAATTCCCGTTGCTGTCCAGTCGCTGGAACCTCCGACCGGAAGCCAGTCTTGTCGCGCCTGAAGATACGCTTTCGGTGACTGTTGACGGTGAATGAGGTTACCGGCGCAAGCTCGGCGACCTCCATATTATTGGCCTCGGGATGATCGGCCTCAGATTTGATAAAAATGCGATTCGATAGAGTCGCGACGTATTCGTTTGCCATAGTTACTCCTGCCAGAGGTGAATTTCAAATGAGATCGTTGCGTCCTGAACATAATTCAGTCCGCCTTTGGATACGGGCGAAATTGCCACCGAGAAGCCGCCGGCGTAGAACACGCCCTTGCTCCAAAGCCCTTGATTCCGATTGAGAACGTCACAGATTGCGTCAACGTAGTCGCCTATCTGCGCCTGCAAGAGGTCGGCCCGCTCCTGCGTACCGATGAGCTCAATTTGAAGGGTCGCCAGGGCAGCGAAGTCCGAGAGTTTTTCCTTCTGTCCTCGCTGCAACTTGACCAGAGCAACCGAGATTTTCGGGTTGCGAGTGGCTGGAATTCGCTCAGCGGCCTTGCCGCTCCAGTAGTCTGTATCGACGCGGAAGATCGCCTCAGCGGCCAGGCTTCCTCGTCCTTCCTGAATCGCTTCGACGCTAACCTTCAGGCCTGCTTCTCCGCTCAGCATGATTTGCGCTGCTTCAACTGCTTTGCTGGATAGGTTCATAATTGCTACCTCCAGATGTCCGTCGAATAACGAATAAACCGGTCGGGTGGTTGCGCAGCCGGGTTTAGCAAGGCAGCAGACTGGTTCGGCATCGTGGCGGTGATCGCGATTGCGGTCGCGGTCTCTACCGGTGCTGGCGTCGCAAGATAAGACGCTTCTGGTCCATCTCCAACAAAAAGGAGCCATCCGCTAACCGACGCCGGCAGTGCCGTAACAGAGACGGCCAGCGACTGGCCTTCACTCATGTCGAGCAGAAATTCTGGACTTGGCGCACCAACCGCGCCATCGTTGCCGACGAAGCGGATCCGCCCCCGCAAAATCCTGTGTGCGCTGGCACCCGGAGTTGAGACAATCGTTGGAATTCCGGGCCGAGGCACAGGTAGATTCACGATTCCAAGTCCGGTGTCGAACAGCTGATCCTTGGCGGCCTCCGCCTTCATGTCGTAGTACCGAGACTGGTCACGATGCAGGGCGCTGTTTTGCAACGAAGCGATATCTGCGTAAAAGAGGCTGAGCGTCAGCATACTGTGCCAACGGTCCAACGCTTCGGTTACAGTTACTTTTTCAGGTAACTGGCGCGCTGCACTTTCGCTCAGCCCGCTATGACGCAGGACAAAACTGGTTACCTGTGTTTCGATCTCGTTCTGTGCAAGGCGAGACTTTGCCTCAATCGACGTAGTCTCTTGGGCAGACAGGATGCTTAGTTTGGAGTCGTAAGCCATCCACTCGGTCAGGCAGCTGATTGGTTGATCTTTGAGTAACGCCATGGTTGTTTTTCCTTTCTGGAAATCACTTGGAAAGAGAAAGGGCCGATTCTTTTTTCAAAGAACCGGCCCAATCCGCTTAGACGGTTAAATCTAGCTGCGAACCTGAACGCCGTGGGTATTGCGAAGAATTCCCGCACCGTAGAGGATGTCGACGGTGAATTGCTGCGACAACGTGTCAGGCTGGTAGCTCATCACGACGCGTACACCGAAGTTGCCCAGTTCGGCATACTCGGCGATGGCCCCAGTGCCTGGCAGCGGTTGTGGCAGCCGCCGAATTGCTAGGCCAAGAGCATTCTTGGCGAAGGCAAGGTTGTAGGTCGTCAGCGGCGTGCCCGACTTCTTGATGAATTGTGAACGGAATACGTAGAAGTCCTTCAAGCGGCCGATGTGACCATCGATCAACGCCTGAAGTCCCGCGTCGCCTGCCTTTGCGTACTCACTGAAGCGCGGATTGGTGCGAAGCGCCGAGTAGCCTGCAGCATCCACTACCAGATATTTCTGCATGCTCGCCGGAACCTTTGCATTGAAGAGTGCGGTTTCGGCGTCATCCACAATCTGTTCTGTCAGCGCGGAGCCGGCCGTACCGAGCGCGGCATTTCCGGTAAATCCAGAAGCAAGAGCGAGCAGGTCACTCTCGACCCGTTCTGCCAGCGCGATGATCGCTGGCTCCATGTAGAGCTTCAACAAGTCGGGCACAGCCACAACTTTCGTAACGTCCGGGATCTGGAACGTTGCTTCTGCGTGTGTGTTGAGCACGATCTGCGAGTTGCCCAGGCTTGGGTTCTGCGGAGTGACCGTTCCGCCTTCGGCGATGTTGTTCGCCACAAGTGACGGGGGCACTGGAACATTGACCGTGTCGCCAGCTTTGGCTAGCGTCGGCTCGAAGTCCCGGTTTACGAGGTTGCCCATGACCAGGTTGCCCATGAGGGCAGGTAGCGCATCGGCAGCAACAAGCTTTACGATGGCATTTGCAAGATTGGAAGAAGTAATAGAAGGCATTTGGTTTCCTTGGTGTTATTTGAATTAGTCGATCAGCAGGCCAGCCACGCGAGCAATCTCTTTGCGGGCCCGGGCCAAGTCGTCTTTGCTCATCCCAGGACGGATCGAATCGATATCGATCCCAGGTGAGTTTTGGGAGTTGCGGCCCGTCGTAGACGTACCACTGCCACCCAAATTTCGTGCCGGAAGCAGTTCTGGATTTTCATCCACAAACTTGCGCAGAAACTCCTGCACGGGCACCAATCCGTCGATGCCTCGCGCATGTAAACTGCCGTCTGTTTCCCGGTGAATCTCGTCACGCACAGCCTTGAATGCCAGATCGAGCTTTGCAACGCCCAGGCGCTGCAACTCTCCCTTGATGAAGGTTTCACGCTCCATCGACTCGGCTTTCACCTTGCTGCGGCGGTTTTCCTCTACCAGCTCATTGACACGCTTCTCCATGACTTCACGCTTTCGGCGCTCGTCTTCGAGTTCCGCTTTATAAGCCGGCTCAGTCCGCTTCGTCTGGACGTTGTGATATTCCTCGAACACTTCGTGAACAAGCTTTTTCAAGTCGCTCACTGTGCTGCTCTGCGAATTGGATTCTTCAGTTGGATTCATTTCGCTCTCCTAAATTGATTTGTCGATCTCCTCCTCGATTTCGGTCGCGATCCGCTCCTTTGTGGTCTCGTTTATGTCCGCCAGGAATTTGAAGGCAAGCTTCTTGAATGCCTGTTTGCGGAAAGTCTTAGACTGGAGACCCATATTGAGCAGTTTCTGCGCCTCGTCGAGTTCTTCGTTGAACTCGCCGACCTCGAATTCGTCGAGCCCGGAAACCGAGATGCGGATGTCGTCTTTTCTCACCCGGATGAGAGTCTGCAAAAGCCGTTTCAAGGTGTCCTTGACGGCATCGCCGTAGGCGCGCAGTACTTCCTGAGTGATCTGGTAGTCGGCGCGCTTGCTATTACCGCTCACCTGCGCCGAACCCGACATCCAACTTCGCGATTGCCCCATTACGTAGCAAGTGCGGTAAATTTCTTCCTGAAGGCGGTTCAGGTTTTCCATCGCGATCCGATAGACATTGCCCTCAGGCTCCGTCCACCCGAATTTGTCTTCAGGATCGAGATGGATGTAATACGATTCGCCCAGCGTCTCTCGCCAGTCACGTTTGCTGTAGATCACCGGTGTCGCGTATAGCGCCATACCCAGAGACCACGCAAGCGAGTTCGACTTGTTGTAATGTTCCAGCTGAAGATGTGCTGCCTTGTTCATGAGCCACATCCCGTCACTGAGAACGATGTCGAAAACCGGTAGACGATTCTCTTGAGCACAACAGTGATCGCCGCGCTCCACCACGCGGATTGTCTGATCTTCGCCATTTTTCTCGACGATCAGATATTCCGTTTCCGTGTAAATTAGATAGCGGCCAGCTTCACTTTCCAGCCAGGCTTCCGTGCCCGGCTTGTCACTCCGCAGTCGGACGACAATGAGCTTCAGCTTGCCTTCTGAACCGTAATTCCAGTTCACTACATCGTTTGGATCGATTGCTGTCAAGTAGCCGCGATCAGCCCCCGATCGCTCCTCCTCAAGCCGCGTCGTGAAGCTCTTCTCACGCTTCGGAAACTCAAGTGCGGTAAAGGTCTTACCAAAAATCAGCGCATCGATAAAGCGACGACGCATAAAATCCGTAATACTTGAAGAATTCTTATCGCAATCATTAAAAAATTCGAAATAGAATTTGCTGGATTTAAGCCCTGTGTCCTCAACTGTCAGAATTGGTTCCCGGCGGAACAGAGTCGACGCATACCAGTCAATGATCGAACCGAGATAGTTCTCGTAGAAGGCACGGCTCACTCGCTCCTGGTAGATCTCAGGTGGCTCCCGATGCCTTCGGTAAAGGTAAGTACTTGCCTTGGCCTTCATCAAAGCTCCACCTGAATAAAGGTCGCGATACATTTCCATCGACCCCTTCCAGCCCTTGTAGTCCGGATGCATCTGAATCACATCCGCAATGTCACTAAGATTCATTTTGTTCTCGAATACGAAACAGATATTTCGTAACTTTCAGCTTTTGGCGTTTTCTCGGGCTCAAGTCCCAAAAACATATTACTTGTTCATTTATTTAGTAATTGATTAAATCGTAATTTAACAATGAAACTAAAGGAGATAAAGTTTCCAAATTTATGTGAACGACTTTCAGCCCCGCCTACACCCCAAGTCAGCGACAATGGAGATTGAGTATGCCCTTCGATTCCATTGAGTCGGCGATTGATGATTTTCGCGCCGGAAAATTGGTTGTCATCGTTGATGACGAAGACCGTGAAAATGAGGGCGACCTGGCCCTCGCTGCCGATGCCGTCACTCCGGACTTGATTAACTTCATGGCGGTTCACGGGCGAGGCCTGATTTGCCTCGCACTTGCGCCGGAACTATGTGATCGCCTGGGCCTACCTTTGATGTCACGCATCAATACGTCCAATTTCGGTACGGCGTTTACAGAGTCAATTGATGCCAAGGTTGGCGTAACGACGGGAATCAGCTCCGCAGACCGATCCCACACCATTCGATTGACGGTTCAGGACACTTGCCGTCCTGAAGACTTGGCCCGCCCAGGCCACGTTTTCCCGCTGCGCGCCCAAGGGGGCGGAGTACTGGTGAGGGCAGGCCAGACTGAAGCAGCCGTTGATCTCGCCCGCCTGGCTGGACTGAAGCCAGCTGGAGTGATTTGCGAAATCATGAACGAGGACGGAACCATGTCCAGAGTTCCGGAATTGCGCACATTCTGCCGGCATCACGACATCAAGCTCATTTCCGTCGCCGACCTGATTCGCTACCGACTGCGGAATGAGAGCTACGTTCGACGTTACAGCGAAGGACTCATTGAAACCGCTCACGGGCAGATGAAGATGTATGTCTATGAAAATTCGCTTGACCGCGAAATGCACACGGCGCTCGTCTGTGGCGACCTAAGCGGAGTAACACCTGTCCTCGTAAGGATGCATTCGCACTGCCCTTTTGGAGATCTCTTTGCCAGTCGCTCGTGCGATTGCCGGGCGCTATTGGACGAGTCCTTACGCGTGATCGGCGAGGAGGGACGTGGCGTGCTTGTCTACTTGCACCATGGCAGTGAAGACCGATTACATGCGCGGGAAGAAGGAACGGATAAGACAATCGTCCACACCCGGCAAGCCGCACCTCAGGATGGAGAACGAAAAATGCAGCACCAAGTGGGGATCGGTGCCCAAATATTGCGGGATTTGAATTTGCAGAGAATTGAACTACTGACCAATTCGCCCTTGCGGGCCGTCGGGCTGGAGGGATTTGGTATCGAGATTACCGGACGGCGGGAGCTTCCGATCTCCTGACATTTCACGGGAAATGGCGGAGAAGGTGGGATTCGAACCCACGGTACGATTTCTCGTACACACGCTTTCCAAGCGTGCGCCTTAAACCGCTCGGCCACCTCTCCGAAAGCTCCTCTAAGAGTTTAGCAAAGTTACGTTTGTTCAGCGGCGATTGTCATATCTTCGCCGCCGCAATAGGAGTTTTTCAACGTTGACCCGCGTTGGCCACCACCAGGGCGTTCAGCAAATGCTACGTGCAGCCATACCCTCTCGCGAAACGCGGACCCTGCCCGATTTCAAGCGCAGAGGCCTAACCAGTGTCCTGCCGCCCTACAAGCGCAGCTCATTTGGACCCGGAACCTCCAGCAACAGCAGGAGAGGGCTCCTGCGGCCCCTGCATGGACACGGAAGTATCAGCCCCGAACCTCCCCGGTTCCACGCAGCGAATAACGCAGCGCCCGAAAAAACGAAAGGCTCCTGTGGGGAGCCTTTCGTCGAGCGGACTAACCTCACCCGAATAATGGGGTCGATCTAATACCTTACGCATTCCTAGGCCAGATCGAATTTCTCCTGATGAATCAACCCATCGGAGACAACCATTACCGGCCTACCAAGAATTTCCTCAAGCTCCTCAAGATATTGGTTGTCCGCAGATTTAAATACCTTGGCAACCTCCGGATTCACGCGTAGCATGACATCTTTCGCATCTTCAAGCGCCCGTGCCAATTTCTTAGCCTCGTTCAAGATCTCCCCGACAACGGTCTGCACGCTCTTCACATAAGCCGACCCCTCACAGTAAGGGCAAGGCGCGCATAGCGTGCGTTCCAAGGACTGCTTCACCCGCTTGCGGGTAATCGCTACCAATCCGAAATCGTTGAATTGCAGAATCTTGTAAGGTGCACGATCAGCCCGCATCGCCTCTTCAAGCGCCTGCATCACACGCATGCGATTCTTGCGCTCATCCATGTCGATGAAATCGATGACGATAATGCCACCAAGGTCTCGCAACCGAATCTGGCGCACAATCTCGCGAATTGCTTCGACGTTTGTCTTGACGATCGTATCTTCCAGCCGATTCGACTTACCGACGAACTTGCCAGTGTTGATATCGATCGCCACTAGCGCTTCCGTCTGGTTGATGACGATATAGCCGCCAGACTTGAGCCAAACCTTCGGACGTAGCGCCTTCTCAAGCTCTTGGGAGATTCCAAAATTATCAAAAATGGACGCTTGGCGCGTATACATCTTGACCCGCGAAACCATTGCAGGCTGAAAGCGCTCCAGGAATCGCAGGATACTTTCGTAGACGGTTTCGCTATCCACCCAAATGGACTTGAACTCTGGTCCAAGCTGATCGCGCAGCACGCGCTCAACAATCTCCAGATCGTGATAGATCAGCGCTGGGGCTGGCTTGGACTCTGCCTTATGCTTAATGTCGATCCAAAGATTATGCAGGAAGTTGATATCTGCATGAATTTCCTCCTCGGTCCGACCTTCGCCTGCCGTGCGAATGATAAATCCACCGGGCATTCCTTCTTTGCGCCCTTGCAGGATTCTCTTCAAGCGCATGCGCTCTTCGTCCGAGGCAATCTTGCGGGAGACACCGGTGTGGTCAACAGTCGGCATGTAGACGCAATATCGACCAGGCAGAGCGATGTGCGAGGTTATGCGCGCGCCTTTCTGCCCCAACGGCTCCTTTGCGATCTGAACCAGGATCTCTTGGCCTTCCTTGAGCAATTCGGTAATGGACGGTTGCGGGCGACGCTCACGATCTGGCCGCTCATTACGATCACCACCACGATCAGCACTAGCACTTCGATCTCCAGCACTTCGATCTCCGACACTACGATCTCCAGTACCGCGATCTCCTCCCCGATCCCCGCCACGGTCTCCACGCCCACCACGACCGCGTCCTTCACGACGCCCGTCATCGCGGCGGGTCTCGTCGCGCCGAGCCTCTTCCGGTCTAGCATCCTGGCTGCGAGTCTCACCCTCAAGGGGTACCTCGGTCAGCGACTGTACCGGTGCACCATCGGCATCCTGCTGAAGTGCTGTTGAATCTTCAGCTTGTGCTTCATCGGTAGGTCCAGTACCGGCAGTGCTGGCCATCCGATCACGACCACGACCGCGTCGACGACGGCGACCGCCACCTTCTCCGCCTTCACCACCGTCTTCCGGGGCCCGCTGCTGCAAGAAGCGCTGATCGCTTTGACGCAGTTCCGCCGACTGTACCAGCGGCGGTAGCTCATTTCCTTCGACGGCCTCGTCGGCACCTGCTACTAGCTCAATGGCACCTTCAGCAAGCTGACTGCTTACCTCATCGTCGTGATCTGCGCCTTCCTTTTCGGCGTAGGCCAATCGCTCTGCCTCTTCAAAATCACGCTGTTCTTCGTTCTCTTTGGCCATCTCAGCCAAATGCTCTTTGACTTCCTCGAGCTCAGCTTCTTCGCGCTGCGCTGCAAGTGTCTCTGGTGTCGCGGAATGCACAGTTGAGACTGTCGCGTGCGCAGGCTCAAGTGCAATTTCGTCCACTTCGTCGAAGTCGCCTCCGGCGTCTTCTTCGGCAACAGCAGCAACCAACTGAGGCGCTCGACCACGATACTTCGATAGGGTCTCGCCTGGCAGAAGAATTTGCGGGGCGCTTGATTCATCATCAAATTCTTCATCAGGCTCCGGCAACGCTACCATCGCGGCCATCGGTTCTACGTTCTCGCTGGGAGCAGACTCCTCCTCCCCCTCGCCAGATGCTTCGGCGTACTTTGAATCCGGGAAATTCCCCCCCCGATTGCCACGCCCCCGGCGTCGGCGATTTCCCCGGCGAGCTTCCTCGCTGGCCGCAGATGTCCCTGTGTCAGCTCCCGGTGCCACAGGCAACTCTGTCGTCGCGCTTGCTCCCTCGGTAGGAACTCCAATCGCAGGCACCTGAATCGGCGGCCGTGCATCACGTCGATCCCGATCACGCCCCCGGCCTCGCCCGCTGTCCCGGTCACGACCGCCATCGCGTCCACTTTCTCGCTGGACACTTTCTCGCTGGACACTGTCTCGCTGGACACTGTCTCGCTGCCCTGCGTCCCTCGGCGCAGCACCTTCCCGTGGGCCAATATCCCTGGGAGCACTTTCTCTAGCAACCGCGTCGCGTCCACCCCCATCCCGTCCCCGGCCTCCACGGTCAGAACGCTCACGGCTATCCGGCATCTTCTCGAATTCTTCGTTTTCTTCGAAGAAGTCTGAAACATACAGAAACGTGTCGCGCTCCAGGCCAAGGTCGACAAATGCCGACTGCATGCCTGGCAGCACCCGCGTCACTCGGCCCTTATGGATCGAACCGGCTAACGAATACTCATTCGCCCGCTGAAAATAAATCTCGACCAGCTGGTCGTCTTCCATAATTGCGACACGTGTTTCGTGCCGCCCAGTGGAAATTACTAACTCTTTTGCCATCAGGCGTCTCCTTTAGGAATCCTGGAGGACCATAGGCTTGGTACACGCGATCAAATCTCAATTTCGCCAGAACAGCACGCGGAGGGCACAGGGAAAATTATGCACCGCGCAGTAATAAACGTTTGGTAGCTAGAAGCGCTCAGAGCATTCATGCTCCTCAGGCGACGACTCGGTCTAGCGAAAGCGTCCCGGAAAAATTTATCGAGATCGGTGTAGGCACAAGCACTCATCGGGTTGGCCCAGGATTGTTGTCTTTCATTGTCATTGCAGAAATCTGCGCAGGCGGACATTGTTGACCAGCCCAAGCATGAGGAAAAATGAGAGAATGCTCGATCCACCGTAGCTCATCAGCGGCAGGGGAATCCCCGCCACAGGCATCAGCCCGGCAACCATTCCGGCATTCTCCAAAACGTGGAAAAGCAGCAACGCGCCGACTCCCATACAGATGGCGGTACCCGCCCTGTCGGAAGCGGTCTGAGCGTTCTGCAAAATTTGCATCAATAGAAGGAAATATAACCCAAGTACGGTGACAACGCCGACGAAGCCGTGTTCCTCGGCAAACGCCGCGAAGATAAAGTCCGTATGGGCAAAGGGTAAAAAGCGTAATTGGATCTGCATTCCGCGGGTTACGCCTAGTCCCCACATCCCGCCGGAACCTACAGCAATCTTGGACTGCTGCACTTGATAGCCAGACCCTTGCGGGTCAGACTCTGGATCCATAAAGCTCGTGATCCGCGCCTTTTGGTAGTCCTTAAGCGCAAACCAGCCGACCGGGATTACGAGAGCAAAAATGAATAGAATCGCCAGTGCCTGCTGCCGACTCAATCCTGCCAACAGAACCCCGACTGCAAGGATTGGCAAATAGCAAAGTGAGGTGCCAAGGTCCGGCTGTAGCGCCACCAAAGCAAAGGGAATCAGCACCAGCCCCGTCAGCTTCAGCAGATCCCGAAAGCTGAGCGAATCAGTTTTCAATTCCGACAGGAAACGGGCTACAAACAAAATCAACACCAGTTTCATGAACTCACTCGGCTGAATCTTTAGCCCCGCCCCAATCGAGATCCAACGCTTCGCCCCGAGTACAACTCGACTCAAAATCAGCAGACAGAAGAGGACGACTCCAAACACTACGTACAGCGCCGGGGATTGACCCACCAGCGTGTGGTAATCCACTTGACTTATGAGATAGAACAATACAAGGCCAGCGGCGATGTAGATCAACTGCTTCCACCAGTGATTCGCCAAATCGCTTGACTGCGTTGCTGAATAGATTTGCAATACTCCAACACCACACAGGATTAACGCGAGGATAAGTAGCGTCCAATCAAGCTCACGCAACGACCGCAGTGTAAACATCAATTCACAACTCGCGCGGGCACTGCAGCCCGCACAGCTGGGATCGCCGCAGGTGCACTGGCGGTAACAGTAGGCAGCCCGCTCTGCGAGAGTTCCCTGCGTGTCTTCTTATCAAAATACGCCTTGACAATATCCCGGGCAATGTTGCCAGCCAATGGCCCGTGGTCTCCCTCTTCAAACAAAACGGCAACTGCAATCTCTGGATTCACTCGAGGCGCAAAGGCGACAAACCACGCGTTGTCCTTGAGGCGTATGTTCCGCGCCTTCTGGTATTCGTTCGATGCAGTCTGCGCCGTTCCTGTCTTGCCACACATCTCAATGCCCGGGATGCGGGCGTTGGTCGCCGTCCCCCAGCCATTTACGACGTCGCACATTCCGTCCATGACTAGACGTACATTGTCGAGATTCAAATCGGCCTTGCGCGCCGGCTTAACGGGCGCATCAGCACTTTTCAGGATATGCGGCGTATGCCAAATGCCGCCCATCACCAGCCCGCCAATTCCAACGGCCAGCTGAATCGGAGTCGCGGTCAGGTAGCCTTGTCCAATCGCGACGTTTACCGTGTCGCCGCCGTACCACTTAGAGCGCAGTGTTCTGATCTTCCAGGTGCTCGATGGGGACAGCCCCTCGGCCTCCGACGGAAGATCTATTCCCGTCTTCGCTCCGTACCCCATAAGTTCGGCGTACTTGGCGATCTGATCAATGCCGATCTTGTCGCCAACATTGTAGAAGTAAACATCGCAGGACTGGGCAAGTGCCTTCTTCAAACTCGTCGCGCCGTGTCCAGACTTGTTATGACAGTGAAAGTAGCGGCCGTAAAAGTTCAAGCCGCCCCCGCAACTGTAAGAGGTATCCGCGTTAATGAATCCACCCTCGAGCGCCGCTAGCGCCACAATCGGCTTGAAGGTTGACCCGGGGGCCAATTGCGCCTGAATCGCCCGGTTCAACAACGGTTTGTCGGGGTTCGAGAAAATCTCGCGCCATTCTTTAGTCCGCTCGCGCGACGAGAGCTTCATTAAATCGTATCCAGGCTTGGATGTCATTGCCAATACCTCGCCGTTGCGAGGATCCAGCGCTACCGCCCCGCCCCGCCGCCCTTCCATCGCCAGTTCCATAATGGCCTGCACATCCAGATCAACCGTCAGTTCAATGCTCTGTCCAGGCACCGCCGGCTTCATCCCGAGAATTCGACGTTCATTCCCTTTGTTGTCCACCAGCACTTGGCGTTGGCCATCCACCCCGGTAAGAATATCGTTGTACTGACGCTCTATGCCAGTCTTGCCAACAAGATCACCTTGCTGGAACTTGGCAAAATCCGCCTGATTCAACTCAATCTCGGATACTTCGCCGACATAGCCGAGCATATGCGCTGCAAATCCATTCGCCGGATAAACGCGCCGCTCCGTATGGATCAATTCAAGCTCCGGATAGGTGTCGGGGTCCCGGTGCGACTCGACGAAGGCGATGTCGGAAGACGTCAGTTCTTCCTTAATAATTACCGCCTGATACTTCGGGCGTGCACGAAATCGCTTCAGTCTGGCGACTAGTTCGTCGTAATCCAACTCCAGCCCATCCGCGATCGGCCGAAGGTGTTCTTCGCGAAGTGTCTCTCTGGACAGCAGCACCGAAAAGCTCGAGTGGTTATCGACGATCACCCGCTTCTCTCGGTCGAGGATTTTTCCCCGAGGTGCAGGGACCGGCAGCGACTTGATTCGATTGCGTTCTGCCTTCAGCGAATACAGCTCCTCGTTGCGAATCTGCAGATTCCAATAACCTCCGACTAGAAGTAGAAAAATAAGCGCAGTACAGTACTGAAGGACCGCAATCTTCCCCTGCGCGAATTTCGATTCGTCGCGCAAAAGGCGCATGCGGTCTGGGAAGAGGTCTCGTCGCTCGCGTCCTGAAGAGAGAAACACTGAATTGCCTTGTTCGAGAGACCTAGCTCTCGTCCTCTCTAAGCTTATCCAAGAGTAGAAACAGTGGCAGGGCAATTGCCGAGTTCAGGATCGCACGCACCAACTCGTCCAGCGTGTTGATATTGGGAACCTGTCCCAGCAACGCCCTCACCATCACCCAATAAAAGAATTGATGAAAGACAAAGAAGAAGGTGCAAAGCATAAAGCGCAATGCAGGATTGTTTACGTCAAACCGCAAGCTCACAGAGGCGGCAAAGTAGCCTACAAGTGTCTTGACTATGCCAAACATCCCAAGAGGCTGCTGCGATAGGGAATCCTGCATCAACCCGATCGTCGCTCCAATCACAATCCCTGTAATCGGCTGCCGCTTCATCAGTGAGAAATAGATCGTAATCAACAACGGAAATTCGAGGGTCCGTGCCGATTCGATAAAGCGTGGCAGGAAAATATCGAGCAGTACAGAGAATAGCGGGACAAGAAAGAAAACGATCGGACGAAAGGTGGACGACCCACTTTTTCTGCGTTTCCCTTCGACGTAATTAGCCTCGCTATATTCGGGTGATGGCATCAGCGCGCTTCTCCCCCCGGAGCCCCTGGTGGCTTCGCCGCTGGTGCGGTAGGAACAATCACCGGCTGCTCCCCTGTGGCTGGTGTAGGCAGCTTGGGGGCAACTCTCGGCGCAACCGGCGCGTTGAAGTTCGGCACCTTGCCGCCATTGCCGTAGCTCACGCCCTGCTGCTCACCCATAGTTTTGTAGCGATCCACCAGCCGATCTGCGTCTGTTGAAAACCGCTGGTTTGGATCCTGCTGTACTGCGTTCGACGGCTGCTGGTTTGCGTCGCTGCGTGGCGGCACCATCGCCTTTGCCTCAGGCCCGACGTTGACCATCTGCGTCGTATCGGGAATCTGCTGATGCACGCCTTCCAGAATCACCAGAACTTCCTCCAGCCCCTTTTCAAATGCCGCCGGAGCAACATAGATTTCTTTGAATAATTTCCCCTGTCGCGACACGCGCACAGGTCCGACGGGCAAGCCCTTTGGGAAAAGCCGATCATCACCAGAGGTGTAAAAGGCCTCACCCACTTCGACAGGCTGCTCGTTCTGAATGTAGTCCACCAGAAGTTGATTGTTCCCCTGTCCACGGGCGGTCCCATGAATCCGCGTCTTGTCCGAAACAACGCCGCACGCAAAAGTAGGGTCCGTGATCAACATGACTTGGGCAGCTGTCGGATACGACGCGGTCACTTTGCCAACAACCCCATCTGGCGTGATGACGGGCATCCCCTTGAGCACTCCCGAAATCGAACCACGGTCGATAAAGACGACCTTGGAATTCATGCCGGCGCCGGCACCGATGATGCGGGCCCCAAGCGTCTTGTTCGGGTTACGCTGGACAAAGCCCGCCATCGCCTCTACTCGCTTGGCTGTCGCCAGCTCTTCTTTGAGAAACTGATTCTCCAGCTTCAGTCGGTCCAAGTCTACCTTTAAGGTGCCGTTCTGTGACCGTATCTCGATCAGCTTCCAATACTCTCCCGCCAGGCCAAATGTGTTCGCCCGAATTCCTTCAAGCACCCTGGCAAGTGGCGTGATGGCAGTTACAGCCCAGACCCGTATGAGCCGAACGTCCTGGTTGTTCTTCACCTGCACCGCAAGCAGCACAACCTGCGCCATGATGACAATCATCAGGACGGATAAGTTGCGGTACCTGCCAAGAAAACCATCCATGCGGCCTGAGAGGCGCCCCTCCTACTCGATCGCAATTCGGCGCAAAAGCTTGAAGTCAGAAAGCATCTTGCCAATTCCCAAGGCAACACACGCTAATGGGTCTTCCGCAACCGACACCGGAAGTCCAGTCTCCTGCCGGATCCGCTTATCCAGATTCTTGATCAGTCCACCGCCGCCCGTCAATACAATTCCACGATCGGAAATGTCGGCCGACAATTCCGGTGGCGTCCGTTCCAGAGCCACCCGAATCGCATTCATGATCGTCGAAATTCCCTCGCTCAACGCCTCGCGAATTTCCTCGTCCCCGATCGTTAGCGTCCGAGGAACTCCTTCGATCAGGTTGCGTCCCTTAATCTCCATCGTCAGCGGCTTGTCCAGCGGGGCCGCCGAACCAACCGTCATCTTGATCATCTCCGCAGTCCGCTCGCCGATCAGCAGATTGTACTTACGCTTCAAATACTGGATGATCGCCTCATCCAATTCATTTCCCGCCACCCGCACCGATCGGGCATAAACGATTCCCGCCAGCGAGATGACGGCGACGTCCGTCGTGCCTCCACCGATATCGACAACCATATTGCCGCCCGGTTCCGTAATGGGCAGTCCGGCTCCGATTGCCGCCACCATTGCCTGTTCCACCAGATGCACTTCACTTGCCTTTGCCCGATAGGCCGAGTCGATGACAGCGCGCTTTTCCACCTGCGTGATCTCTGACGGAACCCCGATCACGATTCGTGGATGCACCAGCATCTTTCTTCCGTGCGCCTTCTGAATGAAGTAGTTCAGCATGCGCTCGGTCACCTTGAAGTCAGCAATCACGCCGTCTTTCATCGGACGAATCGCCACAATGTTGCCCGGCGTCCGGCCCAGCATCTCTTTGGCTTCTTTACCGACGGCTTCAACTTCACCATTGTTTTTGTTAATCGCCACGATCGAGGGTTCGTTCACAACGATTCCCTTCCCCTTGGCGTAAACGAGGGTGTTGGCAGTTCCGAGATCGATCGCAAGATCGGAAGAAAACAGGCTAAAAAGCGAGCGGATGTTCATGAATGCAGGAAACGCTTGTCTTGAGAGGAGATTATTAGCTGCGGACTGAGCTTCAGCAAAAACCCAAGCCGCATTTTGAGCGTAACAGCAGCACCGCCCTTTTGCATCTCTTTGAGAGAGACTGATTAAAGATTTCTCGCCACGTCATCCCCTATATGGGGGTAAGTAATGAGGGTAATGGTACCCTCACTGTAGTTGGAGAAAGCCCTCACTCGCTGGCTATGTGGAATTTTCGATCCGGGATACAACTGAGTTTCACCTCAGGAGAGATCGAAATGCTAGATGGAATCCAAGACAGCCAAAGCCCACAAGTCACCGCCGAATATTGCCGTTCGATGGGCAAAGAGTGTCGCGATTGCATCTCCTCCAGCGCTTCCGTCGTCGCCCTCCTCTGCCCCTCTCTCGATCCCGCCGCCGCCCAGCAAACCTTCTTCCGCATGTACCGCCACGAAGGCTGCGTTAATATGTCACGCGCCTTTGTCCGCGAATACCTCAGCGCAGTCGAACCCGAAGTCATCGAATCAGATGAAATTTCTCCTGTCGTCTCAATACCCACTCAACCTTTCCATCTGCCCCGACCATCGCATCCTCTTCCATCCCAACAAATAGCTCGGCGTCTGCCCACCCGGGAATTGGCGTACGGCTCGACAGCTCCACTGAAAACCAGGTATTCGGTATCAGCTTGACGTCCCCGCGTCCCGGCACCCCCTGCTGACGGTCCCAAAGGCCGATCAGCGGCCCCGCCCCGTGCCCATGATCGCCAATCGGGTGCGAATACACGGTCCCTTTGATCCCCAGCGCCCGAATCTCCAGCAGCGCTTGAGATAACACCTCATTGCCGCTCTTGCCCACCTTCATATTGGCCATCACGATATCCTGCATCTTTTTCGCACTCTCTAGCGCCTTCTGAATCTCGACCGGCGGCACTGTCTCGCCCTCCCGCAACACATAGCCCATGTGCTGCGTATCCGTGGCCAGCCTCATGGCCGTCAATCCGTAATCCACCCACAGAACATCTCCCCGCTCGATGACCGTAGGAGCGTCTTCCTGCAACAGCTGCAAAGCACGCGAATTCTTCCGCTGAACCCGAATCGACGGCTGAAACCAGGTTCCAAATCCCCGCCGCTGATTCTCTTGCCGCAGCCACCACACAATATCCTGATCGGTCGTCTTTCCAGGGACGATCACCTCGCTTGAAAATGCGCTCTCGATGATTGAGTGCACGTGCTCCATAAAGTTCCGATATACCGGCAGCATCGCCGGTGGTCGCAGTGCAACGTAGTCCAAAGGCAACCCTTCCGCCCTGACAAGTTTCTTGCGATTTTCAGCCCCGATACTCTCTTCCATTTGCTCGCGCTCGCCCGCAGACAGTCCGTCCGAAAATGCATGAGTATGAGAAATGTCGATTGCAATTTTCTTCGGCTGGCGCGCGTCAATCAGCTTCTTGAGCAAGCTCCACTGCTGGTCGCCAAACAGTTCAATGCCCGAATCCGGATCTCGATAGACCTCGTACAACCCCCCTTGCGACCCGCCACCCAGCGCCAGTCGCTCCACACCTTTTTCCGGACCGCGATCAAAGAAAACGTAGATCGTCCGTCGGCGCGCCGCAAACATCGTTGGCGAAACGAGGGAGAAGAATACTGGGTCTTCATTGTATTCCCGGCTCGAAACCACCCACATATCGACACCATGTTTGCGCATCAGCTGCGGCAGGTGCGTATCCAGTCGATACTGCAACCACGACTGCTGTGTTGCCGCCTGTTCACGTAGGCTAGGCAGGGGCGCGGGCTCCGCCGCCATCATCAGCAACGGAACCAGCATTAACATCTGCACTCTAGATTTCACCCGTCTGCATCTGCGTCTGAACGAACGGCGTCTCGCTCACCTTGGCAGAACTGGTCCCCCGCAACACCCCATACCAGGCACGTGCCGACTCAGCCACAATCACCAGCGTCAGCACCAGAAACAGCCCGCAAATTGCCGCATCCATGCGTTCATTGAAAATCAACTGCTGCAACTGCGCTACCTTTGCCGCAGCCAGGTTACCCGTCGCAATCTGCCCCTCCAACTGTTCCGCCCGCGCCAGAAATCCCAGCCGCGGATTAGCCGCAAAAATCTTCTGAAAGCCAGCCGTAAACGTCACACTCAGCATCCAGGCCAACGGAATCCCGGACACCCACACATATTTCAAACGAAACATCTTCAACAGAATCGTTGTCGCCAGACAAAGCGCAATGGCACCCAGTAACTGGTTCGCAATCCCAAACAGCGGCCACAAAGAATTAATCCCGCCAAGTGGATCGAGCACGCCCTGATAGAGAAACCAGCCCCAGCCGCTAACAACCAGCGCACTCGCCGCAACCACTCCTGGCATCCAGCTTGTGCGGCCAAATGGCTTGTAGACCTGCCCCAATAAGTCCTGCAACAGAAAGCGCCCAACTCGCGTCCCCGCATCAATAGTGGTCAAAATGAACAGGGCTTCAAACATGATCGCGAAGTGGTACCAGAAGCTCAAAATCGACTTGCCGCCATCGGAAGCCATCGATAATCCTTGCGAGAAGATATGAGCCATTCCCAGCGCCAACGAAGGCGCGCCGCCTGTACGAGCAAAAAGCGTACTTTCCCCAACGCTTCGCGCCAGTTCTTCCATGTGCGCAACCGTCACCGGATAGCCCCAGCCGCTCACCGTTTGCACCGCCGCAGCAGGCAGCGCACCCACAATCCCGGCTGGCGAATTGATCGCAAAATAGACACCCGGCTCCATCGCACAGGCAGCGATCAAAGCCATGATCGCCACCATGCCTTCAACCAGCATGGCTCCGTATGCCACTGGCAGTGCGTGACTCTCTCGGGCCAGCAACTTCGACGTCGTTCCTGACGAAATCAGCGAGTGAAATCCAGACAGCGCGCCGCAACCAATCGTAATGAAACAGAACGGAAACACACTTCCCGCAAAGATCGGTCCCGATCCATCAACAAAGCGCGTCATCGCCGGCAGATTCAACTCCGGCCGCACCAGCAATACACCCACCGCCAGCATCGCCGCCACCCCCAGCTTGACAAAGGTGCTCAGGTAGTCGCGCGGTGCCAGCAGCAACCAAACCGGCAAGGCACTCGCAAAGAAACCATAGCCCACCAGGATCAGTGCCAAAGTCGTCGCACTAAACGTGAATAAGGGAGCCAGCGTTGCGGACTCAGCCACCCACTGGCCGCCAAATATGCTCAGCACCACCAGAACAAATCCGATGATCGAAATTTCCATCACCTTACCCGGTCGCACAAAGCGGAGATAAAGCCCCATGAAAATCGCGATCGGCATCGTTGCAGCGATCGTAAAGGTCCCCCACGGGCTGCCCTTCAAAGCGTTCACAATCACCAACCCGATCACGGCCATAAGGATGATCATGATTAACAGCACGGTCACCATCGCCGTGGTTCCGCCCACATCGCTGATCTCTTCTTTCACCATCTGCCCCAGACTCTTCCCATCACGCCTGATCGAAAATCCAAGGATTAGCAGGTCGTGCACAGATCCAGCCAATGCCGCTCCCAGAATGATCCAAAGCGTACCCGGCAAATATCCAAACTGCGCTGCCAGAGTCGGCCCCACCAGCGGCCCTGGCCCCGCAATCGCCGCAAAATGATGCCCAAAGACGATCCACTTATTCGTTGGTTCAAAGTCGTGCCCATTGCGCAGCCGCTCCGCTGGCGTTGCACGATCTTCTTTCAAGGCGAGAATTTTGGTCGCTATGAACTTGCCATAGAAACGATAGGAAACAAGGTAGACGCAGGCTGCGGCAACCACGATCCACATCGAGTTGATCGCTTCCCCACGCTTTAAGGCCACGGCCCCCAAACAGGCCGCACCTAACGCGGAAATTGCCATCCAAAGAAGTCTACGGCCAGTGGCTTTCATATTCGGCAATTGTACCGAAGCTCTTGACCAAATCAGAAGCGCGGCAGTTTCGCCAAAACGCTGTATGTATTCGACCCGCCCTTTTGCGTCACACTATCGATCACTTTCCAGTCCCGATCCAGTGCCCCGGCGTAGTGCACTTCCTTGCGCTCCCGCCCGGTGAGAATCACGTTCATATTTCGCTTTGGGTACGCAAGGATCCGAAACTGTAAGCTCTCGCTGTCAGTCTTCCAGCGATCTGATTCCGGGTCGCCCAGCTTGCGAACAACCGCAAAATAGTCATCCTCCGGCCCCAGCCCAAGGCTCTCTTGAACGACAGCCTTATAGGAAATCATGTCCCCCGACCGCACTCCCCGGAAGACAGCGATAACCGCCGCAACCAGCACAAGGGCCCCCACCAGCACCATCAAAATCAGCTTTCCAAGTTGCTTCTCGGACGCATCCAGTCGGGCGGGGGGGGCCACCAATGTCAATTTCGCTTCGCCATCCCGCAACTCCCCCATAGGATCGCCCGCTGGCACTCGCGGCATCTCGATCACCCGCTTCATGACGGGCCAGACCTGCCCCGCCTTATATTCAAGTGCCTTCTCTAGCCCAACAATCATCACTGGCCGATCGGACGCAGACAAGGCACCCAGAAAGCGCCTCGGCACCCAGACCTGTGTCCGTTCGGCAACGCTTTCCACCAAAAATTCCGACCAATGAGCCTCCACCAGAGTCCACAGGTTCGTTTCGACGTTCGCAATCGACGGATGAAACGAGAACTCACGACCTACAAGTTGGTCTAAAGGCGGGGGGTATGGAGCTTTGGGTTCGCTTGTCACGTTAACGGGTCACACTAGCCCATGTTCAATTCAGTCATGTAGAGCATCAACTCTTCACTCGTTGGATAAATAACTTGCCGCAGGGCAGCAGTAGTTTCGGCTGCGTCCATCGCCGCGAATAGGCTCAGCTTCGAAAGCGCATATTCTTCATTCCAACGCAACGGAGAACCCATCCTTTCGGCACAACTCGCCAACTCTTTGGGTTCTAGTTCAATCGACAAGTGGAAAGCCGGCTGGCGGTCGGCGCTCACCTCAAATACGTGCCGCCTGCCCCCCAGCCCCAAGAAGATGTATTGGTAAACAATCCCCGATGCGGCAGAGTACGATTTTAGCCGCTGCGACAAAGGCAGAGGCTTGAGCGGAGCATCTTTTGCAGAAAACCACGGAAACATGAAGCTGCCTACAGTCTAGTATGAGGTTGTGGTTCTCTTTGCTTACTTCTGGCTTTTGGCACAAGTGGCTGACGGCCCGCTCATTTATAAAATGGCCGACGGGCCGATTCTGATCCCCAACCTTTGCAGGGAGGTCGACCTGCCCGCACTCGGTCTCACTTGCAGCGACTCAGAGCCCTGCCCAACTTACCTGGATATCTCCGGAGTCGAGTCCACTGGGCAAGTCTTGCTATTGGCAGGTAATCTCCACACCCAGGCCGCGACTCTGCAGTCCTTGCTACTGATCAGCGAGGATGGCGGCTCAACTTGGCGCGAGGCTCACCCACGCCTCAAAGCAAGCGCGCTGGAAGGCATGCAATTTTTCGATTTTTCGAGCGGCTGGCTCGCCGGTCATACCTCGCTCGCGTTGCCCCGCGACCCGTTCATTTTGCTCACAACCGACGGCGGCAGGACGTGGCGCAAGTCTGACCTTTTTGCCGAAAGCCGCGTAGGCGTCGTCGAGGATTTCGCGTTCCAGTCAGCAAAACGTGGCTGGCTCCTGGTCGACACCAAAGGAAGCGGTGAAGGGGGCAAGTACGAACTTTTCGAGACACAGACCGGGGGCACCGGTTGGGATCTACGCGAAATATCCAACCAAATCCCTAAGACAGCCCAACCAGGGCAACGTGCCCCTTCAACCGCCACCCGTGTTCGGGTGGACGACAAAAAGGGTTTGCTACGCATCGACGTGCGCAACGCGAATGCCTGGCGCGAAGTCAGTGCGTTTAAGTTGCAGCTTGAGGATTGTAAGCCGTCTCCGCCGTAGGGATTTTGCGGGGGCGCGCATCCAGCTTGGCAGCAATCAGTTGCTTCCGAATTTGCAGTGCTTTCGGTGTCCCAAGTACACCGCCTGCTGCAACAACGTCATCATCGGTAACTTCCATCGCCATCGGCAAATGCTTCTGCAGATAGTTCTTGATGCGGTCCTGCACCAGGCGCAAGGGCGACTTGCTGAGCAGCACAAAGATATACTCGACCGGCGCATCCATAAGTGCGGCGTAGATCAGGGACGGCTTCTGCAACTTAACAGACTTGAGGACATTCTGTAAAGACTTCGACTTGGCGTCAAGATTCTTCCAGCCATCAACTTCACGCTTGGACAACTTGCAATTCTTGATGAAGGTGAGCTTCTCCTTCGGAGTCCACTTTTCGCTGATCGTGTGCAAAAACAGCGACAACCGATCCTCTTTCAAATGAGTGCCAAACGGAACCATGCCGCGCATTTTGAGCAACTTCTGGAAGCCGACGGAGTTCAATTTTGCTCCGGTGAACCCGGGGAAGTACAGGTTGAGGAAACCTTCTTTGTCCAGGGTCTCCAAAATCGGCAGTGGATTAAACTCTTCGCCAATCTTTACCAGCTCACGTCGCAACGCCTCTGCTGAAATCGATGTCTCGATCTTCGCCTCGCGAGCTCGCTGATATTGGCCCTTGGTGCGCTCATCCAACTGAAAACCAAGACGCGCCTGCAGTGTCATCAGCTTCAGAACTCGCGAAGGATCGTCCATCAATGTATGAGTCGAAACCGTTCGAAGCTCGCGTAGGGCAAAGTCAGAGAGCCCGTTCGTCGGATCGAGCAATAAGCCTCGCGACCCCTGCGCCAGCGAGATTGCCAGACTGTTGATCGAAAAATCTCTCCCTCGCAGGTCTTCGTGAATCGTCGCCGGCGTCACTTTCGGGCTTGTGCCAGGTTTCAGATAGCGTTCTGTGCGCGCCATCGAAATCTCGGCCAGCACTCCATTCGCAAAAGCAACCTCGTAACTCTTCCGAACATCATCGGCATTGATCACTCGCATGCCCGTTTCTTTTTCGAGTGCCTTGACCAGCTTCAGCGGCGAGCCCTCAAGCGTGAAGTTGAGGTCACGAACGGGAAGCGCCGCCAGCATATCGCGCAGCGCTCCACCCGTCAGGAAAACATTGATCTGGAGCTTCGCCATCATGCGCTGAACTTCGGCAATGACTGCGTTTTGCGTCTGGCTGAGATGGCTCTCCAGCATGAACATGTAGTCGCTCATTATTTTTTTGCTTCCCTTGGATGGAATTGGTCAACGATCCCCCGCAAGCGGTCCTGCTCCACATGGGTATAGATCTCAGTTGTAGAAATGTCGGCGTGGCCCAGCATGGCTTGAACACTCCGCAGGTCCGCCCCACCCTGTAGTAAGTGAGTGGCAAAAGAGTGCCGCAGCATATGCGGGTGCAAAGGCTTGGCGCTTCCAGAGGCAAGCCGAAGCTGCCGCAGAACCTGCCAATAAGAGCGGCGATCCAGCTTAGGCCCGCGGGAACTGACAAAAAGGTAGGGCGAAACCTGATCCTTCAGCAGTCGAGGCCGAGCCTCTGCCAGATAACGATCAATAGCTAGGCTGGCAGCAGAGCCAACCGGCAGCAATCGCTGCCGGCTGCCCTTGCCCATCACGCGCAGCCGCTGGCCCAGATCGTTGTAATCAGATCTGCGCAAACCTACCAGTTCTGTCACGCGAAGTCCCGACGAATAGCAAAGTTCAAACATCGCCCAATCCCGCAGCCCTTTCGGGGTAGTCAGGTCAAAGGCGGCCGCAAATTCCTGCAGTCGCTCGCCGGAGATCGCCTTCGGAAGCTTGCGGGGCATCTTCGGGCTCTTCAAAAATTCAGACGGGTCTTCAGCCAGGCGACCTTCGGCCGTCAGATACTGCATCACCCCCCGCAGGGCGGAGAGCTTTCTTGCGATACTTCTCGCGCTCAGGCGCGACTCGATGAGATGAGCATGGAAGCCTTGCAGAACGGAAATGCGTGCAAATGCATCTTCCCGCGCTTCCTCTAACCATTGAGAGTAAGCTTCGAAATCACGCTCGTAGGCTTCGAGCGTCGAGGCGGAAAGACCTTTTTCGACTCTGCAGTAAGTTAAATACGACCTTACAGCAGCCACAAAGGATGCCGGGCCGGACATTGAGCCAATGATACAATATTGGCATTTCTGTTTGAAACAATTTGAAGCGAATTTGACATTTCCCGCACCACAACGGGGGATTTGGGCCCCGTGACCACCGGAACGGCAAAGAAAGCGATGGTTTACCGCTTTGAACGCGAGCCCTTGTCCGGTTTTATCGATTCGGCAAATCCAATTCTGGGCGAGGAAATCCAGCTTCTCAACCGCGAAGGTGCCATCCAGATGCTCCCGTTACGCCAGATAAAAACCCTTTGCTTCGTCCGGGACTGGCTGGACGGCCTGCCGTGGACCCGTTCACAATATTCCGTTCGTCCCCGTCAGCAGGGCCTATGGGTTCGCTTGCAGTTTAAGGATGGGGAGTTACTCGAAGCAACGATGCAAAACAGCCTGACGCTGCTAGACCCCGCAGCGATTCTGATTTCTCCGCCTGATGCCGCCCCGGGCGTGCAACGAGTCCTAGTGCCCAGATCCGCCCTCGAAGGCTTTGAAGTTCTGGGGGTAATTGGCAGCCCGCTGAAAAAGACGCCGCGTGCGCCAACGGCTCAGCTCAAAATGTTCGAGTGAGAACTGGCTCAACCGCAAGAGGCTGCCTCAACGGCAGACCCTGAAGCTCAAACGCTCGCAGATCAATCCAGCATTTGTTGTCCGTGTTTTGAACAAAAACCACTCGATCCAGTAGAAACTCTCTCGGGCCACGATAACTTTTCCATCGAGCCTGCGCCTCTTCAAACCGCGCGTCGACCGTCCCGAGGTCGAAATTCTGGGCAAGAGTCACATGGGGATGAAACGGGTAAGGCTCGTTGTAGTCTAATGCGTGGGTGGCGAGATCGAGGTGAAGTCGCTCAATTTCATGCTGCCCAGATTCCAATTCAAGATAGACGACACAGGTCATAGGAAACACCGCAACCTTGCCGATCCGAACGACAAACGGCTGCGATTTCAGGCAAATGTTCTGAATTTGGGACTCAGCGATGTGAGGCGACAACTCCAGCGCACGCGGAGGAAGAAGGGAAAGGTGCGAGCGGGCCTTACAGTCGGCCACAAGATCTCTTCTGACTTGGTCTAAGAATGCGCCTAACTCATCCGGGAGGTAGGTAACCAATGCATATTGATTTATCGGCTCGCCTGGAGCCGAACAACTGCCCATATTCGGCAGTGTAGCGCAAATGGATCGATCCCGTCCGGCCTAGTCTGGGGTCCTGTGCAGGTACGAATCGAAAGGGAAGCCGAAGCGGACCTGAAGGCTTTCTCTTGGAAGAGAGCGCTGTCGCCCAAAGAAATTACCTCAATGCAGAAGCTCCCATAGTTGCTCAATACTGATTCCGGCTTCGTTCAAAATCTGCCGCAGAGTTCGAAGGCGCAGCGTCCTGTGATCTGGGACAACAACCCTGGCGTGGGGATCATCCCGACGAAGGATCATGTGGCTTCCGTTTTTGTCGTTGGCAGACAAATCCTACCCGCTCAAGCGCGCGACGTAACTGCTACCCCGACAGGTCGGTCGGCAATTTCATTAACGAGTGCCGGTCAGCAACTCAACATACTCCAGCGAATCCTCTTCGGGAACAGGGCCACCAGCCGCACGACAATCTTCTATGTAAAGCTCCGCAGCCTCAACGATGTTTCGCAAGGCACTGGGTCTGTCATCTACCTGCGGGACGCAACCAGGAAGCACGGGCACGGAGGCGACAAACCCTCCATCAGCTTCGCGTTCCAGGATCACGGTATATTTCATGCGGGCACCTTAAAAGTCCCAGACTAGACGCTATGGTGTCACCGACACAGAACGGTTATCGAACCAGGCCTACGGTCGCGCCTACAGCGAAGCGCTGGTAGACGCGGCTTCTGGATTTGCGTCCATCCGCGGCGGCGCGACAAACCAGACCGCCTCTTCAAGGCCAACGTACTTGAAGATCCGCAAAGTCGCGTCCGGCAGCTCAAGCAGGTCTCCCACGCGCAGCTCATTCGGCGTTCCCCTCAGCTCGTTAAACAGCGCATAAGGTGTAGCCGCTTCCATCTCATCGCCCGGCTCATAGTCTCGTAACTTGACGTTTGCAGGTCCGGACGTGTGGGGAGCCCAGCGGAATTGTGCTGCCGCATTCTCTTTCAACCGATGGATCTTGAAGCTGGACATGTCGTTTCAAGTTAGCATGGGTTTGTCCGCTCTTATGCGCCCAACACACTGTACAAAATGTGGCACTGCCTTGATGGAAGCTGCCATTCTTTACGAAAAGATCATCAACGAGGAGCTCTTCCAGATCGAGAATGTCCCAGCACTCGTCTGCCGGGATTGTGGGGAAGAATGGATTGACTATGAGGTTCGCGAGACCCTCGAAAGGATCATCACGCAAGGTGTTGCAGCGGACCAAATTCCCAACTGACCTGATTGCTTTGCTCCAGCAGCACGGCGATGGAGACGTCCCCTTTCCGCTAGAAGCGCTCAAAGAGGGGCGCTTCCCTCGACTGGCTCCGTTTTCAGCGTCTGCCTTTCGTAACTGTCGAATGCCAGCAGAGGCCTACGCCGGTTTCCTGCTTTATGCCGGTTTCGGTACCAAAAGCCACAGCGCATCTCAGGACCTGAAGTCGCGCGAAGGCAGCTACTGGCATGGCATCTACCACCGCATGGAGCCAGACGACTGGAACGCAAAGTACTGGTTCCGCCAGGTTGGAGCACACGAAGTCGGCCCCTCCCTCGCCGAGAAAGCTCGCACCGCTGGCTGGGAAACGGGAAGTAGCTGGGACCATTCCCGCTTTGTCGAATTTGCAAGTGAGGCTCGAGCCAGCCGTGACATAAAGAAAGTCGAAATCGCGCAGCAGATCCAACTCCTCGAATGGCAGTTGTTATTCGAATTCTGCGCAAAGGAAATATCGGAATGAAGCGTTTTGGCCTCCTCGCATTGGGGCTGTTGATTGTCATCGTCGTCTTCGTCGGGTGGCGCTACAGCAGCGAGATTCCCCACATTCCTACCCACCGAATGGCGCGTGGAACCTTTGAAGACCAACTCACCACTAACGGACGCTTGGAGCCCAGCGTGTGGGCAAGTGCCCGTGCTGAGCGAGAGGGACTGCTGGTGGCCGTCCCCGTAATCAAGGGCCAGCACGTAGGCAAAGGGGCCCCTCTGGCCATCCTCGATGCCAAAGATGCGCAGGCAGACCTGGCCAGCGCCACAGCGCGGATCGACGAGGCAACCGCCAGTATCCAGACCCTCCAGTCCGGCGGTCGGCGCCGGGATCTTGTAGAGATTGAAGAAAGCCTTAAGCAGCGAAGGGCCGAAAAAAGCCAGGCCGAGAAAGACTTGGCTGTAGCCGAGCGCTTAGTCGCTCGCAACGCTGGCACTCTCGATGACGTGCGGTCCCTCAGAGACAAGATCGAACTCATCCAACTGCAGATTTCCGGCCTGGACGCTCGGCGGCCTGCCTTGGTTGGAGAAGCAGAGCTAAGTTCCGCTCGCGCTCGCCTTCGCGAGGCGCACTCCGCAGCCGAACTCGCTAGGCGCCGAATCGAATTGAGCACCGTGCGTTCCCCGGCAGACGGAGTAGTCTACCAGTTGGACGCCAAAGTAGGAGCCTATGTCAGCCCCGGAGCCTTGATCGCTAACGTGGGGCAGGTAGAAGCCCTCAAGGTGCTGGTATTCGTAGATGAGCCGGAACTCGGCCGTGTCAACAAAGGCATGCCAGTCACCATCACCTGGGATGCCCTCGAAGGGAAGCGCTGGACGGGGAAAATTGATAGAATTCCTACTCAAATCGTCGCCTTGGGCACGCGCCAGGTTGGCGAAGTCGAATGTCGCATCGACAACCCTGGGGGTACACTGCTGCCCGGTACCAACGTCAACGTAATCGTCCAGATCCGAAAGCAGGAAGGGGTCCTGCTAGTCCCGAAAGAGGCGGTCCGCACTCGCGATGGTGTAGGTGTGTTCATCCTCGAGAACGGAACCCTCGCATGGAAAAAAGTCGAAGTCGCAGGCGGAAACATCACCAGTTCAATCGTTGTGAGTGGGCTCAAGGAAGGCGATGTCGTGGCCCTCGGGCCGGAAGCTGCTCTCAAGCCCGGCACTAAATTCGTCAGCGACTAGCAGCCCCCGTAAGGCAAACCGAGGGAATTGAGAAACTCAAAGGGCATGAAAAACGTCGCGTTAAGTACATGAAGAGCAAACTTCTTTCGGTAGCCATTGCCGTCATCGGCCTCCTCGCCAGCAATGGCCAGGCGCAACGAGGCTCTAATTATTACGTTGTCGTTCTAAACGATCCGCCCTTGGCAGAGTCCATGTCCAGCCGCAAAGAACTGGGCACGACAGCAACCTCCGATGCCCGTCTGCGCATCCATGCAGCACAGGCAAACTTAGGCCAGCAAGCCAGCGCCGCTGGCATCAATGTGCTGGATAGAACCCAGGTACTTCTCAACGCTCTCTACGTTTCTGCAACGCCAGAGCAAGCCAACGCCATGAGGAAGCTCGATGGGGTCAGCTATGTGCAGCGAGTCTACCCGATCAAACGCACCATGAACAAAGCCCTCGACCTGGTAACCGCCCGCGCCGCCTGGGACCAAGTGGGCGGCGTTAGCAATGCGGGCGCAGGAGTCAAGATCGCAGTTCTCGACACCGGTATCGACCTCGACCACCCCGCTTTCAAGGACTTCACCAGCGGGCCTCCTTCCGGCTATCCCAAATGCCGTGCCGACAACGGCGATTGCAAGTTTACGAACAACAAGGTGATCGTGGCCCGCAGTTACGTGGATTTGTTGAACTTTCAATTCGGCACTGCCGCGACGGTCACGCGACCTGACGACAATTCCCCTCGCGACCGCGTCGGTCACGGCACCGCCCTGGCGATGGTCGCCGCTGGACAAGAGCACGACAGCCCAATTGGCCGCATTTCCGGCGTCGCGCCTCGGGCCTACCTTGGCAACTACAAAATCTTTGGCAGTACCGGGCTCAATGACCTTGCATTTCCCAACGTTGTTGTTAAGGCACTCGAAGACGCTCTCGCGGACGGCATGGATATCGCGACACTCAGCATTGGCACCCCGGCAGGATATGGACCAACGGAAAATATTTGCGGTTCTCAAAAGAACCAACCCTGCGATGCCTTGGCAACCGCTGTCCAGAATGCAGTGCGCCTCGGCATGATCGTGACGTCTTCGGCCGGGAACAGCGGATATTTGGGTGCCAACGCCCCGGCACTGAACACGATCGAGTCTCCCGGTACTGCGCCGGATGCGATCACGGTAGGCGCCAGCACCAATTCGCACATCTGGTACAACACGCTTAAGCTTCTCGGCCAAGGCGTGCCGTCGGAACTGCAAATCGTCAATACGCGCCTCACCAATGGCCCCCAAATCGCAACTGGCTACACAGGGAAACTGGTGGATGTCGGCACTGTCGGGGCAGACCGTCTCGCCTGCACTGCGCTGCCTGAGTCCTCCTTGGCTGGCAAGATCGCATTGATCGACCGGGGAGGCTGCCGAGATGCCGAAAAGGTCAATTTCGCTCAAAAGGCCGCTGCGGTCGGAGTTATTCTCGTTGGGTTTCAGAATGACGGCGTCTTTCAACTTACCGGGCTCGACGCCACTGCAATTCCCTCTGCTCTGGTCAATTACACCACCGGAAATAGCATTCGAACCTTTCTTGGTACGCAGGCCCGCGATGCCCAGGTCGATCCAGTCTTTCGGGAGGCACTAGCAGCCTCCGATCAGGTAGCTCCGTTCTCGTCCCAAGGCCCCGGAATCGGCAATTTCAGTGTCAAGCCCGACCTCATGGCAGTGGGGACGGACCTCTACATGGCCACTCAAAAGTCCGATCCAAACGGCGACATGTACAATCCCACAGGCTTCACGGCAGCGGACGGCACTAGCTTTGCCGCCCCAATGGCCGCTGGTGCTGCGGCCCTTGTGAGGCAAAAGAATTCGAGCCTCACGCCCGCCCGCGTCAAGAGTGCATTAGTCAATTCCGCCAACCCCGCCATGACTGACTTCGATAACGACGGTCGCGAGATACAAGCCTCCGTCACCGGCATGGGCGCGGGCAAAATGGACACCAACAAGGCACTTCGCATGAATGTGGCAGCCGAACCTAGTTCGCTCGGCCTCGGCAACGTTGGCGTCGGAGTGCTCCCCTCGATTGGACTGTTGATCACAAATCTGAGTTCCGGGACACAAAACCTGACTGCTCGAGTGGAACAGAGGAGCACGGACTCAGTCGCGCAGTTGACGATCACGCCCAGCACTTTTTCCTTGCTTTCAACTCGCCAGTCCCAGATCACGGTGCGCCTTACCGGCAGCCGTCCTCGTCCCGGCAAGTACGATGGCTTCGTCGTAATCAGCGGCGGTGCCACTGATGTGCGAATCCCTTATTCGTACTTTGTAGGCGACGGCACACCTTGGAACATGTATGCAATTGCCGGCGGCACTTTCGAAGCAATCCCAGACTATATTTATTCAGGAATTCTGATGAAGATCGTCGACCGCTACGGCGTCCCCGTCTCTGGAGTAGCCGTTCGCGGTACCGTCACCAGCGGTGACGGAAAAATCACCTTCGCGAATGAAAAGACCGACAATTACGGAATCGTCGAAGCCAGCTTTCAGGCAGGTCCCACCATCGGCAAGCAGGTGGTGCGTTTCACCGCTGGCTCACTTTTCGCTGACTTTGTAGCAAACGTCATTCCCCGCCCGACAATCTCAACCGACGGCGTCCGTGATGCAGCTAGCGGCGAGCTTTCAGAGGGCTTCTCGGCCGGTCAGTACATCAGTATTTACGGTTCAGCTTTGAGCTCGACATTCAAGGTTTTCTCGGGCTCCGAACTGCCCCCCTCCCTTGCCCACGCAAGCGTCAGCTTCGACAATCCCAGCCAGCGCGTCAGCGCTGCGGGCCGATTGCACTTTACCAGCGACGGTCAGATCAACGTTCAGATCCCCTGGGAGTGCAGTGGGTTGGCGACAGTGGATATGAAAGTTTCCATTGGTGAATTTTCAAGTACTATTCAGACGCTAAAGCTGCGCACCGCAAACCCGGCACCATTTGAGTACGTCGAATCCGGCACCAACCGCCGCTACGCATCGGCGCTCGACGGCACCTTCCTCTTGATCTCTACAAACAACCCAGCCCGAAGAGGCCAAGTACTGCAACTCTTCGTCAACGGCCTTGGTCCCGTTGACAGTACGCCGGGCAACGGGCAGATCAGCCCTTCAAACCCGTTGGCACGCACAATAGCGATTCCCCAGGTCAGAATCGGAGGCAAAGTGGCTCAAGTGCTCTTCAGCGGCCTCGCACCCGGCATCGTCGGCCTCTATCAGGTCAACGTCATCGTCCCCGCCGACTCTCCAACCGGCACTGACGTCGACCTCACAATTCAGCAAAGTGGTGCGACTTCGCGTACTTCTCGCCTACCCGTGCAATAGTCGGTCTAGAATGGGATTTGTAGAAATCCCCGAAAAATGATCGACATCAAAAAGAAGCTGATGGATGAGATGGCTGCCCTTGAGCATGAGTTCCGGAGCGAATTGCCGAAGGAAATCCTGCGAGCCCGTGAGCTGGGCGACCTTAGCGAAAATGCTGAATACCACGCCGCCAAAGAGCGCCAGGGCTATGTATACGCACGCTTGAGCCAGCTCAAGACCCGTTTGCAGATAATGTCTATGGCCGACCTGACCAAAATCCCCCACGACCGGATTGGCCTGGGCTCGGAGATTCTTGTCCTTGACACGAAGAAAAATGAGCAAATCACCTACCACCTGGTCACGAGTGAGGAGGCCGATGCCCCAAACGGCATGATTTCCACCAGTTCGCCCATCGGCAAGGGCTTGCTGAACAAGCAGGTGGGCGACGAAGTGCAAATCGTTATCCCTGGCGGCTTAAAGGAATTCGAGATTCTAAGCGTCAAAACAATGCATGATCTGGCAAAACTGAGCTAATCTGGGGCCAATCGGATCACACATGTGGAACCTAAAATGACGTGGACGGGCGTGGTCGGTCGAACCTGCAACAAACTGCTCGTCAAAATCGTCGACGGCTTGGCGCTCTCAAAGATCCACCCGAACGTGCTGACCTTCATCGGCTTGGTCATCAACATCGGTGCAGCTTGGTTGCTTGCCATGGGAGCCTTCTGGCAGGCGGGCCTCGTAATCATTGGAGCAGGTCTTTTCGATATGGTCGACGGGCGCGTCGCGCGACAAACAGGCCAAGTCACGATGTTCGGCGGCTTCTTCGACAGCGTGATCGATCGCTACTCCGATTTGGCGCTGCTGATTGGGCTATTGGTCTACTACGGCAACATCAATCGTGCCCCTTATGTCGTGCTCACCGCTATAGTAATGATGGCCAGCGTCATGATCAGCTACACCCGCTCCCGCGCGGAAAACACGATCCCCCAGTGTAAAGTCGGATTCCTCGAACGACCGGAACGCGTTGTACTCCTGATTATCGGCGCCCTATTCGATCGCATGGCCCCGGTCTTGTGGATCATCGCAGTCGTTGGCAACTTGACGGTTGTCCACCGCATGATTTTCACATTTCAGGAAGCCAAGCGCCTCGAAGCAGCCCAGACCCGCGTTTCAGCTGATTCTCCCCTCGCCGTCGGTCGCTAACCTCCTCAGCCCTCCGCGATAACCACCGCAGTCACATGCGTTTTGGTGTGACTAAACGAGACGTGAATCCACGCAACACCCTTTTTCGCCGCTAATTCTGCGCCCGCTCCATGCAAATCCAGTCGGGGCGCACCACCCGCTTGGGCGACTACTTCAAAGTCGCGCCAGGAGATCCCCAAATCCCATGACGCCTGCAATGCCTTGAAAGTCGCTTCTTTTGCGGCAAATCGCGCCGCGTAGCGTTCATTCGCATTCGCCTTGCCGTCGCAGAAAGCGATCTCCGCATCGGTGAAAATCCGCTCAAGAAATCGACGCCCAAATCGTTCGATCGAGTCACCAATCCGCGCCGTTTCTTCCAGGTCGATGCCAATTCCAAGGATCATGTTGCTAAGGGAAACGCACCGCGCGCCTCTTCCAGATTCTCCCCCATTTGCAGCAGCAATTCCTCGTGCCAGGGTTTGGCAACCAATTGCACCGACAGCGGCAAGCCCGTATCGTCCAACCCAACAGGGACCGCCAGTGCCGGAAGGCCCAGAATATTGGCAACGGTCAGCGGAGCCATGCTCGCAACCCCTGGGAATTCATGCAAGTGCCACGCGCCAAAGCCGGGGTTCGGCAGGATCAGGATGGGGTATTCATCCAGCGCCTTCAGAAAGCGGGCCCGCAGCGCGTCGCGGGCGGCAAACATCTTCAATATTTCGTCTGCACTGGGCGCCGGCTCGGCCAAATACTCGGCGGTATGCGGCGTGGCAAACCCAATCGGGTGAGCATTCAGCCGCAGGAAGAAAAATCGCCACACATCGTACAGGCGATCCCACGCTTGCGCAGGGAACTCCTCGCCCCCGCCCAGCAAAGCAGCAGCTTGGCGGGTGGTCGGATGCTCCACAATTCCCACTCTGGGCTTCATGTCAACCGGCAGGCGACCAAACGGTACCGAAAATGGATCGCCGTCATCGTGCCCGGCGACGACTTCAAACAACATCCTCACATCGGCGACACTGCGCGCCATCGGCCCAATCACACCCAACAGACCGCCTGGGTGGCCCACATTCGGGAAATGTCCATTGGCTGGCACCCGCCCAGGCGTCGGTTTCAGTCCGCAAATCCCGGTCAGCGCCGCTGGCAAACGGATGCTGCCCCCGCCGTCCGATCCGATGCCACCCGCCGACATGCACGCAGCAATCGCCGCGCTTTCTCCGCCACTAGAGCCGCCCGGGGTGTGACTCAGTCGCCAGGGATTTCGTGTCGCGCCAAAGACATCGTTGTGCGTCTCCCAGTTAATCAACATCTCGGGAGTATTCGTCTTGCCCAAAATCGTCGCGCCCGCGCTCAACAGCCGTTGGACGCACAGCGCATGCTGTCCCGCCCGTTGAGCCCGCCGGGGCGGATGACCGCAAACCGTCGCATGTCCGGCAATGTCGAGCGAATCTTTGATCGATATCGGAATCCCCGAAAGCGCTCCGCTTACACCCGACAAGCGCAACGGTACTTCAAAAATTTCGGAGTACGCGTTGATCCTCGGTTGCCACTTTTCAATCCGACGCAGGTGCGATTCAAGCACCTCCTCCGCGCTGAATTTGCCAGTATCTAGCGCGCGCCGCATCTCGGTCAAGGTTAAACAGCAGGGTTCGTTCAATCTATCAGGTTAAACTGATTGCTGGCATGGCTACACTGAGTTTCTCCGAGGCGCGCCGCATCGTTCTTGATCGCGTGATCGTTCCTCCGCAAATCTCCCTCGAATCCGTCTGGCTTACTGACGCAATGGGCCGCGTCTGTGCCGAAGCCGTGCCTGCTGATCGCGATATGCCTCCGCTGGCCCGCAGCCTGCGCGACGGCTTTGCGGTCCGTTCCACAGACCTCCCTGGCACCCTCACGATCACCGGCGAAATCCGCGCCGGACAAATGCCCGACCAAGCTCTCTTGGCAGGCGAAGCAATCTCAATCATGACCGGCGCGATCCTTCCGCAAGGTGCAGACCAGGTGCTGATGAAAGAGCACGCCATACGCGACGGAGTCCACCTCGAAACATCCAGGGCTGGCCTGTCAGGCGAATGGATTTCCCCTCCCGGTAGCATGGCCAGGACCGGCAACATCGTCGTCCCCAGTGGACGCAGAATCGAAGCCGGTGCCATCGCCATGCTCGCCAGCGTCGGACGTAGTCAAGTCAGGGTCACCCGCCAGCCGGTTGTACGAATCCTCTCAACCGGCGACGAAGTTGTCGATATCGCCCGGCGTCCCAACGAGACCGAAGTCCGCAATTCCAATAGCTGGGCACTCGCCGCTGATGTCAAGCGCTTTGGCGGGCGCCCTGAGATTCTGCCCATTGCCCCCGACGAGGAGAAAATCACTCGCGACCTCATCGAGTATGGCCTCCAAGCAGATCTGCTCCTCATCAGCGGCGGCGTCTCCGCCGGTGACTACGATTTTGTCGAGGTCGCTCTCGCCAATCTTGGTGCAGAATTCTATTTCGATCGAGTAGCGATCCAGCCTGGGCAGCCGACCGTCTTCGGACAGGCCAGAGGCACCTTCTTCTTTGGGCTGCCTGGCAACCCCCTATCGACGATGGTGACCTTCCGCATCTTCGCCGAAGCCGCCCTCGCCCGCCTGTCCGGCGTCGCCGAGCCCGAATTGCACCTCTACCGCGCCCCCCTCGAGTCGACTTACAAGCACCGCACCGGCCTGACGCGTTTTCTGCCGGGCTTGCTCCGAAGCGATGGCGCAAGTGTTCAGATTCTTCCCTGGCAGGGTTCAGGCGACATCCCCGTTCTCGTGCGTGCCAACTGCTTCGTCGTCGTCAGCCCGGACCGCGAAGAATGGGCCGCCGGAGACTCAATCGAGGTAATCACCGCATGAGCAAGTTAAGCCATTACGACGAAGCCGGGGCCGCCCGCATGGTCGATATCTCGGCCAAGTCCCCAACCGCCCGTTCCGCCCGTGCACACGCCTTCGTGAGCATGTCCGCACAGGTCCTGGCCGCCCTGCCGCACAACCCCAAGGGAGATCCCCTCGAGGTTGCCCGCATCGCCGCAATTCAAGCAGCCAAGCGCACTTGGGAGTTGATTCCGCTGTGCCACCAGATTCCCCTGGCACAGGTTGATGTCGATTTTCGAATCGAAGAAACCGGCATCCGCGTCTTTAGTGTTGTAGTCTGTACTGCGGGTACAGGTGCCGAAATGGAGGCGCTCACCGCAGCCGCAGTCGCCGCACTCACCATCTACGACATGACCAAGGCACTCGACAAGGCAATCGAAATTTCGGAGCTTCACCTGCTCAGTAAAACGGGTGGGAAGAGCGGAGACTATGAGAGGAAACCGAATGTATAGTATTTGGAACAAATCGTTGGCCGTCGCGCTGGTCGCAGCACTGGCAGGTATCGCCGTTTGGGCACAGGATGACGTGATCCGTGTCACCACCTTCAACGTAGTCGCACCTACGGTTGTCAAGGATCGTGACGGCAATTTCCTCAACGGCCTCGACGTCAAAGATTTCATCCTGCGCGACAACGGTAAGGCCCAAGACATCCGGCTCGACCAAACCTACGTCCCAATTTCTCTGGTCCTCGTGATCCAGCGCAGCGCGGCCACTGAGCCCGTTCTTCCAACTGTACAAAAGATCGGCTCCATGATTGCCCCGATGATCATTGGCGATCGAGGCGAAGCAGCCATCGTCACCTTCGACCACCGCATTGAGCTGAAGCAGGACTTTACCAACGACACCGAAAAATTCAAGAAGGCGCTCGCTACCCTCCGGCCCGGCTCTCAGACTCGCGCTATGTCGGACGCCGTACTTTTCGCAGCCAGGATGCTTAAGAAGCGCCCCAGAGACCAGCGCCGCGTCATCGTGCTGATCAGCGAGACCCAGGAAAGTGGCAGCACCGCTCACGTCAAGGACGCCCTGCTCGAAGTAGAGTTCAACAATATCCTCGTCTATTCGATCAACATGTCCCGAATCATGAACAAGATCATGGCCAAGCCGGATTATCCGCGCCCAGACCCCGTTCCGCCCAGTGCCCGCCCCCTTCCGCCCGGTGTCGCCAACAACCCCACAACACAAGCTCAGATGGGCATCATGAGTGGCAGCTTTGGAAACGTGATTCCTTTGTTCCAAGAGGTTTTCACTGCGGGCAAAGCTATCTTCATCAGCAACCCGCAGGAGATCTACACCAAGTACAGTGGAGGCTCGGAGTTCTCATTCCTCACACTTAGAGGCTTTGAGGGTGCTGTCCAAAAACTGGGCGAAGAGTTGCAAAGCCAATACCTGCTCAGCTACAGCCCCTCCACCAAACTCGATGGCGGTTGGCACGCAATCGAAGTCGAGGTCCGACGCGGTGACGCTACCGTCAAAACTCGCGGCGGCTATTGGATGGCCGCCCGGGTCAACTAAACTACAGGAGTGTTGCGTCCACTCTTCCTCCTGTTCTCGCTGGCTGTCTACGGCCAGGACAATATCGTCGACCTGACGATATTGCACTACAACGACTTCCACGCCAGGCTTCTGCCCTCCGCTCAGGGCGTAGGCGGAGCTGCCTATTTCGCGACGGCCATCCAGCAGGAACGCAAGAACTGTCCCCGCTGCCTTCTACTGAGCGCAGGCGACAGCGTTCAAGGCACGCCCGTCAGCACAATCTTTCGCGGCCTGCCGGTCTTTGAAGTCCTGCGTCCCTTCAGCGTCGATGCCTTCGCACTAGGCAATCATGAGTTCGATTACGGATACGACCGAATCAACGACTTCATCGCCGCCGCCGGAACCCCTGTACTGGCCGCAAATTTTCTGACCAGCGAAGGCGAGCTCTTCACCGGCGCCGCCAGCGTCATCATTGAACGCGATGGCCTCAGAATCGGCATCGTAGGCGCACTCATGCAAGACCTCGTCCCGCGCCTCGCCGCCCCCTCCAAGCTCGGCCCCAACCAAATGACTCCCACTCTTGACGCTCTGCGCGCAGAGGCCGCCCGGCTCAAGGGTAAAACCGACATCCTGATCGCTCTCGTTCACCTTTGGAAAGAGGGATGCGACCAAATCGTCACTGAGCTGCCCGAATACTCCGTAACCGTTTCCGGGCACGATCACGGAGGATTGCAGAACATGTTCCAGGTTGAGGACCGCGTCGGAGTGCGCGTTAAAAGTTACGGGGCAGAGCTCGGGCGGCTGGACCTGCGCTACGACAAAACAACTCATAAGATCATCAAGTCCCAGTGGAAGCGCATCCCCGTCACCACCAGCGCCTACCAGCCAGACCCGGTTGTTGCCAGGCTCGTCGACAAGTGGGAGTCCAAGGTCAAGGCGGTTGTCGACACTCCCATCGGCATCAGTAAGTCCGCCCACAATAAAGACCAGACCAGAAGGTGGATTATGCAAGTGATGCGGGATCGCACCGGAGCACAGTTCGCGGAAATGAATGCGGGTGGCGTCAGAGATGTCCTGCCCGAAGGTCAGTTGATGGCCCGCGACATCTGGAATATCATGCCCTTCGACAGTATGCTCGTCATGGGAAAAGCTCCAGGAAAATTGATCCCAGACTCGATTCGTGGTGCCGCAGAGATCGAGCCTGAAAAGCTTTACTCAGTCGCTACGGTCGATTTCCTCGTCGAGGGATGGCGCAACTCCAAGCAGCAGAAGCTGCGCGACTTCGGCGCGGCTATGCCGCTGGAAGGGCCATTTCTCCGCGACGCCTTGCTCGATTGGGTAAGGGCCAAGAAGACGGTGGACTAGCCACTGCCACCCTACTCCCATCGCTACCCCTGGAGCGCTCCGCCCAATCGCCTCGCCGCAGCAATCGCTCAAAGGCGACTGGCAGGCTTGCCACTCATCGATCTCTCGATCTCCAATCCCACACTTGCCAAACTGGATCTCCCCGAGGCCAACCTGGCGATCGGCACCCTCACCTACGCACCCTCGGCACCGGGGAGCATTCAAACTCGCGAGGCAATCAGCCGATACTATGCGGAAGAATTCTCCAGCCAGATCTCCCCAGAACAGTTGATCCTCACGACAAGTACGAGCGAAGCCTATTCCTACTGCCTCAAGCTCATCGCCGACGCCGGAGCCAGCATCCTTCTCCCGCAACCGTCCTACCCGCTTTTGCAGTTTTTGGTCGAAGCGGAAGGCCTCACACCCGTCCCCTATCCGCTGCACGAAGCTGACGGGCAGTGGATTCTTGATCGTCACCGCCTGGCCGCCGCATGCGATGATTCCACTCGGGCCATTGTCGTCGTCAACCCAAACAATCCAACCGGCCATTCCCTCTCTGCTGACGATGCTCAGTGGCTCATCGACTTCGCCGGGGACCGCTATTGGATCATCTGTGACGAAGTCTTCGCCGACTACTTCTGGGGCACCGCAACTGATCGATGTCGTTCACTCACCTCGGTCCGCGCAAACAACGTCCTCTGCCTAAGTGGCTTATCCAAGATCTGCGCTCTGCCGCAAATGAAGCTGGGTTGGATCGCAATGCCTCCTTCGCCGCATTTGCGCCACAATCTGGAACTGATCGCCGACACCTATCTGTCAGTATCAGCACCCATCCAAGCCGCAGCAATCGATTGGCTGGCTTTACGCACAACTTTCCAAGCTCCCATTCGCCGTCGCTGCTGCGGAAACCTGGAACTCATCGCCGCCACCCTACATGGCTCCGCTTGGCACCTCCTACCCGTCGAGGCTGGCTGGGTCGCTATCTTGCGAGGGCCTGCCCACCTTAATGAAGAGGATCTCGCACTCAAGTTACTGGAAGCAGGCTTTCTCGCTCAACCCGGCTTTTACTACGACCTTGCATTTCCCTGCAGCTTAGTTCTCAGCCTTCTAACAACTCCCGCAGACCTTGTCCTGGGTCTGTCGGCGATCAGGCTTTCCTGAAGATGAAAATATGTTGCCAGGGAAGCTCTTCGATTACTTTGTCTAAGACAAATCCCTCAGCCTCTACTTCCAGCTTTGCCTCTTTGAGGCTCATCTTGTGCTCCGGTCGAATCGGCACATAGGGATCCTCCTTGCGGTACTCAAGCAGAATCAACCGCCCGTCGTCCTTCAAGGCCGCCCTCAAATTTTGAAGCATCTCCTGGGGATGAGACAGCTCGTGATACACATCCACCATCAGCAAAACGTCGCAACTTTTACCGGGCAGCTTGGAATCCCGCTCAGTCCCAAGTACCGGCTCGACATTGCTCGATTTACTTTTCGTCATCCTTTTTTTAAGGATTGCCAGCATCTCCGGCTGAATATCATTCGCATAGATCTTACCGCTCGGGCCCACCAACTCCGCCATCCGCAGTGCATAATAGCCGCTGCCAGCACCGATGTCGCCAACTACCATTCCAGATTTCAGGGCCAATAACTGAATCGCCCGCGATGGGTTCTCCTCAGAGTCCCGCTCAGCCCGTTCCAACCAGTCTGCCCCACCCACTCCCATCACTTGTGCAAGTCGCCTACCTGACTTGGGATGTTGCCCCTGAGCAAAACTATGGACCGAAAAAACAACCAGCAGTACCAGAAAGTGAAGAAACTTTCCAAATGCTGATTGCCAACGGCACCCAAATTGAATTACTCTCATACCGAGTAAGATGACACAGAATCAATTGCCGATCCAATCTCGTAGGGGTTTTTTGCTTGCTGCCACCGCCACTACAATCCTGCAAACTGCCTGCTCCCGAGAAGCAGCAGAGGCTGAAAACAAGAGTAAACAGGCAGCCAAAACATTCAAGATGGGCGAGCG
>JBBRBI010000001.1:0-178263 GCA_038206015.1 Bryobacterales bacterium | reverse complement strand
TGGCCGCTTCGATATACTCAACGCGGAGCTGGTGTCCTCATCAACCTTAGCTATGGCTGGCTGGGAATGGCCGCTTCGATATACTCATCGATCCCGGTCCAGCCATCCGCTACTCCGCTATGGCTGGCTGGGAATGGCCGCTTCGATATACTCTAGGCTCAGCGTGGTTCCGTCCCATTTTTTGCTATGGCTGGCTGGGAATGGCCGCTTCGATATACTCACCTCAAATAGTGGCAGCATCAGCAAAGCGGCTATGGCTGGCTGGGAATGGCCGCTTCGATATACTCAGCTCGATCGTTACCAAATCCTACTCACCGGCTATGGCTGGCTGGGAATGGCCGCTTCGATATACTCTGAGCTTTATCACAGACTGGATGCGCCCAAGCTATGGCTGGCTGGGAATGGCCGCTTCGATATACTCAAATCCCCGCTGTTAAGCGGGGATAGGCGGGCTATGGCTGGCTGGGAATGGCCGCTTCGATATCCTCCACGGCCACGACGCGACGCGCTATGATGTAGCTATGGCTGGGTGGGAATGGCCGCTTCGATATACTCATTAGAGCGCACTCCCCTTGCTCCGCCGGCGCTATGGCTGGCTGGGAATGGCCGCTTCGATATACTCCAGCCCGCGGCGCGGCCCTTGGTGGGCTCAGCTATGGCTGGCTGGGAATGGCCGCTTCGATATACTCGGGATCGGGCCAATTGCCTGAAGATTGTTAGCTATGGCTGGCTGGGAATGGCCGCTTCGATATACTCTAGTGGCTCGCAAGAGACTGATTTTGCGGGCCATCTTGGCATCGTGGTCGAGAAAAACCGGGTTCCCTGAGGGCGCGGGATTGTGGTTGGTGTTCATTTAGAAGAGAGCGATCTGCATCGGTGGGTCCTCTGCCTTCTGGCGCTTTCTGCCCGTGAAGACTTCCATCCTTCCGAATTGATGGTCGGTGATTCCGAGGATTCTCACTTGCCCCTGCGGGGGGAGAGCGCCGATGATTGCTCCGCGTGTGGAATCCGCCGCTTCTTCGCTGGCGAGATGCTTGGCATAGACCGAGAATTGCAACATTGTGAAGCCCTTGTCCAGTAGTTTCTTACGAAACTGAGCATACTGTCGACGGGACTCTTTCGTGTCTACCGGCAGGTCGAATAGTGCGAAGAGCCACATTGACTTATATGCCGAAAGCGCCACTGCTCAGGGCTCCTCAACGATTGGTAGTGGAGAGTCAAGGCCGATCAAAAACTTAGACTCCTTTGTTAGGATGACGTTGGCAAGGCTTTGGGCCATTCGGCCCATGATGTCAAAGAGTGTGCGCTGTTCGCCCAACGACGAGAACCTGCTCGTGAGGACAGACAGCAATTCGTGCTTAGTGGGTGAAGTAAGATCCAACGGGAGTTTTTTCCCAACCACCATCTTCACGACCTGCCAGTCGATGAGCGGGCGGAATGGTTCCATAAGGTCATCTGCCAAGGGAAAGGCGTTCAGCTTGTTTGCGTGGTGGAGCCCAAAAGATGGATGCAAGCCGGATGCGGCGATTGCTCTTGCCGTGATGGCTCGAATGACGGCGTAGCCATAGTTGAGCATGCCGTTGCGCGGATCGTTTGCATTGGACCGGACGAATCTCGAGTCTTTGAAAAGCTTGGACCAATATCGCCTGGATGCCTGGGCTTCGACATTGCTGAGATCGCCACTTGTCACACGATCGGCCATTGGTATCAAGCCGAAATCCGATCCAGTAGCTTCAGTTAGGACTTTCGCCTGATTCAGGATTTTCTCTCTCACCACCTGCTGCCAAAGCCGCTTCTTCTTCGGGGATGAGATCGCGGCTTGTTTCACGAAGCGCTCCGCCTGGTACCAGTGACTCTCGATGGGCATGGTCATTGCGACCGGCATGAATTTGTCATTGCAGATCACGACAATCGCCCCCGCCTCTGAAAGTCTCGCCAAAGCCAACTGTGTAAGGGTGACTTGGGGGTGGGCTGCAACCAGAGCGGCAACTTCTTCGAACGGGATAGAGTGGTTTTCTCCATTTTCGAGCTTGACTTCGAGAGTGCCTCCTCGGGCATGTATGTGGGCAGGATGATTTGAGAAGTCGAGAATTCGATTAGTCATTTGCGACGACCAGATTTCCGAGTTGATCCACACGGACTTTTCGGCCACCAGCCCGAAGGAATACAGGCGCAGCGGGACGGAACAGGGCCTTGGCATCGCTGATCTCTTTCTTTAATCTCGCATCGGTAGCTTCGGACATGATTATCAAACCGCTGCCTTGGTTACTGACACCCCTCACACGACACAACCGGACAGGTGCCCCCATAGATTTATACTCAACCATGTCCCCCTCACTTAGAGAGAAGAGGAATTTATGGCCGGGCCCATGATCCCGTTGCACGACCGGAAGGCCGTGCTGGTTGCGCAGATTTGCTTCCAGATGCGAAACGACGACTGACTTGAACCCATTGACGGCACCGTCGGTATTGAGAGTTGCGAGAAGTTCCATGTGGTGATTGCTTCCCGAGATTACGCGCCTTTCGGAGGGCCCATTCCCGATTACGACCGTTGCGCCCGATTTTCGGACGCGAGCAGACTTGATCGGCATGCCGCTTTTCATTCTCGGAGGGTCTTGAGCGAACTTCTTTGAATCGCCGCCATGCTCGCGATGCTTCTGCAAAACCGCTTCGCGGATGGCGGCGTCAACGATGGCAGCAACGTCGGATTCACTCTTCAGTTCAGTTACGGGTTTGCGAATGTGGACGACTTCGCCACCATTGTAGATTTGCGGCCGGCTATAGATTGTCTCTTCATGCAAGGCACCGCCGAGTTTGCGCATTGGGCGGTGGCCGACCCGTGTTTGGTCCAGAATCCGTGTACGCAATTCGTCGCGGAAGCCTGGCCATGGATCGGCCAGAAGTGCGCTACGCAGTGGTTGAGGATTGCGTGTGTTTTGACTGGCAACGCTTAAAGCTCTGATCCATTTCATGCTGCAAAGCGCGATCGCGACCGCATCGACGGCGTGGTGGCGATGGTCATCTCGCGACTTATGCGGGACCGTGTTGAGGACGCGATTCATGTCCCAGACACGCCGCAACGCAGCTGTTATGGCACCAGCGCAAGTTACGATCCGCATGCCGGTGCCGTCGCTTTTGCCACCGTAGAGCGAGGACAAGTACTTAGCCGCCAATTTGGATGCGTACTTGGTGTCGGTCAATTGACGGGCGCTAAAATCCGTGAGCATCACTTCGGTATCCGTCTCGGTCATGAGGAAGCGCTTGAGTTTTGCAGCTTTGGCAAAGCTGCCCATTCTCTTGACCATCTCGGGCCAGTCGTCTCGGCTGCCAAAGGCCTCGACCGGAGTTTTGTTCCGTTTTTCGCGATTGTAATCGACGTGGCAGAGCGTCTTGTTGACGCGACCGTTGTCCAGAGAGCGAGAGTACGGAATGATATGTTCTATCTCAAATCGAGGTTCCACAAAAATGGATTCAAAGGAAATCGCAAGGCCAGAGTAGGGACAGGTGTGGCGGCACTCCTCCCAGAGCAGATACTTCTCGATGTCATTGGGAGAGGGATTGGATAGCCCTTTTACGGCCAAATCCGCTTTGGCTCGTTCCCGCGCTTTTTCATTGTCCCGATTCAGCTTCGTCATGTCAGAGCGCTCGCCTTTGGATCGACGAAGCTCGCGGGCAAGTTCGACGTGAACGGCATCGGGCTTGCCGAAGTGTCGCAAATAAGCATTCACGCACTTGCGCATTTCTGTGAGGCTGCGGAGCACTGCGGGATTGCGGATTTCGCGAAACACTGCTTTGACGGGCGGCAGCGCGTTGACGATCGGGACCTTGTCAATCTCCGGGTAAAGCTGGTGTTTTGCGGCAGCGTAGGTTGCCCCTGCTTCCAAAAGCGGCAGGATCGCTTGGATCGCTTTGAGTGACAGCGAGGCATATTCTGCCGGCAGGCGAATGCGCGACATTGCGTCAGCTTCTTCTTTACTCAAACCCCACTTCTCTCGCAGGCATTGATCGACGCCTTCGTCCGTCGGAAAGCGTTCTCCGTCGCCGATGTCTTCGACGAGATCGGTTTTGGCCGCTTCGTTTAATTGCATCCAGAATGCTGGGGCGATTTCATAAATGCGCGACGCCGTCGCATTGCCAGGAATCTGTTTTTCGCCCCCCTCTTCAATTGAGAAGCGAAAGCTGTTCTTGACGCCCAGGATCTTGCGGATCTCAGCGAAAGTGAGCTTTGCGGAAACATCGAGACGAGTGAGGACCTGTGCGCGTTCTGCCGGAGAAATCAGACGCTCGGTTTGCTTGGAGTCATAGAGCCGGAGATTATTTAGGGCCGTCAGGTAGCGATATTTTTGGACAGCGAGCAGACGCATGGCGGCGCGGCGCTCTGTGGGCTCTAGATCGCAGTGCCCAACGAGGTTTGATTGGTCTTTGAGTGGGCGCTGAAAGAAGATGGCGTTGAAAACCGCATCCTGTCGCAAAGAGGATAACTCCTCCGGATAGAAGTGCTGCTGGGCGGCCCAGAGGAGAGCGAATTCCTGGACGAACATGTCACGGTGGGTCCAATTGCGTCGAACCTTTTGAGCCGCGGGATCGAGCGAGGCAAAGTACTCACCGAGGGTTCGCTTTCCGTTGGCCTTGATTTCGGAACGGATTGAGTCGATACCGGCGTAGACGACACCAGAGTCCTCATCGTCTTTTGGGATGGTCTTTCGGTTCGAAAGGAAGCCCCTACGTTGAGCCAAGTGGTAGATCGCCCGTCCGAATTCCATGAGATCCAACTTGTGGTCCAGGCCCCGGGCTCGCAGGAAGTAGGGCAGCAACTTGTGTTCCCCGTGCTTGTCAGCCAACGACTTATCCAGAGTGTTTAACGCGGGTTGGATGGATGTGCCCGACACGTCTGGAAGCCAGCCATAGGAGCGCAGGAGGTGAAAGACCTTTTTGATGCGGCGCTTGCGGCGCTCCGACTGACGGCGTTGTCCGCGTGCGAGCCTACGCTGGGCGGCGTTAGAAACTTCTTTGCCATTCTCCCAATCGTTTTCACTGCCGGTCATTCCAGCTGGAAATACGCGGACGCTGGTGTGTACGATTTCGCCAGAATTCGTTTCGAGGAGCGCCAGGCCGACGGAAGCGGAGCCTAAGTCGATCCCGAGTACATAATGGCCGTCCGGCTTTCTAGTAAAAGGTGGAATTGTCATAATCTAAGACATAGTTTATGCTTGACAAGCAAAAAGTCCAGCGTTAAGTTAGTAATCGAGTATATCGAAGCGGCCATTGTCCCAGCTTGTCTTAGTAAGCGGACTTTGTCCGACGCAAGGCAAGGCTAGCGATAGCATCCTTAGCTAAACACCCCGAACTGCGGGGTGTTTTCTTTTGGGGGAATGGAGAGCGGACCTCGGCTTGAGAGGTTGAGGCTAGCGTGGAAATCGCAACTCCCCAGCAACCGTGGATCGATCCCTTTGAACATGCTCGGCTCGTTCGTGAACAATCGCTTCGATGAAATTAAGTGCGTCGGTAGCGCGTCTTGGCCCGAGTCCACATTCGGGCGAGCCTCATCAGTTTATTTGTAGTTGTGCCTGCCACTTGCTTGAGCTTAAATAAACTCGTTCATCAGGTTTTCGAGGAATTCCTGGCGACCGCTGGCGTTTTTGTCGACTTCGCCCTTCTTGATGATGTAGGCTTCGATTTCCTTCATCGATGCCTTGCCCGCTTCGATCTTGGCTCCGATGCCGGAATCCCACGAGGCGTAGCGCTGCTTGACGAATTGCGCCAGACGGCCATCGTTGCGAATGGCTGAAGCAATCTTCAGGCCGCGGGCGAAGGCATCCATGCCGCCAATGTGCGCGTAGAACAAATCAATCGGCTCGAAGCTCTCGCGGCGAACCTTGGCGTCGAAATTGACGCCGCCTGTCTTGAAGCCACCGAATTTGAGCACGGCCAACATCGTGTGGGCAGCGAGATAGATATTGGTGGGGAATTGGTCAGTGTCCCAGCCGAGTAACTCGTCGCCGGTATTGGCGTCGATGGAACCCAGGGCACCGGCGGCGCCGGCGACTTCCAACTCGTGCTGCATCGTGTGCCCGGCCAGGGTGGCGTGATTGGCCTCGATGTTGAGCTTGAAGTGAGGGAGCAAGTCGAACTCACGCAGGAAGTTGAGACAGGCTGCGGCGTCGGAATCGTACTGGTGCTTGGTGGGCTCTTTGGGCTTTGGCTCGATGTAGAACTGGCCCTTGAAACCGATTGATTTTTTGTGGGCTACTGCGAGGTGCAGGAATTTTGCCAGGTGCTCCTGCTCGCGTTTCATGTCGGTGTTGAGCAGGGTCATGTAGCCTTCACGGCCGCCCCAGAAGGTGTAACCTTCGCCGCCGAGATCGTGGGTGACTTCGATGGCCTTCTTCACCGTTGCTGCGGCAAAGGCAAAGACGTCGGCGTTGCAACTGGTGCCGGCACCGTGCATGTAGCGCGGATGAGAAAAGAGGTTGGCGGTGCCCCACAAGAGCTTGATGCCGGTGCGCTGCTGTTGCTCTTTGAGGACTTTGGCTACGGCGTCGAAATTCCGGTTTGTTTCAGACAGGGTGCGGCCCTCGGGGGCGACATCGCGGTCGTGCCAGGCGTAATAGGGTGCCCCGAGTTTGCCCATGAACTCGAAGGCGGCGCGAACGCGGTTTTGCGCGTTGATGACTGTATTGGAGCCGTCGTCCCAGGGACGTTGCATCGTGCCAGCGCCGAAGGGATCGCTGCCGGTGCCGCGAAAGGTGTGCCAGTAAGCGACCGAAAAGCGCAGGTGCTCGCGCATCGATTTGCCATCGACAATCTCGCCTGCGTCGTAGTGCTTGAAGGCGAGCGGGTTTTTCGATTGGGGCCCTTCAAAGGCGATGGAGCCAATCTTGGGAAATGCGGCAGGCGCGGTCTTGCGAGGGGCGGTGGCGGAATTCTTTTTCATGTCTTTTCTCTCAGCCTAAGCTTGAACGGGATGCTTTGGGTTGAAACGGTTGCCAAAATTTTTCCAATCTCTTCAAGCTGGACTGCGATTACCAGTATTTGATCATCAATGCCAAGACGCACAATGACTGCGTGGGGCGGGGCTTTTCCGCCAGGAGCATCATCGCGTTGGGGTTGCGTAGAATGTGGGCCGTGTGGTTCGGGTATCGGTACAGGAAGGGGTGGTAAATCCTGTATGCCGCGTCCAGAGGCTCCGGTGAAAAGTAGGGGGCAAGGAGCGCGGGCATGGGAAGAAAAAGGAGCAGAGCGAAAATTGTTTTGATGACTCGTCTGAACCGCATAGCAGGATTGTAGAACAGCCAAGCTGAAAGCCAAGTGGCTGGACTAGGGAACCATGCGTTGCCCTTGGAGGGTCGCCGCGATTGGCCCTCTGATTTGGCGTCCCTCGGTGTCGTAGAAGATTGCGCTCGCTGTGCCGGTGAGGGCATTGCCGCTTAGCTTGATCGAGAAGGCTATCTCGCCGCGACTGACAAATTTGTGGGTTGTTCGATCCGCCATGACCTCAACAAACTTTCCCTTGATCCCTTCGCCGTCCGCGACCCACACACCCACGCCGTTGCTGTCGCTGGTGAGCGGATCTCCGGCGTCGGGATTCGATTGCAACATCGTCCCGTCTGCATGGAATACGAACATGTGGTGCGTGAACGGCGCTTCTGGAATTTTTACCAACCATGTTCCGACGATTGGCGGCAAGTTGGGCTTGTCATTGGGAATCTGCCGACAGGCCGATGAGAAGAGACATAGGGCTAGAAGGCCCACGGCAGTGCGCATATTATCTGAGGATAGCTGGGTCGCGGATTCAGAGACGCTGTGCGAAAATCAACGAACATGAATCGCAGGACATTTGGAACTATGGCGTTGGCAATCGGAACGGGGCGCGTGGTTGCGGCCCAGACAACGGAGTTGCCGGAGCCTATTCGAAAACTTCGACCGATGAAAGAGGGCGCTGTTCCCATCACAAAAGAAGAGCGCCTGGCGCGGATGGAGAAGGCGCGGCGATTGATGCGCGAGAACAAGATCGACGCTATCTTTCTTGAAGGCGCGTCGAGCATGTTCTACTTTACCGGCACGCGTTGGGGTGCGAGCGAGCGGACCTTTGGCCTTGTCTTTCCCGCGCGCGGGGAACTCGCCTGGGTTGTCCCGGCCTTTGAAGAGGCGCGAGCCAAAGAGGTGATCGGCTTTGGCACGGACATCCGTGTCTGGGAAGAGGATGAGAGCCCGTATCAAAAGATTGCCGGGATTCTGAAGGATCGAGGCGTCACGACCGGTCGTGTGGGGATTGAGGAGCGCGTCCGGTTCTTTGTGTTCGACGGCATTCGCAAGGAAGCGCCGGGCCTGGAATACGTAAGTGCCGACCCTGTTACGGCGGGGTGCCGGATGTATAAGTCGCCCGCTGAGATTGCCTTGCTGCAGCATGCCAACAATGTCACTATCGTGGCGTATCGGGCGGCGCTGGCGACGTTGAAGGAGGGCATGACCGAGAGCGATCTGCGGAACAATATGACGTCCGCGTATCGGGCTCTTGGTTACTCCGGGGCGGCGCTGGTGAGCTTTGGAAAGTACACCGCTTTCCCACATGGCAGCATTACGCCGCAGAAGCTGCGTGAGGGTGACGTTGTGCAGATCGACGATGGTGTGAGCGTGGAGGGTTATCAGGCGGACATTACGCGGACGGTGGTGTACGGGAAGCATACAGCGAGACAGCGAGAGATCTGGAACCTGGAGCGGAAGGCGCAGGACGCGGCTTTTGCGGCGGCGAAGATCGGGGCTACTTGCGAGTCGGTGGATGCCGCAGCGCGGAAGGTGATCACGGACGCGGGCTTTGGCCCGGATTACAAGGTGCCGGGCTTGCCTCATCGAACGGGGCATGGGATCGGACTGGATGGGCACGAATGGACGAATCTGGTGCGTGGCAACAAGACGCGGCTTGCGCCGGGAATGTGCTTTAGCGATGAGCCGATGATTACGATCTATGGCGAATTTGGGATTCGTCTGGAGGACTGTTTCTACATGACCGCAGAGGGCCCGCGATTCTTTACGAAGCAGAGCCCGGCGATTGATCAGCCGTTTGGCTGAGGCAGGCTAGAAGCTGATACGGGCCTGGATTTGCAGCCAGCGGTTCACCGCCGAGGTCTGGCTGGTGATGCGCCCGAAATTGGTGGAGAAGGGATCTGTGTTGGGGCCGGCCATCTGGGAGCGGTTTTGCACGTTGAGGGCATCGAGGCGGATTTGCATTGCCGCCCTTTCTGAGAGCTTGAAGTTCTTGCTCATGTTCGCATTCCACTGATTGGTGGAATCGGCGCGGAGGCCGACGACACGAGTTGGGAAGACGCGCACGTGGGGCCCGTTGGGTCCCTTTGCGGCGGTTCGTTCAAAGTTTGCCGTATTGAACCAGGTGTCCCAGGTACGATTCACATTGGCGACATCGTCGACGTTGCTGCCGTAGTAGAAGAGGTTGCCAAAGTCGACGAGCGGGCCGGGCTGATATTCGTAAGTGGCGCTGGCCTGCCAGCCTCCGACAAGGAAATCCACGGTTTTGGGTGTGGAGGCCAGGAACGGCCTGCCCTTACCGAAGGGGAGTTCGTAGACACCGGTGGCAGTGAAGCGGTGCGGACGGCCATCGTTGGAAGGACGCTCGGTGCGGGCGCCGTCGAACTCGTTGGCGAAGAAGTCTGCTTCGCGCAGCTTCAGGGCAGTGTAGCCGAGGTTGAGGTTCCAGCCTTTGGAAAAGCGGCGTTCAAAGGAAATCTGCAATTCGTCGGCTCTGGTGTAGGAGGAAGACTCATTGTTGTTGGTAAGGCCATTGATCTGGGAGTAGGGCCGAAGCAACTGACTTTTGCGAATGGTGGGCGAGGTGAAGAAGCCGTTGGTGTTCATGTCGGTCCAGACGAGCGGGGAAAAGTCGGCACGATTGAAGTTATTGATAAAGAACGGATTGGCAACATTCGCGTTCATGTTGTTTGCGTTGGCGTCGTTGCGCGTTGTTCCGGTTGCGAAGTATTGGCTGGGCAACGGCGACTCACTGCGACCGAGTGAGATGCGATCGGAGTAGGAGCCCTGATAGGTTGCCGACAGCACCATGCGCGAGCCGAGGAGGCGCTGGACGCCAATCTGCCAACGCTGCTGACGGGCATGGGGCTGATTGAAGGCGGTGTAGCCAAAGCCGCGGCCCTGGCGGGCGAATCCGCCGAGGGCATCGCGGGTGGGGGTGTCGAAACGGGTTCCATCCGAGCGGAGTGGGAAGGGATCTTTCAAGGGACTGCCGCCATTGGCGGGATTGGCGCTGCCGGGAAAATTCCAGGTCTGCCCAAAATCATTGGAAACGATCATGCTGGTGCTGCGAGAAAAGCCAGATTGATCGGGGCCGAAGTTCATCACATTCAAGGTATCGAAGAAGGTACCGAAGCCGCCGCGAAGTACGGTCTTGGTGTTCAACTGGTAGGCCACGCCAATTCGCGGCAGCCACATCAATTCGTTCTTGTAAAGATTGCGCGAGGCACCGTTGGTGCCGGGATAGGTGTTGCCACCGACAACTTTGAACTGACTGGCGGCGAGTTCGGGAATTGGATTCATGGCATAAGCGGCTTCTGCGGCTTTGGCGAAGGCGGGAACATAGGCAGGGTCGAAGTTGCCAATGAAGCGGTTGTAGCGCTCTGTGGCACCGCGCTCGTATTCGACACGCAAACCGATGCTGAGGGTGAGCTTGTTGCTGAGGCGCCAGGTGTCCTGAATGAAGGAGCCGTAGTAAGGCGTGTGGGTGGCATAGTTGTCGTTGGTTGCCACGCTGCCGCTGGATGGGATGCCGAGGATAAACGCAGCCATACCGAGGCCGAGGTCACTGGCGGGCGTGAAGCCGTCATCATTGCGGCGCACGTAATTCTGATTGAAGCTGAAATTGCCGGAGGTGTTGCCGCCGCCGCCGCCCGTACGGAAGTGATTTCGATTGTCGAAGGCGGTGCGGAAGGAATGCTTGCCGCGAATGAAGGTGCCCTCGAGTTTGACCGTTGCCTGGCGGGTGCGGGTGAATGTCGCGTAGCCACCGGGGCTGATTGTCGAATAGCCGGCGAGAGCCATCTGCGGCAACAACGAGAGTGCCCCAGCTTTGTCGTCCATGTAGGAAGGCAGGCCGATGCTGGTGGGTTTGTATTCACGCGCTTTGGGCTGAATGTTGCCTTCGCGGAACTGGTTCATGGCCACATTGAAGTTCCATAGAGTGGTTGGTGACTGCGCGTAAACCACGTCAATGTTCCCTCCTTTGTTGTTGCGAACGAGGCCTCCGACGTTGAGGCCGCGAGCGGTTTCGTAGGTCCAATCGCCGCGATCTTCAGGGCTGAAATTGTTGTAGGACCAGCGTCCAAACATTCGCCACTTATTGCTGATGTTATAGTCGACGCGATTGGAAAACGCCTTGTAGTCCCAGTTGTAAGGAGTCATGGAGGCGAGGTAGTTATTGACGGGATCCTGATTGGACGGAATGACGACGTTGGGATTGGGGTAGAGCTTCATGATCTCGGCAAAAGAAGGATTGACGAAGCGACTCTTGGGGATGATGTTGCCTGGGAAAGGAGTGCGGATGAAGTTATTGGGCCGGGCAGGATCGCGGACGATCGTCAGCGGATCGTGAACGGTATAGCGACTGCCGTTGGCAATGGCGAGCATGTCGCTGAAGTCGCCTTCACGTGCCTTCAAGCTGGGCACGGTGCGGTTGAATTGACTGGCGTCTTCCACCTTGGTGTCCTTGAAGGCGTTGTAGGTGAAGAACCAGAAGAGCTTATTGCGCCCGTCAAAGACCTTGGGGATGATGACGGGCCCGCCACCGGAGGCACCCCAGTTATTGGAGCGACCGGTTGGTTGCTTGTCGGTGTTGCGGAGTTCGTTGGCCAGCGTGGGGTTGCCCGCCGCCTCTGCCGCAGCGATGCGGCGATAGTAATTCTGTTTGACAAAGAAGGGTGTGCCAAGCCAGCGCTGCTGCCAATGCTGCCAGGTGGCGGTGCCGTGAAACTGATTGGTGCCTGATTTGGAAATCATGGTGATGGCTGCGCCCGAACTTTGCCCGATGCCCGCGTCAAAGTTGTTGGTTTCCACTTTGAATTCAGCGACGGCGTCGGTGTAGGGAAGATAGGCCGTGCGTCGACCGGGCCCTTGATTGGGCGAGCCGTCGAGGGTCCAGGCGTTGCCACCGATGTTGCCGCCAACTGAATAGTCAGAGCCACCGGCGTTGGAGTGAAGTGCGAGGTAATTGTTGACGCCGCCGGTTTGGATACCCGGCGCGAGTTTAACGAGAAGCATTGCGGAATTGCCCATGACTGGAAGTTCCATGAGCGACTTGTTATCGATGACGCGGCCAGAACTGACGGCGTTGGTTTCGAGCATGGGCGCGTCAGCAGTGACTGTAATGACCTCCGCAACTCCGCCCACCTGCAGGGCGAGATCGACTTCAATTCTGGACGAGACTGGGAGGGTGATGCCTTGCCGCACCATTTTCTTAAAGCCTTGTTTTTCGACCGTAACCTCGTAACTGCCGGGCATCAGAAGGTTGGCTTCGTAGTAGCCGTTGTCCTTTGTCGAGATCACCTGCTTTGCGCCTGTATCGGTATTGCGCACCACAACCTTTGCCCCGGCGACGACCGCAGATTGGGGATCGAGGACGCGGCCAAAAAGCATGGATCGGGTCTCCTGGGCGTGGAGTGAGGCCGTGATAAGCAACAAGAGTGAAGCGACTGCTGGGAAACGCATTACTGCATTGTATAAAATTTGCATCGCCCAACGCCGTGCTTTTCAATACTGGAATCTTCATCTTTGCTGAGGGAATCGCGTTAGGCTAGCACCTTGGCGGAAAGTGCCTCTGTTTGGCCTGCCACTTTTCGCATCGGCTGTTTCTGCCACTTCATCATTGCCGGTGCAACTTATAATGGATGAGAAATAGAGGAGTTTATGGCCGCACTGATCGACGCAATCAACATTAAGCGCAGGAGTTTGTTTGAGCTGGACAACGTCCCGTTCTCCTGCCTCGACTCGGAAATCAGCACGCCCACGGCGCGTGGCGGTCAGACGCTGGTGCGCCTAAAGATGCGCAATCTGCTGACGAACGCTGTCTTTGAGAAGACTTTCAAAGCGGGCGATAAGTTCAAGGAGCCCGATCTTTTATTGATGCCAGCCTCCTACTTGTATAGCGACGGTGAGGGGTCACACTTTCTCGACCAGGAGAGCTTTGAGACTCTCACGCTGTCTGAGGACATCATGGGCGACGCGCTGGAATGCCTGGTGGACGGCGTGGTCGTGGATTTGCTGAAGTACAACGGCAATCCGATTGGACTGAATCTGCCGATGTTTGTCGAGCTTATGGTGAGCGTGGCGGAACCAGCCGTGAAGGGCGATACGTCCAGCGGCAGTGCGACCAAGATTGCCAAGCTTGAAACGGGACTTGAGATCCGCGTCCCCCTGTTCATCAAGCAAGGGGAAAAGGTCAAGATTGCGACTGAGAAGCGGGAATTTGCGGGTCGGGTCTAGGCCAGATCCTGGATTTTTGCTTTGGCCCGCAATGAGTCGATGTAGCGCTCGACGGTCTTTTGTTTACTCTCGGCCAGCAACTGCGCTTCAATATCGCTGCTTACCGCGTCGAGCGGCAGCACGCCCTCGGGGCGATGGTCGTGGACTTTGGCGATGTGGAAGCCGAAGGCGGTGCGAAAGACTTCGCTGACCTGGCCGGGGGCGAGCGCGAAGGCAACGGTTTCAAACTCTTCTACCATTTGGCCGCGGCCAAAGAAGCCGAGGTCGCCGCCGCGGCCGGGGCAATCGGAGACTTCGTCGGCTACCTGTTCGAAGGACTCACCCTGCTGGAGCCGGAGATTGATTATTTCGATAGCTGCCTTTGCCGCCTCCTCGGTATTGTGTCCGTCTACGTTTTTTACGATGTGGCTGGCGTGCCATGCTTCCGGTATTTTGAACGCGGCTGCGTTCTTCTGGTAGTAGTCGGCAATGTCCTTGGGGCGGGGCGGCTGGGCTCGCGAACTGAGTTTGGTCAGCATGCGCTCGACGCGCATCCCCAGTTCGATTTCAGCTCGCGAAGCGGAGTCTGCGCCCGTCGCTGTCGCCTCGGCAATCGCCTCGTCGATGACAGTCGGGGGAATCGGCGCGCCATCGCGGGACGCTGCCTGTTTGATGAGGACTCGCTCGATCAGATTTTCGCGCGCCCACTCGTCGGCACGCTTTTCGATTACAGTTGCACTTTCTTGCGGCATGCGCTCGGTGAGAGCACGGCGAATGGTCCGCCGTTCTTCGCGAAGAGCCGCGTCGTCAATCCGTTCCCCATTTACCAGTAATGCCATGAACCATCCCTCTTGCGTGTGTTTGATCATATTATTACAGGCAGGGATGAACAAAGAATTTGAGTTATTTGCCAGCGCCAAGGTTCCGCATCCGTGCTGCGTGCCTAGCAAGGAAAGAGCAAACACGCTGGCACAGTCGCGAGGGGCATCGGCGGAGCGAAAGCGGGCGACTGGAGGATCCATCGAGGGGATGACGCGCCTGGACGGCGGGCCATTTTTGATGGGGACTGACTTCGCTGACGGTTTTCTCAAAGACGGGGAGGGGCCGATACGGGAGGTCGTCATCGATCCTTTCTTTATCGATGTTGCGCCGGTGTCGAATGTGCAATTTGCAGAGTTCATTCGAGCGACGGGGTTTGTCACAGAATCAGAACGCTTTGGCTGGTCGTTTGTTTTCCAAGGACACTTTTCGCCTGAGCGATACAAGGAGTTAGTGGACGACACGGTGCGGGAAGTGAACTGGTGGTGCAAGGTGACCGGATCCGATTGGAAGCATCCAGAAGGGCCGGACAGCTCGATCGAGAGTCGCGACGATTACCCGGCGGTGCAAGTGTCCTGGAATGACGCCACCGAATATGCCAAGTGGGCGGGGAAGCGGTTGCCGACCGAGGCCGAGTGGGAGTACGCGGCGCGCGGCGGGCAGGTGCAGAGGATCTATCCGTGGGGGGACGAATTGACGCCGGGAGGGGTGCACTTAAGCAACACCTGGCAGGGCGATTTTCCTAACTTCGACTCGGGTGAGGATGGCTATAAGGGGACTTGCCCGCCGCGCTCATTTGCGCCGAATGGCTATGGTCTGTATACGACAACCGGCAATGTCTGGGAGTGGTGTAGCGATTGGTTTGATCCGAGTTATCACATCACCGGGACGCGAAGCAATCCGATCGGGCCTCCGATGGGAAAGGGTAAGGTGATGAAGGGTGGCTCGTACCTTTGCCATAAGTCCTACTGCAACCGCTATCGAGTGGCGGCGAGGACTTCGAACACGCCGGACAGCGCAACGACGAATATCGGATTCCGCTGTGTAAGTGACATCAATTCCTAGGACAACAATGCTAAATCGACGACAATTTCTGACCGCGACCGGCACCGCGATGTTGGGGGCGGCGCAATCGAAGAAGAAACCGAACGTACTGTTCATCGCCACCGATGACCTGAGCGCTGCGCTTGGTTGCTATGGGCATCCCGTGGTGAAGACGCCCAATCTGGACCGCCTTGCAGCGCGCGGCGTTCGCTTCTCTCACGCTTATACGCAATTCGCATTGTGCAGCCCGTCACGGTCTTCGCTGATGACAGGCCTGGCACCGGACACGACGAAAGTATATGAGCTGACCACGCATTTTCGTAAGGCGATTCCCGACGTGGTGACGCTATCGCAGTGTTTTCAGAAGAACGGGTATTTTGCGGCTCGCGTCGGTAAGATCTACCACTACGGCAACCCTGGGCAGATCGGCACGAATGGTCTTGATGATGAGCCTTCGTGGAATGAGCGAATCAATCCGAAGGGTGTGGACAAGACTGAGGAAGACAAGGTCACGAACCATACTCCCGCGCGCAAGGGTCTGGGCTCAGCGCTGGCCTTCTATGCTTCGCCGGAACCGGACGAGAAACATACGGATGGCATGGTGGCAACTGAAACCATCCGGTTGATGGAACGCCACAAAGATGAAGCGTTCTTTCTTGCAGCGGGTTTCTACAGGCCTCATTGCCCTTACATCTCCCCGAAGAAGTACTTTGACCTCTACCCGCCTGAGAAATTGAAACCCTATCCATTGGCGGAGGGCGAGATGGAAATCGCGCCGCCGTGGGCGTACTTTACGACACCTGCGAACTGGAATTTGACCGAGCAGCAGCAGCGTGAAACATTGCAGGCCTACTATGCCTCTGTGAGTTTTGTCGATGCGAACGTGGGCCGACTGCTGGGCGCTCTGGATCGCCTCGGACTGACGGAAAATACTGTCGTTGTGTTTTGGTCTGACCACGGGTATGCGCTGGGCGAGCATGGCCAGTGGATGAAGCAAACCGTCTTTGAGGCGGCAGCGCGCATCCCGCTGATCTTTGCCGGGCCCGGGGTGAAGGCCAAGGGGAAGGCATCCCCAAGGACGGTGGAGATGCTCGACTTTTATCCGACATTGACCGACCTTTGCGGGCTATCGCAGGTTCCAGCGAATCTGCATGGCAAGAGCCTTCGTCCGCTGCTGGAGAACCCGCAAGCGGCATGGGATCGACCGGCGATCAGCCAAATGCGTCGGCCTGCCAATGCGACTCGAAAGGCAGCCGATGGCGCGGCCTTCGTCGATGGCTATAGCATCCGCACCGAGCGCTATCGTTTCACGGAGTGGGCAGATGGCGCGGAAGGATCAGAGCTGTACGACTACAAGACAGACCCGAACGAGCTGAAGAATCTGGCGCAGGCGCCAGCGATGGATCAACTCAAGACACAGTTGCGCACGAAACTGCGGGCGATCTCTACCGCACGGGGGAAGGGCTGACTCGCAGATTTGCAAAGTACGCCGTAGTGCCCACATCCACCCAGAGCGCCAGGGGCCCACTGGAGGCGCCGTGCTTGAGATCATTTACGATCAGGGTGGGTTGCTCTGCACCGTTGATGTAGATGGTGGCCTTGTCTACCTGAACTGAAATCTTCACCCTTGTCCATTCGCCGACCACTTGATCGGCGTAGGCTTCATAGCGGGACGGGGTCTCTTTGCGTAGTCGCTGCCAAGGGTAGTCAGGCATAGATATATACTGCACCGAATGGTTGCGCTGCTCCTGATCCTGGGATCGTGCGTTCAGGGGCCGCTGGTAGAAACATTCGTACCGCGATCCGTCGCCGGAGAGGCGGAAGGCAAGGCCCGTGAAGCCCCGATAGCCAGCGGGCGCGTTAGGCTTTACGGTTGCGGCAAACTCATACTCGATGGTTCCATTTGCAAAGTGGATGTCAGGGAGGATGGCCAGGCTTCGACCGTCTTCACCTTCGCGGTGGGCTACGCGCATTGCTGGCTTGCCTTTGTAGGAAGTGGTTTCAATGTCGACGCCGATGAGCTTGATTCCTTTGATGCTGTCCAGCTTGATGGCGGTTGGGTCTGCGCCAAAACAGATGGCGAGCGAAATGGCGAGCGTGAGTAAGATGGGTTTCATATATTTACCACTTCCACCACTGCGACAGGCCCTTCTCAAGCCCGCGGCGAGTGTCTGCATACTCTTTGCGGTTAGCCACATTGGCTGGCTCGATGTGGCCGCCATTCATGTGATAGAGCTCGGGAGGCCCCTCTTCATTGAGGATCAGCTTCCAGTCTTTGGTGCGAGCCATGGACGTGCGATGTGTGGGCGTCATTGCGTGCTTCAGGACCCTGGTGTGCAGCGCGATTTCGTCCTGGCCTTCTGCAAGCTTGTCGAACTTGATACGGCCATAGGCGGCTGACGTGTAGATTGTGCGATCGGGCGATTTATCTTCTTCGCCTTGTATCGCGGTCTTCAGGGACCGGCCCGAAAGTTTTGTCGGGATTGCGCCACCGGTGAGCTCGCACAGGGTTGGGAAAACATCGATCAACTGCGCCATGTCTGATCGCCGGACACCCTGCGGCATGCGGCCCGGGGCGTACCAGATCATGGGAACGTGCAAGAGCGAGTCATGGAGGAACATACCCTTGGCCAGCATGTTGTTGTGGCCACAGAAGTCTCCGTGATCGGACACAAATACGACGACCGTGTCCTTGGAGAGATTTTGGCGATCGAGTGTATCGAGCAGACGGCCAACCTGTTGATCGACACCCCACTCGACCGCAGCATGGTAGTGGTGCATGGCCTGTTTCATGTCGGCCTCGCCGAGTTTTTCAAGCCCAAGGGCGCGGCTGAATTCGCCGAGGCGCGGGGTGAGGGCATCGGGGGGAAGGTAGTCAGGGATGCGAATCGTATTCGGGTCGCGCCGCATGATGTGTTCGGCGGGGGCGAAGTAGGGCGGATGCGGATCGAAGTAGCTAACGGTTAGAAAGAAGCGCTCACCCTTGGGTTGGGTTCGGAGAAAGTCGATGGCGTCTTCTGAGTTGAGGTGCGGATGACACTTTTCCTCAGGCCAGAAAGTCGGTGAATACCACCAGGGAGTGCTCCACTTGTTGTAAGCGCGAAAGGGCTCGCGGTCTCGCACGCCGACCTTGTCGACATCCTTCATCGCCTCTTTGGTGAAGGTGTGATTCTTGCCAAAATAGCCGGTGCGATAGCCCTGCTTTCTGAAGTGACCGATGATCGTGTCTGGTGTCTCGAGGAAGCTGTCCTGCTGGTTGGTGAGGGACCCGTGCTGATGCGGATAGAGGCCCGAGAAGAGCGACTTGCGCGATGGAACGCAGACGGGATTATTGGAGAAGCAATTGTCGAACAAGACGCCCTGGCGGGCCATCCGGTTCAAGTTGGGAGTGCGGGCGTTGGGGTTGCCCATGTAGCCGAGGGCATCGCCGCGCATTTGATCGCAGATGATCAAAAGGATGTTGGGTGCCGAGGTGCCGCGCGCCGTTGGTGCCTGCAGCGCAGCTTGGATCGGGAGAGCGCTCAGCGCCGGGGCCGCGCCCACAAAGGAGCGGCGGGAGATTCCAGAAGGTGTGCTTGCATCGGTCATAAATGGTTCCTCACATGCCAGCGGTTGCGGGGCGCTTCAACTCATCCCAGGGCACTACCTGGGCGCGGCTGGCCCACGCCTGATATTGCGCTTCCATCTTTTTGACACGGGCTGGTTCGGAGGCGGCGAGGTTCTTCATCTCGATGCGATCTTCGGCCATATCGTAGAGCTCCCAGGGATCTTTGTGCTTGGCTACGAGTTTCCAATGTCCGTCGAGGACAGCGCGATTGCCTTCGTGCTCCCAATAGATGTTGCGATCCACAGGCTTCTTGGGCTGGCGCATTGCGGGCAGCAGAGACTTGCCCTCCATGGGAGTGATTGTCTGGCCCTGATAGGTCTTTGGGTAGCTCACGCCTGCGGCGTCCAGGCAGGTGGCCATGACGTCGATCATGTGTCCTGATTGCTTGGTCCAGCCGCCGCGCTGCTTGATTTGTTTCGGCCAGCGCGCGATGAAGGGTGAGGAAATTCCGCCTTCATGGACCCAGTGTTTATAGAGGCGAAATGGCGTGTTGCTGAGATGAGCCCACTCTGGGCCATAACTTTGGAAGGTGGTTGCCGGCCCCGGCATAACTTCTGGACGATTGCCCCAGACCATCGGCTTACCCTGAATCGTTGTCGTCCCATAGGCAGGGCGGGGATTGTTGTTGATGACCTCGGCGCAGCCGCCGTTGTCGGCCATGAACATCACCAGCGTGTTGTCTTCCATGCCGGAATTTTTCAATGCAGCGAGCACGCGGCCCACTCCCCGATCGAGGGCTTCAATCTGCGCGGCATAAACTTCCATGCGGCGTTGTTGCCACTCTTTATTTGGCACGGAATCCCAGGCGGGAACTTCCACATCGCGGGGTGCAATGCCCCACTTCTTCTCAACAGAACCGACCTTGAGCATCCGCTGGTAGCGTTCTTCGCGCAAATGATCCCATCCAGACTTGTAGCGACCCTCATACTTCTTGATGTCCTCTTCGCGGGCCTGCAGGGGCCAATGTGGCGCGGTGTAGGCGAGATACATAAAGAAAGGATTTGCTTTGCCTTTGTGGCGCTCGATCACGCCGACGGCTTCGGTTGAAAGGGCATCGGTGTAGTAGTAATCTCCAGAGGTCTGAATGAAGTCGTCGTTGCGCACGAGCTGGTTGGGCTGGAAGTAGTTATTGGAGCCGACGATCGTCGAATAGACATAATCGAAGCCACGCTTGTGCGGCCAGTTATGCCGCTTGGTTGTATCCGGCGGAGTTACATGCCACTTACCAATCATGGCGGTGGAGTAACTAGCGGGCTTGAGAGCTTCTGCGATGGTGACCGCATTGCGGCTCAAGTCGCCGCGATAGCCCGGCAGGCCGTAGTCGCCCACCATGTGACCGATTCCGGCCTGATGCGAGTAGAGGCCAGTCAACAATGCGGCTCGCGTCGGGCAGCAGCGGGCGGTGTTGCGGAAGTGCGTGAAGCGCACGCCCGCCTTGCTGAGCGCATCGAGATTCGGCGTCGAGATTTCAGATCCGTAGCAGCCAATGTCGGAGAAACCCATATCGTCGGCCAGGATCACGATGATGTTTGGTTTGTCGCTGGCAGGTGCCGCCGTTGCGACTGCTCCGGCGGCAACGGAAGCCATAAAGGTGCGTCGATTCATGTTCAATCCGCCTTTTAAAGTTTGAGTTCCCAACCCGGTCGATACACCGGGCGGACAAGTTTGGTTGCTTCTACGCTATTGGTGAAGCGCATCGTTTTGCTGTCCCAGTTCAACTTGCCGGGCACCTGGAAGGCCAGCGCTGCCAACGCCAACCATTCGGCGTAGGGGCCCGTAATGCCGAAGTTAGAGCATCCGGGATCACCGCCTTTGGAGGCCCGCACCCAGTCTGCCATGTGACCAGGAGATCGAGTCAACAATTGCGGCGGCAAGACATATTCGGCCCATCGTTTGGATGGCAAGAGCCACACGCCTTCTCCGCGATCAACGGTCGCCATGATTCCCTTGGTGCCAACAAAGACTGCACCGTTGCCGGTTAACAGACCGCGCTGTGGCCCTTCTCGCTCGCGTCCGAATACGCGTACCGATTCTCCGCCATTGCCAACGCGTCGGCCGCCTGCTGCGGCTGGGCGTTGCGCCTGCGGCTCAGGTCTTGGTGTGCCGCGCCCCTTGTTGCCAAGGTTGTTGGGTGAGGGCAGGATGACCTCATTTTCCATGCCTGGAACATGATAGACATCCGGATCGCTGGCCCGCGCCGAGTCGTGATAGAAGACCTTCACTGCGGGCATGCTGCCGCGAGCGGGGAAGTCCAGACGGATGGTGGCGCGGTCGGGGAAGCTAATCTTACTGGCTCCCGTTTGCGATATGCACTCCACGCTGGTTGGAGCGCCGAGCTGCAGGGCGTGGTGCACGGGACCGGCAGCGTGTGTGGCCCAGTTGCCGATTTGTCCGGTGCCAAACGAGTAAAACCCGCGCCAGTTATACGGGACGTAGTAGGAGCTGTAAGGGCGCATCGGCGAGTTGCCCAGCCACGCCTGCCAATCGAGTGTGTCGGGTACGGACCCTTCGGGAGGCGGCTCCTGCAAACCGGTGGGATGAGTGCCGGGGGTGGTGGAAACGTGGGCTTCTGTCACGTCGCCAATTTCGCCAGACCAGAGGATTTCTGCCGCCACGCGATGGGACTCGTGGGAGAAGCCCTGGTTGCCCATTTGCGTCGCGACTTTGTATTTCACTGCCGCGTCAGCTAACAGCCGCGCTTCCCAGGCGGTGCGCGTCAGCGGTTTTTCCAGATAGACGTGCTTGCCGCGTTCCATGCAAGCCAGCGCCACGGTTGCGTGCATGAAGTCGGGAATCGCAATCGTGAGCGCATCAATGTTCTTGCTCTCCTTGTCCAACAGGACACGGAAGTCCTTGTACACGGGAAGCTTTTCAAAGCGCTTCATGCTGGGAGCAGCGCGGTCGACGTCGACATCGCAGAGAGCGACTATGTTTTCGGTCTGCGCAACTTCTCCGAGGATCGCACCGCCGCGTCCACCGACCCCAATTGAGGCCACATTGAGCTTGTTGTAAAAGGGCTTGTAGCCAAGCGCACGCAGCGAGGCAATACTGCCCCAGCCAGCCGCCGGGACTGCGCCGCTCAAGAGCGACCCCATAAAGAAATATCGTCGCGAAACAGAATTGGTCATGAGTTCTCCTGGACCTGAATTGCATTGTGTCACGGCACTGGTTGTGTCACGGAACCAGATGCAGCTTTCAGCTTTTGCATTACCCGGCCAGGGTAGCCCTGGGCTCGATCAGCGGCCTTGGCGTCGAGTGTTTTTGCACCCTTGATTTGTGTCCAGATTGGCTTTGCTTTTTCGCCCAGATCATCAATTGTGATGAGAGCCCATAGCGAGACGTAGGTGCCGTTCGTATCTGCCGGGACGAGGTCTGCCAGAACGGCAAGGGCCTGCTCCAGATCCTTGGAGTTGCCATAACGGGCAAGTGCTTCGGCAGCAACGGCTCGCACGTAGGGCCCGGAATCACGCAGCGCGCTGCGCAAGACGGCGCTGGTGGACTCAAAGCCCTTTGCGCCGCGCATGAGTAGTCCCGAAGCCGCCCAGTAACGCACGGCGCTGTCGGGATCGGACAGAGACTTTGCCAAGGCCGGGGTCGCCTTGGGGTCGAGCGAGGATGCCATTTCGGCTGTCGCAATGACTCGCTCCATCGGATAGAGCTTCTCATCATGGCCGACTTCATAGGGGGATGACCCAATTGAGCGGCTGTGGATCTCACCCTCTGGCAGGAAGCCAACGTCGCGAATCTTCCTGAGATGTTCCTGATTGGCTTTGCGCAAAATTTCGAGGGTGGTGCGATGCGCAGGCGAAGCCGCGAGATTATTCACCTCGTCGCGATCATTGCTGAGGTCGTAGAGTTCTTCGGGCGGCTTAGTCTCCCAAAAATGCCGCTGGGCAGCATTCAACTTGCCTTCATCGAAAAGCCGCTTCCACACCTGGGTGGTCGGTGTCTGGAACATGGTGGCGACATGCTGGCCGTAAAGGCGGTGGGGCATGTAGTTGCGGACATAGACATAGCGACCATCGGTGACGGTCCGCATGAGGTCATAGCGCTCGTCCATGCGGCCCCGAAAACCAAAATTGTACCGGCGTTCGGCAGTTATATGTTTGCCGAGGAATGCAGCACCCTGCATGTGAGCAGGTGCCTTTATGCCAGCCAGACTGAGGACGGTTGGGGCGAGGTCGACGAATGAAATCATGCGATCAATCGTGCCTCCGGGCTGGTAGGTGGCTGGCGCCAGATGCTTGAACTTGTCCGGGAAGTACACGATCATCGGCACGCGCAAGCCGGAGTTGTACGGAAATCGTTTGCTTCGCGGCAGGCCCGCGCCGTGGTCGCCGTAGAAAAATGCAATCGTGTCATCGGCCAGACCGTCCTGCTCTAACTGCTTGAGGATGCCAGCAACCTGGCGATCCATGGTTGTGATGTTGTCGTAGTATTGCGCCCAATCCTGCCGCACTTCCGGGGTATCAGGGTGGTAGGCGGGCACGCGCGCTTCCGCAGGATCATGCGCCAGCTTGTGGGGCCGCTTGATGACCTGACTTTCATGCGTTGTCAGAAAATTGAAGACAGAAAAGAAGGGCTGGCCGGCTTTGCGATTGCGCCAGTGCCCTTGTTTGCCTGAATCGTCCCAGACCTTGCCGGTGTGCTCAAGGTTGTAGTCTTCTTTGTCGTTGTTGGAGGTGTAATAACCGGACTCACGCAGGTAACAGGGAAACATCTTCATTGTTGCTGGGAGTCTGGTCATGCTGCGCATGTGCTCGGCACCGGTGGATGGAGGGTACATGCCGCTGATGATCGTCGTGCGGGCTGGCGCGCAGACAGGGGCATTGGACCAGGCATTACTGTACTTCACGCTTCGTGCGGCCAATTGGTCGAGGTTGGGAGTGATAGCGTACGTGTCGCCGTATGCGCCGAGCGCGGGCCCGATGTCCTCGGTTGTAATCCAGAGGACATTGGGGCGGGCTTCATCTGCCGCAACCAGGCATTGTGTGGCAGCAAGAGTTAGCGCCAATTGTCGGCGAGTCAGCGTAGGGTTTGACATTGGGCTTAACTCTTGACTATCGCACCGTCTCAACGACATGGCGCAGCGAAAGCCGAATACCAAAGTAGCGTGCTACATTGGCACAAGCCATGTTTGGAATCCACTATACGTCAGTGAATCTGAAACCGACGACCGGCTATGGAATCGCCGCGCGAGGATATCTGAGAGCGCTTTTAGCAGCAGGAGTTTCATTGCGCTGGACGCCGATGGTGCCTGGGAAAAGCTGGGGGACCTATTTCGAACCTCTGGCATTGGGAGAGAGCGCTGAGGGCGAATTTGCCACACTTCACGATGAACGCATTGCAAACGACACATTGCTGGTTCATTTGGTGCCTGAATTTTTCGATCATTGGCGGGCTGCGGAGCCAGGCAAAACTGCGATCGGCGTCACGACCTGGGAGAGCGAGCGCCTGCCCGACCACTGGGTGCCGATCCTGAACCGGATGGATGGGCTAATTGTGCCCAGCCACTGGAACCGTGAAGCGTTTCTGCGGTGTGGGGTGGAGCGTCCAATTCACGTCGCGCCGCATATCTATTCCCGTCCGCAAGAAGCGGCGGCACCGTGGGAATCGGAATTTACCCGCGAAGGCGACTACCTCTTCTATACGATCGGCAGCTGGAGCGATCGCAAGGGTACCGCGCAAGTCGTGGAAAGCTTTTGCGAAGCTTTCACTTCACGCGATGCCGTTGCGCTTGTTGTCAAAACACAAGCAGTGAATGAACTGAGGCGGCGGTGGGGGCATTGGTGGTGGCATGTTACCCGGCGCTTGGATTCCTCCAGGCAAGCGATGGAGAAGATCCGAAGGCGTTTTGACGATCCACCCAGAATTGTGCTGATTGCCGATGAGATGAGCGAAGCGGCGATGGATGGGTTGCACGAGAGAGCTGATTGTTTTGTGTCGCTCTCGCGGGCGGAGGGATGGGGGCTTGGAGCATATGAGGCAGCATTTCATGGCAAGCCCGTAATCATGACGCGCAATGGTGGACAGGTGGAGTTTCTGCCGCCGGAGCTTTCCTACGCGGTGCCATATGAGATGGTGACAGCCAGGCCACAAGGAGCAATTGACCGCGTCGCCTTTCTTCATCGACAGTGCTGGGCTGAACCCGACCGCAAAGCGGCAGCTGCGACGCTGCGCTATGTGAATGAGCACCGGGATGAAGCGAGCGCCAGAGGTGCACGTTTGCGAGATTTTGTCGAAGCGCGTTTCCGAGCGGAAGAGATTTGTCGGGGCATCCTCCAATTTATCGATGAGGTAAAAGGGGGCCATCAATGAAGCCCTTAATTCCGAAGCACTTCCATTTCGTATTTGGCCTGCGGCCTCAGACGGAAGCTTTCCATGTCATGCACTATCTATGCCTGGAATCGTGCCGTCAGATAAATCGGCCAGAACGAATGACGCTGTACTACCATCACTTGCCTTTTGGCCCGTATTGGGATCGCATCCGACCAAGCCTGGATCTGGTGCATGTAGAACTGAACCGAACAGTATCCGAATTTCACTATCGGGACCCGGCGCTGAGACCGCTGCGTTATGCCCACCAGGCGGATTTCATCCGGCTGGAGAAAGTCCTCGCGCACGGCGGCGTCTATGCGGACATCGACACTTTGTTTGTGAATCCGATCCCCGCTCACTTATTCGAAAAGAGCTTTGTCATGGGCGAAGAGCTGGAGATTTGGGATCCGAAAGCAGATGCAATGGTTAAGAGCCTTTGTAACGCGTTTCTGATGGCAGAGCCGGGTGCGGTGTTTGGGCAGAGGTGGCTGGATGCGATGGCCGGTGCGTTCGACGGGACTTGGAGTAATCATTCAACCTTGTTGCCCCAGCGCTTGGCGGAACTGTATCCGGAGGAAGTTCACATCGAGCCCGAGTCATCTTTTTACAGTTTTCCGCCGACATCCAAGGCACTCTTTGCATTGTTTGAGGACTGCCCGCCGATGCCGCGATCCGAAGGGGAAAAGGCCTTCAGCATTCACCTATGGGAGCACCTATGGTGGGACCGCAAACGGACGGACTATTCGATGTTTCATCAAGGCCGCTTGACGGAACAGGCGATTCGCACGGACGCGTCCGCTTATAACTTATTGGCGCGCTGTTATTTGCCTGAGCGCCCGATCTTTGATGGGCTAAACGCTGATCCGCTGCGTGAAGCGTTGCATTCCCAGTGGGACGAAGCTGTCGCTGCTGCACGAGCGCTGGCCGGTTTGTTGCTTCTTCCATTTTTGAATCGCCTCAGACCGGGCACGGGAAGGTTAGATCTGGCGCGGGCGCACTGGGCTTATCGAAAGGCATCTTCACGAGTCGCAATCCGGAACGCCATGGAGCGCTCGATATTACGCTGGGTGATTCAATGGGACGAGTACGGAATATTTCGGGAGCCACTCCGGGCGGCAGATGTAGTGATCGACATCGGTGCGCACATTGGCTGCTTTTCGTTTGCCTGTAGGGAGATGGGCTCGCGGAAAATTTACGCGTTTGAGCCGTATCCGGAGAACTATGAGCAGCTAGAGGAGAACGTTGGGTCGCTGAGCGGCATCGAGATATCTGAACTAGCGGTATTTCGGAGCGATCTTGCCGTGGAAGGACTTCAGCATTCGGGCCCGATTGGATCGAACACGGGCGGAGGCAGTGTGCTGTATGGCGGTGGGAATTTTGACAGTGAATCGCGCGAATTTCACTTGCCTGACTCCGCAGCAGTTGTGACCGCGCGAACGATTGCCCTGGATGAAATTCTGGGCCGGTTCGAACGTGTCAAAGTGCTGAAGTTGGATTGCGAAGGGAGCGAGTTTCCGATCCTATTGACGAGCAGATTGCTCTCGCGAGTGGAACGAATTGTCGGGGAGTTCCATGAGGTGTCGAAAGATAACATGCAGGTAGTAGCTCCAGAGGCGCGGGTGCCCGGAGTGGACGAATATACGATAACGGCCCTGACGGAATGCCTGAGGGGTGCTGGCTTTGAGGTGAAGGCGAAATTGACGACGTGCGGGATCGGGCTTTTTGAGGCGGTGCGTTGAGCGAGCAGCGCATTTTGTTCCTGTCGCCGTGCGTTCCGCGCGCTGGCGGCAACGGACTGGCCATGCGGGCGCATGCGGTATCGGAAGCGTTGCGGGAGCTGGGTAGCGTTGAAATATTTGTTCGGCCTGTGTGGCCTGTGTCCATGTGGATCGGAACGCATTTGCCGTGGCTATGGCAACTGGGCGGGCTATCGGCACGCGATTGGCCGTGGGTGACTAGAGAGCTGCCAGTAATCGGTGAATTCTCGCGAGTGCATGTATTTCGCATGGCGATGGTGCCCTGGTCTGTTGGGTTTGTGGGGCAGGTTGCCTGCGACCTCGATCTGGACGAAAGTGAGGTGCAGGCCCGAGGGAGAATCGCGGGCTTGTATCGAGCGACACGGGCGTATCTAAAAGCCTGGACGATCAACCGGGAAGCGGCATTTTATGAAGCGCGCGAACGTGAGTGGTTGCCCCGCTTCCGGCGCGTATACGTCTCCTCCACCATTGAGCTGAAGAGGCTGCAATCGCAATATCCGGCGTTGCCTCTAGTGCTATTGCCGAACACAGTATCTTTGGCCGCGCCAATTTTGCGGGCGCGATCCGGCAAGTTCCGGGTATTGTTTGTTGGTACTCTCGACCATTATCCAAATGCCGATGCGGCCAATTTTTTGGTGGCTGCGATCGCCCCGCTGCTGGATCCGAATCGTTTCGAGATCTGCATCGCGGGCGGAGGTGGCGGGCGAATCGCGCGGTTCAGAAGGATGCTCTCGCCCGGAAAGACCGTGCGCTGGATGGGATTTGTTGAGGACCTCCAAGGATTGTACGCGGCTACTGACGCTGTCGTTGTTCCGATTCGCGCTGGCGGGGGGACACGCATCAAGATTCTGGAGGCGCTCGCCCACGGGTTGCCAGTGGTTAGCACAGCGGTGGGGATGGAGGGCCTCGACCTTGAGCCGACCCGGGACCTTCTGCTGGCCGAGACCGCAGTGGAGTTCGCATCGGCCTGCCAGTTATTGCGAACAAATATGGAGCTGGCGAGAAGTCTCGGAGACAGCGGGCGCAATGCGGTTGCCGTGAGCTACAGCAAGGCGGCCCTGACGACGGCATTAGGCTGACCCTTAAAGATCAGCATCCAACGACCTAGCTGGAAAGCGATTGCACCAGCGGCCAGCGCCAGGATGGCAATCGCCATGCGATTCCGATCGTAGCCGTGCATTTTTATGCAGAGCTGGAGAATCCGTATGCGGTGGCTAAATGGAACCGGAATAAAGTCGCTGACTCCAATGAGGGACTGCGAATACGTACCGGTCTCGTATATCTTTTGGATGCACTCGCGGAAAGACCCTACTTCCGCATGGGTGACACGCGCCCTGGCTATGTAAATCAGCACTGTATTGGGCGAGTGGTTGAGGATGCGATGAATGATTTCCGTGTCGCCTACAATTGGCATCGCAGGGAAGAGGCCAAGTTCCCGGAAAATTTTCGAGTGCACCACCATATTGCCAGCGTGCCCGAAATAGCATTGGGTCAATCTCTTCTCAGTGAGGTAACGAAGCTTGGCATCGTAGTAGTCTTCGTGAGCCTGCAGGAAGCGGGAGGCGGGTTTGGGGAAGGCGATGTAACCCAAGGCAACAACAGTCTCTGTTGCTGTAACCATGGCGGCGATTTGTTCCAGCCAATCCGTGTCAGGAAGGCAATCGGCATCGAGGAATACCAGATACTGACCCGTTGCAGCCGCAATGCCCCGATTGCGGGCCATGTAGGGATCGCGAATCGGCTCCTGCAAAACAAGGACTTCAGGATAGCCAGCCAGGATCTCAAGGGAAGCGTCGGTTGAGCCGTTGTCGACAAAGATCAATTCAAAGTTCTCGGCTGTGAGAGTCTGCTTGCGGAGCGCCTGAAGACACAACGGTAGCCATGCTGCTTCGTTGAGGAAGGGGACGATCACGGAAAATGTTTTTTCGCCGAGCACCTGTTACATCAGAGTAGCCTATGAAGGTTGTGAGGCAGCTTGACCCGTTGAGGACGGAGCCGCGGCGCGAGCCAGAGCGCCAAGAGCATCGACAGCAGCGTGATGGCGGTGCCGACCAGGAAGGATTGCGGCCGAAAGGTGAACTCCACAAGGTGATTCCCGGCCGGGACGCTGACGCCTTGTAAGGCACCGTCTACCTGCTGGACGCTGGAAGCTTTGCCATCGATACTCGCCTGCCATCCGGGGAACGAGGTGCGCGAAACGATGAGGATCGCGGGGCAAGCTGTTTGCGTGCGAATGCGCCAGGCGCTTTCATAGATAACACTCGGTTCGCTGTCGCAGGTGGTGGCTTGTAGATGGCTGTTTTCTACGAATGCTGTGGACCGAAGCAGCGTTGCATCGATGCCGGAGAGGGGTGCCTTTTCGGTAACGATTTGGGCGGTGCGATGCACGATCCAGGCACGTGGGAATGCAGCAGCGTCTTCAAAGACGCGAAGACCACTTGCACCAATGAATACAGGGTTGGCCTCGCCGGGTGGGGTATCGCGCTGGATGCGATAGCGCAGGCCCAAGAGCTGGCGGATCTGGGTATCGTCACGATCGAGGCGAAGGATGTTGTTGCTGATGCCGCCGAGGTAGCCGATCGTTGTTTCCAAGCCCTGTAGGCCAGCCCAATTGTCCGGCAGTTCTTTTGGGTCGGTAAGAATGCGAAAGGGACCAGGTTGGTGACGCAGAAAATCGGCGATGTCCTGATTGGAGCGCATCCGCTCAAGGAACTGGACGCGGTTGGTCTCGCCGTTTTCGACAATCAAATATTGCGAAGGGCCACCAAGCTCGATGAAGAGCAACAACAGCACAGCGGCGCTTGCTATCGATGCCGGCAAGCCCTTGGATCGCATCCAGAACAGTGCCGCCAGTAAGAGGGCGAAGTAGGGCGTCATGGCGACGATGGGGTCCCCTGGGAGCAGGCCCATCAGAGTGAGCGTTGTCATCACAGCGGTGCCCAGGAGGCCGAAGACTAATAGGACGCGGCTGAGACGGGCTCGCAACAAGCTGCTGCGAAGCGCGTCGAAGCCGAAGGCGAAAAGGACGGCGAGGCCGAGGTCGAAAATCAGGATGGCGGACAGCGGGTGTCTGGCGCGATTGAGCTGTGGGATTGTGGCGTACATCAGGCCCTGCAAGACATTCTGCCCACCGAGTGAATAGAGAAGCCCGCACAGTGCCACTGCCACCGATATGCGGACTGAAACGTGTCGCCAGTAGAAGGCTGCGCCAGCCAAGCCGATCGAGATGGCAATGATGCCCGCAAAGGCAACCAGGTCTGATTGGAGCGTGGGGAAGATGATTCCAGGCAGGCCGAGCGCGCTCAAGGAATACTTTGCGTGGACCGAGTAGGGCACATATTGATTCCATTGAAAGCCACCTGGTGCCCCGAAGCGCATCGCCAAACGGCCGTATTCATAGCCAGGGAGAATCTGCATCGCGCCGGTGCCTAATGCGAATGTGCCGAAGATCAGTGCGCTGAAGGCAATCGGTTGCGATCTTTGCCGGATGCTTTCCCAGGCGATGACGGCGAGGGCTGCAAGCGAGGTGTACATCGGTGCTTCGTGGTGCCCGCTAAGCCAGGCGACGCCCTGGAAGACACCGGCCCAGATTGCGCTGGAGTAGGGATGGGGGCCGCCGTTGGCGATTCGCAAGACAAAGAGGAATATCAGGGGTGCCCACAGCGCGCCATTCAGCATCTGTGGCCAATCGGTGTGTCCGATGTAGCCGCCGAGCGAGACGAACAGGCCTGCGGCAATTGCGGCCATTCGGGAGCGTTTCAAGTCTCGAACGAGGGCGAAGGCGAAGAGCGCTGCAAGGATGTGGATCGCGACGAAATACCACTGCAGGGAGGCGCGTGCAAGGTGCCCTGTGGCATCGAGAGGCAGTGCGAAGAGCAGCCAATTCAGCGGGAAGGCAGTGCCAGGCTGAGCCTGACCAAGCATGGGTTGCCCGCACCAAAAGGATGGGTCCCAAAACGGAAAGCGGCCGGAGTGGAACTCGCGCGCCTGAAAGTCCAACCAGGGCAAGACTTGTTCTGCGAGGTCAGGGCCCCAGACCCAATCAAACTGGCGCGTGAAGACTAACTTCCAAAAGAACGCGATGACCATGGCGGCCAGCAGGCAGGCCGCAGCCAGCGTACGAAATCGACGGGAGCTCATGGGTGATTACCATCTTAGTGTCTGCCATCCGCCTTACACCAGCGATAGGATAGAGCAGTGAAACGTCGAGAATCGCTGCGAAATCTGTTTGGTATGTTGGCTGGATCGCCTCTGTTGCGAGCCGAGGTGCCGGATGATCTGATGGGCCCGATCAATGTCCATGAATTTGAAGAAGTGGCCAAGCGCAAGATGCAGAAGCTGGCCTACGATTTCATCGCCGGAGGAGTGGAAGACGAGTTGACTTTGCGCGCCAATCGGGCCGCCTACCAGCATGTTTACCTGTTGCCCCGTGTGATGGTTGACACGACCAACGTTTCGCTTGAGACCGAACTGTTTGGGATGAAGCTTGCGAGTCCAATTATCATTGCCCCGACCGGAGGCAAGAATCTTGTCATGCCGAATGCCGATGAGACCGTGGCTGCGGCAGCTCTGGCCTCGAAGACGCTGATCTGCTCGACTACGGGTGTACAAAAGATCTTGAGGGATGGCGCGCCTTTGTTGTGGTGGTCCAATACGATCGGCAATGCCACCAAGGCACAGGCAAAGGGCTATGCGCGACGGGTGGAAGAGGGCGGCGGCAAGGCAATCGTAGTTACCGTTGACAACGCGTATCAATCGAATCGTGATCGCAATAATCGCAATCGCTTTGACTATGGCTATATGCAGACGGGTGTGCCAAAAGAGGGCGACCCCAAGCCGGCGCGCATCTCTCCGGCGTCGCCTGCAGCCTGGCTACCGCACACGCCTAGCATGACCTGGGAATATCTGAGCTGGCTGAAGGAAGGCTCGTCAATTCCGGTGATTGCAAAGGGTATCGTCCACCCTGACGATGCCCTGCTGGCCGTCAAGCACGGTGCCGATGCAATCGTAGTTTCCAATCATGGTGGGCGGCAACTGGATGGTGTCATTGGGACGCTTGACGCGCTGCCAGATTGCGTTGCGGCTGTGGGCGGCAAGATTCCGGTGTTGATGGATGGCGGGCTGCGGCGCGGCACGGATATATTGAAAGCGATGGCGTTGGGTGCAAAGGCAGTACTGGTGGGCAGGGCACCACTGTGGGGACTGGGAGCTTTTGGTCAACCGGGCGTCGAACGTGTCTTGTGGATGTTGAACGCGGAGTTAAAGCTGGCGATGGCGTTGGCTGGAATGCGCAATACCAGCGAGATTTCCAAGGGGCTGGTGAAGAGGATTTCCGCTTGATCTGGTTGCTTGTCCTTGCATTCGCGGCCTTCGCGCAAGAGCCGCAGGTTTGCGCGCCGTGCCACAACGAACAGATTGGCGACCTCAAAACGCACAAGCACGCGGCGAAGGGAATGGAGTGCAGCGTCTGCCACGGAGCCAGCCTGAAGCATCGCGAGTCGACGGGCAATGTTCCGCCGGATCGTGTAGCGGCACCTGAGGAAGTTGCGACCTTATGCGGCACTTGTCATGTGCAGGAGAAGACAGATTACCTTGTCAGCGCTCATCAGCGGGCTCTGCTTGAGCACAAGGTCAAATCGGCAAATTGTGTGACCTGTCATGGTCCGCATTCGCTAAAAGTGTGGAGCGCAAATGAGGCGGCCTGTAGTCGCTGCCATGCCTCCACTCCCGCAAGCTGCAAGAGTGAAACGGTCAAGAAGTCTGCCCGCGTGAGTTGCATGAATTGTCACGCGCGACACAGCCTGAGTGCGGAGAAGTAGTTTGTGACGAAGTTGAGAGGGGCACTCATCGGCGCAGGGTACTTTGCTCGCTTTCACTATGAGGCCTGGACGAGGATTGCGGATGTGGAAATGGTTGCTTGTTGCGACCTGTCGGAGGAGAAAGCGCGCGCATTGATGGAGCAGTTTGGGGTTGCTCGATACGACACTGACTGGCGCGAAATGATCGAGCGGGAGCGCCCAGACTTTATCGACATCATCACTCCGCCTGAGACCCACGAAGAGATTGTGAGCTTCGCCGCGCAGCGGGGCATCGATATTGTTTGCCAGAAGCCGTTGGCGCCCAGTGTAGAAGCGGCTCGCCGTATCGTCGAGGCCGCAACCGTTGGCGGAGTGAGGCTCATGGTGCATGAGAACTTTCGCTGGCAGCCCTGGTATCGCCAGATCAAGCAAATTCAGAATGCCGGGACGATTGGCAACTTCACGCACATACACATGCTCACACGCACGGGCGACGGTTGGGGCGAGGATGCCTACCTTGAGCGGCAGCCCTTCTTTCGCAAGTACCCTCGGCTTTTGCTCTACGAAACTGGCGTGCACTTTATCGATACCTTTCGCTACTTGCTGGGCGAGGTCGTAGAAGTGTATGCCCATATCCGTCGGCTCAATCCGGTTATTCAGGGCGAGGACGCGGGCCAGCTCTTTCTGCGATTTGCCAGTGGTGCCTCTGCAATCTGGGATGCGAACCGATACAACGAAACAGAGTGTGAGCAACCGCGCTTTACCTTTGGGGATTTGCGTGTCGACGGCACGGCGGGGCATCTGACAATGAACGGTGAGGCGACGATGCGGCTGAAGCCGTTGGGCCAGCCGGCGCATGAAGTTGAGTATGAGCATGAGAATCGAAACTTCGGTGGCGATTGCGTCTACCGTCTGCAACGGCACTTCATCGATTGCCTGCTCTCGGGCGATCCCTTTGAGGCCTCAGCAGCGGACTATCTCACGAATTCACTGATCGTGAATGCGGCTTACGAGTCAGCGACCGAGGGCAAGATTGTGCGCCTTTAGGGTGCAACCCACGCCATGCCGTCCGGGCCAGCTCCAGGCAGCAGCTTTGCTGTGATAGCGAAAGTCTTCAGGTCGATCACGGCAATGAAGTTATCGCCAGAAACGGCGATATAGGCGCGCGAGCCACTCGGCTCGATCAGGATGCCTTCTGGGGCCTTGCCCAGCGCGATCCGCTTGATTACACGCCGCGTAGCTGCATCGACGACAACTAACTCGCCGCCTGCAAGGTCTGACACTAATGCGAGTCTGCCGTCAGGGGTGAACTTGATGCGGTTAGAACGCTTGGTGCCGACTTCAAATGTGGCACTCACTGTCCTGGTGGCAAGGTCGATGATCGAGACACCGCCGTCTTGCGAATGCGCGGTCCAAAGCTCGCGCCCATCCGGGCTGAGGTCCATGCCTTCCGGGCCCTTGCCGACAGGCACGACCGCCTGATTCCAGCTTGCGCCATTCGCGCTCTTGCTAAAGATCGAGATGCTGTTGCCGGAGATATTGGCTGTGAACATGAGGCTGTTATCGCGATTGAACATCACCATGTGTGTGGAGTTCTGACCGGTGCCGACCAGAGAATCGATCTTGTTTGTGACCGGATCGTAGCGGCCAACAAGCTTATTGGTTTCAGCAGTGAACCAGATCTTGCCGTCGGAGATGGCGATGCCGTGAGGCTTGGTCATCGGCGCAAGGTCAACCCGGCGCAGTTCTTTTTGTCCAACGAGGTCAATGACCGAGAGTGAGTTGCCGGGTGTTTTCGAGCCGTAGTTAGTAACATAGGCGGTCTTGCCGTCTCCGGATACGACCACCTCATGGGGGCTTTCGCCAGTGGCGATTTTCCCGGTGACCTTGCCGCTTGCCGGGTCGATGATCACCAGCATCGCGTCTTCTTTATTGAGCACGATCAAGGCGGGTGAAGGAAGTGCAGCGGCAAAGGCGCTGGCGCTTACAATCGCGCTGATTAGCAACGAGCGGAGATATGGATCACTGAGTCGCATGATCTCAAAGCATAGCTAACTTCCCGCATCGCTATTTTGCGCCCGCTGGCAGATGCTCCTGAAGATAACGAGCAATCAAGCTGTAGACATGAAGCGAAGTTCCGGTGCCCTCATTGATCCCATGTGAGCGGCCTGGATACTCCATGAAGTCGAAGCTCTTTCCGAGTTCGATCAGGCGATTGACCAGCTTCTCTGTACCCTGAAAATGCACGTTGTCGTCGCCCGAACCATGCACTATGAGCAGCTTGCCGCGCAGCCCGTCAGCATAGGTAATCGGCGACCCCTTGCGATAGCCATCCGCGTTCTCATCGGGCAGACCCATGTATCGTTCCTGGTAAATAGTGTCGTAGAGTTTTTGGTCTGGTACCGGCGCTACGGAAACACCAACCTTGAAAAGTTCAGGGGAGCGAAACAACAGATTCAACGTATTGGAACCACCACCGCTCCAACCCCAGACACCCACCCGGTTCAAGTCAACATAGGGCCTTGCCTTGGCCAGCGCAAACACCGCTTCGGTCTGTTCTTTGGCAGACAGGACACCGACAGAACCGTAGATCACCTTCCGCCACGCGCGGCCCTTGGGAGAAGGGGTTCCGCGATTGTCGAAACTCACCACCAGATAGCCCTCATTCGCCAGCGCCCGGTGGAACAAGCCCTGGCTGCCTTGCCAACGATCCACCACAGTTGTGTTCGCAGGCTCGCCATAAACGTGTACGATCACTGGGTACTTTCTGGCAGGGTCAAAATTGCGCGGCTTCAGCAATGAAGCATCCAACACCACGCCTTCGCCAATCGGGATTTGCAAAAACTCGACTGGCGGGTCCAGCACCGCAGCCGTATTGCCGCGCAGTTCCTCATTGGCTTCGAGCACTCGAATGCTTTTGTGGTCGGGCAGACTGATCAGATCTGTCACGGGTGCGCGGTCGAATCTGGAGTAGACATGAAAGGCCGCGCGGCCATCGGGCGAGATGTCGTAAGAATGCGTGCCCGGCTGCCCGGCTGGACTCAAGCGCTCAGTTGAACCCGCTTTATCAAGCGCTGACCGATAGAGATATCGCTGCGTCGCGTTCTCAGGCGAGGCGATGTAATAGACCCAGCGGCTGTCTGCATCGATGCCCTTCACCATGATCGCGTCGAAGCCTGCGCCGCTGATGGCAACAGCCTGGCTGCCATCGAGTGCGATTGAGTAAGCCCGCCGCCAACCATCGCGCTCACTCAACCAGACGAAACGCTTGTGCCCTTTAAGCCAATCAAAGCTCTCGGTGCCACGGGCTGAGCCGCCGCCCTCCGGCACGTCCACCCAGGCCTCGTCCTGTTCGCGAAAGACGACCGAGGTCGCGCCGGAACTTGCGTCGCTCAAGTAGACAGTGGCGACATTCTGCTTTCGATTCAACTGGCCAATCGCGACATGGCCCTCGTCGGCCCAATCCATGCGGAATAAGTAGTTCTCGCGCGCGTCACCCGGAATTTGCATCCAGTGGGGAGCGCCTCCTTCAACGCTGACCGTCCCGACGCGCACTGCTGCGTTCTTAGTGCCCGCCTTTGGATAGGGGAACTTCGTCAGCTTGGGATAAGTGGAATCGGTGTTGTTGATGATCGTGAATTCCTGAACGTCGCTTTCATCGAATTGCCAGAATGCGATGTTGCGGCCGTCGGGTGCCCAGCGAAACCCATCGCGCAGATTCAACTCCTCTTCGTTTACCCAGTCGGAGGCACCATTCACCAGCAGATCGGAGCCGTCGGTGGTCAAGGCCAGAATTGCATTCGTAGCAAGCTGTTCAACATATAGATTGTTGGCTCGCACATAGGCAACCTTTGCGCCGTCCGGAGAGAATTTTGCAAACATCAGTGACGATGCAGGCGCATCACCGCCCAACTTCTTCAGCACGCTGCTGGCTCGATCAAGCACCCAATAGTCGCCGCGTGTGTTGGTCCGCCAGGTCCTCCGCGATTCAGTAAACACGAGGAGACGCTTCAAGTCTTTGTCCCATTGGTAGTCCTGAATCGCGAGTGGCTTCTCTGCCCCGACGGGCTTGAGTTGTGCGGCAGACACAAGGATCGAACGCTTGCCAGTCGCCGTATCGTATTCGACGATATCCCGGGCAGTTGGAATCGTGAGTGAGGCTTCCAACGTCGTGAACGAAGTACCTCCGCGAATCCAACGCGCGGGGCCAAACGATTTGCCGGCAAATGCCTTTGAGCTGAAGATGCGCTTCAAGCTCTGGTTCAGTTCGTCAGAAGCGGCCAGAATCAATGGAAACGAGGCCAGGATCGCAGAGGCGACCAGAGAGGCAATGCGTAGCTGCATGAAGAGATCTTACCCGGAATGCTGCGACAAGTTATAATCGCAGCGTCGGTAGTTCGTCCGCAACTGTAACTGAAGTCGAGTCGAAGGGAAAACTTATGAATCCGAATCAGGCGTTATGGGAAAAAGGTGACTTCACCGAGATTGCGGCGTTCATGCGCCATTCTGGGGAAGCATTGGTTGAGTCGCTTGGGGTCAAGGCGTCGCTCCACGCTTTGGACCTCGGCTGCGGAGATGGAACCACGGCACTGCCGCTGGCTCGCACTGGGGCAGTCGTAACCGGTATCGACATCGCTCGCAACCTCGTTGAAGCAGGCAACAAACGGGCGGCGGCGGCGGGCCTCAGCAACCTGAAGTTTCAGCAAGGCGACGCGTGCAATCTGGAAGGAGTCAGCGACAACTCGTTCGATTTAGTTGTCTCCATTTTCGGTGCGATGTTTGCGCCCAAGCCCTTCGACGTTGCCAGGGAGTTAGTGCGTGTTGCGAAGCCTGGCGGTCGCATTGTGATGGGCAACTGGATCCCCAACGACCCCACCTTCGTTTCGCAGGTTCTCAAGATCAGTTCAGCCTTTGTGCCTCCGCCTCCAGAAGGTTTCATAAGTCCGATGACGTGGGGCGTAGAGGCCAATATTCTCGAGCGTTTTGGCCAGGCTGGTGTCCCCAGCGAGAACATCTCTATGGTCAGGGATACCTTTTACTTTGCCTCGCCCGATAAGAGTCCAACGGAGTTCATCGACTTATTTGAGAAGTTCTACGGACCAACCATGAACGCTGTCGATGCAGCTCAGAAGAATGGGAAAGAGCAGGAACTCCACGATCAGCTTGTGGAACTTGCCAAAGCACAAAACAAGGCAGAGGGCAGCGGATTGATGATACCTGCGACTTTCATGCGGGTAACCGTCTCCGTTTAGGGAGGAAGATCTCATTCGGTCCGCCCGGTTGCGATAACATCGTGGAGATGTTCCGTCCCCTCGCTCTCGCAACTTTTATCGGTGCTCTTTGCAGCCTGAATCCGGCAATCGCCCAGGCTCCTGTGCAAAGCCCGGGCGCCGCCCCTCGGCCCACTCGACCGACCCCGCCAACCCGCGATCCAAACACTCCCGGCTACGTCACCGCTAAGGATCTCCCAGATGGCGCGATCCCACCGATCAACGCCGACGGCAACTTCATCATCGGCCCCACCCACACACCTGCGCCCGAGATGCTTGTGCAGGAAGGCGTCCCCCAGGGTGAGGTCTTCAACTTCACGATGGAATCCACCGACAGTAAGTTCTATCCGGGCATTGCCCGTGAGCCCAACACCTTTGGAGTTACAGAGCCTGCCGAGCCCGCCAAGCTCATCGTCACCACCAGCCACCCCGCAGCATACACGCGCAAGATATCCGTGTACGTCCCCAAGCAATACGTTCCCGGCACAGTGGCACCCTTCATCGTCGGCGCGGATGGTCCCGACAAGGCGCTCTTCACTGCCTTGGACAATCTGATCGCGCAAAAGCGATTGCCCGTGATGATTGGCATCTCGATTGGCAATGGCTCTGGTGATGCTCAAGGCAGCCAGCGCGGCATGGAATATGACACAATGTCCGGCCGTTATGCGGAGTTTGTCGAGCAGGAAGTGCTGCCCCTCGTTGAAAAGCAAGCCAAGGTCAAGTTGACTAAGGATCCCGATGGGCGAGCAACCATGGGAGGCAGTTCCGGGGGTTCAGCCGCTTTGATCATGGCCTGGTATCACCCGGAGCTTTACCACCGCGTACTCACTTACTCAGGCACTTACGTTAACCAGCAGTGGCCCTTCGACCCCAAGATGAGAGGAGGTGCCTGGGAATTCCATGCAAGTCTCATCCCGAACTCACCCAGGAAGCCGCTACGCATTTGGCTGGAGATTGGGGATCGCGACAATTTCAATCCCAACATCATGCGGGACGACATGCATGACTGGGTACTGTCCAACGAAAACATGGCCCGAGTGCTGGCCGCCAAGGGCTATCACTATCAGTTTGTATTTGCGCGCAATGGCGGTCACACAGACCGCACTGTAAAGGCACAAACCCTGCCAGCTGCATTGGAATACGTCTGGCAGGGCTACCCGATCTCGGGCAAGAAGAAGTAAGACACTTCAGCCCCCAAGGCGCAAATCGGCGCGATAGCCTGTCATCTCTAAATAGCCAATCCCACGATGGCTTCCCTCGAATCTCACCGCGCCCTCCCAGTAAGTTGGAGCCAACTTACTCTTGCTCATCAGTTCTTGTTCATCTAGCAAAGGAGTGGCCTTAAGTGCCACCCCAAGCCTTGGGACGGCGATTTGCCACTCCACCGGATAATCCCTCCACCGACGACCCGGCACCAAGCTGATATCGCCGCTGCTCAGGTGCGTCACTTTGCCAGAGGCATCGACAAAGCTGCCCGCAGAGAATCGGTCCGAGCCGCCATCTTTCCGCCGCAGCCGGTACAACATCAGTTCAGTATTATTCTCCAGTTGGATGGAGAACCAATCCCACCCCGACAACCCTGGATCGAGCTCACTGGAAAAGTACTCATGATCCATCCACGACGTCCCGCTCACGTCAAAGCTGGTTGTGCCGATCTCGATCCGCCCCGTCGTACTAAGGCGCGGGAACGACACATAATGCGAGGCTTGCCCCGGTTTCGGTCCCTTGGCGCTTACGCCATCGACGCCATGAACTACCAAACTTTTGGCAGGCATTAACTGCAACTGAAACTGGAAGCGCTCATCGACTGCGCGCAGCGTATGGGCGGTCGGCGTGAGGACACAGCTCCAGTTTCCATTCCAGATTCGTTGTTCGGACGCGTCGACTCCGGCCACGCCGGGCCCAGGTCGATTTAGTCTCTCGGCATGGAAAAACTTCTTACCCTCAACATCTGTCAGCGCCAGGTGCGCCATGTAGGCGTCGCGAGTGGTCCATACCGACTTTCCCTCAATCACCGGCTGCAGGGCCTGCCGGAAGAAAGTCAGTTCATAGCCGAATGCCCTGCCCGCAGCCGTCTTCAGGTTCCCCGTGTAATACCACCACTCGGTCTGGAAATCGGGATGAGAAAAGTGGTCACGAGGGAACTGATAGCGATAGCCCGGCATCGCTTTCAGAAAGGTGGCGGCGCTTAAGAATTCTCGGCGTCTCATTCGTCGTGCATCACCTCAATTGGATTTAGCCGCACTGCAACACGCGCCGGATACAGGCCAGCAAGCACCGTCGCCACAAATACAAATGCGAGCGCACCCAGCATTGCCGCGACCGGCAAGTGGAATTCAATTGTCCAACCAAAGCTCTGTTTGTTGATTACGTAAATCAGCACGAGGCTGAGCAAAGATCCGGAGGCGATCCCCAAGACTTGCGAGAACAGACCGATGAATCCGGCCTCAAACAGAATGATGCCGCGCACTTGTCCCGCTGCCGCACCCAGGAATCGCAGCAGCCCAATCTCGCGCCGACGGTCAATGATCAAAGCGAGCATCGCGCCCGCCACGCCCATCACCGCCACAAAGATCGCAACCGCTTCCAGCGCGTAAGTCACGGCAAAAGTCTGATCGAAGATCCGTATCGCCTCGCGCCGCAGCGAACCGTTTTCAAAAACGGTAATGCGACGCGGCGCATAACTTGCCTCGATCTGGCCCAGCAACTTCACGCGGTCTGCGTTCGGCTCTGCGTATACCGCCAGACTCGCAGCCTCATCGCCGGGCAGATATTTGCGCAAGGTCGCCTGGTCGAGGATGATGTATCCGTTCTCGCTGGTGTAGTCGAGATAGATCCCGGCGATGCGGAAGCTGGGGAGAGCCGTGCCGAGCGGCAATTCCAGCCTGTCCCCGACCCGCACATGATGCTTCTCGCTGAACGGCTCACTAACGATCACGGCCTCCCCGGCCAACATCGCCAGCATGGCTTCATCCTTGTCACCACTCTTCAGCCGCGTTCGGCCATACTTCATCTGGGCCCGGACATCGCCGGCTGCGAGAATCACCGGCAGGCCGTGATAGCGAATCGAATAGGCTCGAAAGCGATCAACGGCCGCCACACCCGGCAGCGCTTCCACACGCCGTGCCACCTCATCGGAGATCGAAGGGTGCCGATCCATCGCCGCCATCCCCGCTGGCCGCAAATAAAAGTCGGCACGGATCTGGCTGTCGAGCCAGGTGAGCATCGTCTCTCGAAAGCTGCCAACCATGATGCCAACGCTCGTCATCATGCCAATGGCTGTCGCCAGCGCCGCCACCAGCACGCTGCTTCGCCGTAGAGCGCCCGCCAAACTTCGCCCCGCCAATAGCGACTCGACTCCGCCAACACCTGCCAATCGCCGCGCCCCAAACTGGATTAAACTCGGCGCGCTTAAAGACGCAGCCGCGACTAGGGCGAGGGTTGCGACATAGCCGCCCAAAGGCTTGCCGGCAATCGGCGGTAACAAAGAGAGCAAGCCAGCCGAAATGACCATCGCGAGGGCGATCCAAAGATGCCGTCCACTCGCTTCGAGAAGTTGGGTGTCGATTCTGCCCCGCGCCATCGCTTCAGTTGGTGGAATCTGCCCCGCCTCAAGCGCGGGCGCAAGCGCCGCCACGAGCGAGACACCGATCCCAGCGGCCAAGCTCAGCGCTGCTGCACCTAGGTCAAAGCGAATCGGCGCTGCTACGGATGAAACATAGAGCGCCTGCACCGTCAGCTCCACCAATTTGACAGCACCTTCCGCTAACAATCTTCCGGCAGCCAACCCGAGCAGCCCTCCAAACACGCCAAAGAACAATGCCTCACTCAGAAATGCCCAGGTCATCAATGCCTTGGTGGCACCCACCGCCCGCACCAACCCAATCTCGGCCCTCCGACGCACCACCGACACGCTGATCGTGTTGTAGATCAGAAAGGCACCCACCATGAGCGCGATGTAGCTCAGAATCCGCAGGTTCCAACGGAAGGCTGCCAGCATCTTTCGGTTCTCTTCGGTTCGGGCTCCGATCGGCCGGATCGTTGCCCCTTCCGGCAATGCAGGCCGAAGCCGCTCCACCCACGCCTCAACGTTTTCTTTCTGGCTTGCTGGCAGCGAAACGAGCACGCGGTCCACGCGATCCCGCCTACCGGTTACGGCCTCTGCATCCTCAAGATCCATCGCGATCAGATCGCCAGTGAGTTGCTTTGCGTTGATCACGCCCATGATCTTGTACTCGCGCACCTCATCGTTTACCTGCAAGCTCAACAGGTCACCGCGTTTACCCAAACTCTCGCTGACAAAGATGCCGTGCAGCTCGACAGCGACGCCTGCATCGCCCTCCACCTCTAAGGCATTGGCGTAGACGTCGACTCCCACCAGCGGTACGTTGCGCTTTCCGTTGACGATTGCATAGTCTTCGATCCGGGCAGAGAATTTGACAGGCAACGGCAGTTGCATCAACTTTCCTAAAACCGCTACCGGGACGCCGCCTGTGGCCAGGATTTCGATATCGTCCGGCCCGCTCACCGTCTCCATCGAAGTCTTAAAGCTACCGGCAGCCGCCTCGCTGGCAAGGTCCATCGCAAAGATGACCGCGACACCCAGTGCGATCGACATCAGCGTTACGCCTGTTCGTCCCCAGTCCTTCAGAAGCGGACGCAGGATCAGCCGTTGTAGCAACCGGATCATACGATCAAGCCATCGCGCATCTCAACGCGCCTGTCAGTGACGCGCGTTGAATCCGCCGAGTGCGTCGCCATAAGAATGGCTGTATCAAACTCATTTGCCGCCCGCCGCATCAAGTCGAGAATGATGTTGCCTGTAGTGGTGTCCAAGTTGCCGATCGGCTCATCCGCCAGCAGCAGCCTGGGCTTGCTTACCAGCGCCCGTGCGATGGCGACGCGCTGCATCTGACCGCCAGACAATTGGTGCGGCATCCGTTGGCCATAGCCGCCAAGCTCCACCCATTCCAGCGTCTCGAGACTGCGCTGTCTCGCTCCGGCAGCACCAGCCAGCAACAATGGTAATTCCACGTTTTCTACGACAGTCAGCGTCGGCAACAATTGGAAGTTCTGAAAGATAAAGCCGACCTTGGTGCGTCGAAGTGCGGTCAGCCCAGCATCATCGAGGCGCGACGTCTCGGCCCCATCGATACGAACAACACCGGTTGTCGGGAAGTCCATCGCCCCCGCCAGGTTCAGTAGCGTGCTTTTGCCGCAGCCACTTCGCCCCACCAGCGCGACAAAATCCCCTGCCTCCAGTTGCAGACTGACGCCGGCGAGCGCTGCGACGCGCTGGCCCTGCGCCAGGTATTGCTTGTGCACATTTTCAATTTCAAGAATTGCCACTTGGGTAATTGATTCCTAACATGAGTCGAGTAACTTAAAAGGGATGGCGTTTTGGCTCAACAGCGATTCGGCGACAACAGGCCTACTTCTCCAGATGCTTCTAGTCTTTGGTGCAGCCAAATTGTTTGCAGAAATTTCCGAACTCCTCGGCCAGCCTGCGGTCGTTGGTGAGCTCATTGCGGGTGTTCTGATTGGCCCCAGTGTTTTCGGCTGGGTCCAACCAAACGAGTTCCTGAGCGTCTTCAGTGAGCTTGGCGTCCTCTTCCTATTGTTTCAGGTCGGCCTGGAGCTCAAGGACTTTAAACTGATGCGCGTTGGCTGGGATGCCCTTGCCATCGCCGTGCTGGGGGTCGTGCTGCCGTTCGTGCTTGGCCGCCAGATTATGCTTGCACTGGGCCATCCGCAGATCGAGGCAGCCTTTGTGGGAGCCAGCATGGTTGCCACCAGCGTCGGCATCACCGCAAAAGTGCTTGCTGATCTGGGTTTGCTCGATAAGCGGGCCAGCAAGATCATCCTTGCAGCTGCCATCATCGACGACGTCCTGGGCCTCATCGTTCTGGCGGTGGTGTCAAGCGTGGCCAAGGGCACCGTCAACTATGTTGAGCTTGGGCTCACGGCGCTGCTCGCAATTGGCTTCACTGTCGCCGTCGCGCAGTTTGGCACGCGTACCTTTGAAAAGTTGGTCCCTCGCATTGATCGGGTCATGAAGAGCTCCAAGAGCCAGTTCATTCTCTCGATCACCTTGCTGTTTGGCCTCTCGATCCTGGCGAGCCGAGCCGGGGTCGCCGCCATCATTGGCGCATTCCTCGCCGGGTTGGCGCTCGCCTCCAGCATCAGCGAGGAGACAAAGACCCAGACTGCCGGTGTGACTGAATTTCTGGTGCCCTTCTTCCTTGTCGGCATCGGCCTGCACATGGATTTGAGCGTGTTCAAGCGACCGGAGACAATGTGGGTTTGCGGCCTGATCCTGTTTGCCGCGATTGTGTCCAAGCTGGTTGGCTGCGGCCTGGGAGCGTGGCGGCTTGGGTTTGGGGATGCCATGCGGGTTGGCGTCGGCATGGTTCCGAGGGGCGAGGTAGGCATGGTCGTCGCACAGATTGGTCTCAGCATGGGAGTGATCCCCAAGGATGTCTACGCGATCGTTGTATTTATGTCAATTGCGACGACGATGGTTGCGCCGTCGCTGCTGAAGGTGGCGTACCGCGACCTGTTGCCCAATAAATAGCGGGCAGTTCCGACTATGACGCCATACAAGTTCAATGCGCTTATTTGATGGGTCGCGAAGTTTGGCTGCTGATCGCGGCGCGGATCGATGACGGCCACAATGCGGCGTTCCCAGGCCACATCGAACTCAACGCCGGGTATCGACGTCAGCAGGTCAGTTTCAATCGGTTCAGGGCCCATTTGGAAAAACTGCCGTTCTCTGCAGAGTCAGCGGACGTCATGCCTTTGAGAGGCACGAGGCACCGCGCAGGACCCGCTACGGCGTAAGCCCCGACGATCAGATACTTAACGCGGCGCTCGTTCAAAATGAACAAGAGTTCTTTGTAGTCTGAATGCATCCGGCCCAAAACCCTTCAATTTGTAGCCATGTTCGGTAAGTTCCGAAACTGCGGCCACGCGCTCATAGATTGGGCGGCTCTGCCAATAGCGGTACTCGTCGGCCTTCATTTCGGCGAAGCTGGCGTAACTTCGGATGGACTTATCCATGCGCCGCCGGTCCCGGCGCAGCAGTGATCCCTTTGATGATGGCCGAGGCGCGCTCAAATAGCATCGCCGTCTCGTTGGCACATCCGAGGAAAAGGAAGCCCTTCTCTTTCCACATCGACATCAATTCGAGCGAGCGATTGTGGGTGCCCGGAATGATTCCGCGCTTCAGACAGGCATCGCGTACTTTCTCATAGGCCGCGACAAACTTCGGGTGTGTGAACTCGCCGGGTACGCCCAAGGACACGCTCAAATCCGCCGGTCCAATCATCACTACATCGACGCCCGGTACGTTCAAAAGTGTGTCGCAGTTAGCCACAGCCGTTTCAGTTTCAATCTGCAAGACGACCATCGTCTCGGCGTTGTAGTGCGCAATCGCCTGGGGAATGCTTACAGCCGCGTAGTCGTAATTCACCGGCGTCAAGCCATAGCCACGAACACCCATCGGCGGGAACTTGGTCCAACTGATAGCCTGGGCGAGCAGCTCTGGTGATTCGACACGCGGAAAGATGACGCCCTGTGCGCCGACATCCAAGGCCCGCGCCACCAGCGCATATTGCAGGTCTGCCACTCGCACCAGAGGCGTGAAATCTACAAAGGGCGCAATGCGCAGCAAATCCTGGACGGTCTCAAGATCGAAGCCGCCATGTTCGCAATCGACAAAGGCCCAATGAAAGCCGGCAGCAGCCAAAAGCTTGACCACTTCCTGAGAGCGCAGCTGCCCGAAGCCGCATCCATACTGGCAGTGCCCGTCTTTCAGGGCTTGTTTAAGAATATTTTTACGGAGTCCCACGGTTAGGCTTTTAGCCTAACAAAAGCACTTGATGGTCGAAGCAGCGCTCATGAATATTTTCGAGAATTGTGGGTATGAAATCGAGGCCATAGTCTGACAACAGGGCCAGCAAGGAGTAGTGCCGTTCCTGCAAATGTCCGTGCGGTGCCAGCCGATGCGAAATGTGGGCAGCCTGGCGCTGTGCCTGTTCATTCTTGAGCAGCATCTCGCGAACCACCTTGGAATGGTTCTTCGCAAATTGAAAGGCAATCTTACGTCGCGACGACTCAAGCGCAGTGGCCAGAGTAGGATCAAAACCCTCGAGTGCGGCTTCAAGCCCGGTTAATGCATTCGTTACAGATCGCTCGGCCCCTTGCAGAGCTGCGGTCAATTCTGGTGGCACGAGTCGCTTCGCCAGCGTTTCACGCACGTGCTCTTCACCGCGCAACATGTCAGCGTAGGACACCCGAAATTTCTCAATGATCTTGGCCGATTTGGCATCGACGATCGTAAAAAATGCGCGAGGCTGCACCACAGGCATGCGGTCTAACAGCAATCGATAGAGGACTTCTGATTGTGCGAAGTAGGCCAGTTCGCCAGGACCACCGATCAGGACCGCAGTCGGAAACATCCAATCCTGCCATATGGGGCGCAACAAAGCGTTCGGGGAAAGCGCAGCACCATGCGCCGCCATTGCTTCTGGATCGTAGCCTTCAGTTCTAAATTTCAGCTGCTTGCGATGTCCGCCTTCCAAAAGGAAGAAGAACGAAGTCTCGTTACCTTCAAAATGGACCTGCGCGTGATAACCAGCGGCAGCCAGTTCGCGATTGCGTGCAACCATCGCCTCGCTAAGTTCGACAGCCCGGCGCGCGGCCTCTGCCAGAAATGGCGCGCCCACGGCCCTCAACTTCGGTTCCAGTGGATCGGCAAACAACATCCCCAGCGGTGCCAATAGCTCTTTTACCAGGCCGAGGAAGCTCTCGCCAAAGCTGCGGCCATTCTTATAGTGGCGCTTGGCGAGGGCTTCAATTTCAGGACTTAGTTGTAGATCAGCGGGCAGTCCTGCCAGAAGATGCACGCCGGCAGGGCGACCATCCGACGCAGCCTGTGCCGTAACGTCAGCATCCCAGAATGAAGCCGACCGGATCTCTTCCACGTCATGGTCTTCGGTCGCCAACCAGAAGATGGGCACGGCGGGTGTGCCAGCTGCCGTTAGCTCGCGTGCGGTGTGAATTGCACTCAATGCCTTGTAGAGTGTGTAGACCGGGCCGCCATAAAGACCCACCTGTTGACCGGTTACGACAGCAACCGTGTCCGCTTGGGCTAAGAGTGCCAGCGAGGGGCTTCCCGCGTTGATTACGCCGAGCGCATCGACAATCGCAGCCCGCCGCGCGGCCGGGTATTCAATTTGGTCAATGGCCCGTCCAACCGAGGATGGGTCGCTGGGATCGTGCTGATAGAACGAATTTACAGCGGCAAAATCGTAGACAAGGTCAACGAAGAGCCGCGAGGACCCTGAAATTTCGTTATGGCGTATACAGGCACCGTTCATTCCCAATTGACCGAAGTACTACAGACGTAAGTTAGCAGATGCGGCAGGGGGCGCGGAAGTCGCCGAAAGTTTGTTACCTTTCGTGCAGGGGTTTAGTTTGGCAGATTCTGATTTTCAATTGCGTTGTGACGCGGCTTTGGCCGATCTGAACAAGGCGCTGCTGCGCGCCGCAGAGGTGCATGAATTCGAGCCGGACTTCCAGGCAGGTGCGCTGACGGTCGAATTTGAAGACCCACCTGAAAAATTTGTGATCAGCCCACAGTCGGCCACCAGTCAGGTCTGGGTGAGCGCCAGGGTTAAGAGCTACAAGCTGGATTGGGTCGACGAGCGCAAGGCCTTTGTCCTTCCGGCCAGCGGTCAGAATTTGAAGGAGCTGCTGTCTGATCTGCTAGAACAACGCATCGGGGAAGCCATCGCGCTCTAATGGCCGGGGTTTACATCTCTTACCCGTTTTGCGCGCAAAAATGCACCTATTGCAACTTTGCTTCCGGCGTCTTTCCGAAGGCACTTGAGCCGCTCTACCAGCAGCGTCTGCTGTCTGAAATCGCGGCGACCCTGTGGACGTGGACACCGGATTCCGTTTATCTGGGTGGAGGAACGCCTAGCCTGTGGCCTCTGGAAGATCTCGCTGCGGTACTTAACGCTGTCCCCGGCCGACCTTGGCGCGAGGCCACGATGGAGGCGGCCCCAGGGAGTCTGACAGCGGAACGGGTTGCAGCATGGCGGGCTGTGGGCATCAACCGCGTCAGCCTCGGCGTGCAGAGTTTTGTCGAAACAGAAATCCGCCGTACAGGCCGCAAGCATAGCGCCCAGATCGTCGAGAGTGACGTCGCGCTACTTCGCGAGAACGGCATCGAGGAGATCAATCTCGACCTGATTGCCGGTTTAGCCGGACAAAGTCTTGAGAGTTGGCGTTCCAGCGTCGACGCAGTCCTGGCTCTGAATGTCCCTCATGTGAGTGTCTACATCCTCGAAGTCGATGAGGAGAGTCGCCTTGGCAAAGAAGTCCTTCTCAACGGCAAGCGCTTCGGTGCTCCCGATGTCCCAAGCGATGATCTTCAGGCCACAATGTATGAATATGCCGCCGAACGGCTGGCGGCTGCCGGCATTGTGCGCTACGAAATTTCAAATTTTGCCCGGCCCGGCCATGAAAGCGTACATAATCTCAAATACTGGCGACTTGAGCCCTATTTAGGCTTCGGTGCGGACGCGCATTCGTTCGATGGCACCTGGCGCTGGCAGAACGTTGAGGAGATTGAGGCGTATGTGCAGCGTGCGCAGCCGCCAGAGCGGGAGACCGCCGACAAGGCTGGAGAACGCTACTGGGTTGGACTGCGACTGAGTGAGGGTGTGCACGATCATCAGGATCACAGCACTAAAGTGGACCGTTTGGTTGCTGACGGCCTGCTGGAGCGCAGCGCCAACCGGATTCGTCTGACCCCGCGCGGTGTACTTTTGTCTAATGAAGTCTTTCAGGAGTTCCTAAGCGATGCCCATCATTGATCTACGCAGTGACACAGTCACGAAACCCACCCCGGAGATGCGCGAGGCTATGGCCACCGCTGAGGTTGGCGACGATGTCTATGGTGAGGACCCCACGGTAAATCGCCTGGAGGAGCGCGCCGCCGAGACCCTTGGCAAAGAAGCGGGACTCTTCGTCCCTACCGGCGTCATGGGTAATACCATCGCTCTTAAACTGCACACTGAGCACGGCCAGGAGATCATCTGCGATTCACGAAGCCACATCCTCAATTACGAACTTTCGATGATGGCCTGGTTTGCTGGATGCTTGGCCCGCGCGATCCCAACGGCGGATGGCATTCTCGATTGGAAGCGCGTCCAGGCAGAATACAGGCCCCAGGGTCCGCACTGGGCGACCACAGGCCTGGTGGAAGTCGAAAACACGCACAATGTCGGGGGTGGGACCATCTACCCCCAGGCCCAGTTGGATGAGATCTGCGATGGAGCGCACGCCCTCGGCTTGCCGGTTCATATGGACGGGGCAAGAATCTTCAATTGCGCGGCGGCCACCGGAACCCATCCTCGCGACATCGCCGCGAAGGTCGACACCGTCATGTTTTGTCTTTCTAAAGGGCTCGGCGCGCCGGTTGGTAGCATGCTTGTTGGTACGCGCAAGCTGATCGATAAGGGCCGCACTTACCGCAAGCGCCTTGGCGGGGGCATGCGTCAGGCCGGAATTCTGGCGGCGGCGGGCTTGATCGCGCTCGAGAAAATGCCGGCCCGCTTAGACGTCGACCACTCCAACGCGCGGATGATTGCAGACAGACTGGCAAAGATGCCCGGCATCTCGCTGGACCCGGCCAAAATCCGTACCAATATTTTGATTTTCGATGTTGCTGGTACGACGCTGAGCGCCACTGACTTTGCCGCGCGCATGAAGCAGCGCGGCGTCCTGGTGAGCGCCGCCTTCGGCCCAACCCTTGTGCGAATCGTCACTCACTATGACGCTCCCCTAGAGGCTTGCCAATTTGCAGCCGATGAGATTCAGGAGATGTTGAAGGCCGTATGAACCCACTGTTGCCCATGAACCCATTGTTAAGAGTCCCTTTCGAAATTCCCTTCGATGCCATCGAGGTGGCCCACATTGTGCCTGCCGTGCGCGAGTTGTTGATTGAGAGCCAGAAGAACGTGGATGCAATCTGTGATTCTACAGCCCCGCGTAGCTTCGCAAACACAATGACTGCGCTCGATGACGCTAGCATCCACCTCGAGAACGCAATGGCGGTCGTTCGCCACCTCGAGTGCGTTTCTAATTCGCCGGAGTTGCGAAGTGCCATCGAGACGATTGACCCTGAGGTGAGCACTTTTTACTCGGCCATCCCTCTGAACCCCAAACTATGGATTGCGCTACAGGGTGTTCCGGTGGACGGACTCGAGGATGTTCAGCTTCGCTTCCTCACAAAGCAAATTGATGCTTTTCGGCGCCATGGGGCAGAGCTTGAGTCTGCGGACAAGGCTCGTCTCACCGAAATCGACGTTGAACTGCAGGGCCTCTGCACGAAGTTCTCGCAGCACGTCCTGGACGCTACCAACGCGTTTGAGTTGATCGTCGAGGATGAAGCCAAATTGGAGGGTCTGCCAGAGAACGCCATCGCGGCGGCAAAAGCGAGTGCCGAGGCGAAAGAAAAGCCAGGGTATCGTTTCACCCTGCAAGCGCCGAGCTACATCCCGGTGCTGACTTACCTGAAGGATTCCGGCATTCGCCGCCAGCTTTGGGAGGCCTTCAGTGCCAGGGCAACCTCCGGTGAGTTCAATAATCGCGATTTGATGACGCAGATTCTGACGCTGCGTCGGGAAAAGGCCCATATGTTGGGACACTTCACCTTCGCGGACTTCGTTTTGGCCGACCGTATGGCCCAGCGCGGCATGGTAGCCCGAGAGTTTATCTTCGAACTGGAAATGGCGACGAGAGAGAAGTTCGCCGAGGAGCATGCTGCCCTTGAGGCCTTTGCTGGACACCCCGTGGAGCCGTGGGACATTGGCTACGTTGCAGAAAAACAGAGGGAGATGCTTTACAGTTTCGATGAGGAAGCGCTTCGCCCCTATTTTTCGGTTGGTCCGGTTGTCGATGGTATGTTTCGTCTCTTTGAAGGGCTGTTTGGCATTGAGGTGCGGCACCGCCTCGACGCTAAGCTCTATGAGCCGAGCGTTAACTATTACGAGATTTTCTCGGGTGGCAGAATGATCGGTGCCTTTTACGCTGACTGGTTCCCGCGCGAATCCAAACGCGGCGGTGCCTGGATGGAACCTGTTCGCACCGGCGGCCCCCAGGCAGACGGAAGTTTTGCTCCTCATTTAGGTGTCATTTGCGGGAACATGACTCCCCCGATGCCGGGCAAGCCTGCGCTGCTCACCCACCGCGAGGTGGAGACCATCTTCCATGAGTTCGGGCATCTCCTACACCACTGCCTCAGCGAGGTAAGGGTGCGCTCGCTCAGCGGTACAAACGTTCCCTGGGACTTTGTAGAGCTACCCAGCCAGATCATGGAGAACTGGTGTTGGGAGCGTGAAGCCCTCGACCTGTTTGCCCGCCATTATGAGACCAACGCCGTAATTCCCGAGGATCTCTTCGAGAAAATGGTGCGTGCTCGGCAATACCGGGCTGCTTCAGGGCAGATGCGCCAACTCGGCTTCGCGACCGTCGACCTCGCCTTGCACATGGATTTCGATCCGAAGATCGAACAGGATCTACTCGACTACGCCAATAGTATTCTCCAGCGCTTCGCGTCTGCGAAGTTGCCAAAAGACTATGGGATGATCCTCGGCTTCACGCATCTCTTCTCCGGCCCGGTTGGTTACGCTGCCGGCTATTACAGCTATAAATGGGCAGAAGTTCTGGACGCGGACGCCTTTTCGCGTTTTCGCAGCGAAGGCGTACTCAATGGCGAAACCGGGCGAGACTTCCGGGCCAAGATCCTCGCCAAGGGCAATAGTGAAGAGGCGAAGGACCTTTTTCTATCATTTATGGGTCGCGAGCCTAATCCGGCGGCCCTTTTGGCACGAAATGGTCTCGCATAGATATCTGACTGTCAGAAAATCAGATATTCTGAATACATGGCTGCCGAATTTGTTCAGATGGGAAAGCGCGGGACACTGGTTGTGCCTGCCAAGTTACGCAAGAAACTTGGTATGACCGATGGCTGCCTGCTCGTGCTGAACGAAGCCAATGGGGCGATTGAGTTTCGCCTGGCGCAGTTGCAAAACCCGGATTCCGATGCCCGCCTGAAGCTGGCGGGAACACTCTTGAGCGATGCACGAAGCTTAGGTGATTACCTCGATGCGATCGAAGAGGTACGCCGAATGGGATTTGACGCCGAAAATGTACCCCATGAACGCTATTCTGGATAGAGAACCCGAATGAAATCTGACCCGATGTTTCTTAAGATCCTGGCGCACCCGGTGTTCGTCAATCTCAACTTCCACATGCCGATGATCGTCGACCTGTCGCATCCGTTGATCATGCTCACTGGTGACAACGGCAGTGGCAAGAGCACCTTGCTGCATTCGATCCTCTACGCAATCAAAGGTGAAACCGTTGACGGCTACGCGTATCGCCTGGACACAGGCAAGGTCCAACTTGGCCAACCTTACATCTTTGACGCCGAGCAGCACAATCCACGGATGCAGCTGGAGATTTTCGAGGACAACCCGCAGATGGTTGAGTTCTTGCAGATGGCCAGCCACGGCCAGGTTATGCTGGCCATGTTCCGGGAGAACTTTCCCAGCCTACCCGACGGCACCATCCTCCTGCTGGATGAGCCAGAGATGGCCTTGTCGATCAGCAATCAGCGCCGCGTCTTGAAGATGCTCATGGAGTTGGTGGATCAGAAGAACTTCCGCATCATCTGTGCCACACACTCGCCAATTCTGCTTGACGCCAAAGAGACCTACGTCATCAATCTGGACGACCACAAGAACAAGAACGTGGCGGACGGATCGATGGGTGTTCAGGGCGCTACGACTCTGATGTAGCGATTGCCTGGAGCCAAGGGGTCTCGGTGATAAGCTAAAGAACGCTTTCCACCTATGACCACCCGAGCGGCGTTACCCAAAGTTTGCATAGCTTTAGGTTTACCTACAGTCGATAAGTTACTGGATCACGCAGAAAAAGAAGTTGCTGCCGGTGAGCACTTCCTTGAGTTCCGCCTCGACTATCTTCCCCGGCCTGAGGCAGGCCTGAAGGCGATTACTGCGTTCCTGCAAAAGCACCCGGATGTGCAATTGTTGGCTACTTGTCGGCGTCACCAGAACCACGGCAAGTATAACGGCGTCATCGATGACCAGATGCGGATTCTTGACGCGGCGATTGATGCTGGCGCTCACGCAATTGATGTCGAGATCGAGACTGCCGAGAAGACAGCGTCCAAGCTCGAACACATGCGCGCCAAAGCGCATCTGATTGTTAGCTGGCACAATTACGAAGGCACGCCGCTACTTGAGCCGGTCTTACGCCGCATGATGAAGGTGCCCGCTGATGCTTACAAGATTGTAACGACGGCTAAGAAACCCAGTGATGCCGCAAAAGTACTGGCGCTGCAAAAGGCCCATCCAAAAGTTCCGATGATTCTGCTGGCGATGGGCGAGGTTGGTTTTGCGACTCGTGTACTGTGCAATGCACAAGGCGGCATCTACACTTATGCCTCACCGAATTCTGTCGAAGGCACCGCTGCGGGACAAGTCAACGCTCGCGTGCTCAAGCAGATGTACCGCATCGACAAGCTGACGAAGAATGCAAAGATCTATGGTGTCGTTGCTGACCCTGTTCGCCACTCTTTGAGCCCGACGGTGCATAACCGGGCATTCCAGGCGCGTCGCCTCGATGCCGTCTATCTGCCTTTCCTCGTGAAGCCTACGCAGCTCAAGGACTTCCTCTGCCTTTGCGACAGCTTGCCGGTGCAGGGCTTCAGCGTCACGATCCCACACAAGCAGCGAATCATGCGCTACCTCGATGTGATTGAGCCCCTGGCGCGGCGCATTGGTGCCGTCAACACGGTCTGGAAGAAGGCTGGAAAATGGCGCGGCACAAACACGGATGCCGCTGCTGTCACAAAGCCGCTGGCCAAGCGGATCAAGCTCAATCGCAGCACAGTGCTGCTGGTGGGTAACGGCGGGGCAGCACGTGGGGCTGCTTTTGCGCTGGCGGAGGCGGGCGCAAAGGTTGTCATCAGTGGGCGCAATCCGGACCGTGTGCGCGCATTGGCGAAGATGTGCGGAGCCGAGGCAGTGCTTCGTGAAAATCTAAAGGACAAGCAGTATGACGCACTTGTTCATGCGACGCCCATGGGGATGTGGCCCCACGTAAAAGACTGTTTTTTTCCGGACAAGATTCCGGCCGACCTGGTATTTGACATGGTCTATAACCCGCTCGAAACGGAGTTGGTGAAACGGGCCAAGGCACAGGGACATGCCGTGATCCCGGGCCTGGAAATGTTTCTGACTCAGGCAGCGCAGCAATTTGAAATCTGGACCGGTGAGACTGCGCCGCAAAGTGTGATGGAGAAGGCGGCGTTGGAGGCACTCAGTTGAAACTTAAGCGACGAGAAATGCTTTTGAGCGCGGTGGCTGTTGCCGCGCCGCTGGCTGCACAAAGCACTGACCCACTGGAGCAGGCCCGCGCGGCTATGAAGACCAATCGAAGTGCGCTGGACAAGATCAAGCTACCGATGGCGGTGGAACCAGCCTTCATGTTCAAGGTGTAATTTATGGCAATCGCCGGTGTGGATCTCTTTTTTGCTTCGGCAGCCGAGCTCAATGCCGGCTGGCGCAAGGGTAACTTCTCGAGCGAGGAGTTGACGAAGGCTTACCTGGATCGCCTGGAGCAACTTGGCCCGCAGCACAATGCGCTGGCCCTGAGCCTGCGCAAGGACGCAATCAAAAAGGCTAAGGACGTCGATAAGGATCGCAAGATCGAGCGCTTTCGTGGGCGCTTGCAGGGTGTGCCTTTTGGTGCCAAGGATCTGCTTGCCTGGCCTGGCCATCCCACCACCTGGGGTGCCAAGCCTTTCGCCACGCAAAGCTTTGACGAAGCGGCGGCCGTTCTTAAGAAGCTGGACAAGATGGGCGCGGTGCTGATCGGCAAGCTGGCGATGATCGAACTCGCTGGCGGCCCCAGCTATCGTTGGGCCAAGGCCTCGCTGACCGGGCCGTGCCTGAACCCGTGGGACAAGTCGCGCTGGGCAGGTGGTTCCTCCAGCGGCAGTGGAGCAAGCGTCGCAGGCGGCATGGTGGGCTTTGCGCTGGGTAGCGAGACCAGTGGCAGCATCCTGACGCCGAGCGCCTTTTGTGGCATCAGCGGCCTGCGGCCTACCTATGGCCTGGTTAGCCGCAGCGGTGCGATGGCTCTGAGTTGGACTCTCGACAAAATTGGCCCGATGGCGCGGAGTGTTGAGGATTGCGGCATCATCCTCGATGCCATTGCGGGCGGCGATTCGAGCGACCCGGGGAGTGCTGGCAAGGGCTTTTACTATGGTCCGCAAGCCGCGCGCCCGTTGAGCGACTATCGAGTTGCGTATGCGCCCGTTGATTGGGACGAGTGGGTGGATCCTGAGACCCGCGCCGCATATGCGGAGACGCTCAAGGTCTTCAAAGGCATGGGCATGAAGATGCAGGAGCGAGAGCTGCCAGACTTCCCTTATGGTGCTCTGGTCGGGACGATCATCCAGGCCGAGGCGGCCAGCATTTTTGAGGAACTGATCTCCAGCGGACGAGTGGATGAGTTGGCGGATGAGCGCCAAATCGCGGGCCTCAAAGCGGCACCAGAGCTGTTGGCAAAGGATTACCTGAAGGCCATGCGAATTCGACGGCAGGTGATGGACGCCTTTGCAGGATTCTTCTACGAGTCCGACATGATTCTGAGCCCGACGCGCCGCAGCATCGCCAACCTGGTGAGCCAGCCGCTCGATCAGCCAGGACCACAGACTCCGCCTGATCGCAAGCGGGGCCTGATCGGACATATCGCAGCGGGGAATCTTGCCGGTCTGCCGGCATTGACGATGCCCTGCGGGTTGGCAAATGGCTTACCGATCGGCGTGACGGTGATGAGTCGACCGTTTAACGAAAACGCTCTGCTGACTGTGGGTAAGGAATTCCAGCAACGGACGGATTGGCACAAACACCGGCCAAGTCTGTCCTAGAGCATGAAGCGAGTGCAGGCCAAGATACAACATTGAGCCTGCCGCCAGCGACTTCAACTGTTCCGCCCAAACGCCATTGACGCTCATCCCGCCAGCCACCGTCATGAATTGAATCGTAATGATCGCAGCCACGATTTGTGACTTGCGCTCAAGAGCGGCGCGAAACAGGATGACCATCGCAAAGCCTTCCGGGATCTTGTGCAACACGACGGCAGCCGCGCTTGAGAATTGCTCTGTGCTCAGCCCATCGGCGAAGGAATGCAGAGCGAGGGCCAGCAACATCGGCAGCCCAAAGCCGTGCAAGCGAGTGGAGCAAGCGGAGTGTTGGTGATTGTGCGTGCAGGCGGGGCAGATAGGGTGGATGTAGCGATGAACGAGCCAGACCGTCAGAAAGCCGAAGAAAAATGCCAGCGGGACGCCGAATCCGCCAAGGGCGCTGATCATGAGCAACACACCGCTGAAGGCAGTGAGCCGACGCATCGCAACGGGCGAGGGCGTGAAGATTAGACTAAGAAGACTGGACGCAGTGCCTACGAGGGCGGCCAGCAAATGATTGCTCATTACTGATATTTGATTATCGACGATTCGAAAGGGTTTCGGCAACTTTGGATTTATCAGCAGCTCGGCTTTGGGTGGCGGGTTTGGTCTGTGCAGGGGCCGCTTGGTGGGACTGGCGCGAGCGCCGGATCCCCAATTGGCTTTGTCTGTTCGGCCTGCTTTCTGGCTTTGCGATGAACGATTGGTTGTTTGCCCTGAAGGGTTTAGCCCTGGCTCTGGCGATTCACCTGCCGCTATATGCGTTGCGGGCGACGGGCGGCGGGGATGTCAAACTGATGGCGGCGTTGGGGGCGCTGCTGGGGGTGGACGATTGGCTTCGTCTGTTTATCGTCAGCGCGGTGTTGGGCGGGGTGGTGGCAATTGGCTTCGTTTTGTCACGCGGCGTCTTGCGGGAGACCTTCGGCCGGGTTGGCTTCGTTTTGTCTAGTTTGGTGCGCGGAAGAGCACCGTACAAAACGAAGCCAGAGTTGGATGTAGGCAGCGGAATGGGCAGGACGCTGCCGCGCGGCGTTATTGTCGCGATGGCGTACCTGGGCTGGCTCTTTTGGCGCTAGGGCTTTTCGAGCGCCGGGAAGAAAGCTTTGACGCCAAAGTACATATCCCCCGTCGCATTTTGGACGATGAAGTTGATGCCGACCGGCAGCCCGGAGCCTCCGAAGCCTGGTGGCGGCGTGTAGCGATAGACCGGATTGATGCCGTTGTCATAAACGAGCTCAGAGCAGGTTGGACTTGAGTCGAAGATGCATCCAGGCAGGACATCGGTCGGGCTCTGATAGATCGAGTAGAAGGTATCCTTGACCGCCAGGGCCGCATTGCCGCTGGCTTTGACCTTCAAGATCAACTCACTCATCCGACTCTTGAACTGGTTGAGATTAGTGGCGCGAAGGGGATTGGTCGCTGGATTCTTCGCGTAGCTCGCCAGGTCCTTGATCTTTTTCACCACTTGCTCAATGCCGTTGAAGGCATCGATAAAGATCTGCGGTCCGATGATGATCACGATATTCAGCTCTGGATCGCGCGGGTCTGTTTCGACTTCGATCATGGCTTGATTTACCGGTTCGTTAAAGACACGGAACGAGATGGAAGCACCGGATACTACTTCTATGATGTCCTTGCCATAAGCGAATTCTTTCAGATGCGTATTGAGGCCCACGGCGGCCGCAGTCCAGGTAGCCTGCGCATAGGTTTGGACCGCAAATTTCTTCGCGTTTGTATACAAAGCGTTGGCATTCTCCATGATTTTGTCTATGACCAAGTTCGTGACGATCGTGACCGCCACCTCCGCAAGTGTGGAGTCAGGCGTCGGCTCGGGAAGCGGTTGCTCTACCTCACCTTTGCCGCTCGTTTTGGCGAGCGTAAAGGCGGGAAAGGCACCAGTACGCCGAGGCAGCCCCGTCGCTTGAGCAATTTCTTCAAACAGTGCCTCATAGAAGGCCGGGATGCGGTGCGAGAGCAGCAGCGTGTAGTCGTGCTGATTGTAAATTCCGCCGTACTCGCTCACCACCAGCCCGTCCAGGCGAGCGGCTCGGATGGAGAACTGGTCGATTAGAGTGTTCAGCTGCGGCATCGTGGTCCCCAACGCTTTGAGGCCCTCGGTCAGCGCCTTCAAATCGCTGTTGGCATCGCGCACAATCTGGTTGATCACCAAGTCCGACGGTGTGGCACTCAGGCCAAAGCCAGCCAGGTCCGTAATGGTGGGAGCAAACTTGTCGGCGGGCACCAGGGGGATGGAAATCTTCAAGTCATCCAGATTCACGGTTCGCCAAGTTGTCACCATTTGCTGAAGCAAGGTGCGCATCAGCGTAGTGTTGTTGGCGTCGCGTGCCGCCACTAGCTGGGGCTTGAGCGCGAAGATCGATTCTAGCGCCTCCAGCATCTGCGCGTAGGATTCGCCGTGCGTAACTTCCCCCGCCACTCGCGGCGTAATCACGGTGAAGTTGATGCTGGCGCTTCGTGCGTTGACGCTGTCCGTCGCAGTGACAGTGAAGACGCCGACGGTGCCCATCCCGGCAGTGATGGTGGTTCCGGCGATCGTCGGCATCGGACCGGCGAAAGGCGTGAGCGCCGCCGTGATGGCGTAAGTCAAGGATGGCAACGCAGCAGGATTGCCGTTTACGTCCGACGCCATTGGCGTAACCGTCGTATTCTGGTCGGCGGTGACAATCGAACGGTTGAGGCTAAGGCTCAATCCGTTGCCCGAGGAAACGACGAGAGCCACCGGATTCGTTGGCGTAGGCGACAGCAAGGTCCCTGCTGCAGGGCTCTGGGAGATCACCACATTGGCCGGAACGAGATTCGAAAATACGCGCGTCACGGCGCTGCTAAAGCCGACGGTCGTCAGTATTGTATTCGCTGCTGTTAATGCCTGGCCGGTCACGAAGGGTATCGCTGCGGGCGCGGGCCCGGACGAAACCGTAATGGCAATCAGTTCGCCCGTCAACGCGAAGCTGCCGGCAGTCAGCGATTGCGCCAGCACGGTGCCGGCGGCGGAGGAACTCGCGAAGAACTTGACGGCTCCCAGCCGGAAGCTCGCTGATACAATCGCGCTCGTGGCTGCGGATTGCGTCAGGCCCACCACGGCTGGAACATTCAACGCGGTGGTAACGCCCGTCACGCTCACCGACTGAATCGTTCGCGCGCCGAAAGAATCGGTCGCGGCAATGCCGAAGAGGTACACCCCATTGTTGCCGAACTGAACCTGAGTGCAGGTGAAGACTCCGCTGGTCGGGTGAATGGAACAGTCGCCGTATGTATAGGGGAGAAAAACAATGCTGTAGGTGACGGTGTCACCCGGATCTGGGTCTGTCGCCGCAACCGTAAATGTCAGAGGGCTGTTAATGAGGAAGCGGGTGGGAGGCGTACTTGTAAATACCGGGGGACGATTGCTTGGCGCAATATCCAGGCTCACCGTTGCCGCGTTCGAATCGAGACCACCCGACGTGTCTTTGTAAGTGAAGCTGGTGCGATAGCGCACGCGCGGATCTACCGCGGCGGCAATGCGCGGCTGCGCACCGGGACCCGAGATGTTGGTCGCGCTGCTCGCAAAATTGTTCGGCAGTGGCAGGGCTGGGATTGTCGCGTTGTTATTCACGTTCGCCCCAAAGTAGGCGTTTTGGTTCATAATCTGCCGGACAGGCTGCCAGTCGTCATTGATGTTCTTGAGAATGGCGATGCGCGATGGTGCCCCCAGAAGGTTCCCAACGTAAGTAAATACGATGCGCGCCTTACCGGTACCCGCGGTATCGGAAATGACGGGACCGGGCTGCTCATACGCCTCATTGACAGTACTTACGCCGCCGCTCGATGGGATGCTGGCTACGTCGAAAATGTGTTTCACGGTCCCCGTGGCGCCATCGAGGAAGATTAGCCGTTCCATCGCCGAAATGATCACCTCGGAGATTCCGTCGCCGTCGAGATCGAAGACCGCGTGACTGGCGCGGCTACTCAACTTCTGAATCCCGCCGACCGAGGCGTCATAGATCCAACGCAGTTTCCCTTGATAGTCAAAAGCAAATACATACTGGTTGGCATTCAAAATGATTGTGGGATGGCCACTTGAGTCAACATCGGCGACGGTTAGAAAGCCCGATCCAGCCTCGAATGGCAATTGCCACAAAATTGACCCATCGGTCTTAAACACCGCAAGCCGGACGCCGTTATTCCCCTGCGCTTCCAGACGCACAATCTCGACATCCGGCGTATCGTCAAAATTGCCTACCGCGATCGCGGCAGTCGTATAATTCGTGGTCTGTTCCCGCAAGACCGTTCCGTTGTTGCGAAAGACAATCGCTCCGGCCACGATCTCCGGGATACCGTCGTTGTCAAGATCCACCACGATCGGCGCAATTCCGGCCGTCACCCCACCGTAGTAACGATCAAAAAAACCTTGCCCCCGCACGGCGATCATCCGTTGGCGGACGGAGCCATCCGTTCCATTGAGAACAATCACACCGCTGCAGATCCCGAAATCGGTCGTGGCGACAATGTGCCTACACGTGGGACCGGAGATGGGGGCGTTGGCGCTATCGACACCAATGGCGCTGGTGCCGTTCAGTGAGAGCGCGAGCAGGATACTGGGCGATTCGCCCGCGCGAAGCCGGCCAATCGTCGGAGTAGCGTACCGCAGCATGTCTGGGTTGGAGCCCGGCGGAGCGTTGACAGCCGAGATGGGGGGCGACATCCACTTTAAGGAACCGTCGCTACCGTTGAGCGCCGCCACGCGCATACGAGGATTGTATCCGTCGCGGGCGCAGCCGACGATGGTGATCACTTCCGGAAAGCCATCGTCATCAATGTCGCCAATCGCCAGTTCGTATTGGCTGCCGCTGCCTTTGACGCAATCGCTCCACGGCGCAGGGAAAGTGTGAGGGACTCGCCAGTGCAGCGTTCCATTCTCATGCACGGATTCGATGGCGCCAAATTGTGAGGAGGCAATGCCATGGATAATTTCAGCTTTTCCATCCTTGTCGAGATCGGCAACGAGTGGGTTGGTGCCCGAAACGGCGGAGCCCTCAAAGAAGCTACTGAGGATTGGCTGAAATACTTTGCCCGGCAACGCCGCTGGTGGTAAATAGGTGAAGCTGCCATCGGGGTTGAAGGCGGACACAGTCCCGATACTCGGATTTGTCAGCTTCGTCGCCGTGACAGGGTTGCCGCTCGGGTTGGCGTCGTTCGACAACACTCCGGGCGCGGCCAGCGTGAAAGGGCTGCCGATCTTAACTGTGTAGCTGTCGTCAGTCGCCACTGGCGGCGGAGAGGGCAGCAACGTGATGTTGAACTTTTTCACGTCAAACGCACCAGCCTGATCGGTTACTTTGACCAGCACCAGATTTGGGATGTACGCTGGCCCGGCAGCAGTCCAGCTGAGGTTTGCACCGCCAACAGTCATTCCAGCCGGGCCGGAAACCAGGGCGTAGGTCAATGTATCGCCAGCATCGGGGTCTGTGCCAACCAGCGTGCGCGTGAAGAGATTGCCAACGGCAATCGACGCATCGGCTTGGGCTGCCAGAACCGGGGGGCGGTTGGCGTTGGTCACCGTAACGCGGAAGGTCTTGGTGTCAAATCGGCCTTGGCTGTCCTGGACCCGGGCCGTGAAAGTATTGAGGCCCACCTGCGAGGATGTCGGGGTCCAGTCGATTGTCGGGTTGGGGTTGAGCAAAGCGCCGGTGGGAGCGGCGGGTAGAGTAAAGGTCAACGCCGTCGCTGGGTCATTCGATGAAGCGACAAGGCGTAAGCGGAAACTTGTCCCAAGCGGAATCGTGCGATCTGAGATGGGCGGCAGCACGGGGCCGGTGCTGTTGACGGTGACGGTTACTTGACTCGATGTGGCGAGGGCGCTGTCATTTGCGGTCACTCGCAGCACGTAGCTTCCCGGCTGATAGAAAGTCGCGTTGGTGGCCAGACTACCTGGGCTTGAAAATGTTACTACTGCCGGACCGGAAACAACAATCCAGGTGATCGATAGCGCCGCCGGGGGATTGGGTAGGCCATCATCGGAGGCCGATGCCAACAAGGCTGCCACTGCCGGCAGTGTGATCGTCTGCGGGGAACCGGCACTTACGGTTGGTGCTACATTTACTGGTGCGTTTACTGGTGGGGGCCGGCGAACGACGACGCGGGCGCGCGCCGTTACACCGCGACTATCTGTGGCTGTGAGTTCAAGAAGAAAATCGCCATTGAGGTCAGGTGTGAAACTGGGCGAGGCTGTGCTGGGCCCGGTGAGCGTGGCGGTGCTGCCTGCCGGGCGCGAGATGAAGGCCCAGGCAAAGGACGAGATTGTATCGCCCGGATCGGCATCCGTGGCCGAACCCGCCAGCGATACCGGCGCGGCGCTCGTGACTGTTTGGTCTGGCCCTGCGTTTACAGCCGGCGGCGTGTTGGGCTTGTAGAGGATGACGGTGGTCTGCACCGGGACGCTTGGATTTGTTCCATCGTTCACGATCAGCTCGATCACATAGCGACCGGGCTTGTCGGCAGCCAGTGTGGGTGTGGCGCTGGTGAGGGATGCAAAAGTGGGCGCGGTTGAAGATGCTGGCTTGCTCACCAGCCGCCAAAGGTAAGTCAGGGGAGCATTCTCGGGATCGAAGCTTGTTGCCCCGCTCAGCGGGACGTTGGTGGTTGCACCCGCGCCGAAAGGCAGCAGAATCGTGCCGGTGATGAGCGCGGTCGGCGCGGCATTCGTCGCTGAGGCAGTGATGACAACCTCACTCGCGGCGCTGGTTAGGCTGCCATCGCTTACGAGCAGCGTCGCGCGGTATGTGCCGACAACGTCGGGCGTGAAGCCGGGTTTGACAAAGGTTGAGTTATCCAGCGCAGCCGCGCTGCCCGCCGGACGCGTGAGCGACCACGAGAAAGAGATCAGGTCTGCATCAAGATCGTAGCTATTGCGACCGTCCAGCTTAACCGCAGTGTTTGTACGGACTGATTGTGCGGGACCGGCCAGCGCGACAGGCGGTCGGTTTGCCATTACGCTCACGATGATGTTGGCTGACTTGGGCCTGATGATCTGATTGCGGATCGCCGCTGAGATGACGAAGGTGACATTGCCAACCGGCTCTGTGAGAGTGATCTCGATGGAGTAGCGCCCGTCGCCCGCGATCTCATCGCCGCCTGTGCCGTCGTCCTTCAGCGTGCCAACGACTACCGGGTTGGTATTGGCTGCTCCGATACGCTGCAGGTTGACGCTGCCGGCGACCAAGTTTGGATCGCCGATATCGGCATAGAAGCGGACCTTCGAGGCGACGCCAATGCGAATCTGCGAAGGTTCGGCCGTGCCGTTGGCAACAACGGGAGGTGCCTGGGCGCTGAGAATGGCGCGAATGGCAAGCGAAGCAAGTGCAATGCGAATCATGAGGACCTCCGGCGGAGAGCGAGAATCAGAAACGCACCAAGTGCGGTCAGGAGCGTGGCGGGCTCGGGGACACCGCTGGCTGCGGGCGCGGCGTAACCCAGATCGTCAAGTACGAAAGAATTACCGGCGGCATCCCCCAGGATGACGACGCTCTTAATACCGGCGGCATTTGTATATGAAAGAAATTCATTGGGCAACGATCCAACTTCACCGCCCCCGCCAGTGTTGATCGAGTATGCCGAGGTTACAGTGCCCAACAGCGCGGAAGAGGCGCTGTAGAAGGTCAGAGTGAGGGGCGTGACATAAGTGAAGTAGCCGCTGAAGCTGAGGATCGGATCGGAGAAGACAATGCCAATCGCGCCACCGGTGTCGAACGCGACGTTAATACCGGATTTGGGAGGGAAATCAAAGTCGTTAAGTGTGATTGCCGCGGCGACGATCGAGGCGTTTGTGAATTCAAGACCAAGGTAGAAACCGGGGCTGATCACAGTGCCGTCTGTGGGACCCTCAAAATCGATCAGCGTGGCGCGAGAGTTGAGCGCAAACAACATCACCAGGCAAAGTAAACACTTCATATAGCCGTCGAGCAGGGTGGGACAACCCGCTCTTTCCTCCGATTGAATGCGATTGTGGCTGGAGCTAGAAGCCCCGTCACTTAGGCATGAGCGAAGGCGGCAAAAAGTGCGTCAGGAATTTCCGTGAAGTTTCCGGTATAACCAGGCGCGCCCGGTGGCAAGCTCGCGGTCGGCCGTGGATTTCGAGATTCCCATCAAGTCGGCCGCTTCCTGCGTCGTGCATCCCAGGAAGGCGGTCAGTTCGAGCAACCGCACCTTGCGCGGCTGCTCCTGCTCAAGCTCCGTCATTGCGCGGTCCAGGTCCAAAAGCTCGTCGCTGTCCGCGTCCACCCACGCCAATTCCGGCGACAAAGGCACCCGGATCGCATCCTTTCCCCCACGCTTTGCGGCTCGCCGCTCCCGCGCCCAGTCACGAAGTATGGCCCGCATCAGAAACGCTGCAAATGCATAAAAGTGCGCCCGGCTCTCAAACGCCGACGTCTTTCGTTGCCGCAACAGCAGAATGTAGAGCTCGTTCACCAGCCCCGTTGCCTGCAACGTATGCCCGGGAATCTCCCGCCGCAGGAAGGCTTGCGCGATTCGTTTCAGTTGCGGGTAGGCTACCGACACCAATGCGTCCAGCGAGCTTCCGTCGCCGCCTCGCCACGCCCGTAATAAGACGGTAACGTCGCCAAACTCGGATCCTTGATACAACGGGTCCACCGTTCGCTCATTATAAGACGTGATCTATGTCATCAAATGAACGCTGGGCCGAAGTAGACCGATTCTTTCAGGCTGCTGTTGATTTACCAGAGGAAGATCGCGTGGCTTGCCTTGCCACTTGTCCAGACCAAGGCTTGCGAGCCGAAGTAGAAAGCTTATTGCACGCGCACGCCCAAAGTCTTGAGATTTCCGGGCTGGAAGTCGCCCTTGGCGCAGAGGCCAGCTTCAGCCCAGATGCCGTTCCATCGGCAGTGGGTGCGTATCGCATCGTCGCTAAGATTGCTCAAGGCGGAATGGGCGTCGTGTACGAAGCCTTCGACCCGCGCGCCAGTAAACGCGTCGCCATCAAGTTTCTTTCACCCTCATTGGTAAGCGCCGGATTCGCCGAACGATTCGAGCGCGAAACCCGCATCCTCGCTACCTTCGATCATCCTCATATCTGCCGCCTGCTTGACCATGGTGCCACTCCTAGTGGACAGCCTTATCTGGTGATGGACTACGTCGATGGCGTCCGCATTGACGAGTACTGCGACGCAAATCAGCTCGATATCGTCCACCGGCTGCGTCTCTTTGTGAAAGTTTGCGAGGCCGTGCAAGCCGCCCACCGGGGCCTCATCGCGCACCTTGACATTAAGCCTTCCAACATCCTTGTCACGGCTGAAGGCGAGCCGAAGCTTCTCGATTTTGGAACCGCCAAAGTAGTGGACCTAGCCACAGGCGATCCCACCACCACACAGGCCATGACGCCCGGCTACGCCAGCCCCGAGCAACTGCGCGGGGAGCCCGTCTCAACCTCCTGCGATCTCTATTCCCTGGGCGTCGTCCTCTATGAGTTGCTGACCGGTGCCAGTCCATTCGGAGATCGCCAATCGCTGGTTGCGATGCTGGACCGCGCCACAGGTAAAAACCCGCTTGTCTTGAGCGGCGCGGTCACGGAAGAGGCCGCTTCGCGGCGCGGACTCACTCAGACCCGGCTGCAAGGCACCATCCGCGGCGATCTCACCAGCATCGTGCTGAAAGCGATGGCGGACGAACCCCGCCGCAGGTATCTGACGCCGCTCGACCTGGCTGCCGATCTCGATCGATATCTCGAGGGCCGTCCGGTTTTGGCCCGCCCGCAGACCACCCTCTATCGCGTCGCCAAGTTCGCCCGCCGCAATCGAGGCTCCGTCACCGTCACTGCGTTATTGGTGCTGACTCTGCTCGCGAGCAGCGGCTATGCTTTTTGGCAACAACGCAAAGCGCTCAAGGAGGCGGAAAACGCCCGTCAGGTACTGACTTTTCTCAACACTGTCTTCGCCTTGGCCAACCCCGGAACCCTCGGCCATGCCAATATGACTGTTGTCGAACTGATCGACAGCGCTGCGCGGCGGGCCGAGTCGTCTTTCCCCAATTCCCCTGCCCTCCGCAGCGATGTCTCCCGGCTCCTGGGTTCCGCCTATAGCGGCCAAGGCGCGTCCAAACGAGCCCTGGAGCTTTGGAAGACGGCCCTGGATTTCGCGCGGCGCTCGGGCGACCCTGCCCGCGTGGGAATCAGCACTGCCGGTCTCGGAAACAGCTACTTGAGTGCCGGGGATGTAGCTCTCGTGATGCCACTTATCGATCAGTCCCTGGCCGCCCTGCGTCAGAATCCACGCGCCTTCCCGGCTGACCTTCACTGGGGTGTCCTCGTTTTTGCCGGCACTGATCGGCTCTATTTACGGCCTGCCGATTCTGAGTATGTGCCATTGCTCGAGGAAGCCTTGCGGGTAGCTCGAGCCAACCCGCAAATTCTCGGCCCGTTCGCCTTTTCCCATTCCCTAGGCATTCTGGGCGACGCCTACGTCGCTAAACGGCGCTACTCCGAGGCCGAAGCACTGCTGCGGGAAGCCGTCGCCGTTGATCGCGCCACGCCTTCTCATATCGCGCTGCTAGCCGGCCATTTGAGCAGCTTGGGCCGCATCAACCGCAGTCTCGGTCGCAACGATTTGTGGCAACAGTACTACCACGAGAGTTACGAAATCATGTCCAAGCAGTACGGGGTCGAACATATCGCTGCTGCCAATCAACGAGCCTACATGGCTTATTCCATGATCGGCAATGGCAAGTTACAGGAGGCGGAGGCCAATGCGTCAGAAGCACTCCGGATCACACGTAAACTCTCATCCACACCTTTCATCTGGGCTGCACTGGCCACTGCTTCTTACTCCAAGTGCCTAATCGGAAACTACGCGGAGGCGGAAGCACTGGCCCGGGAGTCGCTCGGCGCTCTCGGCCCCAATCCCAGCCACGCAGATACCCGCTGGCGGGAATCGCAGGGCTATCTGGGCCTGGCGCTCGAAGGGCAAAAGAAGTATTCGGAGGCCTTGCCCTTGCTGCAAGAGACGCTCGCCTTTGCCGAAGCAAATGCCTGGAAACCCCCGCTCATCGATCATCTTCGCGCTGCGGTAAAGCGCCAACAACCTTAGCGCGAGAGCGAAAAGGCGTCGAGCTCTTTACCCGCCGCGGAAATCTGACGGATTTTGAGGTTCTTGGCGCTGGCGTCGATCACTGTGAATGAGTGAGTGTCCGAGACGAACTTGGCGGTGAAGGTCTGAAACGAGGCAGGGTCGCCATTCTGTTCGATGTTGTAGAGCCCGGCACCCCCCGCGCCCGTGATGATGTAGGTTGGGCCGCTGCCGAGTGTCCATTTGCCGGGGACTTCGGTGTTGTTGCCCAGGACAAAACCCGGCTCAACCTCAAACTTCATGGGGAAGGTGCGCTGGTAGTTGTGGACATGCCCGCTGATGACGAGGTCGACCTTGGCCTCTTCAAAGATCCTGGAAAGCATGCGGGCCCGCTGCTCTTTGAAGTGGGCCTTGGATGAGTTGAAACCCGGATGATGGAAGGCGACCAAGTGCCATTTGGCCTGGGCGGAGGACTTGATGTCGTTGCGAATCCAATCCTGCAATGCTTGATCGGTGAAGTCGACATACGGGTTGGAATCGATCACCGTCCAATGGACATCGCCGTATTCGAAAGAGTAATTGGCCATGTGGGGATAGTTGGTACCGCTGGCGAGGAATGCCTTTTGTGCAGATTCTTCCCCCTTAAACTTCGGCGTGTTCTTGCCGCCGACTTCAAGGACGGGGCCATTGAGGGGCAGTGACCAGTAGCGATAAAAGCCAAACAGGTCGGGGGCAGCGGTGAAATCGGGCTGGGGCTGGGAATCGTGATTACCAATCACTCCTGTAAACAGTGTGGAGCGCAACAGGGGGGCACCCGCCAGCGGGTCTGCCTTGTCAGCGTTATAGACAGGCCAGAATTTCTGTTCGTACTCACTGACGCGGCCTTTGCCGTAAACGATGTCGCCAGGGATGAAGATGTAGTCTGGCTTTTGCAGTGAGACCTGATAGGCAACAGCGCGCTGACCGGCAGTATCGGCGGCACAATCGCCAAAGATGACGAAGTGCGAGTCCGTGTTGGCGGGCTTTCTGGCTTGGGCATCGGCCTCGAAAACTTGCCTGCCAGCTGCCATGACGCGATAGGTAAAGGGCGCGCCGGGCTTGAGATCCAGGAGTGCTGCAGAGAAGACGCGATGAGGGGCAGTGCCATCGACATCGACGCGGCGCAACTCCCGCACGGCAGCATTTCGCCAACTGGTACCGACTTTGTATTTGACGGTCCAAATGTCGTTGCGGTCATGGCCGAGCCACATCAGATCGAGACCGTCCGCTGCACTCACACTTGCACTAACTTTTGGCCGGTCCCCCAACTGGAGGTAGGGTTTCTGAAAAAAATAGGGATCTTTGGCAGTTTGGGCGACGACCGGAAGTGCAAGAAAAAGCAAGGAGATTCTCAACATAGGGTTCAACGCCATCTTCTCAAATTGGGGGCGGCAATTAAATGACAGCGGGGTTTGGTAGATTGGTTAGTGTCCAAGGGAGTCTTTATGAAATTGCGTCCGTTGCACGATAACGTGCTTGTTAAGCGCTCAGAAGCGCAGGAAAAAAAGGTAGGCAGCCTATTTGTGCCTGATAGCGCGCAGGAAAAGCCGCAAGAAGCTGAAGTGATCGCTGTTGGATCCGGCACACAGCTCAAAGACGGGCGTCGCGTTGCGATGGAAGTGAAGGTGGGGGATAAGATTCTTTTCGGAAAATACTCCGGATCTGAAACCAAAGTGGGCGGGGACGAGTATCTGATCTTAAGGGAAAGTGAAATTCTGGCGATTCTCGCCTAGAAGACTCCCACTGGAGATTGAGGAAACCATGAAGACGACGATGATGAGACTGGCGCTCGGCGCCCTAATGACAGTGGCCTTATTTGGCCAGGTGAAGATCGCGGTCCTGAATACGCAGAAGGCTCTACTCGAAACAGCTGAGATCAAGAAGGCGCAGGCCGATCTGGAAGCCAAGTACAAGCCGCGCACGGACGATTTGCGTAAGCTGGACACGGAACTTGTGGACATCCAGGGCCGTCTAAGTGCGGGTGCGGGCAAATTAACGCCGCAAGTCGAGGGTGATCTATCGTCGATGGGCCAACGCAAACAGCGCGAGATGCAGCGTAAGCAGGAAGACCTGCAGGCTGATGTCGAGCGTGATCGCCAGGAGATTTTGTTGAAGGCAAGCCAGCGCATGCAGGATGTCGTCAAGAAGCTAGCTGACGAGAAGGGCTACGATGTTGTGCTGGATGCATCGAACACCGTACACTTCAAGGCGACACTGGAGATGACGGGCGAGGCGACGGCAGCTTACGACAAGGCTCATCCCGTCAAATAGGAGAGGCATGTCCTCATATCTCGATCAATACGGAGCTGGTGAAGAACGGCGCAACAAGATAATTGTTCGCGCCGTTCTTACTTTTTTTGGCTTGATTGTTGTCTGCCTGGGTGGATACTTCGCCCTGCGGAATTACAGCGAGAGCAACAAGCTGGCGGGCTTTCGAGGCTTGCTTGAGAAGAAAGACTATCCGGGTGCCTATCGATATTGGGGATGTACGCCAGAGAAGCCGTGCCCAAACTATAGCTTCGAGAAGTTTGTCGAAGATTGGGGTGCCAAGAGCGGGCACACTGATTTTGCCACGATGAAGGTGAACCGCAAAGTGACCTGCAAGGATGGCTACGGCAACGGGTGGAAGTTTGGCGACGACGAGATGTACCTGTGGATTGTGCGCCCAGACCAATCATTGAGCTATGAGCCTTGGCCGAACTGGAAGCAGAGCTGGCTGGCCGCCCTGTTTAACGATTGCAGTGGCAGGAACAGGACATTACCAACGATCAGGCACTTATGAGATTAATGCTTCTGGCTTTGCTTGCCGGTAGTGCTAGCTGGGCGCAAGGCCTCATTGGGGAATTGGTCCTTCGGCCAGAAGCAATGTCGCGGCGAGTGGAAGCCCAGGGACTGTTTCGTGGATTGGGGCTGGTGAGTGAGGATGCCGTTGCTGCCAGGCTGCGCGGTTCTCGGGATGGCATCGTCTGGGGGGAATGGCGTGAAACAGAACTTGGCCATGAGGGCGGGAGCCTGGTCTGGTTTGATGAGGGGATTCGCTTTGTCGAACTAATGGCTACTCGGCCGGTACGAATGCTGTTTATCGAGCCAGGCCGCGCGAAGGCGAGTCTGGAATCGCGAAGGGGCGCGGCCGGAGAGCCCACCGTTGTCACACGGGCGGGATGGGGCTGTGGTGCGGATTGCGCGCCCAAGGAAACCCCTGTATACGCGAATGTGAGCCATCTGGTGGTGCACCATTCGGCTGGCGCGAATGCGTCGAGCGACTGGCCGGCGGTGATCCGCAGCATCTGGGTGTTGCATGTGAAGGGCAACGGCTGGAACGACATCGGCTACAACTTTCTCGTTGACCCGAACGGCGTTGTGTACGAGGGCCGAGCCGGCGGCGATGGTGTCATTGGCGCGCACTTCTCGGGAGTGAACACCGGGACGATGGGGGTGTGCATGGTGGGGACATTTACTACGCAGGGCCCGAGCGTGATGGCTATCGAGAGCCTGAAGAAGGTGCTCGGCTGGCAGGCCGAGAAGTGGAAATTGGACTCGACCGGGCAAACGCGTCATGCGGCCAGCGGGCTAACGCTGAACGTGATTAGTGGGCATCGGGATGCGGGGCTGAGTCCGCAGGCATCGGGCACGACGGAGTGTCCAGGTTTAGTGCTCTACACCTATTTGCCGGGGCTGCGTAGCGAGGTGAATGAGGCGGTGGGTTGTTCAGTTCAACTGCGGCGACGCAACTATTGCTTTGGCAGCGAGGCGACTGGGGTGCCAGTAGAATTTGAGAACCCGCGCAGTTGTGGAGTGGGTGTCGAGGGTGGCGCGGATTGGGTGTCGGTGGCTGACGGCAGAGTCAACGTGACTGCCAATCTGACGGCCAGCCGTCGCAGCGCGGACCTGAAGATTGGCGGCCAGATATTGCAGGTGGTGCAGGCGGAGAGCGGCGTCCTGGAGTTGCCATGTGTGTCGCGCGGCAGTGTGGTGAATGGGGCGAACTTTGATGAGCGCCCGCTGGCGCGGGGATCGATTGCGTCACTGTTTGGGACGGGACTTGAGGGGGCGAGGATATTAGTGAATGGGAGCACGACGGCAGCAACTGTTTTTGCGAGCACGGCCAATCAGGTGAATTTTGCATTGCCGACAAGCGTGCAGCCGGGGAGTGCGCGATTGGTTGTCGAACGAAATGGCGTGCGCAGTTCAGAGACGATGTTCTGGGTGACTGAGGCAGCGCCGGCCGTGTTTGCCGATGCGAGTGGCAGGGCGTTTGCGCAATTTACGGAGGATCGCAAGATCGTGGTCGTGTATGTGACGGGCATTGGGACCGACAGGACTCTGTCCTGGGAGGCGACGATTGGCGGGCGCAGGGCGCAGGGACTGTATCTTGGCGCGACGCCGGGTTTTGTTGGGTTGGGACAGGCGAATCTGGGGCTGCCGGAGGGCCTGGTTGGGGATGAGTGGCCGCTGCAGATTAGCGTGTCGGGAGTGGCGAGCCCTAGTGTGCGGCTGGCGCGACCTTAAAGAAGTCGTTGTAGACGGCGACCGGGTCTTCCATGATTGCGCCGCGATCTCCCGTTTCGATAATCCACTTGTCGAGATCGCCGCGCATCGATCGCAGGCGCACAGCGTGGTCAGGCTGGGCGGCGAGGTTGACCACCTCATGCGGATCTGCCTGGAGATCGTACAGTTCTTCGATGGGCTTGTGGTCAGCAGCAAACAGCGACTGGACCGCATTGAGCTTGCCTTGGGCGTGGAGTTGTTTGACCAGATTCCAGGTGGGATATTCTTTTTCCTTGTACGGGTTGATCTGCATGTAGGGGATGCCCGGGAGGAAGTTGCGGATGTACTTGTAGCGCTTGTCGAGGACGCAACGCATATGCTCAAAAGCGATGTCGCAGCGGTCGCGGGCGGCGAAGATTTGAGTGCGCGGCGTGCGGCTGGCAGCGAGGAAATCGCGCCCGTGCAAGGTGCTGGGAACTGCGACACCAGCAGCAGCAAGAGTGGCAGCAGTCATGTCGAGCGAGAGTACGAGATCGTCGCGCACTACGCCAGACGGCACGCCGGGGCCAGCGGCAATCATCGGCACCTGGATGCCACCTTCATAGAGAAACTGTTTGCCGCGGAAGAGGCAACTGCCGTTGTCACCCATGAAGAATACGAGGGTGTTGTCGAGGAGCTGTTCGTCCTTGAGACGCGTCATGATGTCGCCGACGTAGCGATCCACCAACTGGATGGCTTCGAGGTAGTTGGCGTATTCATCGCGTGCAACCGGGTGGTCTGGATAGTAAGGGGGAAGCGTAAGTTTGGATTGATCGATGCGCGGCGTGAGCTGGCGGCCCAGGGGCCAGCCGGGGCCTTTGTGGCTCTCCTGAATGGAGAGCTGGGCGAAGAAGGGTTGGCCGGGCTTGCGCTGCGACCAATCGTAACCATCGAAGGGGCCCTTGGCCTCGAAATTGAAATCCGTTTTGCCAGAACCGAGCGGCCCGGCCGGGCCCTTGGTCTTGCGGTTGGGACCGGGAGCGGAGAGGACCGTGAAGTAGCCAGCTTCGCGGAGTCGATCTGTGATGAGGCGGACAGGAGATTCGAGCGGCTTGCGGAATACGGTGCGGTGGTTGTGAGCGCCGATGCTGGTTTGGTATTGACCGGTGATGAGGGCGGAACGGCTGGCGGAGCAGACGGGGGCGGTGGTGTAGGCTCGATTGAAGCGGATGCCGCGTTGGGCAAGAGCGTCGAGGTTGGGGGTCTGGATGAGGGGTTCGCCGTAACAGGCGAGCTGGGGGCTGATGTCCTCAGCTAGGATCCAGAGAATGTTGGGACGTGAGCTCTGCGCGGCGAGTGCCGATAGAGAACCCGCTGCGGTGGCGAGGTAAGCGCGACGCGACAGCGGGTGAGAATTTGCGGTGGTCACATCTGGATTCTATTTCATGCAGCCGAGGTTACGAGTGGGGAAATTAATCGGACTGGGGAAGACCTGACGGACAAAGTCCCCTTCGGCCGCGCGAGCCCCTGAGGTTGTGGTGCCCTCCTCAAAATAGTCTGCAAAATTTCTTGACTCAGTACCTAGGTATCGGGTTTAGTCTAGGTTTAGAGGGAGGATGGAAACCACAAAATGTCCCTGAGAAGCGGCGCCTTGGCAGAACGAGGCGGAGTAAATCTTCAAACCATCCGCTATTACGAACGCGAAGGCCTATTGCCTAAACCGCCGAGGCTCAAGTCAGGCTATCGTGTTTTCCCCGAGACTGCGGTATTGCGGGTCCGCTTCATCAAACGCGCTCAGGAACTAGGGTTTCAGCTGAGCGAAGTCCGGCAATTGCTCTCGATTCAGATTGATCCTGCGAAGGAATGTTCGGACGTGCAGCGTCTGGCGAAGGCGAAAGTTGAGGATATTGAAGCGCGAATTCGCACACTTCAATCGATGCGGCGAGTTCTATCCAAACTTGCTGACGCATGTCCGGGCTGCGGGCCCTCAAGCGAATGTCCGATTCTAGAAAGTATTGAAGCGAAGGAGGGATCGGCGTGACAGTTGAAGTTGTCTACGACAGTGATTGTCCCAACATTCAAGCAACACGAGAGAATCTTCTGCGTGCGTTCAGCGAGTGTAATATCCCCGCCAGATGGACGGAGTGGGAGCGCGGGTCCGCCGAAGCGCCGGAGCGCGTTCGGGGCTATGGTTCACCTACCGTACTCATCAATGGCCTCGACATTGCCGACCAGGATCCGACCGGCTACAGTAGCTGTCGGCTCTACCCCTCCGCAAGCGGAGCTTCGACGGGAGCCCCGTCCTTAGATTTGATTCATCGTGGAATAACCAGACTGGGTGATTCGCGAGCTTCGCCATGGCGGAGGCACATTGCCGTTCTCCCTGGAATCGGTATCGCCCTGCTTCCCAAACTCACCTGTCCCCTTTGCTGGCCCGCTTACGCTTCATTCCTGTCCACATTGGGAGTAGGTTTTCTGGTCTCGGCGGAATACCTGCTGGCGACCACAGCGGCGTTTCTCTTAGTGGCAGTAGGAGCTCTATTATTTCGAGCGAAGGCTCGGCGCGGTTATGGCCCTTCGATAGTCGGTGCCGGGGCAGCCGCTGCGGTACTTGTCGGGAAATTCCAGTTTGAATCGGGGGTTGCGGCTTACGGCGGTTTGACGCTTCTTGTTGCGGCCTCGTTTTGGAATAGCTGGCCACGGAAGGTGGCCGATACTTGCTCGCAGTGCGCTCCTGCCGGCGATGTTCAAAGAATTTGAGCGCATAGGAGAAAGTTGTTATGAACCCAACACGAAAAGTGGAAGTGTTTAGTGCCGGTTGCCCGGCATGCGATGAGACGATCCAACTGGTCAAATCGATCGCATGTTCGTCCTGTGAAATCGAGATTCACGACATGCACCAGCCGGAGGCAGCAGCGAAAGCGAAACGCTATGGTGTAAAGACCGTTCCGGCGGTTGTTATCAATGGCAAACTTGCCGGTTGTTGCTCGGGTGGCGGAGTGGATCCAGACATTCTACGCGCCGAAGGCCTGGGGGCGGCACTTTAAGGACTGCGCCAAGAGGAGGCTAGGCCGCTACCGCGTACAATTTCGAGCTTTTCAACTTTCAGCGCAATATCTCCTTAAGTCGCTTCAAGCGGTCTTGAATCAGGTCGATCTCACGTTTTGGCGTCTTTCCATCATCGCGAGAGGCTGATTTAGCGGATTCGCCTGGGGCGGGGGCCGGACTCTGGGGACCGCACTTACGCTGGCCAACGAGTTGAGGCTTGCGGGGGCAGCGAAAGTTGATGATGATGGGGGCATGAGACTCGTTATTATTTGCGTGGGACTTGCTCTGAGCTTATTTGGCGCTGACGATGCGTGGACTAAGGTAAAGCAACTGAAGAGCGGCACGGAGATCCGTATCTTTAAGGTCGGAGAGAAAACCGGCGTGGTTGCAAAATTCTATGAAGCCGACGATGAGCGGGCCGTCGTGGTCGTGAAGAACGAACAAAAGGCGATTGCGAAGGCGGACATTGAGCGGTTGGACGCGCGACCGCTCAAGGGCGGCGGACTGACGAAGACGACGAAATCGGAGAATATCGATCCGGCGGCGGAGGTGGGAAAGCCGAGGACGCCGGCGAGCCCCGCAGTGCCAGCGCTGGCTTCCTCTGCAACCGGGGTGAGCTATGGTGGTAAGCCAGATTTTGAGGTTATTTACAAGCGGGGAGCGCCCAAGGCTGCTCAGTAATGGGCAAGGCTGCTAGACAGCAAATCCGTGTTGCTTGCGATGGTAAGGGCCGTCGAAGACCTGGGTAGATTTGAAATGCTCGTAGCGGCCGTCACCGGCAACGTCCTTTAAGCGTGCGCGCAAGGTTGTTAATTCTGCGGCGCTCATTGGCTTGAAACTCCGGCCGATGGTCAGAGCGCGATTGAGGTCGTCCATCGATGCGATGCCAATCACCTGCGTGCTGATTGGCTGGGACAGGAAGTAGCGATAGCATTCTTCGACCGTAACCACGCCGTCCTTCAGCATTTTTCCTTCTCCCCCGCAGCCCTTCATTCCGATGATGCCCATGCCACGCTTGGCACACTCGGGCATGACTTCGTGCCGAAAGCTTTCGAAGCTATCGTCCATCACATTGTTGGGCATCTGAGCGGTGTCGAAGGCGAAATTGAGAGCGAGCATCTTGCGGTGAATGCGAGGGTGCTTGTGTCCCGTGAAACCGATAAAGCGGATCTTGCCTTGTTTCTTGGCCTCTAGAGCGGCGCGCAGACCACCCTTCTCTTCGATGAAATTGGGGTCGTTGTAGTAGTTACACTCGTGGAACTGCCATAGGTCAATGACGTCCGTGCGTAGGCGGCGGAGGCTATCTTCGAGTTGCTTCATCGCACCGGCATAGTCGCGATCGCAGACCTTGGTCATGAGGAAGGCTTTCTTGCGGTAACCGTCCATGGCGAGTGCTTTTCCCATCACCTCTTCTGCACGGCCATCGTGATAGTCCCAGGCATTGTCCATAAAGGTAATGCCGTTGTCTATGGCAGCGTGGATGATGCGGAAAGAGACGTTTTCGTCGGTGGGCCGGGCCTGGTGGTGGCCGCCGATGCCGAGCATCGAGACCTGGACGCCTGTCTTGCCTAAAGGGCGCGTGGCAATGCCGGAAGCTGGAGTCTGGGCTTCGAGGGAAGCGGCCAGAGGTGCGGCTGCAGCAGCAGTCAAGAAGTCTCGTCTTTTGGGTGTCATCGTTGGAAGTCTCTCCTAGTAAGCGTATTCCATAGTTGGTCATTTACCAAACGATTTCGTTACACTTCAGTTTAGGTAGATTTTGACAAAACACTCCCTTCGATTTGGATATTTAGGCTTGGCGATGTGCACATTGTCGTGCTTTGCCGCAGCACCGGAGTTGCGTGGAGTATGGATTGATCGGGGGCCTCTGGCGTCCCCAGAGTCAATCAGCGCGATGCTCGACAACTTGAAAAATGCCAACTTCAATGCTGTCTACGTCGACGTTTGGTCACGGGGTTATCCATTGTGGCGAAGCGCCGTGTTTGCCAAACACACCGGAGTGGAGACCGATCCGGTCTATGGCGATCGCGACGTGCTTGCCGAGGTGATCGCAGGAGCGAAGGCTCGCGGACTGGCGGTGATTCCGTGGACCGAATATGGTTTTGTCATTGGATACTCGGGCGGCAAAGCGCCGCTGGTGGAGGCGCATCCAGAATGGCTGGCGCGACGTCGCGATGGATCCACCGAGTTTTCGTGGGCGGGCACGACCAAGAGCTTTTGGATTGCGCACACACATCTGGAGGGCCAGCAGTTTCTTTACGAGTTGATGGTGGAATTAGCGACCAATTACGACGTCCCAGCTATCCAGTTTGACCGGGCCCGTTATCCGGAACTGGACTGCGGCTATGATGCGACGACCGTGGCGTTGTACGCAGCAGAGCACGACGGCAAGGCACCACCGACCAAAACTGATGACGCTGAGTGGATGCGCTGGCGCGCCGATAAGCTCAATGGCTTTGTCGCCGGTTTGAGTAAGCGGTTGAAGGCTGCCAATTGGCGGGGATTGGTGACCAACGCACCCATCGTCTATAACTATTCCTACGTGAATTTTTTGCAGGAATATCCGGCCTGGATTAGGGCCGGTTCGCTTGATTTTGTCTCGCCGCAAGTGTACCGGGCGGATGTGAGCGCATTTAGTCGCGAGTTGGATAAACAGCTGGAGAGCCTGGGCGGAGATGGCTCACGGCTTGCGCCGGGGATTGACATTACGAATTCTACTGCCGAAGGGCTGGTGCGCTCGATCGAGATTTGCCGCGAGAAAAATCTAGCGGGTGTGGTGATTTGGTTTTACGGTGGCCTGGTGGACAAGGGCGCATTTGAGCGGCTGAAGAAGACGGTGTTTGCCGAAGCTGCTCCGTTGCCGTGGAAGTAATCGCCTACTGGTTCCACCACATCTTGGGCATCTTGATCTGGCGCGGATAACTTCGATCGAGAGTGTCACCTTCGAACAGTTCTCCGTTCTTCATCACGTAGCGAACCGAATTGGTGTTTCGGATGCCCTCAAGCGGGTTGGCAGACAAGATGACCATATCGGCCATCTTCCCTGGCTCGATGCTGCCCAGGTCTTGTTCATAGCCAATTGCCTTCGCCCCGTTCAAGGTTGCGGCGCGTAGCGTCTCGAGCGGAGTCAAGCCGCCCGATTGAAGCGCCCACATTTCCCAGTGGTAGCCGAGCCCTTGCAATTGGCCATGGCTGCCGATTCCGATGAGACCACCTTCGCGCATGATCTTGGCGGCGGAAGCGGCGATCTTTGGAAAGGAATACTCTTCATAGCGGAACCATGGGCGGCGCTGGGTGCGGTTCTCGAGAATATTCTCGGGCACGAAACGATTCAGCTTCCGATCAGTGGAAACTTCAGTGGTCTCGTAGAAGTAGTTTTCCGCCCAAGGGCCGCCGTAGGCAACCAGGAGGGTCGGGGTGTAGGCGATGCCCGATTTTGCGTAAACCTGTACGACATCCTTGTAGAGCGGCACGATGGGCAGACTGTGCTCGTTGCCGCTGTAGCCGTCGATGGCGTGGGTGAGGTTGAGCTTGAGATCGAGGCCACCCTCAGTGGTGGGCATGATGCCGAACTTGCGGCTGGCATCGAGCACAAAGTGTCGTTGCTGCCGATTACCCACCATGTAGCTCTTGATGGTGTTGGTACGGTAGTTTTCTGAATAGCGGGAGATGACGTCGACGGCATCTTCGGCCTTGCGGAAGTCTGTATTGGAAAATACACCAGGGCCGGTGGAGTAAGCGCGCGGCCCAACCATTTCACCGGTTTCGACAAGGTCCTGATAGGCGAACATGTCGTTAGTGGCGGTCTGTGGATCGCGGCCTGTTGTAACGCCATAAGCGAGATTTGCGAAGAAGCCCCAGTTGGCTGAATCGAGGACGCCGCGGCGGATTTCCGTCCAATGCGCGTGGGTATCGATGAAGCCGGGCGTGATGGTCATGCCTGTGAGGTCCATCACTTTGGCCTCGCGCGGAATGGGGAACGCGCCGCGCTTGCCGACTGCTGCAATGCGATTGTCCTTCACCATGACGTCGCCGTTGGGGATCACCTCGTCGCCGCGCATGGTGATGATCTGGGCGTTGCGGAACACGATGGTCCCCTCAGGCTTGTAGCGTGGGACTTCGATGACGATGTTGGTGGCCGCGATCTTGGCATCTTTCTGAACGCGCGGCTCCTGCGCTGCCGGGCGCGGGGCATCACCGCCATCGGCAGCACCATCATCAAAGGTGATATCGGCCATCGCCTCGCGATAAAAAGTTGAGCCAACGGCCCAGGTGACTGTCTTGCCGTCACTGGACCAGGCAAAGGAGTCTGCGCCGACATTGGTGAGCTTGCGAGTGGGCACGGACGGGGCCGAGACATTGACTACAGGCGCATCGCCGCCAGTCTCAGGGACAGCGACGAGATAGAGCAAATTGTGAACCTGGGCAATGGCAAACTTGCCGTCTGGACTTAGGCGAACCGTTTCGGCAGGGGGCGCGTCGTTGCCGCCCAAATTGCGGCCCTGAACTTTCAGGATTGTCCGACGATCAGTACCGTCGAGCCGCATCGAAAGCAAGCCTTGCTGCGAGTAGAAGTAAATGCGATCACTGGCGGCGGCAAAGTGCGGGCTGCCAATGCCGCGAGCCGGTGCGACCAGCGTTGCATCGCCTCCAGAAGCGGACACTGTGACGACGTCCATCCCAGAGCGACTTCGCCCCCCAAACTCATCCTGCATCTCCACGCGTGCCTGACGAGCAGAGCGCAAGGCGACCAGCCGCGAGCCATCTGGCGACCACGCCAGGTCCTTATAAAAGGCGGCGGCCCTGGTGAGTTGGCGAGGGGCCGAGGACCCATCCGCAGCCACGCTGTAGACTTGACCGCCTTGATCGGGCTTGTCGGGCCATGTGACGTAGGCGATGGACTTTCCATCAGGAGACCAGCAGGGATAGAACTCGCGTGAATCCGCAGTCTGGATGAGGCGGCGGGGCGTGCCGCCGTTAAGATCCATTACGTAGAGGTGCGTCAGGGCAGAAAACGCGACGCTCTTGCCATCGGGCGAGAGAGCTGTCTGCTGGGCAAGGCGCACCTTGACCGGGCCTTCTTCCACACGTCGCGGGAAGTGCATGGCGGGCACGGAATCGAGAGAAACCTGGGCATTAAAGGGGATGAGGGTGTCTTTTCCGTCTGCGAGATCGACACGGTGCAGCTTGCCGCCGTAGCTGACTACGATGGACTTGCCATCGGGCATGAAGGCGTAGCCGGGAAGCAGGTCGCGAGTGAAGCGGCTCTCCTGATCGTCGCGAGTGACGGGGTACTTCAACCAGCGCTCGTCGCCAGTTTTAAGGTCTCGAACACGGAGGCCGCTTTCTGTTTTATAGCGCGTGCCGAAAACAAGCGTGCTTCCATCGGGAGACACAACCGGCCTGATCCCACTGCCATTGGCGTTTGTCACGGTGTCTTCTTCGCCGGTGATGCGGTCGCGGCGGGCAACCTGCCACATCGGGAAAGTGGCGTTGTAGCTGAAGCCGCCGGTGCGCTTGGCGTAGTAGAAATACTTGCCGTCGCGTGAAACGGAAGCACCCATGAAGTTAGACCTTGGCGCAGGCGCATCGCCCGGCGCTGGTGCCGGACCTGCGGGGCCAATCTGCGATTTGGTTACCTGAACACCCGAGCCGCCATTGATGTTGTACATCCAGAGTTCATAGGTGCGCGCACCCTGGGCCTGGCGGGAAATTACGACATAGTCACTGCCCTGCGTCCAAGTGGGTGAGGCGTACTCGGAGTTGCGGTCGCGCGTCAGTTGCTTGGCACCGGTGCCGTCAGCTTTGGCAATCCAGAGGTTGTCTGCGCCGTCACGGTCACTGACGAAGGCGATGTATTTGCCATCGAGCGAGAAGGCGGGTTGGCTGTCGTAAGCCGGGCCGCTGGTGATACGCGTGGCTTCGCCGCCAGCGATCGGGAGTGTGTACAGGTCGCCGAGCAGGTCGAAGATCAGGCGCGTCCCATCGGGGGCAACATCGACGGAAAGCCAAGTGCCTTCATCCGTGGGGAATTCGATCTTGCTGGTGTACTCCAGAGGCAGCGGCTTTTTGGGAGCAGGCTTGGTTTCTGGTGACTGCGCAAGGAGGGGGAGGGCAACTAACAATACCGACAGAGAAGATCTGACCATGGGTAGAGTTTAACTTTACGGACTGGCCTGCGCATGGCTATGATACTTTTGGTGGGCGTCGGATTCGCCATGACCCTTGACCCCACCGCCATTTTCGCCCTGCGACGTAAAGTGGCTTGGCGCATTTTGCCACTGGTCATCCTGATCTATCTGGCAGCGTATCTGGATCGGGCAAATGTCGGTTTCGCCAAATTGCGTATGGCGCAGGATTTGGGCTTCTCAGAACAGATTTTTGGCCTCGGCATTGGGATATTCTTTCTCGGCTACATGATTCTTGAGATTCCGGGCGCACTCCTGGTGGAGCGCTGGAGCGCGCGAAAGTGGTTTGCGCGGATCCTGATTACGTGGGGCTTCCTGTCGGCAGCTACCGCTTTTGTCGAGACGCCGCTGCAGTTCTACGTGTCGCGTTTTTTCCTGGGTGTGGCCGAGGCCGGGTTCTTTCCGGGGATCATCGTCTACTTTACGCATTGGTTCCCAATGAAGGAGCGAGCCAGTGCGATGTCCGGTTTCATCATCGCGATTCCGTTGAGCCTTGCTTTGGGCGCTCCGCTTTCCGGCGCATTGTTACAGGTGAACTGGCTGGGATGGAAAGGGTGGCAGTGGTTGTTTGTCGTAGAAGGCCTGCCGGCAGTCGCTCTAGGAATTGCGACGCTGTACTTCCTAACGGATCGACCACGTGATGCCAAGTGGCTTAGCCCGGTCGAGCGAGATTACCTCGAAGCAGTCTTAGCTGCCGAATCAGCCGCCAAGGATTCCTTGCAGAAATACACGATCGGCCAGGCGCTAAGGATGCGCAACGTCTGGCTGTTGGCAATGGGGATCTTTGCGACCAACATGGGGGGCTACGCATTATCGTTCTGGATGCCGACGACGGTCAAGAGTCTATCGGGCGGCTCAGATTCATCCGCTCTGCTTTACAGTGGGTTGTTCTATGCGTGTGGCCTTGTGGGCGTGCTCTATGCAGGATTCAGGGCCGACAGAACTGGTGACCGAAAATGGACTTGCGTCGCCGGACAGTGCTCGACGGGAATTTTCCTGGCCATGAGCGCGATCCCCGGACAGAGCTTTGCGGTGGTGATGGCGTGGCTGGTCTTAACCGGGCTCACGGCCTATTCCTGGCCAGCTCCGTTCTGGGCGCTTCCTACGAGCGCCCTGACCGCTTCGGCCGCAGCCGTGAGTATTGGGCTGATCAACATATTCGCCAACCTGGCCGGCTATTTCGGCAATCATCTGATCGGCTGGATCAAGGTTCGCGGGGCAACCGATAGCGATTGCCTGTTCATTCTCGCAGCCTGGTACGTAGTTGGTGGCTTGATCGTGAGCTTCGTGCGCGTCAAGCCAGTTAGACCGGCAATTTTGGAGACTGCAATCGTTCCATGACACTTCCTATGTTTGACCTTTCGAAGAAAGTTGCCGTTGTCAGTGGCGCGGCGCAAGGCATGGGCCGCGCGATGGCGCTTGCATTGGCCGAAGCCGGCGCCGATCTCCTGCTTCTCGACCTGAATGAGGCGGGGCTAAACCGTACAGCGACCGAGATCGACAATCTGGGCCGCCGTGCGCGCGCGATCGCATGCGACGTATCCGACCCAGTGCAGATTCGCGACGTGTTTCGCGTGCTGGATGTCGAGTTTGGGCGCATCGATTTTTTGGGTAATGTGGCGGGCGAAGGGATTCTTGGCCGCCCCGAGGATATCAGCCTCGAGGATGTCGAACGAGTCTGGCGAAACCTGGTGCTGGGCCGCTTCTGCGCCTGTCAGGAGGCGGGTCGGCGCATGTTGGCTGCCGGGCGTGGCAGCATCGTCAATATCGGTTCGCTGGCCAGCGTGACCGCGCTGGGCCGCAGCCACATTGCGTACAGCATGGCGATGGGAGCTGTCGCGCAGATGACCAGAGAGTTGAGTACAGAATGGGCTGGGTCTGGTGTACGCGTGAATGCGATTCTTCCAGCGCAGGTATTGAACCCCGGCCTTGAGGCTCGCATCGCCGAGAACCCAAAGCTTGGCGCTCAATTCCTGAGTGGCATCCCGGCTGGGCGTTTTGGGCATCCCGATGACATCCGTGGATTAGCGGTGCTTCTGGCGTCGGATGCATCAGCGTGGATCACCGGCGCACTGATTCCGATGGACGGTGGCAACCTGGCCATGAACGGCGGCGGCTCTGTCAGGCATGCAGCAAGGGGAGACCAGAAATGACCGCGAAACTACGATATCTGTATCGAACCATGCAGTTGATCCGCGTGGCTGAGGAGCAACTGGCGCGTCTGCACGCGCGCGGGCTGGTTCACGGTGCCTGCCACACCTATGTTGGGCAGGAGGCAATCGCGACCGGCGTTTGCGCGCATCTCAACAAGGACGACGCGATTTTCAGCACGCATCGCGGACACGGCCATGCGCTGGCCAAAGGTATGCCAGCCGTCGAACTATTTGCCGAGCTATTGGGCCGCCAGGATGGCTGTTCGCGAGGCCGCGGCGGATCGATGCATTTGTTCTCTCCAGAGATCGGAATGATGGGCACGAGCGGCATCGTGGGCCCCTGCATACTGCAGGCGGCTGGCGCCGGTTACAGCTTCAAACTGCTCGATACGGCGCGAGTAGCGGTGGCTTTCTTTGGGGACGGTGCGGTGAATAATGGGGCCTTTCACGAAGGGCTCAATCTGGCGAGCATCTGGAAGTTGCCCGTGCTGTTTGTGTGCGAGAACAATCAATTTGCGACTGAAGTTCCGTTTAGCTATTCGGCTGGCAATCCGGATGTGGCCTCGCGCGGTGCCTCCTACGGCATGCCCGGTGTGCAGGTGGATGGCAACGATGTGGACGCTGTCGCACGCGCGTCCAACGATGCCGTCCGGCGGGCCAGAAATGGCGGTGGGCCGACGCTGCTGGAATGCCTCACCTATCGCACACGAGCGCATTCAGAGGGCATGGGCGACTACACCTATCGCAGTCGCGAGGATGTAGCCGCCTGGCGGGAGCGCTGCCCGATCAAGCGATTCCGTCTATCGCTGATCGATTCAGGCGACGCGAATGCGGCAGAGCTGGATGGTATTGATGCAGAGATACAAGCTGAGATCCTGGCAGCGGCAGAGTCAGCTGAGAAGTCGCATTGGCCTGATCCTGAAGCTGCGGCACACCACGTCTACGCTGTAAAAGCGGCGACTGCTGCGGAGCCTGAGCCGGGCATTGCATCTGCAGCTGGACGAGAAATATCTTTCGCTGCTGCCACGCTGGAAGCCCTGGATGGAGAGATGGCCACCAACCCAGGCATCTTCGTTTTTGGCGAAGGGATTGGCAAGCGCGGTGGCAACTTTGGATCGACAACCGGCCTCTTTGAAAAGTACGGAGCCGCGCGGCTCTGTGACACGCCGATCGCAGAACGGGGCTTCGTCGGCATGGGCTGTGGCGCGGCGATGACAGGCACGCGGCCGGTCATTGACTTCATGTTTATCGACTTCATCAACGATGCATTTGGGGAGATCATCAATCAGATCGCGAAGATGCAATACATGAGCAGTGGGCGCTTGCGGATGCCGATTCTATTGCGCGGTTGCATCGGCATTGGACACGCGGCGGCGACGCACCACTCGGGCAGTTACTACTCGATCTATAGCCACATCCCTGGCTTGCGCGTCGTGATTCCGAGTTCACCCTATGAGGCCAAGGGCCTGCTGACGCACGCGCTGCGCTGCAACGACCCGGTCCTGTTTCTGGAGCCGCGCGAATTGATGTCGATGAAGGGCCCGGTGCCTGCGGAGCCGTATGAAATCGAATTCGGCAAGGCGCGAATTCTGCGCGACGGTTCTGATCTAACGGTTGTGACGATTGGTTATATGACGCAGCGTGTGCTGGCCGCGGCAGAGCAACTGGCGGAAGCGGGAGTGTCCGTAGAGGTCATCGACCCGCGCACCGTTTCACCTCTCGATACCAAAGCCATCCTCGCCTCTGTACGGAAGACAGGCCGCTTGCTTGTTGTCGACGAGGCCTTTGCTGCGTGTGGCATCGGAGCGGAGATTGTTGCCCAGGTGGCCGACGCTGGCTTCAATGATCTGGACGCGCCGATTCGTCGTCTGAATGGTGCCTTTGCGCCAACGCCCTACAGCCCGACACTGGAAGCCGCCGTCACGCCGAGTGTAGAGGCAATTGCCGATGCGATTCGCGCGCTGATGAGTGAGTGAGTGAGAGGAGGATACCGATGCCTATCGAAATCACAGTGCCGCGGCTTGGCTGGTCTATGGAAGAGGGTAACTTTGCCGATTGGCTGAAGGCCCCAGGGGAGCAGGTGCAGTCTGGCGATCCACTGTTTTCGCTGGAGAGCGACAAGGTGACCATGGAGGTGGAGTCGCTCGACTCGGGCGTCTTGTACCTGCGCGCCGATGCGCCTCAGAGTGGTGCAGTGGTCAAGCCTGGACAGCTCATCGGGTACTTGCTTGCCGTCGGTGAAGCGCCGCCGGATGCGTTGGCCTTAGAAGCTACAGAAGTGAGTGTGACGCCACGCGCCCGTCGCGTAGCTGCTGAACTGGGCGTGAACCCGGCTGAGCTTCAGGGCAGCGGGGCGGGGGGCCGAGTGCGCGAGCGTGACGTTCGCGCAGTCACGGAAAAGCCTGCCATCGAACACACAATTCCCATCAACAGCACGCGCCGGGCAACAGCCGCGCGGATGATGGAGAGCCACCTCCAGACCGCGCCAGTTACGCTCACCCGGCGTGTCGACGCAAGCCGTCTGGTGGCGTTGCGCAACCGCTGGAAACTGGCACGGCAGCCCGCTGCGGCGCCATCGTTCAATGACATCGTCACGAAGTTAGTTGGTACTGCGCTGCAACGTCATCCGATGCTTGGTGCCCAATGGGATGGTGATCAACTTCAGCTGCCGTCCGAGATCCACATTGGCCTCGCGGTTGATACAGACAACGGCCTGTTGGTTCCCGTGATTCACAATGTGCCGGACCTGGCGATTGAAGACCTCGCGCGCTGCTCACGGGACTTGATCGCCGCTGCGCGTGAGCGTTCCATCCGCGCAAAAGATTTGCTGGGAGCGGTCTTTACGATCTCCAGCCTCGGAAGCTTTGGAGTCGAAGCGTTTACGCCAATCATCAACTTCCCGCAGGCTGCGGTGCTTGGCATTGGTGCTATCCGCTGGGAGGCGGTGGTGCTGGCAAGCGGACAGATCGTGGCGCGGGAACAGATGACCTTAAGCCTTAGCTTTGACCATCGCGTTGTTGACGGTGCCCCGGCTGCACTCTTTCTTGCCACCATTGCGGAGCTCATCGAAGAGCCTCCTGCCTCAGTGCACATGGCTTGAGCGTCGCTTAGACTTCGTCCAGCCGCTGCTTGGCATCCCCAAATTGCGGGAGGCGAACCTGCATCTTATCCATCATCGAAAGGTAGAGTCGGCACATCTGGCGCTCGGGCTTGTCGTTGTAGGACAAGACTCGCCCGCCCTGGATCTGGCCACCACCACCGCCAAGCAGCAACACCGGCAGTTGTCGTGCTTCATGGTTGCCCGTGAGCATGCTCGAACAGAACAGCAGCATCGAGTTGTCGAGCAGCGTCCGTGGCCCTTCCTGTATCGCGTCCAGCTTGCGGGCAATGTAGGCGAGTTGTTCAAGGAAGAACTGATTCACTTTCAGCCAGTCTGCCGTGTCGGAGTGCGACAGAAGATGGTGGATCATGTAGTCCACGCCGAGGTTGGGAAAGCGCAGAGAGCTGTGGTCGTTATTGAGCTTGAGCGTCGTGATGCGAGTGGTGTCAGTCTGGAAACCGAGCACAAGAATGTCGGCCATCAGACGCATGTGCTCTGCGATGTCCTGGGGGATTCCATCGGCGGGCCGGGCCATGTTTGGCTTATCGAGAGTGGGACGCCATCCCTGCAGCTCGCCTTTCTTCCCGGCGTTGGCAATTCGCTGTTCCACATCGCGCACGGAATCCAGATACTCGTCGAGCTTGCGCTGGTCACCCGTGCTGATGCCCCGCCTCAAAGTACCGGCGTCCGTAAGCACGGCGTCCAATACGCTCTGGTCACCCTTGCTGACTTCGTCTTTAAAGAGCCGGTCAAAGGCCAGGGCTGGGTAAATCTCAAGCGGGGTGGGAGAAGTCGGAGAGCTCCACGAAATATGTGAGCTATACAGCATCGAATAGTTTTTGTGGACAGACGGATTCGATTTTTCGCAGCCGAGCACCAGGCTTGGCACTTTGGTGGAAGCGCCATAGCGTTGTGCCAGTAGTTGATCGACACTTGTGCCCGAGCGGATCTCGCCACCCGATGCAAGCGGTGCGCCCGAGAGCAGGTTGCCCGTCTGGGAACTATGGATGTTTCCTTTAAGTGCTTCGGCATTGAATAGCCCTTGCACAAACAAAAGCTTTTCGCGGAAGTCGTGGAGTGGTGCCAGGACTTTGCCAAGTTCCATCTGGCGGCCTTCACCCTTGGCCCACCACTCTTTGCTATGAAATCCGTTGCCAGCAAATAGCACTGCCATGCGCACGGGAGCTTCACTGGCAGCCTGCTTCGGGCCTGGCTCATCGCCCCAGACTGGAAGCGACTCCAACCAGGGAAGAGCCATCGAGACGCCAAGGCCGCGCAACATGCGGCGGCGAGAAAACTGATGACTACTCACGTTCTTGTTCATACTCGCGACCTCGAATTTCGCGGAATTGCCGACTCGCCACAATCATATCGATCGCAGAAGCAACGCGATACCCATCAGTGGCCAGGCGCGTCTGGATGTCAGAGAGTAAAGGCTCATCTGAGAGTTGCACGGCGCGGCCCAGCGCATAGCCGAGAAGCTTCTTGGAGAACTGTCGCACGAAGGCGCTTTGACCCTTGGTGAGTAGATAGGTACGGAGGCCTTCCAAGCCCTGAGCCTCGACCCCATCCTTGATCGTGGCCCGGTCATTGATCGGCCGATTGGCGGAATCGTTGGTCCTAAGACGGCCAATCGCGTCGTAGCCCTCGAGTGTGTAACCGAAGGGATCCATGCGGGCGTGACAAGCGGCGCAGCGTTTGTCTGAGGTGTGTTTTTCAGTAAGCTCGCGCACGCTCAGCGTCTCGGTCGCTTCATCCGTCGGCAGTTGCGGAACGTCCTTCGGAGGCCTAGGAGATCTCTCGCCAAGCAGCACTTCGAGGATCCAATTGCCGCGTAGAATCGGCGATGTCCGCGAGGCACCAGATTGTTTCGCCAACACGGCTGCCTGACCCAGGATGCCGCCGCGCCCGTATTGCTGGATGCCGTCCACACGACGCCATTCCGTACCCCTTACGCCGGGGATTCCATAGTGTGTGGCGAGGGCCTCATTGAGGAAGGTGTGATTTGCGTTGAGCAGCGACAAGACCGAGCCGTTGTTCGCAAACAAGTCGGTAAAGAAACGGATCGGCTCCTCATACATGGCACCACGAAGAACGTGGAAGGTGGGGAAGTAGCGCTCGCTCTTTTCATCGAAGTTCTCAAAGTCATGAATGTGCAGCCACGCCGCTCCAAACTCCGTGGCAAGGTGTCGCGCACGATCGTCGCGCAGCATGCGTTGGGTCTGCGCACGCAGCCCGGCCAAGCTGCGAAGCTTCCCTTCTGCGGCTGCTGTGCGTAACTGGGTGTCAGGTATTGAAGACCAGAGGAAGTAACTCAGACGGCTTGCCAATGCGTAGTCCTCTACCGGCGCGGCCAGCTTGCCGGCGGCTGCAGTCTCGGTGCGATAGAGAAAAGCTGGGGCAACCAACACCCGCGCCAGCAGCAGGCGAATCGCGTCCTCGTGCGGCAAGTCCTGATCCCTAAGGCGTCGATAGAGAGCAAGAAGTTGGGCTTTCTCGTCTTCGCGTATCGGCCGTCGATAGGCGCGATCGGCGAATTTGAGAAGCGCTTCAAGGTGCCGGGGCTCAGAATCGACAAGCACCTGACGAAACGCCGCCGCCCGGGCCTGAATTGGTTTACGCAGCGGCTCAAACTTTGAGGGATCGGCGTCCTGCGTGGCAAACTGCCAGAGTTGTTCAAAAGCATCTACAAGGGTCAACGCATCGCGGCTGACATAGTGCAGCTCCTCCCACAACCGGTCTAGCTTTGCCTTCTGCCTGTCATTGAGGATGAGCCGCGACAGATGATTGTCCTCACGATGGAGCAGCGTGAGCGTCACGACTTCATCTACGGGGACGATTTTTGTGTAGCAAAGCGAGGCTGGAAACATTTGGCGAAATTCTTCGAAGGCTCCTTCGACACGCCGACGCGCTGCACTGCCGTCGCGCACCAAGACCGGCATAGCGTAGGAGACGATTTGGTTGTTTGAAGTCCAGGTCCCTTTAGCATCGCCAATGGTGGTTCCTGCGGTTAGCAGGCCCGGCCGGACCCCCGGCTTGTGGGTCAGCACTTCAAGCTGCACACTGCCTTCAGCGCCACTGGTTGGGTCGAGGCTGCCCGTAGTAACAAACTCACTATTGGCGACCAGATCTGCCGGCAAACGGACAGCGATGACCGAGGGGGCGCGCGTAAACAAACTGGCTGCCCCGATTGGCGCACCGCTCGGATACTTTCCAAAGCTAGATGGGTCGAGGCCCCAGGTGCTTGGCTCTGCTTTGGGATTCCGTGGCGCGGTTTTTGCAAAGGAGGGGCCCGCAAACAGGGGACCCGCGAGTGAAGCCAATTGGCGATAAAGCGCAGCATCCGGGCTGACATCGGTGCTTGCAGGCGGGGGCGAAGTGAGTAGATTCTGGAGCCCATCAGCAAGCTCTTGCCGCACTGCGGATTTTTCTGCCAACTGCCAGCGCGCCAGCAGCGACCCCGAAGGAAGGACGATATCGCTGCTGGCCGAGACGACAGGTTCAGTATAGAAATGCCAGATTCCCGGTCGCCCGGATTTATCCGCATGAGGATTGGCGGCAAGAATATTTCCCGAGACGTCTTCGGTGAGTGACCATTCTTGCCCGGGCGCGCTGAGGCGCAGTTCCAGGTCTGTCAGGTCGCATGACGGATTGCCTTCGCGAGGCCCAATCAGAATTGAAAGTAGATCTCCAGGCTGCACCGGCACGCCCTCAAAAGGGCCGATCGCTGCTGGTGCTGCGCCGCGAGCATCGCCACTTGCAAGACGTTGTCGACTGCTGCCGCGCCGCAATTCGACAGACCACGATACGCCGTTGCCACACTCGATATGCGCGCGACTGATCGACCCTTCGATGCGCAGGCTCGCCGCGATGGGACTACGCCAACCCACGGCGGCGTTCAGAGTCTGCGAGGGATGTACGACGACGCCGTGTGCCTTCACGTTTCCCGGCACTCTGACATGCTGGCTGGAAGAGTTGGCCATCAGCATTGGCAGTTGTGTAGAACCCCAGCCTTGGACAAAGTTGTATTCACCTGACTTTTCAATCTTTCTCGTGAGTAAGTTAAGTTTGAAGTCGGTCGCGGCCTGCACGCCAAGAAAATTCAGCCATGCCTTGGTCGATTCCGGATCCTCCGGGGAGCGGCTGGCTTCGGAAGGTTGGCCAGTGTAGGCCTCATCAGCGGCCTTCAGTGCGCTAGCTGTTGCGGCGAAAATTCGTGCGCGCCGTTCGGTAATCTCGTCGACAAAACTGCGTAAGTTCTGCAACAGAACCGGCTGGCGACCGGGGATCGCAAGCTTGGGCTCCTGCCACACCACGGCATCACCGGCCTGACCGTCTCCGGCATCGCGGGCTGTCAGATAGACAGTAACTTCATTGCCGCTTTCTGGAGGCGAGAGCTTCACCCGAAAGTCCTGCTGGTTGACGATGGGATTAACGGGCTCCATCCACGCTTTTGGACCGTCCTGCTTGCCGATATGACCGACGCTACTGAACTTCCAAAGCGTGTTTTGCCAAAGCCCGATCTCATTGACCATCGCGTCGAGATCTCCGACATTGGCAGACTGCCAGCGCAACCGCAATCCGTCGAGCAGGGGCGAGGGTTGCTTGTTCTTCAAGAGCGCGACGAGCGCGCCCAGATATTTGGGGCTCAAACGATTCTTCCGCGCGACGGCTGCTACGTCTGCCATTCCAGAAGGGCCGCGCAAGGATAGCGACGCAGCCAAATACCTGCGTAGCGGTAAAACTCCACCGCGATCCTTGTTGAGCGCCATGCCTTGCTGTGTCACGGTGTCGGCACCACCTGCGTCGGTGAACTCAGCGTAAAAGGCTCGAATCTCACTCAGAAGTTCGTTGGTCCAATCTCTTTGGGAGGAGCCTGCCGAGAAGCGAATCCCGTCGGGCTGCAAGACCGCGTGGCCAGCGATCGTCTTTCCAGCATCCAGATACTTTGTAACCAGCGACGGCGACATCGACTGGGCGTTGCCGGAATTCATGAAGCCCTCGCCGGCTGCTCCGTCCGCCGGAAACTCTTTGGTCGGCTCAAGCAGGGCCAGGCCGGTCAAATCGCGAATCGTAAAGGTGTATTCGGCGTTATTGAGTCGGCGCAATGCAACTGGCCCCGGATCGCCGGCCTCGGCGCGCGCCGCTGTCATCAGGGCCCCATTGACCCAACCGAGCAAGCGTGCGCGCTCTGCCAAAGTTGGCTGCGGCATCGCCTTGGGTGGCATCTCGCCGATGGAGAGTTGGTCCACCACTTTTTGCCAGGTGCGAGTGTCCCTTAATACTCCACTGGAAGTGTTGAATCTCTCCAGATCAACATCGCCTGCATGCCTGGCTGCGGAATGGCAGGCGAGACAATACTGCTGCACAAGCGGCCGGATCTCTTTCTCGAAAGTGGCGCTAGCAGAAGCATGTCGAGTGCCAGTTGGCTGCGCGATGAGGACCACTGGCAGGAGCGTCCACGCGAGAAGCAATCGAGTCACGGCTTTATTTTATTGGATAACCTTGCCAGATGTATTCGAGCGCTGCCGGAAGTGTCTGTGCCTTCACTGTGCGGTCGGTGTGTCCGGCGTTGCGCGCGAAGACGAACTGATACGGATAGCCTTTGGCGGCTAGCACTTTCGCCATGTTTTCATTGGCAAGCACCCAGTCATGATAGGCGTCACGTGTGCTGAGATTGTCTCGATCACTCACTTCCATCCAGAGGCGGAATGGCTTCTTCGGGCTATTCGGGATGAGCGTTTCGTGGAACTCCCAGGCGCCCAGTGGCAGCTTGGGGTCAGTCGGCCACTGTTGGTTCACATAAGTGCCTGAGTAAGTGAGTACGCGGTGGTACAGATCAGGGCGATACCAGGCCATGATCAAGGCGGCAGACCCGCCAGAGCTACCTCCCATCGTCGCGCGACCGTTGGGATCTTTGGTCAGTTTCACATTGGCCTGCTTCTCGACCAGAGGCAATACTTCTTTCTCGACAAATTCCGCATAGAGACCAGACATCGTGTCATATTCAAGGCCGCGTTGGCTACCCTGTCCGTCGCCCGAGCCGTTGCCGATCGAGACGGCGATCATAACGGGCAGCCGCTTCTGTGCGATCAAGTTGTCCAGTGCCGTAAACAGAGCTTTGTCCGGGCCGTCCGCCCCAACGATGAAGGGCGCGACCGTACCAGCGACGTATTGACTGGGAACATACACCGCAATCTTGCGTGTGTAGGGCGCCGGATGGCTGTTGATGACCATGGGGCGATTGGGGTCTGGGGGGCCAGCTTGACCAGTTGGGTTAGGGTCGCGAGCGATGCCTAGGTAGAACTTGCTGTCGGTCGATTCCATCGTGAAGTTGAAGACGGTGCCCTGCGGTACGCCTTCCTTCGCCGTCATCTCGGGGGCGGCGGTGTGGGTGGGGCCGATGATGAAGTTGCCGTTGGCGTTAATCGGAGGGACGGCACCGTCCGGGAGTTCTTTGGCTGTGACATAGCCGGGCGTATTGGGATCGCGAGTGGGCGGAGGAGGGCGTACAGGGCGTGGGGTGGCGACCGGAACTTGGGCGATAACTAGATTGAGGCTTGCCGTTTTCATGACTAAAACGGCGACTAAAACAAGACGAAGCATTCAGAAGTCCTTTGCGGGTTACTAACGTTGACGATCATATACCAGTGGTGGGCTGTGGCCCGGATTGTCACCGGATGCCCTAAACTTACGTTGTAATGAAATCAAGATTTCTGGTTCTATGCGCGCTGTTTTCCGTTCTGGTTTTTGGGCAGGAAGCCAAACCCAAATACCCTGAGTTCCCGAGTGAGACGCCCGCCAAGTTTGTTCCCAAAACAGGGAGCTTTGACTATGTCAAGCGCGATGTCATGATCGCGATGCGCGACGGCGTAAAGCTACATACGGTGGTGATCGTACCGAAGGGTGCCAAGCGTGCTCCGATTCTTCTCACACGCACGCCCTACAACGCCAAGGAACTCACCAGTCACGCCGAGTCTTCACACCTTGGCCCGATCCTTCAGGGTTACGACAACGCGGTGGAGACGATTGTTGAGGGCGGCTACATTCGCGTTGTGCAGGACATTCGTGGCAAGTATGGGTCTGAAGGCGACTATGTGATGAACCGGCCCCTGCGTGGCCCGCGCAACCCCACTCCCATTGACCATGCGACCGACACCTATGACACCATCGATTGGCTCGTAAAGAATATACCGGAGACAAATGGCAACGTCGGCATCCTGGGAATTTCCTACGATGGCTTTTTGCCCTTGATGGCTTTGTTCAATCCACATCCCGCCCTGAAGGTTTCTGTACCGATGAACCCGATGGTCGATGGCTGGCGCGGCGATGACTGGTTCCATAACGGGGCGTTTCGACAGCAGAACATGCCCTACATCCACGATCAGCAAGCCACCCGCGACAACGAGATTAAATGGTGGACCTCCCACTTTGACGACTACGACATGTTCATGCAATCGGGCTCGGCAGGGGAACTTGGCCGCCGCCGCGGGCTGGAGCAAGTGGGCTTCTGGCAGAAGCTGATGGAGCATCCGTCCTACGATGCCTGGTGGCAGGATCAGGCTATGGATAAGTTGCTGGCGGGGCAGCCGTTGAAGGTGCCTGTGATGTTGGTACACAGCCTGTGGGATCAGGAGGACATCTACGGAGCGCCAGCTGTTTACAAGGCCATCAAGCCCAAGGACGTCAATAACGATAAGGTCTTTATGGTGATGGGCCCGTGGCACCATGGCCAGGAAATCAATGAGGCTGACAGCCTGGGCGCCATCAAATTTGGCAGCGATACCGGGCTTTACTTTCGCCGCCACATTCTCCGACCGTTTCTCGATCACTTCCTCAAGGATGGCGCGCCGGCTATGAACATCGCGCCGGTAACCGCATTTGAGACGGGCACGAATGAGTGGCGCCGACTGGACGCTTGGCCGACGAGCCCGCAGACCACCCCTCTCTATTTGAATGCCGGGTTGAAGGCAAGCTTTAATACCCCCAAAGCTGGCGATGTCGCGACGGAGGACTACATCAGCGATCCGGCCAAACCCGTGCCCTTCCGCGCCCGTCCCATTCAACCAGTCGGCTACACAGCGGCGCTATCCTGGGCGCGCTGGCTAGTGGACGATCAGCGCGAAGCCTCTGGCCGCCCCGATGTGGTTTCGTTCCTCACCGCACCCCTCGCGGAAGCCTTGAAAATCAGTGGCGAGCCGATTGCGAATCTGGTCGCATCGACGAGTGGCTCGGACTCAGATTGGGTTGTGAAGTTGATCGATGTCTACCCGGATGAAGTCGCCGGACAGCCGCAGATGGGTGGCTATCAGTTGATGGTCTCTGCTGACATCTTCAGAGGCCGGTATCGGGAGAGCCCGTCAACCGCGCGCGCCATTGAAGCCAACAAGCCGCTCACTTACCGGTTTGCGTTGCCGAACGCGAATCATGTTTTTCTGCCCGGCCACCGCATCATGGTGCAGATCCAGTCGAGTTGGTTCCCGCTGTATGATCGCAATCCCCAGAGCTTCGTCGCAAATATCTTCTGGGCTAAGCCGGAGGATTACAAGAAGGCGACTCAGCGCATCTATCACTCCCCTGAGAATGCAACTTTCATTTCACTACCAATTACGAAGTGAGAAGGGGGCTGCGTTGGCCGGACACTGGAAGTAGGCATCGATCTGCTGGCCAGGCCGGACCGATTCTATGCCGGGGCGAGACGCTGGATCCAGGCAAATAGCGTCCATGCCGTAGAGGCGGAATGGTTTGTGGACAATCGCCGACCAGAAGAGATCCGGCTCCACACTCGTCAGCATGACGGGTTGGTCTGGGTGCAGTTGGTGCTGTTGAACGACGGCTTCAGTCATCGTCTGAATCCTGACTGAGAGCTTGTAGAAAGCGTTGACGTTAGACCGCGCCAGTGGAATGTTTACGATGAGGTAGACGGCGGCCAGCAAAATCGCTGCTGCCTTCGCAAGCCCCGCTTGACGCCAGCCACAGACGATCGCCCAGGCACCCCACATCGAGAGGCCAATTAAAGGAATTGTCAGGTAGTAGTCGGTAAAGTGGTCGCGCAATGGCAGCAACGGCGACAGTACGATGAAAAACCACGACGCGAAGAAGACAGTGAGCCATCGGCGGCGCTGGATTTGACGCAACAGAAAGCAGATGAATCCAATGGTGAGCGCCGCCGCCAGCGCCGATCTTCCGGGCGAGGGTTGTATACCCAGATTGATCAGCTTTGCCGGCCCAAGCGCTGTTTTCCAGTACAGCCAGAGAGTGGATAATACGCTGAAGTCCCAGTGCATTTTGTAGGGACCATCAGCGCTGAGTGGAGCGGCGGCCAGATGGATTGCCGTGTAAACGATGGCCGGGATGAACATGGGCAGCACGAATCGTAATACGTGTCGCGCGCAGCAAAGAGCGTAGGCGGCCGCCAGCGCCGGGTAAACAACGTTGAGTTCCTCCACGCCGAAGCCAATCAGAAACACCACCCACTGTGCTGCCAGATATTTGCGCTCACCTGTCTCGGCAAATCGCATTAGAAAGTAGAGCGCCAGCAGCAAGACAAAGGCACACAGGATCTGGTGATAGATCGCAACCCAAGCCATCGTGTAACCCAGATTCGCGTTCAGGACCCAGAGAATTGCTGCCCAGAAGCCAGCTGCGGTGGACCCGGTGAGGCGCGCACAGATCAAGTTGATCAGCGTGAGATTTGCGAATTGAGTAGTGAAGCTGAGGGCATGGTAGGGCAGCGCGTTCATGCCAAAAAGTGCATAGAGGATTGTGAAATAGGCGCGCTCACTGATCGTGCGGACCGTTCCTTGCGCGTAGGGTTGGAAGAGAGCCGTCCAGAGGTCGGACGGGCTATGGATCATGGAATAGAGGCCGAGCCAGGCGAAGTCGTCCTTCTGGAACCAGGCGATCAGGCCAGGCCAGTAAAGGAGTAGGGCCAAAGCTGGGGGTGCGATCCAACGGATAGTGGGAGGCATGGATTTGGGAATCGTCATTGTCCCACGTCTATAGTTTTGGAACGAAGTTTCAATTTCGGCGTCCTTAGCCTATGAAGGTTCGACCAGTTGGTTTGGTTTTTCTGATGGCAGGTGCCGCGCTGGCGCAGCAGGGAACTTTTCCGGCGCTGAAGGCGGCAAATTTGAATGGGGAAGAAGTTGCTATGCCCGGCGGTTTTGCCGGGGATCGCAACCTGTTGTTAATCGCCTTTCAGAGGGAACAGCAGGCCGATATCGACACCTGGTTAAAGCGGATGCCGCCTGTGCTAGCCGCTCATCCGTCGATGCGCTATTACGAGTTGCCCACTATTCAGAAAGGATACAAGATGGTGCGTTTCTTTATCGATAACGGCATGCGTGGCGGGATCCCTGACAAGCAGCAGCGCGCCCGGACAATTACGCTCTATATCGACAAGGAGCCATTCAAGAAGGCGCTGGAGATACAGTCCGAATCGACTGTGTATGCGGTTTTGATCGATAAGGCGGGGAAAGTGTTGTGGAGGGAATCTGGCCGAGCGAATGAGTCGAAGGTGCAGGCGTTGGAGGCGGCGCTAGCCACGCAGTAATGAACCAGGGCCCGCGCCCTGGTTCATTTGCTCTGGGGTTAGGCCGCTTTGTCTGTAAAATCTCGTAGGGGAAAGCGGCAGGAGATCTTGTCTGTGCGGCGCGGCATTTCCAGCAGGTTGGTCATGGCAACAACCGTTTTGCCGTCGATCATCTCTACAGACCGTGCTTTGATCTGCTGGCGGGCAGTGATCTTCTTCAGCGCCACGCCTCCAAAGTATTGGTCAAGAGGGAACAGGCAGTGCGGTTGGAGCTCGCGGTAAACGCGTCCCAGCTTTTCTTCAATCTGGTACTTCAGGTGGAAGAAATTGCCTTTGCTCATTCCCAGTTTAGTGGAAGTCTGCTTCCAGTCCGCACCAAGCTGGTGGTGGAAGTGGAACACGCCGAATTCTTCCTCACTGAGGCTGCGGCGGGACGTGATTTCGAAATCAGCGATGAATTCTTCGTTTCGTCTGCCGTAGAAGCGGTAACCGGAAGATCCGGTCGTAATTTCAAAGGCGACCTGACTAGTGAGGCCAGATTTCTCGATGCAGTGCCGGTAGCGCCCATGACAGGCGCGAAAGATTTCTCGAAAGACGCATCCACAAGGTTTTGTTTCCCCTCTGGTGGGTGTTTTGCGAAGGCCCAAGCCTCTGCAGAAAACACAGGATGCACTGGCCAATCCGATTGTTTCACTACGAGTCCATTCCATTGTTTTATCGTCCTTGTTGTTTTTGTGTGAATCGCGACAGGCCGAAAGCCCCTCCGGCACTGCATGATTTATATTCAACTGAATTGCATTGTAATTCAAGAACTATTTAATGGTAGCTATAGTACTAATTTGCTATCACACTGCCAAAGCATTGAGATCATGCATGTTAGTAAATATATTATAAATATATTACAAATAATTATAGATATAAAGCAAATGAAATTAAGCGTCAACCGTGGAAATATCTCTAGATTCCCGGTAAACATCGAGAACCTGTTTTGCTGTTTGATCCCAGCTGAAGCTTCGGGCTTGGACCTGCCCGCGTGCGATCAAACTCGCTCTAAGTCCCTCATCTAGAAGGACTTCTCGGATTCCTCGGGCGATATCAAAAACATTTTCAGGATTTACGAGTACGGCAGCATCCCCAACAACTTCGGGCAGCGAGCTTGTGCCGGAGCAAACCACCGGAGTGCCAGAAGCCATTGCTTCCAGTGGCGGCATGCCAAACCCCTCGTATAGCGACGGAAAGGCGAAGACCGTTGCGGCGGAATAGAAGGCCCGAAGAGTGTCAAAGGGGACAAAGCCGAAAAAGCGCACGAAAGGTTCCATCCGCGTCTGGATCACCATTCGCCGAACCTGCGGTTGTTTCCACATCTCGTCGCCAATGATGATGAGTCGCAGATCCTTATAAACGGGGTGATTCTCGAGTTCATTGCGAAGGACAGCGAAGGCCTCTACGAGGCGAGGGATGTTCTTATGGGGCCGGATGTTACCGGCATAGAGCAAGAAGGGATAAGAAATCTGATGGCGGTCGAGAGTCTTCTTGCGTTCGGTTTCGTAGGAAGTTCCGCCGACTGCTGCCAGGCGGGCGTATTCAAGAAACTGAGGGTCTGGTGCGGAATAGATCTGGCGGATGCGGTCATGGGGGACGCGCATGAGGTCTTCGACATCGCGTTGGGTCGATTTCGAGACGGCGATGATTCGAGCGGCGCGCAAAAGGCTGCGGCGGAAGCGAAAGAGGCGGTATTGGTGGCGAAGAGAATTGTTGTCCTGCTGCGGTAGCTCAGGAAAAAGAAGGCTACTCATATCGTGAATGGTCACGACATATGGCTTGGGCATCAGCAGGGGAGCGGCATTCAGCGGTACATGACAGAGGTCAGGCTTGAGCTGGCGCAGAAAGAGCGGAAAACTGATTTGGTTGAGTAGACCAGAGTCGGAACGGGGAAAGACGGCGCGCTTGAAATTGTCGGGCAGTTCGCCAAATTCACGAAGATCCTCTTTGCGCCCCGCCAGAATATAACGATTGTCATGGTCAATGCGCGAGAGGGCCTGAACCGTGTTGCGAATGTACGTGCCGATGCCAAAGTCTCGGGCATGTCGGACGTCAATCGCGATTCGCATTGGACCGCCTGCTAGGCGATGACTGGAGCCTGTCTCCATTCGTAGAGCGGAAATCCTTCCGTTAACGCATGGACGCGCTGGCGAACAGCGGCGCTGCGTTCTTCACTCGCGGGCTCGGCGAGTACCTCGGCAATCAATGCCGCGACAATCTCGAATTCCTTTGCGCCAAAGCCTCTGGTGGTGAGTGCAGCAGTACCGAGGCGGATGCCGCTCGGGTTCATCGGCGGGTTGGTGTCGAAGGGGATTCCGTTTTTGTTAACAGTGATGTGTGCTCGATCCAGCGCCGCTTCTGCCTCTTTACCTTTGAGGCCCTTTGAGAAGACATCGATCAGCACCAGGTGCGAATCGGTTCCGCCGGAAATGACTCGGAAGCCTGCTGTGGCCAGGCTGGCGGCGAGGACTTTGGCATTGCTGAGCACGCTTTGGATGTACACCGCAAAATCGGGCTGCATGGCCTCAAGAAAACAAGTGGCTTTACCAGCAATAACATGGACCAACGGACCACCCTGCGCACCAGGGAAAACATTGCGATCAATGTCCTTGGCAAAGCGCTCTTGCGCAAGAATCAAGCCGCTGCGTGGACCACGGAGGGTCTTGTGCGTTGTCGTGGTTACGATGTGCGCGTGCTCACAGGGGTTGGGGTAGCCGCGCCCCGCAACCAGCCCTGAATAATGAGCCATATCCACCAGGAAGATCGCGCCAACACTGTCGGCGATCTCGCGAAAACGTTTGAAATCAATGATGCGAGAGTAAGCACTGGCACCGGCAATGATCATCTTGGGCTTGTGCTCGTCTGCAAGGCGGGCAACTTCGTCGTAGTCGATGAGCTCGTTGTCCTGACGGACGCCGTAGGGGACGAATTTGTACGTCTTGCCCGAAAAGTTGAGGTGGTGACCATGCGTGAGGTGGCCGCCGTGATTTAGATTCATCCCGAGGACGGTGTCACCGGGATTGATGACAGCAGCATAGGCGGCCTGATTGGCCTGGGAGCCGGAGTGTGGCTGGACATTGGCGTATTCGGCACCAAAGAGATTCTTGGCGCGCGCGATAGCAAGGTTTTCGACGACGTCGGCATATTCGCAGCCTCCGTAGTACCGTTTGCCGGGGTAGCCTTCGGCATATTTGTTGGTGAAGACGCTGCCAGTGGCCTCAAGGACCGCTTCAGAAGTAAAATTCTCGCTGGCGATCAGTTCGAGAAAATCCTGCTGCCGAGTGGTTTCGTGACGAATTGCGTCGGCGATTTCCGGATCAAACTGAGCGAGGCTTCTAGCCATTCGCGTTGCGTCATTCATGATTTGCTGCTGACCTTTCTGGGACCCTTCGAGGGCTTCGATCTTGGCGACACGGCGGGCGTGACGCCCACCTTCAAACGCTGTAGTGAGGAAAACTTGTACAAGGCTCTCGGCTGTGGCTTCATCAGTGTACTTCGCGCCAAGCGCCAGGATGTTAGCGTCATTGTGTTTGCGCGCAAATCCGACCTCATCTGTGTTGACGCCGAGCGCAGCACGGATGCCGTTAATTTTGTTGGCGGCAATCGACATGCCGACACCGCTGGAGCAAACGAGAATGCCCTTGTCGACATGGCCTGAGTTGATCTGAGCGGCAACGAGTGCTGCGTAGTCGGGATAATCGACTGACTCCAAACCGGTAGTGCCCGCGTCAAGAACGTCATGGCCTTGAGCGCGCAAGTCGTCCCGCAGTTTTTCTTTTAAGAGGAATCCGGCGTGATCCGCGCCGATAGCAATCTTCATAGCTTGAAGAAGCCTTGAGTTTAGCATGCTAGACTCGGAAACTTACCCTCATCGCAAAGCAGGTTTTCCCATGTATTGGAGTCAGTTATTTATCCCCACGTTGCGGGAGGTTCCAGCAGACGCTGAGGTGGCCAGCCACCGTCTTTTGTTGCGCGCCGGTTACATTCGACCGCTTGGCGCAGGCATCTACAACTATCTGTTTCTAGCCCAGCGCAGCATGACCAAGATCATGCGCATCATCCGCGAAGAAATGGAAGCGATCGGTGCACAGGAATTCCACCTGGCGGCCTTGAACCCCGCAGAAGTCTGGAAAGAGAGCGGACGTTGGGAGGGCATGGGGCAGAACATGTTCCGCCTGAAGGATCGTTTTGATCGTGATCTGTGCCTGGCAATGACTCACGAGGAGGTCATGACTTCAATCGCGCGCGGAGAACTGCGCAGCTACAAGCAGTTGCCGCAGATCTGGTATCAAATCCAGACGAAGTTTCGCGATGAGCCGCGACCGAAGAGTGGGCTGCTGCGCGTGCGACAGTTTTTCATGAAAGACAGCTACTCCTTTGATGTGGACGCGCAGGGGCTGGACATCAGCTATGAGAAGCACCGCCAGGCCTATTGCAAAATCTTCGAGCGTTGCGGCTTACAGTATATGGTCGTCGATGCCGATTCTGGCGCGATGGGCGGCAGTGCGAGCCAGGAGTTCATGGTTGCAACCGATGCGGGCGAAGACTATGTAGTGCACTCCAAGGCTACTGGCTATTCAGCTAATTTGGAGAAAGCCGTTTCGCGGCCAACCCCGCCAGCCGCCCCTGACGACCTGAGCGCACTTGAGCCGTCCGAAATCCACACCCCCGGTCAGAAGACGATTGACGAAGTTTCAAAGTTTCTGTCGGTGCCCGAGACTTCTTTGATCAAGAGCGTCGTAGTGATCGCTGATTTCGGCAAACAACAGAAGCCGGTGCTCGCTTTGTTACGCGGCGATCACCAGATGAGCGAAACAAAGTTTGTCTCCGTTGTGGGCTGTAAGGAGTTTCGAGCCGCTACTCCCGATGAGATTCGCACTCTGTTTGGGGCAGACCCTGGTTCGCTGGGACCTGTAGGCGCGCCGAAAATGCCAGTCTATGCCGATTCGGCGCTCGAGGGCCGCCACAATATGGTCACGGGGGCCAACAAAGACGACTATCATCTTACAAACGTCACCCCGGGCGAGGACTTTGTCGCCAAGTTTGTTGACCTGCGCCAGGTAGTCGCCGGCGACACCGAGGTGGAGACTGGTGCAGCCCTCGACATCGTAAAAACTATGGAGATCGGGCATATCTTCAAGCTGGGATATAAATATTCGGAAGCCATGGGCCTGCAGGTTCTCAATGCTGACGGCAAAGAAACAAAGGTGATCATGGGTTCCTACGGCATCGGTGTGGAGCGTGTGCTGTGCGGGGCTGTAGAACTGTACAATGATGCGGATGGTATTGCCATGCCTGCGGCAATTGCGCCGTTTGAAGTGGTCGTTACGCCTGTAAATATTGCGGACGAAGCGATGAAGCAAGCGGCGACGGAGCTCTACGCACAGCTGAAGGTTCTGGGCGTTGACGTTTTGCTGGATGATCGGGATGAACGGCCTGGTGTGAAGTTCAAGGATGCCGAGTTAATTGGCATACCGTGGCGAGTGACAGTCGGAAAGAAACTCGCGTCGGGCATCATGGAAGTTTCAGAACGTCGAACAAGGCTTGTCACAGAGGTTGCGGTAGCCGATGTCGCGAGTTGGTTGAAGGCAAGGCTGTAGTGATTGACTGGGCCGAGATCAGATCGCGCTTCCCTCAACTGGAGGGGCGAGTCTTTCTCAACACGGCGACGGCCGGGGTGCTGTCCAGGGCGTCAACGCAGGCTGTGGTTCGCCATCTGGAGCGCACCGATCAGGTTTTGGGCAGCAGTCTGCTCGATTGCTTCGCGGACATGGATCGCATCCGTGGCAAGATCGCACGACTGATTGGGGCAGCGAGCGAAGATGTTGCCTTGTCCCCCAGCACGGCTCACGGGTTGTCGATCCTGCTTAGCGGCATCGATTGGAAAGCAGGCGATCAAATCGTCACCTTTGACAACGAGTTTCCGGACAGCTTGTACGGGGCAAGTTGGCTCACGCGCAAGGGCGTGGAGTTAGTGAAGGTTCCGATTCAGGATCTGGATGCTCATCTCGATGAGCGTGTTCGCCTGGTGTTGATCAGCGCGTTGAACTATACGACAGGGCTGCGGGCGCCAGTGGCGGATATGCGGGCCAGGCTGGATCGCGTCGGGGCGTTGCTCTATGTGGACGCGACGCAGGGCTGCGGCGTGATTGAACTGGACATGCGGACGATGCAACCGGACTTTCTAGCGGTGCATGGCTACAAGTGGATGTTATCTCCCACAGGGGCAGGCTTTATTTATGTCCGACCAAGCGTGCGCCAGTGGCTGGAGCCGAATATCATCGGTTGGCGATCGCACGTTGGCTGGAGGGAATTTGCAAAGCTGCATGAAGGCACGCCGGAGTTATCGAATACCTCAGAGCGCTATGAGGCCTGCATGCCATCCTTTCCGGTTTATTACGCGATGGAGCAGAGCATCGATTTGATGTTGGAGTTGACGCCTGCCGCAATTGAGAGGCGGGCCTTGGAACTGGCGGGGATGGTGCGCGAAGGTGTGGTTGCGATGGGAGGCAGCGTCGCCAACCCCAGCACGCCGCTGATGGCTTGCAGTCTGCCAGGTGTCGACGCGGGAACGCTGGCAAAGCGCTTGGCAGAGCAACGAATTCTGGTGGCGGCGCGACAAGGGATGTTGCGGGTGAGCTTGCATTTCTACAACAACGAAGCGGATGTAGCGCTCTTTCTGGAGGCGTTGAGATAGTTTCGACGCTTGGGCGCGCCTACAGTTTTGACCGCGTAAAGCGCCGCACAACGCCGAGCACGCCAGCCAGGACTAGGCCAGCAACGCCCCCCGCGACGCTTACCCGCCACCGCACCGGCCCAATCCGGTCCGCCGCCGAGGAGCCGTCGATCACTTGCAGCTTCGCTTCCATTGCCGTTTCTCGCAATCGAGTCGATAAGATGGCATTCACTCGCTGCGCCTGCATCGGATCCTCCGACCGATACCAGACCGCGATCGCTCCCTCCGGGAGTGGTCGCACGCTGATGTCTCTGTTGCGCATCTGCGCGAGTACCTCTTCCATCGGCTGCCGAAGCCGCTCTTGGGAATAGAGATTTTCGCTTTCGATGATCTCGCCGAGCGCCTTCTGGCGAAAAACCTCTTTGGTTGCCTCGGCAACCCACCCGCCCACGGGTGCCGGGTCCACACCCGGCCCTGAGCGCAACACCGTGGTCGATAGGTACACATCGGGCATCCTCAACGCGATCCCAGTGGCAACGATCACACCGACCGCCGCACATACAACGACAATCGTCCTCAAACTCAGGCTCTGCAAGTTCATCGCAATCGCCCCTTTCAGTAAGTCCGAGAATCCGCCACGCTTTCGGGTAGAGCCGCGCCACGATCAGGTTCATGCGTTTCATGCCCGCTTCAACCTCCGCGCAGCAGTTTTCACTACCCGGTCCAGCCCCGCCACTTGCTCTGCCAATTGCGCCCGCCCCTCCCCCGTCAAGCGATAGGGCCGTCGCCGGTCGTCACTCTCCACGCCGCAAATCCAGCCCCGCTCCTCAAGCCTTGTGATCGCGCCGTAGAGAGTGCCCGGGCCCAGTTTGACACCGGCAAAGCGCTCGACGTCGGTCATGATTGCGTAGCCGTGCTTGTCGCCGTCGGCCAAACTTGCCATCACCATCAGACTTGGATCATTCATTATTACGTAGCACGTAGTATCGTAAAACGTAATAAATATTCTGTCAACAGTTTTGTCGCCGTCGGCCACCACGCAATCCAACCTGGCTTTACAACCCTCCAGCTTCCGGCTGCCGAATCGCAGATCATCCGCATGCGCGAAGGCACCGAGATCAGCTCAATGGAATCTCCGAGTCTTCGTTCTGTTAGTATTCACGAATGATATTTCGACTCGCTCTGCTCGGCGTCGTTCTCACGGTTACGGGCGTGTTTGCTGTGGATCCTCCCTGCCAGATCGGAATGGTTGTGCGCGCAGGAGCAACGAACCGCGATGCGAAGATTCTCGAGTTTGATGCAGTCAAGGGATTGTACAAGGTTCAATGGGTAACTGGTATCTATAAGGGCGACATGGGATGGGTTCCCCCATCGGAGTTGAAGACCTGCACGGCTCCAGCAATCGCTCCCGTTGCTCAGAACTGGTTTGTCGGTGTCTGGCAATTATTTAAGGGCGGCGGCGGGGCCTATGCGCAGAACAGAGTTACTGGTACATGGAAAGTAATTGGACTCGACGTGGCAGGCACACCGCCAATCGGGATCAAGACGGATGGCAGCTATGAATGGGTGATCGACTCTAAGATTACCGTGCGCGGGCAATGGCGATTAGCGGCACAGTCGGAGTTGAAGTATGGATACGATAAGCGCGGCACAACGATACTGTTGGAGCGTGGAGAGGACGGCGCAAACTGGCTGGTATCGCGAACTCTGGTCGGTACGGATGATGGTCAGGACAAAATTTTGATCGAGCGAGTTGATTTAGGGTTGAGCTATAGTGGCGGCCGAATGCCCGGAACCAAGGCGGCCGCACCGCCAAGGGCGGCACCACCAACTGCAACACCTGCGCCCGTGAAGCAGCCTGCAGGCGCTACGACCGCGATACTGCAGACAGTCGTTCTGGGCAATGGTGCCCTCGACTACGATTCGAGTAAATGGACTGCAGAACTAAGTGGCGGAACTTACAAATTGGCACACAAGTCTGGTAAGGGATTTGCGAGATTCTCCTCACTGCCAGAAGCCCGCAACGCCCGAGCGGCAGCGGAAGTTGCCATGGAGGCATTGCGACAAAATATTCTCAAGTGGAAGTTAGATAATTGGGAAATGCAAAAAGTACGCGGCCTTGAGGCGGTGATCATGCGAATGAGCGGCGCGGTGCACGGCGTCCCCTATGTCTATCTGGTTGGGGTCATGGGAAATGGCGGCGGCGGACTTCAGTTGAGCAACAATGCAACAGCGGAGGACTACGCGGGCCTCGAAGCAGAATTTGCTGCACTCATCGGAGGCTTGCGGCTCAACTAAGGGTGATCAAGCTAGCGATTTGACGCGACGCTTGAGCGCGAGCGCTCCGAGGCCGGCGGCAACGCAGAGCAGCGTCGTCGGCTCTGGTACCGTAGCGCTCGGCTCGGCGTAAATGAAGTCGTCCATGGCAACGACGTCCGTGGGGTCGCCGTTTTGATCCGTGACACCCGCACCCAGCGCGGCATTGCCGGAGGTGATGCGTACGCGCCCGACCCGTTCCCCCGCGTCGAATCTGACTCCGAGAAAGGAAAGGGTCTGTGAGCCACCAGGACTGTTAGTCGCAAAGAAGGTGCCGAGAGAGTTGTTGAAGGCATCGAAGTATTGGATCGAGGTTGTGTTCGCCAGATCAACGTCGGTGAAGATGGCGGCGAATGCCGATACCGTAGCGACGGTGGCGGTTCCGGGGAGGAAGAAGCTGACGTCGACGACGTTGCTACCCAGCGCCGTAAACAGCCGCTGCGGGGAGAAGGGCTGGAATGTGCTCGTGTAGCTGGCGTCGATGTTCCCAAAGTTAATGGGCGCTATTCCCGAGTTGGCACTCACCTGGAAGCCGGATCCGGGGGTGGAGAGAATCACGCCCCGGGGCGAGTTGACGTTGAAGAAGTTCGCGGGAAGCGAGTTGGGGGCTGAGAGCCCGTCCGGCACCCCGTCCCAGTTGATTTCGCGGCGCAAGCCACCGAAACTTCCGTTCGCCCCAGCAACCGTACCGCCACCGACGGCCGCGCGGAACGCGTCTCTGGTGGCCGTAATTGCCGCAGGGTTGGCTCCTACTGCGGTGAACGTGATTGAACTTGCGCGGATATCACACGCCGTGACACAGAGCACGAGGGCAGAGGCAAGCATTTGAAATTTCATGGGGTCTCCTGGACCCGCCTGATTCCTTGCCGGTATGCGGCCAGTGCCAATCGGGTACTCGGGAAGAATATCAGATTGAGCTGAAAATATGTTGAAGCTGCTACACCGCTGCAATCAGCGCCCCAATCGCCTTGGGGTAGAGCAGATGCTCTTGCTCCAAAATGCGGGCGCTCAAGCTTTCTTCGGTGTCGCCGGGCAGCACTGGAACTGTGACTTGCGCGATCACTGGGCCGCTGTCGAGGCCTTCGTCGACATGATGTACGGTGCAGCCCGTCTCTGTGACGCCGGCGGCGAGGGCTTGACCTTGGGCGTTGAGCCCTGGGAAGTCGGGCAATAGCGAAGGGTGGATGTTCAGAATGCGCCCACGAAACGCCTCAATGAAGTGCGGGCTGAGTAGCCGCATATAGCCGGCAAGGCAGACTAGATCGACATTCGCCGCGCGCAGGATTTCGACGAGCTTGGAGTCGAAGTCGGCGCGTTTGACGCCCTTCGAATCGAGTGCGTGAGTGGGCAGTTTGTGGGTCAACGCGTAGGCGACGCCCGCCGCATCGGGCACGTTGGAAATCACGCAGGCGATCTCTGCCGTTAACTCGCCCCGCTCAATCGCCTGGTGGATTGCCCGAAAATTGGAACCACGTCCGCTGATCAGGATGCCCAGCCGCGTCACGCGTAGAGGACCTTGGGCTTCTCGCTCTTCTTCGATTTAACGACGACACCCAACTCCACCGGCGGGAAACCGGCTTTCTCGAGCAACCTTTTAGACTTCGCGAGGTCTTTTTCAGACACGCAGACGATCATGCCAATCCCTAGATTGAAGGTCCGCCGCCAATCGTCCTCAGGCACCTTGCCGATCTCCCGAAGCATTTCAAAAAGGGCGGGTACTTGCCAGGAATCGCGGTTGATTTGCGCTGAGGTGCCCGGGGGAAGCATACGCGGCGTATTGTCCGTGATGCCGCCGCCGGTGATGTGCGCGGCACCTTTCAACAGCTTCGCTTTGCGCAGCGCACGCAGGGCAGGCGCATAACTGACGTGAACTCTGAGCAGGGCATCGCCGACGCTTTCTCCAAGCTCTGGCAGCACATCGCCAACCTTGTGACCGGCAACTTCAAAGAGCAGCTTGCGGGCGAGCGAGTAGCCGTTGGTGTGGAGGCCGTCGCTCTTGAGCCCCAGGAGATGATCGCCGGGCTTGATGCCCGCGCCAGTGATGAGTCCCTTCTCTTCACACGCGCCGACGATGAAGCCCGCGACATCGAAATCGCCGTCCTTATAGAGGCCGGGCATCTCCGCAGTTTCCCCACCAATCAGAGCGCAACCATTGCGCTCACAACCGCGCGCGATGCCGAGGATCACGCTGGTCGCGACGGCCGAATCGAGTTGGCCCATCGCAAAATAGTCGAGGAAAAATAGCGGGTCAGCACCCTGCACCATGATGTCGTTGACACAGTGGTTGACCAGGCATTCGCCCACCGTATCGTGCTTACCTGCAAGGATCGCAACCTTAAGCTTTGTTCCGATTCCGTCGGCGCTCGAGATCAAAACGGGCTGCTTGTAACCTTTTATACGGAATGCAGCGCCAAAGCTACCAATGCCGGTTAAGACATTTCTTGAGAAAGTCCGCTTTGCCGCGTCCTTGATGGAGTCGACTGTTTTCTCGCCTTCTTCGATGCTGACGCCTGCTTGGCTGTATGTAATTGGCATGAATCTGAAATCTTCTATACTTTAGCAATCCCTATGATGACTCGGCGCCGAAACTTCCTGCAATTCGCCGCTTTGGCCAGCGTCGCTCCAGCGATACTTGCCCAAGGCCTTCCGCCACTATTCATCCGAAACGCGAAAATCGTTCCGGTAAGTGGCCCCGTTCTTTTGAAGGGCTCCATCCTTGTGAAAGACGGCTTGATTGTCGCGGTCGGGGAGGGCTTAAGCGCTCCTGCCGGGGCTCAAGTGATTGAGGGGGAGGGCCTGACGGTCTATCCCGGCTTGATCGATGGCTTGTCGACCCTGGGGCTGGATTTACCGATTGCGTCGGCAGTACCGGCTCTTGGCGGACGTGGCGGTGGTGGCGGGATTCCCGCGGCACTGGCCGCGCCCGGCGCTCCGTCTGCCTATTCGCGCGGCCCCGAGGATCGCCCCTTGACCACACCCTGGGTGAAGGCTGCGGACCAGATCAAATCGACAGACCGCCGCCTTCCTCTGGCGCGCAGTGCTGGCTTTACGTCGGCCGTTGTGTTTCCAACGGCGGGAATCTTTGCTGGCCAGGGCGCGGTGATCAATCTGGCTGGCGAGAAGGCGGGCCAGATGGTGGTGAACGCGTCGGTAGGCATGTATACGACGATGGCTACAAATCGTGGCGGTGGCTTCCCTGCGTCGCTCATGGGAACCATTGCCTATCTTCGACAGACCTATCTCGATGCCAACTACTACAAGGCCGCCCTGGCTCTGTACGAGAAGAACCCGACTCTGCAGCGGCCCACCTATGAGAGGGCGCTGGAGGGAATCGTAGATTCGCGCCTTACCCTCTTCCCCGCAGTGCGGGCCTATGAAATTGATCGCCTGATTCGCCTGACCAAAGAGTTTGGCGCAAAAGCCGCCCTCTATGGTTTACATGAAGGCTTCCGCCGCGGAGAGGAACTAGCCAAGGCTGGCATTCCGGCAATCGTCAATGTGAAGTGGCCCGAGGCCGCCCGTGACCAGGATCCCGAGGACCACGAAGACACGCGGACGCTGGAATTGCGCGACCAGGCACCCAGCACGCCCGCCGTGCTGGCTAAGGCCGGTGTGAAGTTCACTTTCTCAAGCGCCGGCGTCGACACGCCCGCCAATTTTATCCGCGCCGTCAAGCGCGCGATCGACGCTGGTCTGTCGCCCGCCGATGCGCTGAAGGCAATGACCTTAAGTGCCGCAGAGATCTACGGTGTGTCGAAGCAACTTGGATCGCTCGAAAAGGGTAAGATCGCGAATCTTACCGTCACCAGGGGCGACCTGTTCCAGGATTCGACCAAGGTGCAGTTCGTCGTGATCGACGGCGTGAATATCGATCCTCAACCTGAAGCAGCCGCGCCCGCGCGCCCGGAGATTACTCAATGAAGAAGACACTCCTTTCGATTTGTCTAGGCGCATTCGCCTTGGCCAGCGGCCAGACGATCGTCGTACAGAACGCAAATATTCTCACCGTCACCAGTAAGGGCACGATCAAGGGTTCGATCCTGATTGAGAACGGCAAGATCAAGGAAGTCGGCGAGAAGGTGTTGGTGCCGGCGGGCGCCAAGATTGTTGACGCTTCTGGTCAGTTTGTCCTGCCCGGCATCATCGATAGCCACTCGCACATCGCCGCCGATTCGATCAATGAAGGATCCATCTCTGTGTCTTCGATGGTACGCATCGAAGACGTTCTCAACCCCGAAGACATTGCCATCTATCGCGCGCTGGCCGGCGGCGTGACAATGGCCAATATTCTGCACGGCAGCGCCAACGCCATTGGCGGCCAGAGCAGCATCGTCAAGCTGCGCTGGGGCAAGACGGCGGAGGAGATGCCTTTTGACAAGGCCCCGCCAAGCATCAAATTTGCGCTGGGCGAAAACCCGAAGCGCTCCGGCAATCCCTCAGGCGGCCGAGTAGGCGCTGGGAATGCACCACTCCGCTATCCGGCAACCCGTATGGGCATCGAAGATGTTTACATTGAGGCATTCACGCGAGCCAAGGAGTATCAACAGAGTTGGAAAGATTACGAGGCCTTGAAGGCGAAGGGCGAAGTGGCGATGCCGCCACGCCGCGACCTGCAACTAGAGCCGCTGGTAGAGATTCTGGAAGGCAAGCGGCTGGTGCACATTCACGCCTACCGCTCTGACGAGATTCTGATGATGATTCGCGTGGCTGACCAGGTTGGCTTCAAGATCACAACCTTTCAGCACATCCTCGAAGGCTACAAAGTGGCCAAAGAAATGGTGCAGCATGGCGTTGCCGGGGCAGGCTTTAGCGACTGGTGGGCTTACAAGATTGAAGCCTACGATGCCATCCCCTACAACATGGCGTTGATGACGCGCAAGGGTGTTCTGTCGGGAGTGAATTCAGACTCCGCCGAGACCATGCGCAGACTGAATACGGAAGCTGCCAAGGCGATGAAGTATGGCGGGCTGACTGAAGAAGAAGCTCTGCGGCTGATCACGATCAACCCGGCGATGCAGATCAAGGTGGATAAGTGGGTGGGCTCGATCGAAGTGGGCAAGGACGCCGACTTTGTGATCTGGGACAAGCATCCGCTATCGAGCTACGCGCGGGCGCAGCAGGTTTACATCGACGGTATCAAGTACTTCGACCGCGACGAAGACGCGAACAATCACGTCAAGATGGAAGCCGCCAAGAAGGCGCTGGAAGATAAATTGAAACAGGAACAACGCCGCCAGGGCCCGCCTGCCGGATTGCCGACTCGGAGGCCTCAGTAAGATGCGTTTGCTTTGCTCGATTCTCATGCTCGCGGCTGGCTTATCTGCCAGCGACAAAGACAGTTTCTTCATCAAGGGTGCGACGGTTTTCCCGGTCTCCGGGCCAAAGGTGGAAAACACGACGCTGCTGGTGATGGATGGCAAGATCTCGGAAATTGGTGCGAAGGTTGCGCCGAAGGGTGTTCGCGTCATTGATGGCAAGGGCCTGCAGATATATCCGGGGTTGATCAATTCAGCAACCAACATTGGTTTGTCCGAGATCTCATCGATTCGGGAGACGAACGACACGGGCGAACTGGGCGATTTCAATCCGCAGTTGCGCGCCATCGTTGCGATCAATCCGGAAACCGATCACATCCCGGTAGTAAGGGCGAACGGAATCACAATGGTGTTGACCCTGCCGGGTGCTAGTGGCGGGATGGGCGGTGGCGGCGGCACAGGCATCATCATGGGCCAAGCGGCGTTGATTCATCTCGACGGCTATACATACGAGGAGATGGAGATCAATCGCTCTGCCGCCTATCAGATGCGCTTCCCGACGATGCAATCGCGCGGCTTTGACTTTGAAACTTTTCAGCCGACACGCGGATCCTTCGCCGACGCCAAGCGCCGCTACGATGTGCAGATGCAGGACATCAAGCACTTCTTTGCAGAGGCAAGGGCGTATATGCTGGCCAAGAATGCAAAGACGCCGGGGTTGCGAATGAACTTGAAGTACAACGCGATGATTCCGGTGCTGGAAGGCAAGGCACCGCTGATGATTACAGCTGGCCGCGAGCGGGAGATTCTAGCAGCGATTAAGTTTGCAGAGGAGGAGAAGGTCAAGATCATTTTGGCGGATGTGCGGGAACCTGGCAAGGCGCTGGAAGAGATCGCGAAGAAAAAAATACCCTGCATTTTGGGACCGGTGACGCAATTGCCGCCCGAGTACGACATGTCGTACGACTTCAACTTTGCGCTGCCAGCGCAGATGTATAAGGCGGGAGTGAAGTTTGCGTTTGGCAGCTTCCAGAACCAGTTTGCGCGCAACATCATGTTTGAGGCAGCAAGCGCGAGTTCCTATGGGCTACCGTATAACGAAGCATTGAAGGCAATCACGCTGAACGCAGCGGAGATCTTTGGCGTGGGCGACAAGTACGGCTCGATTGAGAAGGGCAAGTATGCCGACCTGTTGGTGACAAACGGCGACCCGATGGAAGTGAAAACCGAGATCAAGATGCTGTTCATCCAGGGCCGGACGCAGAGCCTGGAATCCAAACACACGCGGTTGTACGAGAAGTACAAGGCGCGGCCGAACTAGACTGGTAGCGTGGATAACGGCCAGTGAAGATCAAGAGCGCAACTTTCCAAAACTATCGGGGCATCACGAATCTCAGCCTGGAGTTTTCTCCGAAGACGACTGTGCTTGCGGGTGTGAATGGAGTGGGGAAATCTGCGGTGTTGGATGGGCTGGCTGCCCTATTTGCTGATGATTGGAACTTGGACTTGGTCGGAACTGACGATATCCGGGCGGGATTTGACGAACTGACATTAGAGGTTTATGGATCAGATCGTCGCAGGACCATCAGCTTGACGCGGGGTACTAATTTACGGGAACAAGTCTCAACCCCGGATGACCTAGCAATCCCAACTGATGAGGGGCTGTTCGCACACTACAATTCAAAACGATCAGCATTTGACTCACCGATCAACACAACGTCTGTGGAGAAAACCGAGAAGCTCCATTCGAAAAGAGATGTTGATTTTGCAAGTTTCTTTGCGTGGTTCAAAGATTGAGAAGACCTGGAAAACGAAACTCTCCGCGACAATTCTAAATTTTTCGATCATGCGTTGAGTGCGGTTCGTAAGGCCATCGGACGCTTCACTGGCTTTGATCGTCTTCGAGTTCGCCGCCAAATCCCTATGCGGATGACCGTCCAGAAGTCAGGGATCGAACTAAGCGTAAATCAGCTCTCCGATGGAGAACGAAACACACTTGCACTCGTCGGTGATATCGCGCGGCGGCTTTCCCTTTTGAATCTCAAAGGGGATGCTGACGCCATCCTTGCCGGTCAGGGCGTTGTGCTGATTGATGAGATCGAACTCCATCTCCACCCGAAGTGGCAAAGAGAGGTGATCTCCAAACTGGAGACGACTTTTCCAAATTGCCAGTTTATCGTGACGACTCATTCGCCCCAAGTGCTGAGCCAAGTGCATGAAGACGATGTTTGGATCTTGCGTCTCAATCAACAGGGCGAAGTCGAAGCAGCGAGACCGCAGGCTAGCTACGGCCTGGATTCAAACCGAATCCTCGAAGAGATTATGGACGTCCCTGAGCGGCCTCAAGAAGCGAAGGATCAGCTTGAGCTTCTCTTTCGCTTGCTGAGTGCGAAGGATCGTGGCCGGGCTGAGAGTGAGATTAACGCCATCTCTGAGAAGTACGGAGATCTGCCGGAACTGACACAGGCGCGGGCACTATTGAGGCGCCAAGAACTTATCGGGCGATGAAACAAGTTCAGAAGCGAGCTGAGCCACTGGCCCTTCTCGAATGGAAAGCCCAGGCGAACGAAGACTGGCAACCTTCATTCGATATCCTGCAGAGCCTGGAGAAGGCTATCTTACAGTCCGCCCTACTCGAAGAGCAATGTTTTGTCTGCTGCTATTGCGGACCTTCGGTAGAGGCGAGCGACAGCCATATCGAGCACTTCAGGCCGCAGGGCGGCTTCCCGCAATTTGGACTTGAGTATTCGAATCTCCACGCATCATGCATACGCGAAACCCCTAAGAACACCAACAGTCATTGCGGCCACGCGAAGGACTCGTGGTTTGAGCAAAGCTCAGCAATTTCTCCGCTAGAGGATGGATGCGAAGCACGGTTCAGGTACTCCCTTACAGGGGCCGTTGAAGCATCTTCTGCTGACGACCTTCCTGCCATGAAAATGATCGACGTTCTCAAGCTGAACAATCCGTACCTCGTCAACCGCCGGGAGGCTGCGCTATCCGGCGTGCTCGATCCAAACTTTATCGATACAGCGACAAGTGAAGAATTGATGATCTTGATCGAGGGCTATTCGCGGCCGGAAAACGGGCGCCTACCGGCTTTCGAGCATGTGATTGCTTCTGTGTGTCGAAGCTTGTCTCTGCGATAGCATTGCATCATGTCGCGGATTGCTCGTGTCGAGCCACACCTTCTTACCTTCCCTTTTCCTGAGCCCCTGAAGATGAGTTACTTCGGCGGGGAGCGCGTGATCTATAAGCGCGATGTGATGTTAATTCGCGTCATCACTGACAAGGGGCGCGTTGGCTATGCGCCAGGCCAGGGCAGTGAGAGTGCTCAGAAGCTGATCGAAGAGATCATTGGGCCATGGCTGCTGGGCAAGGCTCTCCTCGACCCGGATGCCCTGCGCATTCAGTTCCTGGCTGGCCCTGGGCAGGACCCGCATGTCGCCAAGATCTATTTCACTGTCGAGGTGGCGCTCTACGATCTCGCCGCGCGGGCCTTGGGTGTGCCGGTGTCCGAGATGTTGGGCGGCAGGGTGCGAGACAAGATTCGCCTGTACGGTTCAGCCGGCATGTACATGTCGCCTCAAGGCTATGCCGATGAGGCGGCAGAGGTTGCGAGCCTCGGGTTTAAGGCGTACAAAATGCGACCGGGCGTCAGTCCGGAATCCGACCTCGAGGCTGTCCGAATGGTGCGTGAGCGCTTCGGGCCTGGGATTGACCTGATGGTGGATGCTCATACCTGGTGGCGGATGGGTGATCGCAGTTATTCCCCAGAGACAGTGAAGAAGTTGGCCGCAGCTATGGCCGAACATGATCTCTGCTGGCTCGAGGAGCCACTCACGCCGCATCGGCACGATCTCTATCGCGAGTTGCATTCGGAAGATTTGCTGCCGTTGGCTGGAGGCGAACATGAGAGCACCGAAGACGGCTTCCTCGATTTGATTCACGGCCCTTGCGTTGATATCGTACAGGCCGATATTGTTTGCCAGGGTGGCTACGCGTGGGGACGGCGCTTGTTCGCAGAGATTGAGCGTGCAGGTCTGCGATTTGCGTTTCACAGTTGGGGCAGTTATCTGGAGATCATCGCTGCGGCGCAGCTCGGAATTTGCTGGCCCGAAAGTGTCGTCGAATGGCTGGAATACCCGCTCTATCGCAAACCGGGGCAGAAGATCATGTATGAGTTTCCACTGGCTGAGGAGATCCTCAAAGAGCCGCTCCAGATTGTCGAGGGTGAGCTGATCGTGCCGCGCGGGCCAGGCCTGGGTGTCGAGATTGACGAGACGGTGATTGATCGCTACCCCTGGAAACCAGGGCCCTGGAGCACGTTTACGTTGATCTCACCGCCGGGAACCTGGGCGGTGCACAACGACCACAGCGTGCAATGGGTGGAAAATGGTTAGTAGCAGATGGTGGAAGTTCTTAGTAGCCCGCTGACGCCTCTCGCCATCGCGGCAAGCGGGATGGCTTGCGCTGTGCGCGCGCCGTGGTGCGACTGGCTGGCACCGAGCGTTTACAAAGGCGACCCCCGCAGAAAGACGCTCGCCTTGACCTTTGACGATGGGCCGAGTGAGTCGACGCCGGAGTTGTTGGAGCTGCTGGATCGCTATGGCGTGAAGGCGACTTTCTTCATGTGCGGAGCCAGTGTGCGGCGATTGCCCGGAGTGGCGCAGGAAGTCTTCTGTCGCGGGCATGAGATCGGGAATCACGCATATAGTCACAAGCCGTTGTATCTTCGCGGGGCGGATTTTATCGAAGCCGAGATTGCGAGCGCTCAGCAGGCTTTTGAGGATGTATTGTATTTTCGACCGAAGTACTTTCGCGCTCCGTTTGGTTGTCGATGGTTTGGGATGGGAGCGGCGCAGGCGCGGCACGAATTGATGGGCGTGATGTGGACAGTGATCGGGTTGGACTGGAAGTACCAGGCAGACCAAGTCGCCCGACGCATTGCCGACAGGGCGAAGCCGGGCGGCATCATCTGCTTACACGACGGGCGCGGCTTGCAAATCGCCCCAGATATTCAGAACACACTGGACGCGTTGACCTGGGCGCTGCCGTTTTTGCAAAAGGAAGGATATAAGTTTGAGACCATCAGTGAGTTACTATGCCCGACCAATTATCAAGCAGACAGTCTGATTCCGGAATAGCTCTAGTCGACCGGGTGATCCGGGTGATCGCCGAAACGCAGAGAATCCCTGCAGAGACGATTGGGCCGGAGGCGACCTTTGAAGAGTTGAAGTTCGATTCTCTCGATGGGATCAACATTCTGTTTGCGCTGGAGAACGAGTTCCATATCAATATCCCGGATGGGGACGCGCGTGAGATCAAGAGCATCCCCGAGATGGTTGCCGGAATCGAGAAGCTGGTCGCGGCGAAGGGTTAGATCGCCCGCAGATATTGGTTTGGAATTCTTGGTTGGATGCCCAGGATTCGAGCGGCGTGGATTGGCCAGTAGGGATCGCGCAGGAATTCGCGTGCCATCAAGACAAGGTCCGCTTGACCACTGGCGATGATCGCTTCTGCTTGGTGCGCCTCTGTGATCATGCCGACGGCGGCGGTCGCAATACCGCCTTGCTTGCGCACCTGTTCAGCAAAAGCTACCTGATAGCCGGGGCTGACTTGCATCTTGGCGTAGGGCACAACAGCACCGGACGAGCAATCGATGAGATCGACGCCCAGGGGCCCGACCATCTTTGCCAAGGTGACCGAATCGTCCAGGGTCCAGCCGCCTTCTACCCAATCCGTTGCCGAGATGCGTAGAAAGAGCGGCAGGCGCTCGGGCCATTCCGCGCGGATGGCGGCAATCGTCTCGCGCAGGAATCGCGAGCGATTCTCGAAGCTGCCGCCGTAGTCGTCCGTTCGCAGATTGGTGAGGGGCGAAAGGAACTCGTTGAGTAAGTAGCCGTGCGCGCCGTGAATTTCGATGACCTCGAAGCCCGCGCCGAGGGCACGGCGGGCGGCCGCGCCAAATGCCTTCGCGATGTCTTGAATCTGCTCGATGCTCAGGGCCTGCGGGGTGTGCCAACCCTCATCAAAAGGGATGGCGCTGGGAGCGAAGGTCTGCCAGGCACCCTCGGCGGGAGTGAGTGGGCCGCCACCCGCCCAGGGGAGCTGCGCACTGGCCTTTCGGCCTGCATGCGCAAGTTGAATGGCGGGGACTGCGCCTTGGGACTTGACGAAATGCGCGGTGCGCTGCATGGGCAAGGCGTGGGCGTCGGACCAAAGGCCCGTGCAACCGGGTGTAATGCGGCCCTCGGGAAGTACAGCCGTAGCTTCCACAATCGCGATGCCTGCTCCGCCAGTTGCGCGGGAACCCAGGTGGGTCAGGTGCCAGTCGTTGGCAAAGCCGTCCAGTGCCGAGTATTGGCACATCGGAGAGACACCAATGCGATTGGGGATCACGATGTCACGCAATCGAAACGGGCTAAAGAGCGCAGAAGAATTCATCCTCTTGTGATGCGGCACAGCGCCGCTGCGATCTCTCCAATATTTGGTAACGGGAACCGTGCCGTGCCGATCCCTACGTCATGGAAACCCTAGAAGACCTGCTAGTTGAAGAACTCAAAGACTTGTACAGCGCTGAGAAGCAACTGTTGAAAGCGATTCCGAAGCTCGTCAAAGGTGCGCAGGACGCTGAGCTGAAAGCGGCGCTGTCGGGCCATCTAGCCGTGACCAAGGAACAAGTAACGCGGCTTGAGAAAGTCTTCGCCGCAATGGGCCAGAAGGCTAAAGCGAAGCACTGCAAAGCGATGGAAGGCTTGATTGCGGAAGGGGACGAGTGTTTAGAGGAGTCCTCAGCCGGACATCTGCGCGACCTTCAGATCATCGGCTGTGCCAAGCGCGTGGAACACTATGAGATGGCCGCTTACGGTACGGCGCGGAAGATGGCGGAGCACTGCGGTTGGACGCTTCCCGCTGAGCTACTTGGCCAGACCGAGGCCGAAGAGACCGAAGCGGATGGTAAGTTGGCCGAGGTTGCGGAAGCGATCTTTGCCCAATTTGAAGATAGCGAAGCTGGCGACGAGGTTATGGAAGACGATCACTCCAATACGCCCGATCCTGAGACGGTGCGCCCAGCCACGGGCCGATCGGGCGGGACGCGGCGGGAAGTCTAGCCGCTCATTCGAATTCGATCTTGCTGAGATCGGCTGTCGGCTTTGGGGTCTGGATGTTCATTTCTTCCAGCGATTCCCGAATGATTTCTGAGACAGCCAGATTTCGATACCAATTGCGGTTGGCGGGGATCACGTACCAGGGAGCGTGCTTCTTGCTGCAGCGCTCGATGGCTTCCTCAAACGCTGCCGTGTAGTCGTCCCAGAATTTGCGCTCTTCGAGATCAGCCGCTGAGAATTTCCAGTTCTTGGCGGGGTCATGGATGCGATCCTCGAATCTTTTCTTCTGTTCATCTTTTGAGATGTATAGAAAGAACTTCATGATCTTCATGCCGCTGTCGGCCAGCATTTCTTCAAAGTGGTTGATCTGCTCGTAGCGTTTTTGCCAGATCTCTTTGGGGACGTAATTGTGAACGCGGACTACCAGGACATCCTCGTAGTGGCTGCGATTGAAGATACCGATCTGGCCTTTGCGCGGCATCGCCTTGTGGACTCGCCATAGGTAGTCGTGCTCTTTTTCCTCACCGGCAGGTGCCTTAAAGCTGGTTACAGATACGCCCTGTGGATTGAGGCCACTCATTACCTTTTGGACAGTGCCGTCTTTGCCGCCAGCGTCAATGCCTTGGAGAACAGCGAGAACGGATCGCTTGCCTTCCGCATAGAGCTGATATTGGAGGACACGGAGGCGCTCGATGTTCTTTTCGAGCCGCGCGAGGCCATCCTCCTTAGCATCGCAACCCGGCGTGCCAGCGGGATCAATCTTGGACAGATTCAATTTTTCGCCAGGATTGGCCAGTAGTTTTTCGCGGATTTTCCCCATGTCTAGTGCATCTCTTCCTTGCCTGCATACATCTCGTTGATCTCGGTTTCGAAGTGTTCGATCACCACGGCCTTGCGGATCTTCATGGTTGGTGTCATCTCCCCTTGTTCGATCGAGAATTCGCGGGGAATGATCTTGAATTTTCGGATCTGCTCGTGTGATTCCAGGCTTCGGTTGACCTTTTGAACCAGCTCTTTGAGGATGTCGTCGGGCTTGATGACAGCGGCTTCAGCCACGGCGGTGTTGAGCGTAAAGAGAGCCGTCACGAAGGATCGCTTGTCTCCCACCAGGACCACTTGACTGATGAGCGATTCCCCTTTGAACATGCCTTCGATGCGATTGGGATAGATCTTCTTGCCATTGGAGGCGACCAGAACTTCCTTCTTACGCCCGGTGATGTACCAGTAGCCTTCGTCGTCGACGCTGGCGATGTCACCGGTCAGGAGCCAGCCATCGGCGAAGACCTTGGCGTTTGCAGCATCGTCCTTGTAGTAACCACTGAAAAGGGTGGAGCCACCGAGGGCCATTTCGCCGTCCGGCATCAGCTTGCATTGGACGCCCGGAAGGAGTTGTCCGATGGAGCCGATCTTCGGCCGTGCCAGGGGATTGATATGCGTAACGCCGCCCTCTGTCAGCCCGAAGCCTTCAAGAATCGTGACGCCGACAGCATCGAAGAAGGTAGCCAGGTCTTTGCCGAGCGGAGCGGAACCGGAGATGGCAAAGCGAATGCGACCGCCAAGTTTCTCGCGCAACTTGGAGAAGATGACCTTGTCGACGAGCCCGAGTGGAACTGAGATCCAGAAGGGGACTGATTTCCCAGCCTGTTTGTATTCTCCGGCCTTCCTTGCGAGCGCCACGCCGCTATGAAAGAGCCTCTGTACAAGGGGCGGCTTCTTCTTGACCTCGCCCAGAATGTTCGTGTAGATGCGCTCCCAGAGCCGCGGCGGCGCGAGTAGAAAGGTTGGCCGAACGGTCTGAATCTCTTTGGGAAGCCGCGAGAGGCTCTCACTGAAGTAGACCGTCATGCCGTACATCATCGGCAGCATTTGGAGGACCAGTCGCTGCGTGATGTGAGCACTGGGGAGGAAAGCGATTGTGATGTCGGTGGGTTCGAGCAGCAATACGGGAGGCGCCATTCGGAGGTTCTCGACAATGGCGAAGTGAGTTACCAGCCCCATCTTCGGCTCACCAGTGGAACCAGAGGTGAGGTAGATGATGGCATAGTCTTCGGGCTTGGTTTCAAGATAAATGCGGGCAAACATTTGCGGGTCGTGAGCGATGGCCTCGCGGCCTTTGGCGCGTAGGTCATCGAGCGTCATGACGTCTTCGGCATCGCCGGTCAACAGGATCCAGCGCAGATCAAGCGGTTCAGCAGAGGAGAGGCTGGTGGCAAGGGTTGCCAGCATCTTGGGGTTCTCGACGAAGACCAGTTTTGCGTTGCAGTTGCGAAGCTTTTTGATGGCCTCACCCTGCGGGTAGCTGGTGTACATGGCGGCGGCCGTGGAACCGTTGCAGATGATGCCCATGTCGGCGAAATAGAACTCCGCGCGCGTCTCACTTTGGATGGCAACGACATCACCGCGCTCGATGCCGATGGAACGTAGACCGCAGGAAACTTCCTTGACGATCTGCATGTACTGGTTCCAGGAGTAGGTCGCCGGTTGGCTCCCGTGTAGCGGTTGAATCAGTGCGGTAGAGTCACCGTACTTGGCAGCTGCCTCTTCCAATACGGTGAATATGGTCTTCGAACTCATTTCGACGATGTTATCATCCCGATTTGAATGAGCTACGATAGTGAACTTTTCTTTGCACAGTCTGCCGCGCGGAAGGCAGGCGAGGCTTGTATCCGGATTCTGAACCAGGGAGTGGTTGCGGAGACGAAATCGGATGACTCTCCGGTGACGCGCGCCGATAAGGAGAGCGAACGCATGATCGTTGCGATCCTGTCGCAGGCTTTCCCGGAGGATGGCTTTCTGGGTGAAGAAGGAGCGAGCCGGGAGGGGACGAGTGGCCGTCGCTGGATCATTGATCCGATCGATGGCACGCGCGATTTTGTGCGCAACAACCGATTGTGGGCCATTCTGATTGGTCTGGAAGAGAACAATGAACCGGTGGTGGGGATCTGCTATCTGCCGATGCTGGGCGAAATGTATTACGCGGCCAAGGGGCAGGGCGCCTTTTGGGACGGCACTCCGATCCATGCCAGCGACATCTCTACGGCCAAGCAGGCCGTTATCTGCGTAAACAAGTTGAATGCCGTTACGAAGCCGCCGTTCGGCCTGCCGCTGCTGGAGTGGCTATCGACATTCTGGTGCGTCCGGGTATTTGGTGGCATTTACGACGCGATGCTGGTGGCCAGCGGGCGGATGGAAATCTGGATGGAGCCGAGCGTGGCACCGTGGGACCTTTGCGGACCGGCCTGCATCCTGCGCGAGGCTGGTGCGAAGTTTTTCGCACTCAATGGTAAAGATTCCATCTATGAAGGCAACGGTGTTGCGTGTGCGCCAGGCATGGAGCCAGAGGTGCGACGCTTTCTGGGGCTGTAGACTTGGGCTATGCGCCCTGGATTTCTTGTCGTTCTCCTGATCCTTTCTGGTTGTTCCACACAGCCAGCAGATACGCTTGCCAAGTTTGCGGATGACTACTTTGCGGCGGCCTTTGAGGCGTCGCCGTCGTATGCGACTGCGACAGGCATTCATGACTTCGATGCGAAGATCGAAGACCTCTCAGAGACTGCGGTGAAGAAGCGAATCGCGACGCTGGAGGCGCAGCAACAGCGGCTTGAGGCCATCGTGAAGGGCCAGAAGCTGAACGCTGATGAGGCGCTGGATTCCGAGATGCTGCAGTCGCAGATTCGGGCCGAGTTGTTTGATAGCAAGACGCTGGAAAGCTGGCGCAAGAACCCGATGGGCTATGTGGGCGCGCCAGGTGGGGCCATCGATCTTTTGATGAAGCGAAGCTTTGCGCCGGCCAAGGATCGTCTGAAACTGGTGACATCCCGGCTGCGTGGGGTACCCGCGATAGTGGTGGCCATGAAGGCCAACGTCCAGAATCCGCCGCGGGAATTTACGGATCTTGCGGTTCGCGTCGCGGGTGGGTCTGTCGGATTTTTCCGAGGTACTGTTGCCACTTGGGCTAAGGACGCTGCTGGTGGCGATGAGGCGTTGCTGGTCGACTTCAAGGTTGCGAATGAGGCGGCGGCGAAGTCGTTTGAAGATGCAAGCAAGTGGCTGAAGGAGGATCTGCTGCCTCGGTCCAAGGGCAGTTATGCGATCGGTGCAGATGCCTTTTCGAAGAAACTTTTGTATGAGGAGATGGTGGATATTCCGCTGGATAAATTGCTCGCTATCGGCGAGGCGAATCTGGCGAAAGACTACGCCGAGTTTGTCGCAACTGCTAAGTTGATCGACCCGAAGAAGAAGCCTGCGGATGTGATGCATCTGCTGGAAGCGGAGCACCCGAGTGCGGAAGAGTTGATTCCTGCTGCGCGGCGGACCATCGAACGGATTCGGCAATTCCTGGTGGACAAGAAGATCATCACGTTGCCCAGCGATGTTCTGCCCCATATTGAGGAAACGCCGCCCTATGCGCGCAATGGTGGCTTTGCTTCGATGGATACGCCTGGGGCCTACGAGACCAAGGCCAACGAAGCTTTCTATTACGTCACGCCGCCGGAGAAGGAGTGGCCCGCCAAGCAGACGCTGGAACATCTGAAGCTGTTTAACAAGTCGGTGATGGATGTGGTGACGGTGCATGAGGCTTACCCTGGACACTACACCCAGTTTTTGTATGCCAAGCAATACCCAACCAAGACGCGCAAGATTCTTGGCGTGAGTTCGAACGCGGAGGGGTGGGCGCACTATACGGAACAGATGATGATCGAACAGGGCTTTGGCGATGGGGACCCGAAGATCAAGCTTGCGCAATTGCATGAAGCGCTACTGCGGGACTGCCGCTATGTTGCTGGCATCAAATTGCACACGCAGGGTATGAGTGTGGAGGATGCGACCAAGATCTTTGAGGAGCGCGGGATGCAGCAACATGCCAATGCCTATGAAGAGGCGCGACGGGGAGCTTACAATCCGACTTATCTCTATTACACGTTGGGGAAACTGATGATCTACAAGCTGCGCGGGGATGTGCAACAGGCCAAAGGGGCGGCGTTTGATTTACAGACTTTCCACAATGACTTTGTGAAGCAGGGGGCGCTGCCGCTTAAGTTGATACGGCGGATTTTGCTGCCTGGGGATGCTGCTTCGGCGCTTTAGGTTGTGATTGGCTTCGTTCGGTTGTTTGGGTGGATGGCCCGGGCTGGGCGATCCATCCTGTTAATTCGAGATGGGTTACGAGATTAGCTTCGTTTCGTAATTTCACGAATCGAGACTAAGATCTGCCTCTTGAACAGGATGGATGGCCTTTAGACACGTGTGGCGTAGGTGGTTTTGGGGCGAATTCAGTTGTCGATGAGCCTGGGGCTGGAGATGAGGCTTCCACCCAGGATTCATTATGCATGGGGCGGGGCGGCGGTTTGGCGGGGGCTCGTTCTAAGTCCCATGGAATCAACGCGGGAAAGTTGAAAATTGTTGTGACCGGGGGGCCGCGGTGGGTCGGCTTGATACTCGATACAATACTGAAAAGGCGAGGTGTTGCGTGTTTTCAAGCCGAGTTGTCTCTCTTACGATTCTGTTAGCGTCCGCTGTAACGTGGGACACAGCGTATTCACAGGATCATTCTGCGTCTCACAGCGTTTATCCACTCAGCAAGTTTCAGCCGGGGCAGTGGGTTGAAAGGGTGACGGGGGATTTCACCAAACCTGGAGAAGCGTTTGTTTTTCGTATTCATCAGGACGCAGGCTACATCACTCTTCCCCACACGCATCCGATAGGCGAAAACATTACCGTGGTGAAAGGGAGTTGGTCGCTTGGCATGGGCCAGCGGTACAACCGTTCTGCGTTAATACCGATGGACATGGGTACCTTTGGGATCGCACCGAAGAATATGGCTCACTTTGCGTGGTCGAAGACGGAGACGATTTTACAAATACACGGAATTGGGCCGTTTTCGTCCACGGTGATCGATCCGGTGTACGAGCTTACCGAGAAAGGCGTTTTCTTGCTGACATCGCTATTAATGCCGGGTCGTCCAACCTCGTCTAGCCCACCAGACTGCTTCGCTCTGAAGATTGATGCGAAAGTGCGCGGCGAGAATGGCGAAGGCCTGGTCGTCGGCGCGCGATGTTCACCTTCCAATCAGATCACCCAGTATTGGATTCAAAAATCGAACGGCGAGCGATTTTGGGCTAGCTTTGAGGAATTGAAGGCACGGTGACCACTGGCCTATACTTGCGCCCAGAGTCGGTTGCTAAGCCGCTGAAGCTGATGCGGCGGATTTTCCTACCGGGGGATGCTGCTTTGGCGCTTTAGGTTGTGATTGGCTTCGCTTGGTTTTTGGGATGGCTGGACCGCGCCGAGCCATCCATCATGTTCATTCAAGACAGGTTGCGGGTTTAGCTTCGTTTGGTAATTTCACGAATCGAGATGCAAATTGGCCTCTGGAACAGGATGGATGGGCGTTGAGACATGTGTGGCGGGATTGGTTTTGGGGCGAATTCAGTTGTCGATGAACTTGGGGCTGGAGATGTGGCTTCCACCCGGGATTCATTATGCATGGGGCGGGGTGGCGGTTTGGCGGGGTGGGGTTCGAAGTCCCATGGAATCAACGCGGGAAAGTTGAAAGTTTTTGTGACTGGACGAATTGCAGCTTTGCGCAGCGCAGCGGATCACCTACGGGCGGTTCTAAGGCGCGTGAAGGAGTAGCTCAATTTAGTATTCAGGGAAGGCGTCTTGAGTCCAATTCAGAGCTGGGATGTAATAGTTTCGTCATGGCTACACCAACAGCAGCGAGCGGTCTCTCGGGACAAAAGCTCTATGAGCAACGTTCGCGCATGGCGCTCCCCTTATTAGTCCGTCAGGCCCAAGCAAGCACACCAATTTTCTATTCCGATTTGGCTGCGGAACTCGGAATGCTTAAACCGCTCAACCTGAACTATGTCCTTGGCAATGTCGGAACGGCACTGGAGGCGCTTTCCAAAGAATGGGGCGAGGGGATTCCTCCCATCCAGTGCCTTGTTGTCAACAAAAGAACTCGGCTTCCAGGGGAAGGAATTGGATGGTTCACAATGAAGAAATCGGATTTCTGCAAGCTCCAACCTAGACAGCAACGAGACGTGGTCCAGATCGAGTGTCAAAAGATCTTCGCCTTTCAAAGGTGGCACGCCGTACTAAAAGCCTTCGGACTTGCACCGGCTCCGCATGCCAGCTCCAAACTCCTGAATCTCGCGGCTGCGTTTCGGGGAGGCCCTGAAAGCAAGCAACACCGGCTGTTGAAGGAATACATAGCAACGCATCCAGAGGCGGTGCATCTGTCACCGGCGTTTGGTCCGGGCGAAACAGAGTTTCGTTTGCCTTCTGGCGATCAGCTAGATGTTCTTTTTCGCAAGGGTGACGATTACATCGCCGTCGAGGTGAAGTCGAGCATCTCCCCCAAAGAAGATATTGTCAGAGGTATGTACCAATGCGTGAAGTACAAGGCTGTCATCGAAGCGTATCAGCGGCACAGAGGGCTCCCTCAAAATGCCAGAGCAATCTTGGCGATTGAGGCCAAGATCCCTGATGACCTTTGCCGATCAAAAACCTGTTGGGGATTGATGTCGTCGATTGTGTCCGTCGGCCCTAAGGTAGGCTGATGACGTGTGCTCCCTTGGTGAGCTGAGCGGAGCACAATGTTGAAACCGGCGAATACTCGCTCCCAATCGCACGAGGTGCTACGATTTGAGCGTATGGAACTTGCGATTCAAGTGCAGATTGAGGAGCTACCCGAGGGGTTGTTTCTAGCAACATCGCACGATTTGTCGGGACTTGTGGCTCAAGGGCGAACCGTGGCGGAAACACTGGAAATCGCGCGAGATGTTGCCCGAAAATTGCTGGAAGCGCGGAGCGAACGCGACGGTATTCCGAATCTTCCCACTACAAGCGAGCAGCGCGATTACACGATCATTGTCGCGGCGTAACGATGGGACGGCTTGGCGGATTCCTCTACACAGACATCGTTCGCAAACTCAAGTTGCACGGCTTCAAGTTCGACCGTCAAGCTGCCGGTAGTCACGAGATCTGGTTTCATCCCACAACGAACCGGTACACAACGATTCCTAATCATCCCGGCGACATGCCTGAAGGCACGCTCCGGGCGATTTTAAAACAGGCCGGAATCGATCCGGATGACCTCTTAGGCGCGTGATTTACACCCGCAAGACGATGTTATTTCACGGATTCGATGATTTGGAACTCCCGCTTCAACAGCGCGTTGACGATTTCACCTAGGGGAAGACCTTTGTCTGCAGCGCGCTCGGTCAAGTAGCTTTGCACTTCGGCATCCAGGTATACAGGTAGTCGCAGCTCGGCCTCTAGCCTATGGATCTCGCGGTCGCCGGAATGGCCGGGCAAATCTTAGCTTCGAGCGTCAACACAACCCTCCAGCGAGCCGAATCGTTGAGATAGGATAAAGACCAATGAGACAGGCCATTGTTTTCAACGGCGAAGACGGGTATTGGGTGGCCGACTGCCTCAGTCTCCCCGGTTGCATCAGTCAAGGTGCCACGCGACAGGAAGCAATCAACAATATTCGCGAGGCGATTCGGCTCTACATTGCCGTCCTCGAAGAGGATCACTTGCCGGTCCCCGAGGACCGATTCGAGACCTTGCTGGTCGCGATTGTTTGAAGGCGCTTTAGAGAGCGGGCTTCCTCCAGCGACACCGCGAATTGGATCACCGTAGGCTTCGGACCATCCTGCGAGGTGCCGGGATATCGGTCGACGAGTTCAGTGCGCTTCCTTTGCCAAAGTGATTCAACGGACCTCGCGAGAGAAGAGAAATAGCTCCTCTACGTGATAGTGACCTTCTTCATGTTGTCATCGGGCAGTCGATCAATCAGTAACCGGAAGGGGTCAATGCCAGCCTTTTCTGGCTCTTCATTTACGATGAACTTGTATTGCGCTTTGCCGGATTTCATCTCGATGCGCTGACGGTAGAGGGTCTTTCCGTAACGCTTGCCTTTTTCGGGTTTGGCAAAGGCACCGATCTCGATAACATCGGCCAGCACTGCCTCGGTCTCGTTGCCCTTCTCGTCGCTCTTGAACTTCTTTGCCTCTACGTTGATCGTGATTTCAAACTTGCCATCGGGCAACTTCTTCGCGTTTGCCATCGTCGTGCGATTGCCGAAGAGCGTGATGTCTTCAAACAAGTCCTTAATCAGGTAACGTAAGTTCTCTGGTGTTTCCTCGCGCAAGGCGTCGACCAGCGCGTAAGAGGTGGGATAGGGGGCCGGAGCGTACGCATAGTTTTGAATCAACTTACGCAGCGCCCGGTTGACCGCCTCTTCTCCGATCATTTCTTTCAAGTAATACAGCACGACGCTGCCCTTGCGGTAGTGGATGTAACCTTGCGAAGCTTCGACCGTCAGAAGAGGGCGCTCCTTTAGTAACTCGCGACCGCGAGAGCGGAGGTAGCGGTCCATCTCGTATTCGAGAAACTTGCGCATCATGTCGCGCCCATACTCATGCTCCATCACCATCAAGGCGGAGTATTGCGCGAGTGTCTCGCTGAGTGAGGTGGCCCCCTGCATGTTGGCGCCAATTACCTGATGCGCCCACCACTGGTGGGCCATCTCATGAGCCGTGACGTAGTAGACCATGTCAATGTCATCGGGCTTTTCCACTTTGGCGATGAAGCCGATTGCTTCCGAATAGGGCATCGTGCCGGGAAAGGCCTGGGCGAAGCTGGCTACACGCGGGAACTCGATGATCCGCGCCTGTTTGTGGGCGTAGGGGCCATAATTCTTTGTAAAGTAGTCGAGCGATTTCTGCATCGACTTCATCATCTTGGGGATGTTCCAGGTGTGGTCGTGGTGGTAGTAGACCTCGGTCTTGATACCGTTCCACTCCTCACGCGCGACCTCATAGCGGGCACTCATGAAGGAGTAGAAGTTCATGCTGTCGTGATCGAGTTTGTACTCAAAGTAGCGACGGCCATTCTCTTGCCATTCTTTGATGAGGCTGCCCGGAGCGAGCGCGATCTGATCGGGGGATGTTGAGATTTTGGAACTTACACTTACCCAGTCGGAGCTATTGGAGAGATAGGTGTCGCTGCAATGGACGGTGCAGTTGCGCTCCAGCTTGGGCATCAGATCTTTTTCGGCCAGCCCGCGCTTTTTGCGATCATTGCGCTCGCTCAATTCGCCATCCACCTGGTAGCCAATCTGCGGCGCGATGGAGTTATTGAAGAAGGTTCCGTTCTGTACGATGTCGACGCCACGCACCGAATTCTCAACCCCTTTGGGCTCTCGTGAGACGGTGAAGCGCATATGGCGGGTCTCGCCGGGTTGCATCGGTGGCTCCAGTTTGTAGATGCTGTAGTCGAGCCGCTCATCGTTCTTGTCGAGCCGTGCGCCGTCAATTTTGATGTCGTATACATAGCTGTGGTTTGTGACAAGATGCATTTCACTGATCGGGCCAGTGTGTTTGTTTACGATGTCCTGATCGCCCTTGAAGACCAGCGCCCGCCGCTCGGGGTAGACTTCGATGTCGTAGCGGATGGCGGTGACGCGGGGCTGCGGCAGCGTCTGATACTTCTTGTAAGTCTTCTCGTATTCTGCCTGAAGATTCAATTGTGTTTCAGGACCGACAATCTGATTGAGGACCTTGGTGTTGTAGAAGATCCAGGCACCGAGGATCACGAATGCGACAGCCAGACCGGCGGTAATGAGGCGCAATTTGGGATTGAAGCCTTCGAAGCGCTTGATCAAGCTTGTTTCTTTGCCCCGCGGCCAGATTGCAGAAGAGACAACCACGAGAATCAACGCGAAGACCGCCCAATAGGCTGTGAACCATGTCCAGGAATAAAGGTAGGGCGCGTAGCCAAAGAGATCGGAGTAAGTGTAACTGGGGCGTGACCCGTAGCGGACCATTCGCGTGGCAAAGTTGAGCGGACCCCAGGCGAATGCGTTGACCAACATGAAGGCGATGAAGGCAAAGTAACCGGCGTATTTGTTAGGCGAGAGCACATGCACGAAGAAGGCCAGAACGGCGAGGAAGATATAGCCGGTGTATTGGAATACGAAGAGTTCACTGAGGTAGAGCCCGAGTTGAAAGCGATTGTAGCCATAGGCGGCCTGAACGGTTACGCCAACCATCATCATCAGCGCTTGCAGGATCGCCATTACACCCAATAGGGCGATGAGTTTTGCCGTGTAGTTGATCCAGGCGGGATGAGGTGTTGCGTCTTCAATCTCATCCATGCGTGCATCGCGTTCGCGCCAGACCAGGACACCTGAATAATAGACAATCATCGAGATCGTGAAGAGCGTCAGCGAGCCCTGGATGATATCGAGGATCCAGTAAGTGACTGGATAACTACTGTTGCCATAGCCTTCACGGGCAGAGAAGATAATGCTGGGAACCGTGTTGAGCAGGGCTGCGACAGCGAGGACGATGAAGGAAGTAGTTTTGACCAGGCCCCAGAATTCAAATGCGGTGAGGCTTCTAAACTGTGCGAAGGTGGCGCTGCCAAAGGTCACTTGCGGCATCGCTGCCAGCACCGGAGGGGTTGCTTCCGCTTTTGCGGTTGAGCCCTTCTTGGACTTCTCTGAGAATGAGAATCTCCAGTATGTGAATGCCATGATGAGGCCGCCGACACTGAGCCAAATCAGACGGTTCCAGAGCAGAAGGCCTTCGAAACTTAGCGACAAATTGTTTTTATCGGCCACCGTCCAATACTTGGTCATGATGCCGAAGGCGCGGATGCCAAAGGGGTCGAGCAAGGCGCCGAGTTTCTCGTTGTCGATGTCCTGTGTCATCGTATCTGCCACGATGTAACCGACTAACAGCACCAGGGTGCCGAGAAAGGAGGTAACTGTACTGCGAGTGAGGGCAGCGATACAAAAGACGACTGCGGCAATGAAGAGGGTATTGGGGATGGCGAAGACCAGGATGCCTTTGGCGTGGGCGGCCCAGGCGATGGCACCCCAGCGTTCTGCATCGACCCATGGCATGTAGGCGGCGAGGATGATGCCGAGTGAGATGCCCACCATCGGAATTACCGCGATCGCAGCGGAACCCAGGTAGCGCCCCAGGATGAAGTCGAGTTTCTTGAGGGGGGTGGAGAAGACGATCTGGTGGGTTTGGTATTGGAAGTCGCGGGCCGCGCCGGAATTGACAAAGGCGGTGGTCATCAGCATCGTGAGGAGACTCATGATCGAGTAGAAGTTCTGGATGACAAAGGGCGCGTTGCGCATTGTGTTTTCCAGTGAGGCACCCACGGTGATTTTGTCGCTGCTAACAGCGGCGAATACCAGAGCGCCGATGACGATCATGAAGATCCAGACCATCATGCCGCGCATCCAGTATTTGGTTTCGAAGAGGAATAGGCTTGCGATCATGATGTGCTCCTAGCTCAGCTCGCCGATTTTGGAGAAGAAGACGTCTTCCAGTGTTGGGTGCGCAGCGGAGAATTCGCCGTCCAGAGGCGTCTCGGAATAGACATGGATGAGCGGTCGGCCGGCGATCATTTTGTTGGAGATCACCTTGTACCCGGTCTCGAAATCTTTGAGCTCGGCTTTGGAAATCTTACGGCTGTAGATCTTGCCTTGCAGCGATTCGACGGCGGCCTCTGGACCACCCTCATAAAGGACGCGGCCTTTGTGGATGATGGCCATCTTGCTGCAAAGCTCGAGTACGTCTTCGACGATGTGTGTGGAGAGGATGACGATTACACTCTCGCCGACTTCAGCCAGCAGGTTGTAGAAGCGGTTGCGCTCGCCGGGATCGAGGCCGGCGGTTGGTTCGTCGACGATCAGCAACTTGGGGTTTCCGATGAGAGCCTGCGCGATGCCGAAGCGCTGGCGCATGCCGCCCGAATAGCTAGCCAAGGCTTTTTTGCGATGTTCGTACAGATTGACTTTATTCAACATCGCCTCGACGAGGGGCTTACGCTCGCCGCGTGCCGCGACGCCTTTGAGCAGCGCCAGGTGATCGAGCATATCGACGGCAGAGATGCGCGGATACACGCCGAAGTCCTGCGGCAGATAGCCAAGTTTTTGACGTACAGCGTCTTTGTCTTTGAGCACGTCGAGATCGCCGAGCGTCACTGAGCCCGAGTCGGCATCCTGGAGTGTGGCGATGGTTCTCATGAGCGTGGACTTGCCAGCGCCATTCTGGCCGAGCAGACCATACATGCCTTGTGGCACCGTCAGGCTGACATCATCGAGCGCCTTGACGCCGTTGGCGTAGGTCTTGGAGAGGTTGCTGATGCGTAGTTCCATTGAGAGTCTTTCTGTCTTTACGTTGATGTCAGGCGACGGGTTCCCACTGTTTGGAGACGGCACTGCGAAAAATTGCTTCGATCACTTTCATGTTGGCGAGCGAATCTTCCAGCGCCACCGGCACGGGGCCATTTTCAAGTATGGCGCGGCTAAACAAGTCTCCTTGAATTGTGTACTGATCGCAAATGGGCATTTCTTCGATGCGCGCCGTTTCTCCGAAGAGGCTTTTGCCGGTGTCGATGATGACGCGGAGGGGTCGGTCTGGTGGGGCATTGAAGGGGATCTCCAGCTCGACTCGCGCCTTGGTGCCGAGGATCGTGATGCGCTGGTAGGGCGCGATCTGTGTCGAGCAACTGAAGACACACTGGCCTTGTGGATATTCGAGGATGGCGCTGGTGAAGCGGTCTGTGCCGAAGTCGGGATCGCGCTCGATGCAGGCGGTGACGCGAGTGGGTTCTGCCGCGAAGATCATGCGAGACAGTGTGACGGGATAGCAGCCGATGTCCATGAGCGCTCCGCCGCCGGCGTCGATACTGTTGCGGATGTTGGCGGCGTCTCGATTGAAGTAGCTGAAGGCACCCACCATCAACCGCAAGTCACCCAGCTCTCCTGAATCCACGACGGCCTTGGCGCGCAGCCATTGCGGGTGCGTCCTGGCCATGAAGGCTTCGCCGATCTTGACGCCGTATTGATCGCGTGCCTGAATTAGCTTTGCTGCCTCGAGGCTGCTGAGACCGATGGGCTTCTCGCAGAGGACGTGTTTGCCAGCGGCGGCGGCCTGAATGGACCAGGAGACATGCAGGTCATTGGGCAGTGGATTGTAGATCGCGTCGATGTCGGGATCTGCCAGCAGTGCTTCGTAGCTATCGTGAACTTTTTCGATGCCGAGGGCGTCGGCGACTGGTCGCGCTTTGTCAGCATCGCGCGATGCCATTGCCGTCACGATTGAGAACTCGCCCTGTTGCATGCCGGGGATGACTTTCTCCCGCGCAATCTTGGCGTTGCCCAAAACGCCCCAACGAATCTTTTCGGCCATCGCTTCACCTCATAGACTGGAACAGTGGATGTAATTCGCGTGACGGATCATCTTGATCCGCACGAGGTTCTTGAAGGTTATCGCAAAGGTGTCTTCCCGATGGGCTATCTGGATGCGCCGGAGATCTCGTGGCACCTGCCGGAGAAGCGCGGGGTGTTGCCGCTGGAGGGATTTCATCGGTCGCGGAGTTTGGCTCATACGATGAAGAAGGGTAATTTCACCGTTAGTTTCGATTCTGCTTTTGAGGCTGTGATGCGGGCGTGTGCGTCACGGGGAGAAGACAAGCCTGAGGAAACCTGGATCACCGAGGAGATTGTGCAGGTGTATACGCAGTTGCACCGGGAGGGCCATGCGCACTCAGTGGAGGTATGGGTTGACGGATCGCTCGCGGGCGGCAGCTACGGCATCCATCTGGGCGGCGCCTTCTTTGCGGAATCAAAGTTCCACACGGTGCGGGATATGTCGAAGGTGGCCCTGGCCAGCCTGGTGGACCACTTGAAGGCGCGGGGATTTCAATTGCTGGATGTTCAGTATTGGACGCCGCATCTTTCGCAGTTTGGGGTGATCGAGGTGGATCGCAACGGATACTATCGGCAGTTGCGCGAGGCGCTGAAACTCACTTGCCAGTTTTAGGGCGAAGGCCCGGGCGGATGTTACGAATCTCACCAGTCACGAGATCCAAGGTGTCCTTGGGCGGCTGAAATTGGCCGGTTCGAAATAGCTGCCAGTCCTCATTGGGCCGAGCTACGCTCAGCACCAGTGCGACAGAGAAACGGGGGCCCTGGAAGTAGATCACGCGGATTTTGTGGATGCCGCGGGTCAAGACGGCGCTGCCACTGAGTTCCTCTGGCGGGTGCATGCCGTCGTTGTCGATCACCAACTTGTCGTCAAGATAGAGCCGCGAGCCGTCATCGGACAAAAGCTTGAAGCGGTATTCGCCTTCAGTTTCGATCCAGACGCGGCCAGTGTAATCGATCCCGAACCACTCATTGCGGTCGCCGAGGCCGGGGAAGCCTTTGGTGAAGTCCTGAGGAGCGACGTTGAGCGAGTCTGTGTAGATTGTGCCCTTGGGCTTCATCTTTTCGATCTTTGGCATCTCGCTGGGATACTTTTTGATGAAGTAGATTTTGCCTTCGAGGCCTGACGAACTGACGACGATGGTGCCGAAGACGACATCTGGTGGGTCTTGGGCCAAGGTGAGCAACAGGAAAACAAATGCGTGCATCGCCTTCAATGTTACTGGAGCTGCGGAATGGTTGTCGTTGAAGGTTGCGGAGCTTCGGCACTCTCGTAGGCATCCACCCCGGCGGCAGTGATGGCGAAGCGCCCGTTATCGGAACGCGCAACCAATGACTTTTCGCGCAGGTACCAGATGGTAAAGGTGAGGTGTTCGCTTTCCAGGCCCAGCAGCTCTTCAAGATCGCGGATGGTGACCTCGACGTTGTCGGGTTGGCGCATTCGTTTGCGGTACATCACCGAGAGGACCAGAGTGCGTTTGCGCTGCTCGGCGGCAGGGCCGTCGCTTTCGTCGCGATTGCGAAATGTTTCCCAACGCTGGCGCCGACGCATGGAAATCTTGACGTCATAGGCGGCGCGGCGGCTGGTGTCGCTTAAGACCTCGTAGGCGGCCAGCAGGAGATGGAACTTGGCCTCGTCGCCGGTCTCTTTGTGATCGGGGTGGTAACGCAGCGCCAGCATCCGGTAGACGCGATGGATCAAGTCGAAGTCTGCTTTGGGGCTGACCTGCAGAATGTCGTAGAAGTCTTCGTCGGTCGTGTCGATGTTGATCGTACTTGCCCGACCGGTTCGTTTGGCTTCGATCCCAACGCGATAGTTGCCAGCCACCACCGGATTGGTCCAGCAGACGGTGCCCGCCCACTGGTCGCCACTCAATTCAACCTGCACAGCCATGCCCAGAGGCAGGGGCGTTGCTACCTCAACGCAAACTCCTGAGGCGCTACGGTCGATGAGTTCTGCACTAAGGCGCGCTGCAAAGCGGCTACCTGGCTCTGTAATGAGGTCCAGTTTTGCGTTCTCAATTGTGCGCGGGGCCGCCTTGCGTCGTCTCTCTGTCGCCATGCTTTCTTTATCGGCTGGGTCCCGAATCGGCTGCACGTACAATCGAAGTTACTCAAATGCCGTCTCCTTCCCGTTTGGTTTCTCTCGATGTGTTTCGGGGCATCACGATCGCGATGATGATTCTGGTGAACAACCCAGGACCGTCTGGCGAAGTGTACTGGCCTCTTGAACACGCTGAGTGGCACGGTTGGACTCCAACGGACATGGTGTTCCCGTTCTTTCTTTGGATCTCTGGACTCGCGATGACACTTTCGTTTGCGCGACGGCAGACAGCGGGCGCGGATCGGATCAAGCTTCTCGTGCATGCAGGTCGCCGGGCCGCCATAATCTTCGGGATCGGCCTGTTATTCAATTTGATTCCGAAATTTGACTTTGCACATGTCCGCATCCCTGGGGTGCTGCAGCGGATTGCGATTTGCTATTTCTTCGCTACATTGATCTACCTGTACACGTCGCGACGGGGTCAGATGATTGTCGCGGCGGCGCTGCTGGGGGTTTACACGGCGATCATGTTGTACTTGCCCTTCCCTGGCGCGACGCCGGACCACTGGGGGATGGACTCCAATGCTGCACGATACCTGGACGGCATAGTGCTGGAAGGCCACATGTGGGCGAAGTCAAAGGTATGGGACCCGGAGGGTGTGCTGTCTACTCTTCCAGCGATTGCCACCATGTTGTTTGGAATTCTGGCCTCCGGGTATCTGCGCTCGGGGGTGCTTCTGACAGCTGCGGGGTTGCTGCTGGGCTGGGTGTTGCCGATCAACAAGAGCTTATGGACACCCAGTTTTGTGCTGCTGATGGCGGGGCTGGCATCGGTCAATTTTGGGTTGTTGCATTGGTGGATTGAGGATAAGGGCAATCGGAGAGGATGGAAGTTCTTTGAGATCTTCGGAACAAACTCCATCGTGTCTTATGTCTTGTCAGGGCTACTAGGCAGGATTTTGTCGCTTAGCCAAGTGCAGGGAGTTGCAACATCGCAGTGGCTGTTTCAGAATGTGTTCTTGCGGCTTGCCAGTCCGCCGGATGCATCTATACTCTACGCGCTGGCTATTGTCATGACGATCTTCGTGGTGGTTTACACATTTTATGTGAGACGGATTCTGGTACGACTATAAAAACGGAGGCCCGGCAAGCGTGTGGTGCGCTTGCCGGGCTGGTGTTTGTTTGACGACTTTATACGGCCGGCTTGTTCGCCTTGACGTCGTAGGTCATGGCCTTGAAGCCGGTGAGGCCCTTCTTGTCTGGCTTCTCCATTGCGTATCCGAATTCTATCTTGGCGTAGGAGATGGAGATCGATTCCTGCGGATTCTCGTTGGCACCCGATACCTGGATCGATGAAATGTAGACTTCCGTGAGGATGATGTGGAAATATTCCTGGTTGGATTCGCCAATCTGCTTCATGAAGCCGAGGGTGGCCTTGGTGAAGGCTTTGCAGACCAGGCAGTGCTTCAGTAGCTCATGCGAGGTGGGGTCGACATTCTTGGAGATGTGCAACTCTGCAAAGTCGGGGCGGCCGGCGCGGCTCTCACCGGAGGCTTTGGCGCTGGCGGCGGCATTGTGCGCGCCCCAGCTAAAGCTGTGGATTTCGATTGCCTTGGGTACGACCGTGGATGTTCCGTCCAGGCCTTCGATGAGTAAGTAACTGTTGTTCATGTTGTTTGCGTTGCTCCTTGCTGTATTGGGAAGCGTCGGCGTTTTCACTTTTGGGTCAAGATTCTTCTTGAAATGCCGCGACGCGTCAGCCCCATCCAAATCGTATACCCAATCACTGGGAATGCGCTGGCTAACCAGAATGCATGCGAATAGTTTTTGTCGTCGAAGAAGCCCCCAAATACGGGCGCACACAGTGCAGTGCACGCCGAAAAGCTGCCCGCGCCGAGACCGGCGATCAAGCCGGCGCGTCCATTGCCAAAGGCGTTTGTCGCGTACGCGATGCCGCCGACGATAAAGCTGCCGGTGACAAACATGGCGATGAACAGTTCGAGCATGAAGAAGCGAAGGTCGGTGATAGCCGGGGCGAAGGCTAGCGGCAGGCTGAAGACCAAGGCAACGCTAAAGGCGCGGCGGCAGGCCTGATCGACAGGCATGCCACGCTTTACAAGTCGATCAATCCACCAACCCCAGAAAAAGTATCCACATTCCCATCCTGCGGGCGGAATCCACAGCAGGCCGCCGAGATCCTTTTGGCTGAGATGAAACACCTGCGACAGGTAGAGGCCGGCCATATAGAGGATGAAGCCCAGAGGCAGCGCGCCCATGGCGTAGATGGCGATGAAGGCGGCCACGCGGTGGTCTTTCCAAATAAAGCCGCCCGCGTCGATCTGGGGACGTTGCTTCAGATCGGGTCGCGTGCATAGGGTCCACCACCAGACAAGCCAGAGCAACCCAGCGAGGCCGGTGATCCAGAAGGCGGAACGCCAGCCGTAAGCAATCGCGATTGGAGTGACAATGAAGGGCGTCAGGATGGCTCCCAGAGACCCGCCAGAATAGCTGAGCGCTATGCCGCGCGAGCGCCGTTGCGACTCGAGGGTTTGCATCACCGTTCGGAGGGAACCTGGGAAAGTTGCGCCTTCGCAGAAGCCGAGACCAGTGCGGAGGATGCCGAAGCTGAACAGGCCGCCAGCCATCGCGTGGAACGCGCTTGCCAGGCTCCAACCGGCGACGGCAAGCGTCATGCCGGTGCGCACGCCTACGCGATCAAGAAGGATGCCCCAAACTGGGTTGCCCAGCATGTAGGCGTAGGAGAAGGCGGCGACGATCCAGCCGTATTCGCGACCTGTGATGCCGGTCTCGGCCTGGATTGTGGGAATGAGGATCGCGATTGCGTTGCGGTCAATGTAGCTGATCGTAGAGACCAGCATCATGGCCAGTGCCGGTGCCCAGACTTTTGCCAAATTCCGCAATCCCCGAGTTTAGCGGCTTCGTCGGAGGATTCGGTGCTTTCGTCGGAATTCTGATCATTTGCGCGGCTGCCCGGCGCAGACTGATTTCATGAAGAGCAAACACATCCTCCTGATTGCAGCAGCCGCGATTTCTTTTACGCTGCCACTGCTGCGCGCCCAGCAACGATTTGATCATGTAGTGCGCAATGACTTCTTTGCTGGCTTTGCCGGGAATCAAGAAGCCCTGGCCCGCGCCATGAAGGCAAGCGAAGCTGCATTGCTGGAGAACCCCAATCATGCCGAAGCCATGGTTTGGCATGGCGCTGGTGTCTTTTTCCAATCCGGGCAATTCATGCAAAAGGGTGACCAGGCAAAGGGTATGGAGCTGTACGGGCAAGGCATTGGGGAGATGAAGAAGGCAGTCGCAATGGCACCAAACAGCATTGGTGTGCGCATTCCAAGGGGCTCTGTCCTACTAACTGCTTCTCGCAACATGCCGCCGCAGATGGCGAAGGCGCTGCGTGAGGATGGGATCACTGATTACCTCACTGCCTATGACCTGCAAAAGGATAATTTGGCAGCAATGGGGAGTCACCCGCGCGGCGAGTTACTGTTTGGGTTGGCTGATGCTTATAGCCGCAATGGTGAGATGGAGAAGGCACAACAGTATTTTGATCTGGTGTTGAAGCATGTTCCCGATTCTGTCTATGCCAAACGTGCGGCACTATGGAATGAGACTAAGCAACCGCTGCCAGCCGCCCAGGCAGGCTGCGTTGGTTGCCACAGTCCTGGGAAATAGAATCGTGCGAGAGATCCTCAAATGCCTTGGAATCAGCGCCGTCATTGCGGCGCTGATTGTCGTTTTTAATCATCTTCTTGGTCCGGGTCGGGCGCTCAGCTCTCTGTTTTCGGTGTTTTTGGTTTCCCTCACGTACGGGACGTCGATCGGCTCGCTGGCCTGGTGGGTGATGCCGAAACTTGCGCCGCGTATTCGTGGTTCGGCTTTTGTTCGCTGGGTGCAGATTCTGTCGCTGTTGTTCGCGATCGGAATGGTTGGTGGCACTTTGGCCTATCTGGTGATGGTGACGCAGCCGTTTTTCCGGATCAACATTGCCTATCGCGAGTCGATGACGATTTGCGTGGTGTTTACCTTGGCCGTGGGCGCAATGATGAATGTCATCGAGCATCTCCGCCATCGGATGCAGGCGACGACACTGGAACTGCGAACGCGCGAGCTTGAGCGAGAGCGCGCCCTGAAAGTTGCCTCGGACGCCAAGCTGCAGAGCCTGGAGTCGCGGATTCACCCGCACTTTCTGTTTAATACGCTCAACTCGATTTCCAGCCTGGTGCGCTCCAACCCGGAGGCCGCTGAAGCGATGATTGGCCAACTGGCCGACCTTTTGCGCTTTTCGCTGGATCGGCACGGCAGCCTGGTTTCCGTGGAAGATGAACTCAAGATTACGCGGGACTATCTGGCGATTGAGTCGGCCCGCTTTGGAGATCGTCTGCAATTTTCCTTCGATGTGGCAGAGTCGATCCTAGCCACCAGGGTTCCGGCAATGTCTTTACAGACCTTGGTTGAGAACAGCGTCAAGTATGCGGTGAGCGCGCAGCGCAACGGAGCCACGATTCGGGTTCGGGTGCATCGAGAGGCGGAAGCGGTTTGCTTTGAAGTTAGCGATACGGGGCCGGGTTTCTCGCACGATAGCCTGCCGCTTGGCCATGGCCTGGATTCCTTGCGGCAACGCTTGGAATCGTTATTTGGCAGAGCGGCCACTTTAACCACGCGGCGACTGGACCCTGGCATGGAGGTCGCCTTCCGCATCCCATGCTGAGTGCTTATATTTTGGATGATGAATTGCTGGCGATTGAGCGCTTGTCCAGGCTGCTTGCGCCAGAGGCACGATTGAGGGTTGTAGGGAACTCCACAGACCCTCTGACTGGTATTGGACAGATCGACGTGCTGAAACCTGATCTGCTCTTTCTCGATATCCAGATGCCGGAAATCGACGGCTTTGCCGTGCTTGCCAGACTACAAAGGCAGCCTCTGGTGATCTTCACTACAGCCTACGACCAGTACGCCTTGCAAGCCTTTGAAACGAATAGTGTTGCCTATCTTTTAAAGCCGGTGGAGCCAACTAAGCTGGCGCGCGCAATCGACAAAATCGAAGCCATTGGGAGCGGTCAGAAACCCGCACCAGATATCAGCGCATTGCTTTCGCAGCTTGCGACCAAGTTGATCCCAGCCTACCCCGAACGGATCAGCTCACGCTCAGGCGACCGAATTGAATTTATCGACCTGTCGCGTGTGACTCACTTCTATGCCGAAGATAAGCTCACCTTTGCGGCAACGGAAGCCAAGGCTTACATCATCGATCAAACGATAACGGAGTTGGAGGGCAAGCTGGACCCGAGCCGCTTCTTTCGCATCCACCGGTCTACGCTGGTAAATCTTGCGTCCGTGGCGGAGCTATACACGTACTTTGGGGGCAAGCTGATGTTGAGGCTGAAGGGTGACAAGCGCACCGAGTTGATGGCGTCGAAGGACCGCGCGCGGGAGTTGCGCGAGAAGTTAGGTTTGTAGATGGTGGGGACGGGCAGGGTCGAACTGCCGACCTTCCACTTAGGAGGCGGACGCTCTATCCACTGAGCTACGTCCCCACACGACCCTTAGTGTAGCGTTTTAAGCCTTTTTGTCCAATGTCCCGGCGGAATTGCATTCCATCAAAATGAATTTTGTTAACGGCGGCATAGGCGTGATTGAGGGCGGTCTCGAGATCCGGGCCTGTCGCAGTGACGCCGAGAACGCGGCCGCCACTGGTCTTGATCTGGCCATCGTTGGCGCGAGTGCCCGCATGAAAGACGGTTGCGGCCTGCACCTGGTCCAAGCCGTGGATGGTGTCGCCACTGCGGACGATCGAGGGATAGCCATGAGCCGCCATCACTACGCAGGCTGTAGCGCCAGCGGGGATGCTCAATGTTGCGCTGGGCAACTTGTGTTCTGTCGCGGCATAGAGAGTATCGACAAAGCCGCCATCGATCCGGTAAAGGAGAGCCTGGGTTTCGGGGTCGCCCAGGCGGACGTTGTACTCCAGCACTTTCGGCCCATCAGCTGTCATCATCATGCCCGCATAAAGGAAGCCGCGAAATGGCGCGCCCTCGGCAGCCATGCCTCGGAGAGTCCTCAGGATGACGTGTTCGAGGATGTGCGCCTTTTGCTCGGGGGTCAGAATCCGGTCGTCGCAATAGGCACCCATGCCGCCAGTGTTTGGACCTTGATCGTTTTCAAAAATGTTCTTGTGGTCCTGGGTGGGGGGCAACGCGATCGCCGTGTCTTCATCGCAAATTGCGATGAAGCTGACTTCTTCCCCACGCCAGAAGTCTTCGATCAAGACCCGCGACCCGGCTTCGCCAACGAGGGTTCCCGAGAATAGGGCTTCGAGTGCAATCTCTGCTTCGGCTTTGGTCTTGGCGATTACAACGCCTTTGCCGGCAGCCAGCCCGTCGGCCTTCAACACAACCGGATACTCAAAGCGACTCAGCGCGGCTCTGGCATCATCGTGTTTGTCGAAGACCTGAAAGCGTGCCGTTGGAATGCCGTGGCGGGCCATGAATTCTTTCGAAAAGGCCTTGCTGCCTTCGAGTTGTGCGGCGGCGGCGCGGGGCCCGAAGATCCTGCGGCCATGCGCCTCGAAATGATCCACGACACCAGCTACGAGTGGGACTTCCGGCCCGACAATCGTCAAATCGGCATCAATCAGGTTAGCCACTTGCAGGTAGCCGTCCGAGCTCTGTGTATCGAGCGCGATGCAATCGGCAAGCAGGGCGATGCCAGGGTTTCCGGGGCAACAGAAAACCTTGTGCCCCTCCTGCGTGCAACGCCAGGCAACCGCGTGCTCGCGTCCCCCAGATCCAATCACCAAAATGTTCAAGAGTGAAATTGCCTCCCAAAGCTAGAATAAGGCTGAATGATGCAAATCCGGTATGACGTTCTTGTAGTTGGTGCCGGCCACGCGGGCTGCGAGGCTGCGCGGGCTTGTGCGCGGCTTGGTCTGCGCACCGCGATGATAACGATGAATGCTGATTTGATTGCGCAAATGTCGTGCAATCCGGCGATTGGTGGCATTGCCAAGGGGCATTTGGTTCGCGAGGTCGATGCTCTCGGTGGAATCATGGGCGAACTTACCGATGCGGTTGGCATCCAGTTTCGATTGCTGAATACCAGCCGTGGCCCCGCCGTCTGGAGCCCGCGCGCCCAGTGCGACAAGCGAATGTACCGGGTTCGGATGAAGGAACTGCTTGAGCAGGAGCCCAATTTGCGGATTCTTCAGGCGGAGGTTGCGGGGTTTTTGTTTGAAGGTGCGAACAAGGTGAACGGTGTTAGTCTTGCCGATGGTCGAAATCTTTTAGCAGGCGCAGTGATCGTCACGACTGGTACCTTTCTCAAGGGGATCGCGCATGTTGGCGAAACGCAGTATGCCTGCGGGCGCAATGGCGAGGCACCGAGCAATGTTCTGGGTGAGCAACTGCGCGCATTGGGCTTGCACTGGACTCGACTCAAGACGGGGACGCCGCCGCGTCTCGATGGTCGATCGATCGACTGGAAGAAGTTTGAACCTCAGGATGGCGACAAAGTGCCGACTCCATTCAGTTTCCTGACGGATCGCATTGATCGGGCTCAAATCCAGTGCTTTCTTGCACATACGAATGAAAAGACGCGGGCGATCTTGCAGGCGGCGATTCACCGCAGTCCGCTCTATAGCGGGCAGATTGAAGGCATTGGCCCGCGTTACTGCCCCAGCATCGAAGATAAGTTCGTTAAGTTCCCGGATAGAGAGCGTCACCAGGTTTATCTGGAGCCAGAGGGCCTTGATACGAATGAGATCTATGTGAATGGAATGTCTACGAGCATGCCCATAGACGTGCAGGCGGCGATGATTGCTTCGATTGAGGGCCTTGAGAACGCCGAAATGATCCGTCCCGGCTATGCGATCGAGTATGACGCCATTGACCCTCGTGAATTGGACCATCGCCTGGAGGTCAAGAAATATGATGGTTTGTTTTTGGCAGGCCAGATTAATGGCACAAGTGGCTATGAAGAGGCTGCCATCCAAGGTTTGCTCGCTGGATTGAATGCGGCGTGCAAGTTGAGCGGCAAGGGCGAGGTGGTTCTGGGGCGCGATCAGGCCTACGGCGGGATCTTGGTTGATGATCTCGTCACCCAGGGTGCGGACGAGCCCTATCGCATGTTCACTTCTCGCGCGGAATTTCGTTTGCACCTGCGAATTGACAATGCGGATGAACGTTTGACCCCGATTGCAGAGCGAATTGGACTGTCAAGTGCCCAGCGCAGCGCAATTTTGCGCGACAAACTGGAATTGAAGACCCGAGTTCGCCAGATTCTGGAGCAGAGCCGCCTGACTCCCGACATCATGAATACGGAAGACTCGCCGAGTGGGGATCGCCCGACAATAGCGATCTGGCTAAAGCGTCCAGATTCGAAGATTACTAAGCTGCTTCCCTGGTTGCGCGGCAAAATCAATCGCGAATTGCCTCTGAACGTCCTGACGACAATTGAAACCGAACTGAAGTATGAGGGATACATTGCGCAGGAGAATCGACAGGTGATTCGACTACGCGCCTCGGACGCTCGATCCATACACAAGAGCTTCGATTTCTCGAAGATCCCTGGATTGTCTAATGAGGTTCGGGACAAGTTAATGTTTGTGCGCCCCACGACCTTGGGCCAAGCGAGCCGAATTCCGGGTGTGACAGCTGCCGCCGTGGCGATCCTCGATGTCTACCTGAGCATGACTAAGTCCTCTTCGTAGCGGATGTTCCACGTGGAACATGGGCGAGTGGATTCGAGCGTTCCACGTGGAACATCAAGTGCTAAGATAGCCCCGTGGGAAAAATCATCGCTATCACAAATCAGAAGGGTGGGGTCGGTAAAACGACTACAGCGATCAATCTCGCTGCCTCCCTGGCGATCAATGAACTTAAGGTACTACTGGTAGACTGCGACCCTCAGGGCAACGCTACCACTGGTGTAGGAGTGGCTAAAGATAACTTAAAATACACTTGCTATGACGTACTTACAGGTGCGTGCACGGCTACCGAGGCAATCGTTGCGACCGACTTTGACGGCCTATATTTAATTCCCGCCGACAAAAACCTTGTCGCGGCAAACATAGATCTGGTCGAAGCCAGTGAAAGAGAATTTCGTCTACGCGATGCCCTGCATGCCATTCGCGACGACTTTCACTACATTCTTCTCGACTGCCCCCCGGCACTGGATCTGCTCAATCTGAACGCATTGGTCGCTTCGGATTCAATTCTGGTACCCATTCAATGCGAATTCTTCGCGTTGGAAGGCGTTTCTCAGTTGATCGACACAGTGCAACGCATCAGAGAAGGATTCCAGCACGAGCTACCCATCGAAGGCGTTCTGTTGACGATGTTCGACGACCGGACGAACCTGACACGGCAAGTTGCAAACGACCTGCGCGAATTCTTCGGCAAACAGGTATTCGAAACCGTCATCCCACGCAGCGTCCGCCTCGCTGAAGCACCCAGCTTCGGCAAACCCGTAATTGCCTACGACGTCCGTTCCAAGGGCGCCGAAAGCTACATTAAACTGGCAAAGGAGCTCATGGCCAATGAACAAGCCGCACGATCCGCGCAGAGTATTGGGTAAGGGACTTTCCGCCCTCCTACCCAACCGGCCAGCAGCCGGACCCAGCCCTGGGACAAGTGCCGCCACAAGCACGCGGGACGTCCCCAATGGCCTCATGCATCTTCCTCTTGAGTTGATCATCGCCAACCCTCGGCAGCCCCGCAGCGTCTTCAACCCCGAGAAGCTGTCTGAGCTCGCCGAGAGCATCAAGGTCAATGGCATCATTCAACCTCTGCTCGTGCGCAAGCAGGGCGATGCCTATGAGATCGTCGCCGGAGAGCGCCGGTGGCGGGCAGCGAGGTTGGCGGGGATGCCCACAGTACCTGTCGTCGTGCAGGACATCGCCGACGAGAACCTGCTCACCCTCGCGCTGATTGAGAACATCCAACGCGATGACCTCAACTCCATTGAGACCGCAATTGCGTTCGACAGGCTAAGCCGCGAACTCAATCTGACACACGAAGAAATCGGCCGACGCACCGGAAAAGATCGTACGACGATCACCAACTTCCTGCGCCTGCTCCGCCTACCAGCAGAGGTACAGGCCATGCTCAGCGAAGCGAAGATTTCGATGGGCCACGCCCGAAGCATTCTTGCCCTGCGCACAGAAGAGCTGCAACGCTCCGTCGCCGATAAAGTTGTCGCACAGGGGCTCTCTGTGCGGGCCACGGAAGCTCTGGTTCAATCTTTGACAGAACCGACACCTTCTAAACATGAAAAAATCTTAATAGTAGATCCCAATGTCAAGGCCGCTGAAGAAGAAGTGCAGAGGGTTCTCGGTACGCGAGTTCGCATCATCGCCAAGAACGAGAAACGGGGGAAGATTGAAATCGAATACTTCTCACCCGAAGAGCTGGATCGCATCTATCAACAGCTTGTGGGGGAGAATTAAGAGAGTACTGAATGGTGCCGGCGGGAGGACTCGAACCTCCGACCTAGGGATTATGAGACCCTCGCTCTACCTCTGAGCTACGCCGGCGAGGAGGATGCGTTGCGCACCCTCTCTATTCAGGCTAGAGGCCAAGCGCCCCCCTTGTCAAACACGAAGGAAAGACCCGAACTTCAAACCAGTGGCCAACCTGCCCATCCAACCCGTAATTTCGTTCGAAAGCGTGTCCAAGACGTACCCGATCTACGACGCGCCGTCAGACCGTTTGGCCGAACTTCTGACGCTCAATTTCGTCAAGAAACACCGTGATTTCAAGGCTTTAGACGATATCACTTTCGCCATCCAACCAGGCGAGACCTTTTGCATCATTGGTGAAAACGGTTCTGGCAAGAGCACGCTGCTACAAATTATTGCTGGCATCCTTCAACCCAGCACTGGGAAGACACAAGTGAAGGGTCGAGTGGCTGCGCTGCTGGAACTTGGCTCAGGTTTCAATCCGGAGTTCAGCGGTCGGGACAACGTTTACCTGAACGCGGCCATCCTCGGGCTGTCGCGCGAAGAAACGGAACGACGCTTCCAGTCAATCGAAGAGTTCGCTGAGATCGGCCAATTTCTTGACCAGCCAGTGAAAACCTATTCGAGTGGCATGACTGTCCGCCTTGCTTTCTCTGTCGCCATCCACGTTGACCCGGAAATTCTTCTGGTTGATGAGGCGCTGGCTGTGGGCGATGTGTACTTTCGCCAGCGTTGCCTGCGCAAAGTGCATGAACTTCGCCAACGCGGAGTCACCATCCTTTTCGTTAGCCACTCGATGGGAGACGTGAAGGCAATCGGCGATCGGGTGATGTGGCTCGACCACGGGCGCATCCGTGAGTTTGGTGCCACCGATCTGGTCGTATCCAAGTACCTTGCCGCGATGGCCGACAAAGACTCCGACTTTGTCGAACACCATGCTATCCCGGAGAGTGACGGCACACAAGAAGCGATCACTGCCGGATCTGCGCCCGAGCTGGCCACCAACATTCCGAATGTCGATCACCGCCACGGCGACGGGCGGGCGTCGATCATCGGGATCGCCGTGCTCAATGAAATCGGCGAAGTCTCCGGCATGCTCGAGCCGAATACAAAGTGCGTCGTACGCATCAGCGCCCGCGCCAAAGAATACGTCGCGCTTCCCAACATCGGCTTCATGATGCGCAACCATTTGGGAATCGATTTTGCGGGCTCAAATACGCTGCGTGAGGGCCACGAGCTGCCACCGATGGCGCCCGGTGATACGGTGACAGTAGACTTCCATTTGCAAATGCCTGAATTGTACCCGTCTCATTTTTCTTTCTCTCCGGCCATTGCCGACGGTACGCTGGTGCATTACAAGATGTGCGACTGGATCGACAACGCCCTGGTACTGCAAATGGGGCATGGCGAAGGTCAGGTGTATGGCTACCTGCACCTGCCTTGCCGCGTGGAAGTAAACGCCCGCTTGGCCCTTCCTGAAAAGGAGTTGCGCCGTGGCTGAGTTTAGCGGCGAACGCGTCATTCCAGGCAAGGTCGATGTCGACCTATGGAACGAACATCTCTCGCGCTATCTGTTTGCTTCGCGCCTGTGTCGCGGCAAGCGCGTGATCGATCTAGGCTGTGGCAACGGCTACGGGTCTGCAGAACTTGCCCGTCTAGCAGAAAGTGTCATTGGCGTCGACGTATCTGCCGAAACGATTGCCGAGGCGCAAACTCAATACGGCAACGACCGATTGCGCTTTGATGTCGCCTCACTTGAAAAGCTGCCCTTTGCCGATGGCGCCTTCCAGCTGGGGGTCTGCTTTGAGGTGATCGAACACCTCAGCGATTTTCGCGCGCTGCTGGCAGAAGCCAGACGAGTGCTTGGCCCTGGAGGCCAGTTCATCGTCTCCACGCCGAACATCAAGTTCTATGCCGAGAGCCGCAAGCTGAATGGGCCCAATCCCTTTCACGAGCACGAATTCAGTTACGAAGAGTTCCGGGCGGTGTTGGCCGAATTCTTCCCGCACCAAACCTTTTTCCTCCAGAACCACGCCAGCGGCCTGGTGTTTCTGCCACTCGATTCCAAATCTGGAACAGAGCTGCGTCTGGAAACATCTACGCCCGATCCAGACGAAGCCCATTTCTTTGTCGCGGTCTGCGCAGCCAAGCCGATGATGGGTGGCCCATCCTACGTCTACATCCCCACTGCGGCAAATGTCCTGCGGGAACGGGAACATCACATCCAACGCCTCGAAGGCGAACTGCACACTAAGAACAACTGGCTGGATGAGGCTCGCACCGAACATAAGACGCTGGTGGATCAACATCGCGATCTCAAGCTGGAACTGGAAGCAAGAAACAAATGGGCGCTGGAACAAAATCAACGCGTGGAGTCAGCAGCGAAGGCCGTTGAGCGCGTGGAGGCCGAACTCGAAAAGCAAAACCGCGAAGGCTTAGAAATCGCATCCGCTTACGAAGCCAAGCTCAAAGAGCTGGAAGCAGATGCGACGCAGCGTCATGAATGGGCGCAGCAAACCGAGAAACAACTCAACGAGCAAGTTGCGGCCATCGCCGCCCACGTCAAACGCCTGGACGAGGATCACAAACAAGCGACACAGCGGGTGCTGGAGTATCAGACGAAACTCGACCAAGCTGAAGCAACCGTCATCGAACGCACCGTCTGGGCACAAACTGAACAGCAGCAACGCGAAGCTTTAGAAGCCAAACTATCAGCTGTTGAAAGCTCTCGCTGGATCCGGATGGGGAAGGCATTCGGGCTCGGGCCGAAGCTGCAATGATTTTGCTCAAACGGGTACTTCGCCAGTTCCCGATCCTGCTGCTCAGCCCACTGATGCTCGCAATCGAGTTGGTGTCGCTATGGATTGTCGATCTCTTGTGGCACGGGCTGGGACACAAACACCTGCCCGGAAACGAGGCACCCGCGCATGAATCCGCAAGCATCGTAATTCCCAATTGGAACGGCAAAGATCTTCTTGAAAAGTATTTGCCCAGCGTAATCGAGGCCATGTCCGGCCACTCAGCCAACGAGGTGATTGTTGTCGACAACGGCAGCACGGACGGCAGTGCCGACTTTGTCCGCCAGTACTTCCCAAGTGTCAGGCTCATAGAGCTGCCAGAAAATCTGGGCTTTGGTGGCGGGTCAAACAGAGGCTTCGCGGACGCGACCAATGACATCGTCGTTTTGCTCAACAGCGACATGCGTGTTGATCGCGATTTTCTTGCACCTCTGCTGAAGGGCTTTGTCGACGCCGACGTCTTTGCGGTCTCTTGTCAGATCTTCTTCTCGGATCCAAGCAAGGTCCGCGAAGAAACGGGCCTTACACAGGCGCACTGGCGACGCGGCGTCCTGCAACTTCGTCATCGCATTGACGAACAGGTCCAAGACCTCTTCCCCTGCTTTTATGGCGGAGGGGGGTCATGCGCTTTTGATCGCAAAAAGTTTCTGCAGCTTGGTGGCTTCGATCACTTGCTGCGCCCCTTCTATCTTGAAGATACAGACCTAGGCTACCTTGCCTGGAAGCGTGGATGGCGCGTCCTGTATCAACCGCAAAGCAAGGTCTGGCACGAGCATCGCGGCACCATCGGCAAGAAGTTTTCGAGCGATTACATTCAGGCGATTGTTCGCAAGAATTTCGTCCTCTTTGCATGGAAGAACATCCACGCACCTGCGATGCTGCTCCAACACTTTGCGGCTGCCTACGCCTCGGCCTTCATCAGCATGATCGTTGGAGACAGCCCTGCGCGCGCAAACTTCCCTGGCCTGTTTCGCGCCGCCCTCCAATTGCCCGGAGCCTGCCGCGCGCGTTGGAAGGCCAGATGCCTCGCTACTGTTGAAGACCGCGAGGCGTTCAAGCGCCCACTGGGCGGCTACTATCGCGACCGGTTTATGCCGCCGACCGTCGTGCCCACCAGACCCGCCGTGCTTATGGTTTCGCCCTATGGTCTTTGCCCGGCCTCTCATGGCGGCGCTGTCTTCATGCAACTCGCAGTGCGCGAGCTGAGCAAGCGCTGCGATGTCCACCTGATTGCGCTCATCGACGAAGAATGGGAACAACGCGCACATTGGGAGCTCGAGGGCACGGTGCGTAGTATGCAGTTCATCACGCGCATGACCGGCCAACCCGGCACACCCTTCAGCCTGCTGCCCAGCGCAGTGTCAGAGTTTGCCAACGACGATCTTGAGTGGATGATTCACCGCACAATCTTGAACTGTGGCATTGACGTACTCCAAATCGAATATACGAATCTGGGCCAATACGCCTGCCAGTTTAACCACCTGGTTTGTGCACTCTTTGAACACGATGTATATTTTCAATCCATCGCGCGACAGCTGGAGACCAACCGCAGCCTGTTGTGGCGCATTCCGGCTGGCATTGAGTATCTAAAATCCTTCCACTGGGAATTGCGGATGTTACGAAAACTGGATCAGGTGCAGGTATGCACAACGGCAAATTGCGACTATCTGTTGAGTCTCGCGCCGGCCTTGTCCAGCAAACTGCGCGACGGCATGCGCGCTGCGATTCGTGTCGGAGACTTCACACCAAATCTCGAAGTACGGAAGGGTAATAAGGTACTCTTCGTCGGCGGATTCCGTCATCTTCCCAACCTCGAAGCCCTGCAGTGGTTCTTCTCAGAAGTGGTGCCGATTCTGCTCCAACGTCAGGTTGAGTTCCGCGTCGTCGCCATTGGTCTCGACCCTCCACCCGCTTACGCCTTTGCGCACTCTGAAGGCGTACTTGAATTGCGCGGTTTCCAGGAAAGCATCGCTGACGACATGGCGGGTGCTGCCGCATTCATTTGTCCGATCCTTGCCGGCAGCGGAATCCGGGTCAAACTTCTTGAAGCATTTGCGTCCGGTGTCCCTGTTGTCTCAACGACAATTGGGGCCGAAGGCCTTACCGATCAGGATGGTGCCTATTGCAGGTTAGGCGATACTGCCGCTGAATTCGCTGATGGCCTGCAATCCATCCTGGATCGACGGGATGAAGCCAGCGCCATGGCGCAGCGCGCACACAGCTACGTCAGCCAGCAGTGGGATGCCCAACAAGTTATTGACCGGCTAGTCAACGATTACCATCGACTACTTAGCGAGAAAGCTACTTCTTTGGCTGCTTTGGGCCAATGAAATCTTTCTCCAACTCAGTGGCAATTATATCGGCAGTTGCATGCAGAGTCTTTGGCATTGAGTCCTTCGTCAAGTGGAACGAAGACCAGAGCACAAGGCGTGATCGCCGATCCACAATGAAGTAACTTCCCTTGCCGCGACCAATGGTTGTTACCATCTTCGGGGCAAACTTGAAGCCCTGCTTGGAATCGATCTTTGCGTCATCCGCAGCTGAGGCAGGGGCTGCTGCGGCTGCCTTTTCTTTCGCAGCAGTTTCCATTTCGTCGAGCTTGGCTTCGAACGATGCACCAATGCGATCGCTGAACACTGCGTCTGCCTTGGAAGAATCCGTCACAATCCGAATTTGCGGCACTTTGCGCATCGAGTTTGCCAGATACTGGTCAAAGCCATTTGCCATCGGCATGAGGTAAATGGTCTGTACCTGATTCAGCTCGACATTGGACTGAGCAAGACCCAATGAGGAAACAAGGGAAAAACTGAGAGTAAGAGTAGTAGAGACTAGTAGAGCAAGAGTGCGCATGGCATTCTGGAATTTCCTTTTCTGATGTATAACAACCAACGCATAACCGTCATCATGCCCTGCCTCAACGAAGAGCAGGGGATTGAGCAAGTGTTGCAGCGCATGCCGCCGCTCGTCGACGAAGTCATTGTCGTTGATAACGGATCGACGGATAGAACCAGCGAAGTGGCGACCGCCCTGGGCGCCTACGTCATTCGAGAGGATGCCCGCGGCTACGGTCGAGCCTACAAGCGCGGCTTTGCTCACGCCACCGGCGACATCATTGTCACCCTTGATGGCGACCATAGCTATCCGCCCGACGCCATTTCTTATTTGCTCGAAGCATTTCGTCATCTTGATGTTGATTTCCTCAACGCATCCCGCTTTCCCGTTCGCGATCCTGAGGCGATGAGTTTCAAACATAAGATCGGCAACCTCATCCTCTCGATCGCAATGAGCATACTGTATTTTCGCTGGATTAGCGATTCTCAAAGCGGTATGTGGGTCTTCCGAAGAAGCATCCTGTCTCAAATGACGCTTGAAAGCGACGGAATGGCGTTTTCTGAAGAAATAAAAATTGAGGCGATCAAAAGCTCCAATATTCGATTCGCCGAACTGTCCATCCATTACACGTCACGATTGGGTGAGATCAAGCTTAATCCCTGGCGCGACGGCTTCTACAACCTATGGTTTCTCGTCAAGAAGCGATTCACGTAGTCATCCCTAGCTGGCGGGGTGCGGCGCACTTGGCACAACTGCTGCCAAGCATCGCCGCTCAGACATTACAGCCTGCTGAAGTTCTCATCGTTGATGGAGCCTCAGACGATGGCTCGCGCGAAATCGCTGAACAATTCGGCGCGCGCTTCCTCAATCTTGGGAGCAACCTTGGTTTTGCAGCGGCCGTGAATCGCGGTGTCCGTGAAACTGGCGGCGTCTGGATCGCAGTGCTCAACAACGATCTGCGACTTGCACCGGATTGGCTGGAACAACTCGCCGAAGCCCATGCGCCCTTTGCGGTAGGCAAGCTGCTCCAATGGGCCCAGCCGGAGAGGATCGATGCTAGCTGGGATGTGCCCAGCTTGAGCGGTGTCCCGATGCGCGCTGGCCACGGCCAACTCGACGGCGCATTCTGGAATCAAGATCGCGAAATCGACGTTGCCCCCTGGACGGCAATCCTGATTAGTCGCCGGTATTGGGACGCCACAGGCGGGCTGGATGAGGCTTTCGGCAGCTACCTCGAAGATGTCGATATCGGCTTGCGCGGTGCCAAGCTGGGCTTTCGAGGTGCTTATCGTCCCTCCGCCGTCGCCTGGCATAAGGGTAGTTCGACGCTTGGCCCCTGGCATCCCAATCAGGTTCGGCTGACGGCGCGCAACCAACTGCGCCTGATTGCCAAACATGGCGGCTGCGGGTGGAAAGTCATTGTTGGCCAAGCCCTTTGGGGTCTGGCCGCTGCACGCAACGGGTGCGCGGTAGCGTGGCTGGAAGGCAAGTGGGCCGGGCGCAAGGATCTTCAAAGGATCCCCGCACCATCGCCCGAACTTCTCCGTCTTGAGGAAGACCTCTTTGCCGTTGGCGCGGCAACGGGCCTGTGTGGCATTGATCGATTCTGGCGTTGGTATTGGACCCTGACATGACCACTACGCTCGTCCACAAGATCGGGGCGGTCATCGTAACCTGGAACTCGGCATCTGAAATTGCCAGTTGCCTGAGTGCAGTACACAAGGCTGGGGTTAGGGAAATCGTAGTCGTTGATAACGGCTCCAGCGACGAGACGATGGAGATCGTAAGCGAGCACGCTAACGTCAAACTGCTCTCGTTCCCGGAGAATCTCGGCTTCGCCGGCGGAGTAAACCGGGGCTTTGCCGCCTTAGACACCGACTTTGTGCTGATTCTCAACCCTGACTGTCGCGTCGAAAGTGGGCTTGACGACATGGCCATCGCGGCACAATTTGGTGCAGCCGGAGGGAAACTACTCGCCCCGAACGGTGAATTGCAAGCTGGCTTTGCCATCCGCAGCCTGCCAAGCGCCCTGACTCTTGTCTTTGAAACTCTGGGCTTCAACCGTTTTTTCCCAAACAATCCGGTCAACCGCCGCTACCGCTGCCTCGATTTTGACCCCGACCTGCCGCAAGAAATCGAACAACCCCCCGGTGCCTTCTTCCTGGTTCGGCGGGAATGCTTTGAAGCCCTTGGCGGCATGGATGAAAGCTTCTGGCCCGTCTGGTTTGAAGATGTCGACTTCTGTGCCCGCGCACGTGCCGCAGGATACCGAATCTTCTACTGTCCCTCGGCCAGGGCCTGGCACGATGGCGGAGCCAGCATTAAGAAAATCTTCTGGTCTTTCAAAGAGTTGGCGTGGTATGGTAGCCTTCTATGGTACGCCACCAAGCATTTCAGGTGGCTTTCCCGGTTTCTGGTTGGTTTGGCTGTTGCTGCTGCGTCCGTCCCAAAGGCTTTTATGGGGATCATTTATCGGCACCCAGGGGATAATCCTCTTGGTGTCTACACCAGTGTTTTGTGTCTGGTCTGGATGAGTCTCGTCACTGGCCGGGTGGACATTCGCCGCGTCAGTTGGCAGTCAGGGGGCCCAGATCATTTCAAAGATGCATAACGGCTTAGTATCAGTCACGATCGTTACTTACAATAGCGGCCGCTTCATCAAGCGTTGCTTGGAGTCGGTTCTTGCTCAGCGATATTCCCTGAAGGAAATCATCGTTGTAGATAATGGGTCCACAGACGGTACGCTGGATATTCTTGACCAGTTCACAGAGCGCATTCGGCTTGTGACAAACGAAGACAACATCGGTTTCGCTGCGGCTCAAAATCAATGCATCCATATGTCGAGTGGGGAGTGGATTCTCACCCTCAACCCTGACGTTCTGCTGATGCCGAATTTCATCCAGAGTCTTGTCGACGCTGGTAATCGTGATCCCCAGATCGGCACCGTCTGCGGCAAACTCATGGCCATGAAGGCCACCTTCGACCTGCCCGAAAAATCGATGGTCGATTCTACCGGCATCTACTTCAATCCAATGCTGCGCCACCTCGATCGCGGTAGCCAGGATGTCGACAACGGACACTACCTCAATTTTGAATATGTCTTCGGTGCCACCGCGGCAGCAGCCCTGTATCGCCGCGAGATGATCGACGATATCTCGATCAAGGACGAATTCTTCGATAGCGATTTTTTTGTCTATCGGGAAGACGCCGATGTCGCCTGGCGCGCTCAGCTCTATGGCTGGAAGACACTGTACACACCTCACGCCCGCGGCTATCATGTCCGCACTGTTCTCCCCGGTAATCGCCGTTCTCTTTCCCCGGCAATCAACATGCACTCGGTCAAGAACCGCTTCCTCATGCGATTCAAAAACATGACGCCCGACCTGTACCTGCGCAATTTCTTTCCGATCACGTTTCGAGACATCGTCGTGATCGGTTGTTGTTTACTGCAGGAGCATTCTTCGCTCAAGGCCTTCTGGATTCTGGCAAAGAAGTGGAGCAGCGTGATGGAAAAGCGCAAGATCATCATGCAGAATCGAAAGGTGAGTGACGAATACCTTGCCAATTGGTTTCAGTTCCAACCCGTCAGTCAACCTGCCCCCAAAACCGTACGCGTTTCTGTGCGTGTCAAAGAACTCCGCAGCTAATAGACTGAAATCTTGCGAATCGCGATCCTGGGCACACGCGGCATCCCCGGCCGTTATGGTGGTTTTGAAACCTTTGCCGAAGAACTTTCCTGGCGTCTGATTGAACGCGGTCACACTGTTACGGTCTATTGTCGCGATCGGGAACCGATCGGCAACTATCGCGGTGCCAAGCGCCAATACCTTCCGACCATCCGTCACAAATACACCGACACTATCGTCCACACCGCCCTATCCACGGCCCATCTAGTAGCCAATCGCTGCGATGTAGCTCTCTACTGCAATGGTGCAAATGCGATCTTCACGTGGGTGCCGCGCCTCTTTGGTATGCCGGTCGCGCTCAATGTCGACGGGCTCGAGCGCAAGCGCAAGAAGTGGAACGCGCTCGCCAAAAAGTGGTACCACCTGTCAGAGTGGCTCTCTACATTTTGCCCGACGCGCATCATCACTGACGCTCGGGAAATCGAGCGCTACTACCAAGACAGATATGGGGCTGCGTCCACGTTTATTCCTTATGGTGCGGATCTTGGGCAAGTTCCCTGGCAACCGATGCTTGGCCTCACCCCGCGCAACTACTTCCTCTATGTCACTCGCTTTGAGCCTGAGAACAACCCGCTGCTAGTGCGCGAAAGTTTTGAGAAGCTTAGCACCGAGATGAAGCTGGCACTGGTCGGCGACGCACCCTACGCCGCAGAATACAAGGCTCGTATCCGCGCAACAACAGACCCCCGAGTGGTCTTGCCTGGCACGATCTTTGGCAACGGCTATCGCATTCTTCAGTCGCACTGTTTCGCCTACGTCCACGCCACCGAGGTTGGTGGCACACACCCGGCCTTGATCGAAGCGATGGGGCGCGGTGCTCTAATTCTCTATCTCGATACGCCAGAAAATCGAGAAGTGGCTGGCGACGTGGGCATTCCCTTTGAGCACGCGACGCTGTTGGCGCGCATGACGGAAGTCCTCGAAATGTCAGAGGATGAACGCGAGCGCCACCGCGCCGCATCGATAAAGTGTGTCCAGCAGCGCTACAGTTGGGAGATAGTGACCGATCAATACGAGGCACTGTTCCGAGAGTTATGCCCCGCACGTGGTTAGAAGTTTCGCTGGATCGGATCGCGTTGAATTACCGTATGATTCAGCGAACGATAGGCGTTGGTATTCAAACGATGCCGGTGGTCAAGGCCGATGCGTATCGACATGGTGCGACGGCCGTTTCGCAAGTCCTTGAGCGCGAAGGTGCAGAATGGCTGGCCGTCAGCAATCTCGACGAAGGCAAGGCCTTGCGCGACTCTGGTATCCGCGCACGCATCCTGGTGATGGCCGACCGGGTCGATACCGATCCCAGAGCCTGGCGCGAGTTTCGTCTTACGCCGGTAATTCACGACCTCAGCGAGATTGCGGCCTTGGACCCGGAAGTCAGCTACCACTTGAAGATCGACAGCGGCATGGGTCGCCTAGGCACCAATGAAAGCTCGGAGCGCATCGCAGCGCTCACTCACGGCACGCGCCTCGAAGGCCTGATGACACACTTCGCGTCGTCTGCCAATTTCCAGAGCGAGCAAACTGCGACGCAGCAACGGCGCTTTGCGGATATCGTCGATAAGCTGCAGGCGCTGGGCATCCGCCCACAGTATCTTCACCAAGCCAGCACCAACCCGCTGCATTTCGGGGTGCGCGAAACGTGGGGCAACATTGTCCGGCCAGGTTACGCCATTTACGGCTTTGTATCCAGAGCCAAGGGTAAGCCGCCAGATGAACTTCTCGAGGTGGCCCCAGCTTTGTCGTGGAAGGCAACGATCCTGCTCACCAAAGAAATTCCTGCCGGAGCGCCCATTGGCTACGGAGCGCAGTATGTGGCGGTCAACCAGATGCGCATCGGCATCCTGGGTGTCGGCTACGCTGACGGGCTACCGCACCGGCTTGGCAATCGGGGCCAAGTCATCGCTGGTGGCAAGTTTACGAGCATTCTGGGTGCAGTCTCGATGGACGTGACAACCATCGACCTCACGGAAATTCCGCAATTGCAGGCGGGCGATGCAGTGACACTACTGGGTGTAGAAGGCGAGGTCAGCATCGACGCCCGCCAGATGGCGCGCGAGGCCGGCACGATCGCATATTCGATTCTCTGCGGCATCTCGACGCGCGTGCCGCGGCACTACGTGTGACCCTCTGGCAAGAGGACACGGATCCCTGCCCATCCGCGCAAAGTTCATATAACAGCTATAGAAATGGGATTGGAAGGGGTAGGGAGCTCAGTGGGCGAACTTTTTCAAAATCTGCTTCGCGCAACAAGTTCCTTGATCTCACGATGCCGAGGCACCGGCTGTGCAACCCCGGTATTCGTATTCTGATAGCAATCGTGCTTCGCTCCCTTGTGAACCTACACACAGCCGCCAGATTCAATCTGACGCACCAAGTCAATTCGCTTCATCCAACGGTCAATTCGGCAACCGTCGCACGCCCAGAATTTCACCGCTCGTGAGATCGCGATACAAATCGAGCAAATGCTCCTCCAGATCCTGGATGGATACTCCTTGCGTCGTGTAATCCGGGAATTCTTCCAAGTAGCCCAACCACATCTCTCCGCCTTGCCAGTGGACATAGCGGGCTGTGCTCATAACGCTACCTTAGTGATTTATCTGAGGGATGAGAGGAAAGAAGGTGGGAAAAAGAAATGGAGCGGGAGACGAGATTCGAACTCGCGACATCAACCTTGGCAAGGTTGCACTCTACCAGCTGAGTTACTCCCGCGTAGGAGTAAGGCGCACGCACAAGCAAACGCCCCAAATAATAGTATCGCCGACTGCCCTGGGCATTGTCAATTCAACCCCGCAACGACCCTCGAATCAGCGTTACAACTTAGTTTCAAGTTGCCATTTGTCAAGGGCTCCAAGGCCCTCAAATATCCCCCGATGTAATTGATAACAAACCACTTAAAAATTCTCAGTTTTTCTCTTGCCCTCTTGATGATCTGTGCTAGACTCTGTAATCGCAGGCCTATTGCGGACTTAAGCCTTCGCCTCTCGAGTCGCGCCTCGGGGTCGATAGATCTTCAATTACATTGTTAGCTCCCCCGACTTTTCCACAGGATGTGGAAAACTTGTGGGATTTTTGTGTTTGCTTGGTCTGACTGATGGTTTCGCTTGGATTTGCGGTAAATATGAACGCTTGGGAATTAGTAAAACAAACGCTTGCGGGCTCTCTCAGCGCAGAGAGTTTCGAAAACTGGATCATTCGTACCTCTCTGTCCAGAACGGATGGGGATGTCCTCTACGTCACAGTTCCGAACGAAGCCACTCGCGAATGGCTGGAGCGCGAATACGCCCCGCAAGTCGAACAGGCGATCACGCACCTGAGCCTCCCTTTTAGCAAAGTCGTCTATGACCTCGAAACGGCTGCAGCTGCCGGTTACGCGCGGCCCAGCTCCTTTAGTCATGCGTATACGGATTCAGCGCAATCCGTGGAAAGCTTGTTTTCCCAGCCGGTAGCCAGTCTCAATCCCAGGTTCACTTTCGACAGCTTTGTTGTTGGGTCTTGCAACCAATTTGCTCATGCTGCTGCGTTCGCCGTCGCCACTCGACCGTCACGCAGCTATAACCCGCTGTTCATCTACGGCGGTGTGGGTATGGGCAAAACTCACTTGATGCATGCCATCGGTCGCAATCTGCTCACTGAACATCCCGGCATGAAAATCGTCTACACAACGAGTGAGAAGTTCATGAACCAGATGATCCAATGCATCCGCATGGAGAAGATGAGCTACTTCCACCAGTTTTACCGCTCGGCCGACGTTCTTCTTATCGACGACATCCAGACCATTGGCGGCAAAGAACGCACGCAGGAAGAATTCTTCCACACCTTCAACGAACTTTTCGACAATCAAAAACAGATCGTCATATCCTCCGACTCGCCGCCCAAAGAAGTCTCCGGCCTGGTCGATCGGCTTCGCAGCCGCTTTGAATGGGGACTGATCGTCGACGTCCAACCACCCGACCTTGAAACCAAGATGGCGATCCTGGACCACAAGGCAGAACGCGAGGGAATGAACCTGCCAGAGGATGTCCGCATCTTTCTAGCCACCCGTACCAAGTCCAACATCCGCGAGCTGGAAGGCGCCCTCATCAAGCTGATGGCCTATTCCTCTGTAACCGGCACCCCGATCACGCTCGACATGTCCAAGCAACTGTTGAAGCACATGACGCAAAACAGCGAGAAGCGGATTTCGATCGAATCGATCCTCAAAGCTGTTGCTGACCGCTTTGATTTGATGCCCAACCAGCTCAAGCAAAAATCCAATGAGCGGCGCATAGCCTATCCGCGCCAGATCGCCATGTATCTGGCCAAAGAATTAACCACATCGTCACTGCTCGAAATCGGGCGCAGCCTCGGCAACAAGCACCATACGACAGTCTTGCACTCGGTTCACAAAATAGACGATCTTCGGCACAAGGACGCGGATTTGAACAAACTTCTTCACAGCCTAATCGACTCATTCCATTAGTGATACGGACTTTTCCACAACTTCGCTAGGTGTTCGCCACTAGTAAAGAACAGGAAAACGGGCTGCGGGTGCAAAAGGTACAGAAAGCAACAACATGCTTTTCATTGGATGAGATGGCGGCAAGCATTTTTGTTTTGTATAATTTAGAGAGATATCCACATTTCGACAGCACCTACGATTACGGTTCTAAGAAATATATACATATCTTGTCTTCTTGAAGTAATCATCGCGAGACGTGTTCAAGGATTAGCAAGGACCTCAACGGAATGGAATTCAGCGTAAAACAGTCTGACTTGGTGAGAGAGCTAAATCTCTCCCAAGGTGTAGTCGAGAAGAAGACAACGATCCCGATCCTGTCGAACGTACTCATTGAGACGGGCGACGGCGTGATCCATTTAACGGCCACCGATCTTGAGCTCGGCGTCAGGTGCTCTTGCCCTGCCCGGATCATCAAAGCAGGTTCAGGCACGCTGCCTGCCCGCCGCCTGCTCGATTACATTCGCTTGTTGCCCGACTCTGAAGTTAATTTCAAGATGATGGATAACCAGTGGGCCAACATCGTCTGTGGCCGATCAAGATCGCGCATCGCCGGCATGTCGCGTGAGAGCTACCCGGAACTACCGGTCATGCCTGCGCCGCTAGGGGAGATTCCTGCCTCTACTTTGTCTGCGATGATCCAGAAGACCATCTTTGCCATCTCAAGCGAGGAGAGCCGCTTTACGCTCAACGGATCGCAACTCCTGATGACCGACAAGACCCTCACAATGGTTGCTACCGACGGCCACCGGCTCGCACTAGTCGAAAATAAAGTCGCCAACCCTACTGTGGACGGCGTATACAAGACACTGCTCCCGAAAAAAGCGATGCAAGAATTACTGAAGCTTGCAGCCGATGCCAGCGAAGGTGCACTGATCTCCTTCAGTGGCGACGACAATCATTTATTTTTCCAACTTGGAGAGCGCCTTCTGCTCAGCCGAAAGTTGACCGGGAATTTCCCCGACTTTGACCGAGTGCTGCCGAAGACTCAGACCCACCAGGTGTTTCTTGGCAAGGACGAACTAAAATCTACAGTTCAGCGGGTCAGCCAATTCTCGGAAGAACGCTCGAAAGCGATTCGTCTCCAATTCGCCGATGGCGAAATGAAAGTGTTCTCGTCGATGTCTGATACAGGCGAGAGCGAAGAAACCATCGCCATTGATTACACTGGCCCGGCCACCGATATTGGCTTCAACGCTCAATACTTGCTCGATTTCCTGGGCGCCACACCCGAGGGCGCTCTCAGCTTCCTGTTCAATGACGCGCAAAGCGCCGGAGAGATGCGACCCGCGACTGCGGGCGACGGAGAAAAAAAGCCTGGAGAGGTAGCTTACACCTACCGCTACGTAGTCATGCCAATGCGCATCTGATTCCCATCAGAAGTACCTGACATAACTACCCATTCGAAAAATAACCCATAATGGCCGATAACTCGATTTACGATTCAACCAGTATTAAAGTTTTGGAGGGCCTTGAAGCTGTACGCAAGCGCCCCGCGATGTACATCGGCTCCACCGGAGAGATGGGCCTGCACCACCTTGTCTACGAAGTGGTCGACAACTCTGTAGATGAAGCCCTCGCCGGTCATTGCAGCGAGATCAACTGCGTCATTCATACCGACCATTCGATCTCCGTCTCTGACGATGGCCGCGGTATTCCCGTCGACATGCACGCAGGAGAAGGCGTCTCCGCCGCTCAGGTTGTCCTCACAAAGTTGCACGCCGGCGGCAAATTTGACTCTAACAGCTACAAAGTCTCTGGTGGGCTGCATGGCGTAGGCGTAAGTTGCGTCAACGCACTGGCAGAGTGGCTCCATCTGGAAATCTGGCGCGCGGGCCAAACCTGGGAACAGGACTATCAAAAAGGCGAACCCATGGGCCCTCTCAAGGCCACGGGCAAGTGCGGCAAGAAGACTGGCACCAAGATCACGTTCAAGGCCGACGCGACCATCATGGATACGATCGAATTTAATTTCGACACTATTTCACAGCGTCTGCGCGAGCGAGCCTTTCTCAACAAGGGTCTGAAGATCAACATCCTTGACGAGCGCGAAGAACCGATGAAGTCGCATGAGTTCCTCTATGAGGGTGGCATCGCCGAATTCATCAAGCATCTCAACATCGGCAAACAGGTATTGCACGAGAAGCCTATCTATTTTGAAGGCGAGCGTGACATGCCCGGGGACCAAGGCAAGGTCGCCATGGAGATCGCATTCCAGTACAACGACGGCTACTCAGAAACGCTTTTCAGCTTTGCCAACAACATCAACACCAAAGACGGTGGCGCACATCTGACTGGCTTTCGTACGGCTCTGACGCGCACCATCAATTGGGCGGGTGAGCAAGCCGGACTGTTCAAGGATGTAAAAGAAAAGCTCAGTGGTGACGACGTCCGCGAAGGCCTCACAGCAGTTATCAGCGTCAAGTTGCCTCAGCCCCAGTTTGAAGGCCAGACTAAGGGCAAGCTTAACAGCGACATTTCCGGCCAGGTGACTCAAGTCATCAACGAAAAGCTGCAAGAGTATTTCGACAAGAATCCTGCAGTGATGAAGAAGATCGTAAGCAAGGCAATCGATGCCTCGCGTGCCCGCGAAGCGGCCCGCAAGGCCCGCGATCTTACCCGCCGCAAGGGTGCGCTCGATGGCGGCGGCCTGCCCGGCAAACTGGCAGACTGTCAGGAAAAGGATCCCACCCGTTGCGAACTCTTCCTCGTCGAGGGAGAGTCCGCAGGCGGCACCGCCAAAGGCGGTCGTGATCGTCGCTATCAGGCGATTTTGCCGCTTCGCGGTAAGATCCTCAACGTTGAAAAAGCTCGCTACGACAAGATGCTGGGCCACGAAGAAATTCGTTGCATGATCACCGCTCTGGGCACCGGCATCGGTAAAGATGATTTCGATATCTCCCGCCTTCGCTACGGCAAGATTATCATCATGACGGACGCCGACGTTGACGGCAGCCATATCCGCACGTTGCTGCTCACCTTTTTCTTCCGCCACATGCAACCGCTCATTGATCGCGGCCATGTCTTCGTCGCTCAACCCCCGCTCTATCGCATCAAAAAGGGCAAAAGCGAGAAGTACATCAAGAACGAAGTTGAGTTCACCAAAGAAATTTTGCGCCGCGCCAGCGACAATCTATCGATTGAAGTGGCGGGGAAAAAAATCGAAGGTGCGGAAATGAGAAATTTCCTCGCTTCGCTCGATGAACTCGTCCAGGTCACTCACAAGACAGAGCGGCGCCTTCGCGATCCGCGTGCGGTGGAAGCACTCCTCAATCAGAATCTTGAACTCGACACCAAAGAAAACTTTACTGACGACACCAATCTCAAGAAGCTCCAGGTGCTGCTTGCTCAACTGAAGCTCGAATCGACGATTGAGAAAGACGAAGAGCACTCGACATACTTTTTGTCCTTCCTCGATGCAACCAAGGCCGCGCGTATTGTCGGTACGGAAATTGCAATGGCTGGCGAGTATCGTCGCATGCGGGTGCTTGCCAAGACCGTCGCACACCAGAATCGACCCCCATTTTTCTTGGTCAAAGACAGCGGCTTCCGCGAGGAGGTCGGCGACTGGCGCAAGCTTCTCGCCCGCGCCAAAGAAGAGGGCATGCGTGATGCCAACGTAACCCGATACAAGGGCCTTGGCGAAATGGACGCCTCACAGCTGTGGGACACGACGATGAACATCGAAGTCCGCACGCTGCTGCGTGTCGACCTCAAAGACCTTGTGGAAACGGACAAAATCTTCTCGACACTGATGGGCGACGACGTCGAAAGCCGTCGCAAGTTCATTGAGGAAAACGCGCTCGACGTAAGAAATCTCGACGTCTAAACAATTCGGATCACGATCTTGCCAAAATGCCCTGCGGCCTCCATATGCCGCAGGGCATTTTGAATTTGCGGGGCCTCATAGACACGGTCAATCACGGGTTGCATTCGCTGGAGCGCAATCGCCGCATTCATCTGTTCAAACATTTCGCGGCTGCCGACATAGATTCCCTGCATCGTCACATTTTTATGTAGCACCGGGCCGATATTCAAGGTCCCAGTGATGCCGCTCAATATTCCAATTACACTTACCCGGCCCCCCGTCCTTACGGCACCCAGCGACTGCTCCAGCGTCGCGGTGCCCCCCACCTCAACGACATGATCAACGCCCCCGGCCTTGGCAATGGACTTACCCCAATTCGCATCTTCGCGGTAATTCAACACCCAATCAGCACCAAGACTCGTCAATCGCTCCATTTTCTCTGGCGTGCTGGTAATCGCCACGACCCTCGCCCCGGCCATCTTTGCAAATTGCAAGGCAAAGACGCTCACACCACCAGACCCCTGAACTAATACTGTCTCGCCAGGCCGCAATCCTCCGCTCCAAACCAACGCATTCCAGGCCGTAACAGCGGCGCAAGGCAGAGTCGCAGCTTCCTCAAAAGAAAGATGCGCCGGAATCGCCACCAGTCCATCTTGATTAGCGGCAATTTCCTCAGCGAGGACGCCATCAATCGCGCCCCCCAATGCAGACTTCCCGCTCTCCTCGCAAATCCGTCCAGCAAGCCAAGTCTGCATAAAAATGCCCGCTACGCGGTCCCCGAGCCGCCATCGCGTGACCCCGCCTCCCAGAGCCACTACTTCGCCCGCCCCATCGCTCAAAAGCACGCGTGGCAGCGGCATCTTCGGATTGTACTTACCCGTCGCGACGAGCAAATCCCGAAAGTTCAAAGAGGCGGCGCGCATACGCACCAACACCTGGCCTTTCCCGGGGATAGGCGTAACTCCCTCACCCCAATGAACATTCTCAATTCCAAACTGACCGTCGACGGTGGCTTGCAGCATACTGGTAGGATTCCAGATCCTATGAAAAAGATCATCCTAATTCTTTCGCTTGGCCTTCCGGCCCTTGGACAATACTGCCGCACCCCCACTCCCGCCTGCCTCCAAAAGCTCAACCTGGGCAAAGATGGTAAGTTCACAAACGTCTACGCCAGCTATCCGCTCACCAAACCAAACGAGAAGATTGAGCGAGCGATGATCGTCATCCACGGTGCCGGACGCAATGCAAATGACTATTTCTCGACTGGTCTCGCCGCCGCCTTCCTGGCTGACGCACTACAAGACACGATCATCATCTCTCCCCGCTACGCGGGCAACAACGGCCGCAACTGCAAAGACGCGCTAGTAGAAGGAGAGATCGCCTGGGATTGTGGAGACTGGAAGAACGGTTTTGAATCGCTTAACTCCAAAGGCGTCTACAGTTATGAAGTTCTGGACGAACTGCTGACTAAGTTGAGTGACAAAAACATTTTCCCTAACCTCAAAGGTATTGTCGTCAGCGGCCACTCTGCCGGGGGACAAATTGCCAACCGATATTCAGCCGTCAATAAATTACATGACACCCTTCGTGTACCGGTCCGCTACGTAGTATCAAACCCCTCAAGCTACGTCTATATGGACGCCAACAGACCCCCACGCGACTTCCACTGCGACACGAAAGGCAAGTGCGAAGAAAATTTCGTCGCCTACGGCGACAGTCGCAACTGCTCAACTTACAACGACTGGATGCACGGTCTGGACAAGCTTAAAGGCTACGCGGCCTCACTAGATTCGGCGAAGATCCGGGAACAACTCCTGTCCCGTCCAGTTACTTATCTACTAAGCGAGCTAGATACACTTCCGATTGCCGGTTTCGATTCCAGTTGTATCTCAATGGCCCAAGGTCCAAGCAGATATGATCGAGGAAAAGCCTACTACGCTCACATGACAAAGCTCAAAGCGAAAGACCAGAAGCTAGTCAGCGTCCCCCTGTGCGGACACAATGGCCGATGCGTCTGGACAAGTGACGTAGCCCTACCAGTCTTGTTCCCTAAATTCTAAATCAACTAGGGCTCGTCGACTGCGCCTATTGCTCGCCAGTGGCTCCTGCGGCGTCGATCCTGTTCATGATCTTCTTAACGTAATTTCGAGTCTCGCGGTACGGAGGGATCCCCTGATATCGCGCCACCGCTCCGGGCCCGGCATTGTATGCGGCCAGCGCTTTGGTTAACTGGTGCGGATCACCCTCGTATCGATTCAACAACTCACGCATGAGCCGTGTCCCACCGTCGATATTCTGCGCCACGTCATGCGGGTCCACGCCCATTTGTCGTGCCGTACCCGGCATCAATTGCATGACCCCAATCGCCCCCTTAGGACTCACTGCATTGATCCTCATCCCAGATTCGACCGAAGCGATGCTTTCCACCAACTGCACAGACACACCATGTGTTTTGGCTGAGGCCCGAATGAGTGCCTGTGTACTTGTTTCTTTCGGCCTCACGACCGCAACAATGGGTCGTTTGTTCGGGTCCGGCTCGTCCTCGATGCTCTTCACCTCAGACGCAGCGAGGATCTGGACCCCGGAATTCGAAGATAAAAACACTTGGTCGCCATCCCGGTCCGCCTTCTCCACGCGCATCGTCAAGCCATTTTGCAGTTTCACAATCTGGCCCCCAAGCAATGTTGACCAACAAACCACCATGCCGAAAAGGATATTCCGCAAGAGCATTAGCCCAAGTCTAAGGCGAATCCTCGGAGTAAGTGAATCGGGTTTATACCTTAGAAGCCTGATCAATAAAGCAAAAAAGGCAGACATTCGGCGTGTCTGCCTTTTGAGAATCGAAATTTTGGCGTCCCCACGGGGAGTCGAACCCCGGTTATCGCCGTGAAAGGGCGGTGTCCTAGGCCACTAGACGATGGGGACGCTTGAGTGGATGCAACCGCGAAAGCGGCCACACTCCTTCAGTGTAACAGACGGGCTCCGAGGAAGCTCTAGAGCGTCTTCAGATAAGCGACAAGGTTGTCGCGCTCTTCGGCGCTCAGCAACTCCTCATAGGCGGGCATGCCATTGCCGCCAGCGTTGATCAAGCCACGAACGCTCTCTTCATTCAGCTTCTTGCCATTTGAAAGCTTTTCGCGTTTGAACAAACCCTTCAGAGCAGGCCCCATTTTCTTTTCGTCCGAATCGGCGTTATGGCAGACGGAGCACTGCTCGAAAACTTCTTTGCCCTTTGTTGCGTCACCTTTCTGGGCACCTGCCGAGGGCAACGAGACCAGTCCCAACATCATTAGTGCCGCAGCACTAAATGTAACGAGCGTGTTCTTCTTCATACAATTCGATTTTACAATGGTCATATGTTCCCCGTCATCATGCTTTTCGCTGAAGCTCCTGTGCCGGGCAATGTGAAAACCGACATGCAGCCTGTGCTCAGCTCTATCGAAGGTGCGGAATTGCACCTCTCTATTGTAGGAGACGTCCTAGAGTGGCTCGGAAGTTTCAAGACATTGGCCGACATTGAGCTCCACATCGATATGGTTAGCGACGCCTGGCGTGAGTTTCCGTATCAGCGCGTCATGCTCGCGGAAGGAAATCGGGGCCTCCAGATTCTCAGCGCCGCCGAAGCGGCTTTTGGACAAGGCCGACAGCAAGTACTGGTCCTTGGCAGCGGTGCACCCAATCTACCAATTCAATACCTGCAGGAGCTTCTCTTATCAACGGCCGACATCGCTCTCGGCCCCACCGATGACGGAGCTTTCTATGCGATCTCTATGCGAAAAATTCACCCGCTGCTTTTCCACGACGTCGATTGGTCTGCGCCCAACATTCTGAGACAAACCATCGCTTCCACCCAAAATCTTGGAATGACGGTCGAACTCGGCAGAGAGTGGTTCGACATCGATTCGCCTGCGGATCTTGTTCGCCTGGTCACTCACCCCACGCCACCCCGAACAACAACCTGGCTCAAGCGCCACAAATTCTTAAGCGATTCCACCAAAGGAACAATCTAACAGACTATGGCACTCAAAGAAGGCTCTAAAGCCCCCGACCTGACTCTCGAAACCGACACCGGCGAGACACTCAAACTTTCCAGCCTGCTCGGTAAGAGGGTAGTTCTTTACTTTTACCCCAAGTCCGACACACCCGGCTGCACCGTGCAGGCTTGCGAATTTCGTGACGCCACACAAAACTATCAGGCGACCAATGCAATCGTCATCGGGGTTTCTCCAGACAAAGTGGAAAAACAGGCCAAGTTCCGCGAGAAGTTCGATTTAAGCTTTAACCTGCTGGCAGACGTCGATCACGCCGCTGCTGAAAAATACGGCGTTTGGGTTGAAAAAAGCATGTATGGCAAGAAGTACATGGGTGTAGAGCGAACCACCTTCGTGATTGATAAGGTGGGCAAAATCGCCCGGATATTTCATAAAGTCAAACCCGCTGGCCACGCCCAGGAAGTGCTTGCCGCCCTCGCTACGATCCCTTAATCGTTGCTCGCAGTTTGATTTCCGTACCCGGGAAATTCTCCTGCAACAGCAACCCGACGTTAGCGCCGCGGACGGTCACCTTCCCGCCGTTGGTCAGCCCCGTCACTTCGTAGTGCTTCAGTTTGACGCCGGCAAACTCAGTTTCAACTGGTGTCATCCCGACCGCCGCCCCGCGCGGCTTGATCTTCCCCTGCTTCAACCAGCTCTCAAATTCGTCGGCAGTCAGCAGCAAATCGATACGCTGCTGGTCAGCGTCGACATCGTTCACCTCAAAAATCACCTTGTTCGCCTCTGACAGGAGGGGCTTCATCATCGGGAAGAAGATCACGTCGTAGATGTCTTCCTGGCCGGTGAAGATCATCGCCATCCGTTCCAACCCAGGGCCAATGCCAGTGGTGGGTGGCATCGCATGTTCCAGCGTCTCCACAAAATCGTAATCAAGGGGGTGGAACTCGCCCTCGTCGCGATCCTCAGGCTTAAACGATTTCTTCCATGTCGCCAGCAACTGCACCGGATCATTCTGTTCGGTCCAATTATCACCGCATTCCATACCCGCGATGAAAATCTCAAAGCGTTCCACATAGCGCGGGTCATCCTGCATTGGCTTGGCCAGCGGAGAGATTTCAATCGGGTGCCCATAGATGAAGGTGGGCTGGATCAGTGTCTCTTCCACCTTCTCTTCAAACGCGCGCACCAGCGCATTGCCGACACTCGGCTGCGGATCATCGATCCCCAACGAACGAAGCTTCTCATTGGCCTCATCGACGCTCGTGATCGCAGTGAAATCAATCCCGGTTGCATCCTTTACGGCGTCCGTCATGCGGATCCGCGGCCAATCTTTGGCAAAGTCAACCTCATGGCCCTTCACCATAAAAACGGTGCGATCAAAGACATTCAAGGCAATGTGCCGGAACATCTCTTCGACGAGGCGCATGTTGTATTCGTAGTTCTCAAACGCGGTCATCGTCTCGAGCATCACAAATTCTGGATGGTGACTGCGATCAATGCCCTCATTGCGAAAGTGACGGCCCATGATGAACACCTTCTCAAAGCCCGCCGTGATCAGGCGCTTCAAGTACAGCTCATGGGAGATAGCCAGATACATGTCCGTCGAGAGCGCATTCACGTGCGTGATGAAAGGCTTGGCCGTGCCGCCGCCATACTGTGACTGAATGATTGGCGTGTTGAATTCGAGAAAGCCCTTGAGATTCAGAAAGCGACGGATCTCAAACAGCATCTTCGCGATCTGCTCGAATCGTACCCGATTCTCGGGGTTCACCGTCAAATCGAGATAGCGCTTGCGTAGTATGATTTCGCGATCTTTGATTCCAAAGTGCTTGTCGGGGAAGGCCCGTAATCCTTTTGTCAAGATACGCAGGCTGTCGGCAACGACTGAGATCTCGCCCGTCTTTGTCTTGCCCACCTTGCCCGCGCACTCCACAACGTCACCGACATCCAACAGGTTGAAATTCTCAAAGCCCAGGGTGCCGTTGGCGGCGTTGGTTTCCTGCAACTCGCCACGCCGCAGTGCAATCTGGATCTGACCGCTCTGGTCCTGAACGTTGCCAAACGCCATACCGCCCATCTTGCGCCAGCTCATTAATCGGCCAGCGACGACAGCTGGCTGCCCTTCAAGGGCGTCATAGCCAGAGATGATTTCCGCAGCCATATGTGAGCGGTTGCTCTCGGAAGGAAACGGGTTTAGGCCCAGCTCGCGCAGGGACGCTATCTTTTCCAGACGCACACCACGAAGGGCGGCAAGGGGCAAATTCGACAAGGCAATACCTCAAGATTTAAATGTAGGGAAACTATCAGGATACCGCCAGTAGCTTGGCGAGCAACGCAGTACGGTCTGCAATGCGATCAATCAGCACACACTCGTTCAATGTGTGCGCCCCCTCGCCAATCATTCCCAATCCATCAAGAGTCGGTACACTTAGCGCTGCGGTGAAGTTTCCATCGCTGCCGCCACCGGTTGAAGACTCTTCCAACTCAACCCCCAACTCGGCCGCCAATGAACGAGCCTGCGCATACATCTCGCCAATCGCCTTGGTCCGCTCCATTGGCGGTCGGTTCAACCCGCCCTCCACTGTCACCTTGCAGCGCTTGTCAAACGCCTTCAACTTGCGAAACTTCCTGTCTAACCCAACAAAGTGCTTCAGCCGCGCAATTCGAATGTCCACCTCCAGGCGTGCTTCCCCGGCCACAACATTGCTGCGAGTGCCACCGCTGATCACTCCAGGGTTGACAGTCAATCCCCTGCCCAGGTCTGTGAAGCCTGTGATCACCTCGATCTGCCGAGCCAGCTCAACGATGGCGCTGGCCCCCGCCAAAAAATCGACGCCAGCATGGCTGGCGATCCCCTTCACAGAGACAGCGTAGTCACCGGTCCCTTTGCGTGCGGTTTTCAATTTCCCTGTCAGTCCAGTCCCTGGTTCCACCACCAGAACGCTGTCCGACAACTTCGCCAACTTCTCGGTCAACGCGCGAGAAGCGTCAGACCCAATCTCTTCATCGCTGTTGATCTGCAGCAATATCTTCTTGTGCACGGGTACACCCAATTCACGCAACGCACGCACCGCAAAGATAAACTGCGCAATGCCGCCCTTGATATCCAGCACGCCTGGCCCATAGAGCCTCCCCGCCCTGGCTTCAAACGGAAACTTAGCGAGCGTCCCCATGGGGTGCACGGTGTCGGAATGAGCCAGCCCCAGCACCTGCCCGCGCTTCTTTGGCCCGGGCAAGTCAAACTCCAGGACCAGGTGCGGCCCAAAGCCAGGTGCCTTCACTCGCTTGATTCGAGCGATATCCGCTACCCGGTTCTCGAGCAAATCAGCAAAGCGCGTAATCGCTGCTTCGTCGCGACTGGGGGTCTCCAGCTCCACCATCTCGCGCAGGAAATTCATCTGATCGGTTTGCCGAGTTTGCACCCAGGAGAATATTGAATCCATCGGCGGCTATAATAGCTTGTTTATATGCCTGAATTAGATGTAGTCGCGATTCAAGACATTCTGCCCCATCGCTATCCCATGCTTCTCGTGGATCGTGTCCTCGAGTTGGAAGAGACGCGGATTGTCGGTTTGAAGAACGTAACGGCCACCGAGCCGCACTTCCAAGGCCACTTCCCTGACTTCCCTGTGATGCCGGGAGTGCTGATTGTCGAGTGTATGGCGCAGACTGCTGGCATCCTCGTGCTAAGTCAAATTCCTGATCGCAAAAATAAAGTTGTCCTGCTCACCAGCATCGATAATGCGCGCTTCCGCAAGCCTGTTGTGCCCGGCGATCAGTTGCGCGTCGAGATGACTGTCATCTCCAAACGCGCTTCGCTCGCCAAGATGCGCGGCGAAGCCCGCGTAAACAACGAACTTGTCGCCGAGTGCACTGTGATGTGCGTTCTTCGCGATAAGTCTTCTTTGTAGAGCGGCCATGCCGATCCACCCCTCGGCCATTATCGACCCGCAGGCAATTGTTCATCCCACTGCCGACATCGGTCCCTACTGCGTCATCGGCAGTGAAGTCAGCATCGGCGCAGGCACGCGCTTGATGGCGCACGTTTATGTCGAAGGGCCGACGGATATCGGCGACGATAACGTTTTTTTCCCGTATTCGACTGTTGGCGTCGCCTCGCAGGATCTCAAGTATCGAGGTGAGCGCGCCTTTACCTACGTCGGTCATCGCAATTGCATCCGCGAATTTGTTTCCATCCATCGCGGCACAGAGGGCGGCGGCCTCACGACACGCATCGGCGATGACAATTCACTGCTCGCCTACACCCACATCGCACACGATGTTCAACTTGGCAACCACTGTGTGCTCTCCAACGGCGTCACCTTCGCCGGGCACGTCACTATTGGCGACTGGGCCGTCATCAGCGCCCACTCGGCCGTTCATCAGTTCTGCCGCATCGGGCGCCACTCGATGATCGGAGGCTTTAGCGTCGTTGTGCAGGACGTTCTGCCCTTCTCACTCACTACTGGCCAGGGCCGTGAGATCAAGCTGTTCGACGTCAACAAGGTTGGCCTTGAAAGACGTGGCTTCTCAGCCGATGCCATCCAGGCTTTGCACAAATGCTTCCGCCTGCTGCGTGATAAGAAGCTCAACACATCCAAGGCCATCGAGGCGATTCTAGCGGAAGTCCCCAAAGTGCCCGAGCGCGAAGAGCTACTCGCTTTTATCGCCAGCTCAGAACGTGGATTCGTAAAATAATGTCTGCCCGCTATGCCATCATCTGCGGCAATGGGCGCTTTCCGATCCTCGCTCTTGAGGCCGCGCGTAAGCAGGGCGACGAGGTCATCGCGATGGCCATCAAGGAAGAGGCCGACCCGATCGTCGAGACCCTCGCCGCACGGACTCACTGGCTCTCACTTGGCCAACTCGGCAAGCTGATCGACACCCTGCATGCAGAATCCATTACCCAGGTAATGATGGCCGGCCAAGTCAAACACGCCAGTATTTTCTCAGCCATCACCGCCGACTGGCGGCTGGTCAAACTCCTCGCCCGGCTTGCCACCAAGAACACGGACGCCCTCATTGGCGGGGTTGTCGAGGAGCTCCGGCAGGAAGGCATCGAACTGGTGGCCTCCACTCAGTTGCTGACCAGCTTGCTGGCCACCGTAGGCTTGATGGCCCGCCGCAAGCTCTCTCGCGAAGAAGAGCAGAACGTCGCCTATGGCCGCGAAATTGCCAATGCTCTGGCGGGCTTGGACATCGGACAAAGTGTGGCAATTGCCGATCAGGCCTGCGTTGCGGTTGAGGCGATGGAAGGCACAGACGCCATGCTCCGCCGCGCTGCCAGCCTGGTCAACGGCAAGGAGCTGACGCTCGTTAAAGTCTCCCGCCGCCGCAAGCATTTACTGTTTGACGTGCCGGTAATCGGGCCCACCACGATTGAAGTGATGAGCGAGACCAAGGCGCGCGTGCTCGCTGTTGACGCAGGCCGGACACTGCTGTTGGACAAAGATATGCTGATTGTCGCGGCCAATAAGGCCGGTATCAGCATCAACGGCTTTGCGCCGCTAGAAGGCTAAGATGCGCGCACCCGTCCGCTTGCACGAAGATCATCGCTGGGTCTTGCCGATGATTTTTGAGGCCCAAGAGCAAGGTCGCATCCCTCGGCCTGTCAAGGTCATTCTCTTTGACCGCCACACCGATGCCGCTGACCCTGTCGACTTCGATTGCTTCCCACTCACGCACGCCGCGCTCATGCACTTCTGTGAGCACACCCTCAGCGCACACGACGATGATTGGATTGTTGCTGGCATGCGCCTCGGACTGCTCGACGATGTCTTCATTTTTGGTGTTGACGACCGCATGGGCGACCTGCCAAAAGCCGTTGGTGACAGAGTGATCATGGGCCGCTACCAACTCCCCGCGCACCTCCCTGCGGACATCAGCGCCCGCGCCCGCGCTCATCTTGACTGGGCCGAGACGCCGATCCTGCTCGACATCGATCTAGACTGCTTCGCCTACGCCTATCGTGAGCAGGTGCTGGCCTGGACGGGAGAGCTCTTCGACCAGCAATTCCCGACCGGCAACCCCGCAGAGGCCTTTGTCCAGCGAGCTGGCCTGATCACGGTTTGCCGCGAAGCAGGCTGCTGCGGAGGCGAAGAAAACGCCGATAAAATCTGGCAGCTCGTCCAACAACACATCCTAAAGCTGTGACGCACTTTGAACGCTACATCGGCATAGATTATTCTGGCGCTGCCACCGACGACACCCGGCTCCCTGGCCTCCGAGTTTATGTCGCAACGCCGTCGCAAGATGCCGTTGAAGTGCTTCCCCGTTGGACCCGCCGACAAATTGCCCACTGGCTGGTGGAGCAGCTCAACTCAGGCCCCCCCACCTTTGTAGGCATCGACCATGGCTTTTCGTTTCCGGAAGTCTACTTTGACACTCACAAGCTGGCCAAAGACTGGCCCGCCTTCCTCACCCAAACTCCGCTTGAAGGCAACTCCCGCTGGCGGCGCATCGCTGAGACACGAACCCGCGCCAAGAGCGTCTTCCACTTTGGCGTGCCCGGCTCGGTCGCCAAATCGACGCACACCGGCCTGCCATGGCTACGCCACATCCGCGGCAACACGAGCGCCCACTTCTGGCCCTTCGATGGCTGGCAGCTCCCAGCGGGCCGATCCGTGATCGCCGAAGCCTACCCCTCGCTTTGGAGCAAAAGTTTCGTCAAGCCAGAGGACCGCACCCAAGATCAGCACGACGCCTATACGATCGCCGCCAAGCTCCGGGCCCTGGACGCGGCGGGTGAGCTGCCGCTCTACGCAAATCCGCCGCTGGACGCTCAAACGCGCACAGCGGCGGATATCGAAGGTTGGATCTTCGGAGTGCGTTAGCTGTTGAAGCGCTTTTCGGCTTCTACCCAGTTCACCAGGTTCCACCAGGCCGCGATGTAATCCGGGCGGCGGTTCTGATAGTGCAGGTAGTAGGCGTGCTCCCAGACATCGAGACCGATGATAGGGTGCTTGCCTTCCATGAACGGGTTATCCTGGTTCGGCGTTGAACTGATTTCAACTTTACCGTCCGCAGTCTTGGAAAGCCAGGCCCAGCCGGAACCAAAACGGGTGGTTGCTGCCGCTCCAAACTTCACCTTGAACTCGTCAAAGCTGCCAAAAGCCGCGTCGATTGCGGCTGCCAGCTTACCCACCGGCGTCCCGCCCGCGCCCGGCGCCAGGATAGTCCAGAAAAGCGAGTGGTTGTAATGGCCACCGCCATTGTTGCGTACCGGTGCCTTGATCGCATCGGGCACAATGGCCAAGTTGTTTGCCAGGAGCTCTTCGATGGACTTGCCAGCCAGCTCGGGAGCCGACTCCAGCGCCTTGTTCAGATTGGTTACATAAGCGTTGTGGTGTTTGCCGTGATGAATCTCCATCGTGGCCTTGTCAATGTGCGGCTCAAGGGCGTCAGGAGCGTAAGGGAGAGCGGGAAGTGAGAATGACATGAGTTTTGAAATGTTTCCTTCACTAGATTAGATGACACAATAGGCACTATGGCTACTCTCCTGGCTGGTAAAACGGCAATTATTCTTGGTGTCGCGAACAAATGGAGCATCGCGTATGCCATTGCGGAATCCTACCGCCGCGAAGGCGCACGCGTCATCCTCACCTACCAAGGGGAGCGCCAAAAGGCGACCGTCGAAGAGCTTGGCAAAGAGCTCGGTGCCGATCGCGTCCTCAATTGCGATGTCACGAAGCCCGAGGAGCTTGCCGCCCTTGTTTCGGCCCTGTCGAACGAAATACTGGACATTGTTGTCCATTCCATCGCCTTCGCCAATCGCGAAGATCTGAGCCGCCCCTTCCTGGAGACTTCGCGCGACGGCTTTCTTCTCGCGCACGAAGTCAGTGCATACTCACTGATTAGTGTGGCTCACGCCCTGTCCCCGCTGATGATTCACGGCGGCTCCATCCTCACGCTCACCTACCTGGGCAGCACCCGCGTCATCCCCAACTACAACGTCATGGGCGTGGCCAAGGCGGCACTGGAGGCCAGTGTCCGGTATCTGGCCGCCGACCTTGGCGCAAAGAACATTCGCGTTAATGCCATTTCCGCTGGTCCTATCAAGACGGCTAGCGCGCGCGGCATCAAGGATTTCTCGAAGGTTCTCGATGGCGTCGCCGCCATGACCGCCCTTAAGCGCAACACGGACCCTGCAGAGGTCGGCGACACCGCCGCCTTCCTGGGGAGCGACCTCGGTCGCGGCGTCACCGGCAACATCATCTATGTTGACGCTGGCTTCCAGATCATGGGCCTGCAAGCACCCGAATAATTAGCGGCACAAAAAGCGGCATGAAATACGGCACAGCCTTGACACTTGTAATCTCTATCTCTATAGAATAGAATGAGATAGAGGTGTTATGGTAACGGCGAAAGATGCGGCATACAAAGCGGCAAAAAAGACGCGATTGAGTCCCGCTGGGCCGCTCTCCGGCGATGGAATGACGCCCGTTCTTCCTCCTGAGGGCAAAGCCGAACTCGAGGACCGCGCCTTTGACCTCATTCGCGAGGCCAGCGCCTTTGCCGGGCAAGTCCCTATCGAGAATCAATTGCTCTTGAGCGGCTTGGTGCGCTCGATGAACTGCTACTACTCAAACCTGATCGAGGGCCACCACACCCACCCGCGCGACATCGATTCCGCGCTGCATAAGGACTACGCCCACAACATCGAGAAGCGCAACCTGCAGTACGAAGCGGCGGCGCACATTCATGTCCAGACCCTGATCGACGAGCGCCGCGACCCGGCCATCGAGCCTGCGACGGCGGACTACGCCATCTGGTTGCACCGCGAGTTCTGCTCACACATGCCCGCAGACCTTCTCTGGGTTGAGAACCCCGAGACGGGCGAGCGAAAGGCCGTCCTGCCGGGCGTATTGCGCGATGGCGGGGTAGCGGTTGGTGCCCACGTCGCGCCTCCCGCCAGCGAGTTGCCCGCTTATCTCAAGCGATTCGCCGAAGCCTACGATTCCACCAAGCTCTACCGGACACGGCAGGTGATCGCCCTCGGCGCCGCGCACCACCGCTTTGCCTGGATCCATCCCTTCTACGACGGCAACGGCCGCGTGGTGCGGCTGATGTCGCACGCCATGCTGCTGCGCACCGGCCTCGGCAGCGGCATGTGGAGCGTGGCCCGTGGCCTTGCCCGCAGCGTCGAGCGTTACAAAGTCCTGCTCGCCAACGCCGATGCCCCGCGCTACAACGATTACGATGGCCGCAGCATGTTGAGTGAACGCGCGCTCATCGCCTTTTGTGACTACTTTCTCGAGACCTGCACCGATCAGGTTCGATTCATGTCGGGCCTGCTCGCGCCCAAGGGCCTGTTGTCGCGCCTTGAAGCTTGGTGCGCCATCGAGATCGCTGCCAAACGCCTGGAGCGTGGCAGCTTTGAGGTGCTGCGTGAAGCCTGGCTGACAGGCGCGATCCCGCGCGCCCGCGTCATCAACATCGCGCACGTCAAAGAGCGCCAAGCTCGCGAAATTACCTCACGTTTGCTGGCTCGAAACATCTTCCTATCGGAGACGCCGCGCGCCCCTCTGCGCCTGCACTGTCCCATCGATACGCTTGAGGCATGGTTCCCCGGCCTCTACCCACCCTTCTCGCGAATGCCGGAAACAGGCGCTGCGGCAGGCTCGATGCTAGGTATGATGTAAGTTCACCCCAATCGATTAAAGGCAAATACTTCTATGATCCAGGTCGAAGGATTGACGAAGCGCTACGCGCGCAACGTCGCGGTCGATCACGTCTCCTTCTCAGTTGAGAAGGGCAAAATCGTCGGATTTCTCGGTCCCAACGGAGCGGGCAAGACGACGACCATGCGAATGCTCACGTGCTTCATGCCCCCCACCGAAGGCACCGCTACCATCGCGGGCTTCGATGTGGTCAAGCAGCCTCTTGAGGTCAAGAAGCGCATCGGCTATCTACCTGAGACTCCCCCTGTCTATCCCGAGATGGAAGTGGGCGAGTATCTGCAATTTGTCGCGCGCATCAAGGGTATCCCTGAGAAGGAAGTCCTTCATCGGAGCCAGGAAGCCGCAGCCCGCTGCTCGATCAAGGACGTCTGGTCCAAGCTAATTGGGAAGCTGTCCAAGGGCTATCGTCAACGTGTCGGACTGGCCCAGGCGATCATCCATAACCCTGATGTATTGATCCTCGACGAACCCACCAGCGGCTTTGACCCCAAGCAGATCATCGAGACTCGCGATCTCATCAAGAGCCTTGCCGGGGACCACACCATCGTCCTCAGCACGCACATTCTGCAGGAAGTAGAAGCGATGTGCGAAAGCCTCATCATCATCAATAAGGGCAAGATCGCCAAGTCTGGTACTTTCGAAGACCTCACGCGCCGCAATGGGGCCGTACTCGAAATCTCTGTACCAAACGGCTCGCCAGAAGCCAGTGTCCTGACCGCGCCTTTTACCCGCCTCAGCGGTGTCAACGCCGCCCACGCCACTCTATCCGACCACGGCCTCTGGCGCATTGATGTCGATACTGCTGCCGCTACGGACATCCGCCCTCAACTTGCGCAAATCGTGATGGCCAATGGCTGGAATTTACACCGACTCGATTCCGCCTCACTTGCCCTGCATGAGCTATTCCTGTCACTTACTAATCCCGTTGTCGCTACAACAGCCCCAGAGGAAACCGAGCAATGAGAAACGTCATTACCATCGCCCGCAAAGAGCTCAATACATACTTTCAGTCGCCGATCGCTTATATTCTCATCGCCGCCTTTGCCGCCATGTTTGGATACTTCTTCTGGTCGCTGGTTTATTTCTTTGTCCGTGCCAGCATGCAGGCACAAATGTCCGGTCGCTCGATGCCGATGAACCTGAATGAACTGGTTGTCCGCAATCTGCTCGGCAACTGCGGCGTGCTCTGCCTCTTTATGATCCCCATGCTGAGCATGCGCCTTTTTGCGGAAGAAAAGGCCCGCGGCACGATTGAATTACTGCTCACTTCTCCGCTGAAGGACTGGGAAATCCTGCTTGGCAAGTGGATTGGTGCAGTCGGTATGTATGCCAGCCTGCTCCTGTTCTCTAGCATCAATCTGGTGTTTCTCTTCGCCTACGGCAAGCCCGATTGGAAGCCTCTGCTTATCGGCTATCTCGGCCTGCTACTGCAGGCGGCCGCCATGCTTGCACTGGGCATGTTCATTTCTTCTGTGACACAAAACCAGATCGTCGCCGCCGTCATGACCTTCTTCCTGCTGCTCCTGCTCTGGGTCTTTGAGTGGATGGCCAATATGGACCAGAACCGAATCACCGAGGTCCTTACTTACATTTCCCTGCTACGCCACAATGAGTCCTTCATCAAGGGGGTTCTTGATATGAAAGACACCATCTATTACCTCAGCGTCAGCTTCCTGGGCCTGTTCCTGACAGCCCGCTCGCTTGAATCGGTACGTTACAGAGGATAGTTGCTCGCCATGAACCAACGTCAAAAACAATACAGCATCTATTCAACTTTCTACGTTTTCGTAGTTATCGCTGTTCTCGGTGTCGCCAATTACCTGGCGAACAAGAACAACAAGACATTCGACACGACGTCTAACCAGCGCTACAGCCTTTCTGAGCAAACCACGAAGGTTGTCAAAGGCCTGTCTAAGGATGTCAATATCACTTACTGGCACGGAGAAGAAGGCGCGGGCGCGGCCAAGGACGTGCTCGCCCAGTACACGGCGCTTTCCTCCAAGCTCAAGGTCGAATATGTCGACGCGATCAAGAAG